>NZ_AP026867.1:2136428-2776071 GCF_026000115.1 Aureispira anguillae
AATTTTCTCCAAACATACCTGCTGACCAATCCACCGTTGGAAGAGTTGTTTTCCAAGCAGTATAATAACTAGAGTCATAGCTATAAATAGCTTTGTTGACACCGCCATGAAAACGAAGATCAGCTTGCCCATCTCCTTCAATATTCAAAGAAGAAACCCTTTTAGGGCCTTTTACAGGAGATTTGAAAATGCTAGTTCGAATACTTTTGCCTTTCCATTGAACCGTTTCGGGCTGACCAATATTAATGGATAAAATTTTCATAGATAAGAAATCAGGATGAATAGGTCTAAAAGATGGTAATTAAAATTACCGCCAAAGTAATGAAAAATCTAAAAAGTCTTTAGCGGTTTGTAGTTTATAATTTTGTTTGTTTTGGATGGCCTTCCAAAATTGTTTCCATTCGTCATTGTTTAACAACAATGCAAAACCATCTTCTAGTATTCTAGCCTTATTTTCTTTTTGTTGACCAATAATTAAAAGCATACAGCCTCCCATTGTGTTTCCTTGGCTATTGGGTGGCGTGATGGCTTCTGGAGCATTGGGTTGAAAAGACCAGGTTAAGCAAGCATCTGCTTTGGAATCCAAACTGGGCAAAAATGCCAAGGGAATAGAACTGGGGAACGTTTCATGTGCTAGGTTGAGTTGAGCAGTATAATTGATGGTTAGGTAAATGTGTTGATTATTAATTAGGGTTACAGAGGCTTCAGGAAAAACCATTCGCCGAAGGCTTTTTAAAAGACTTTTGTTAAGTTCCTGAATTAATAAGTTTTCTCTATAATGATCTGTCCAATAAGGAAAGGGATAATAGCGTGCTTGCTTCCCTAACATGGATAGAATGCGAGTATATCCAAATTCTTGAACGGCTTGAACCTCCTCTAAACTTAACAAAACCATATTTAGGCATTGTTTGGGTAAAATTCCTTGTAGATGAGCAGGAGCTTTAGCATAAACAATTCCTTTCCATCCCCACAAATCGTTTTCGCCAAACTGTGTAATACTACCTTCTTTGGCAAGATGCCCTTGTTGTGCTACTTTATAAACTTGTTGAAAAAAATAGAGGGGCTCTTGAGGAACTTCATCAAGATTGGTGCGATTGGTTTTTAATACAAAAAACAACTCTTGTTGCCCCTGACTTTCTAAGCCTCTTGTTGTAAAAGATAGCGCTTTCTTATTTTGATTGTCAAAGGTAACGGGAAGTTCATGTACAGCAACAGATACCCATAGTTCTCCAGGGATTAACTCAAGGGTAGCAGGGAGGCTCGTTGCCTCTTTATTGGTTCTAAATTTATTAAATATTTTTTTGAAGAAACCCATCTTTTGTTTTCTGATAAGGATAAAAAAGGTTCAAGCGTAAGCTTACGAAGTTAAACAAATAATGGTTCTTTGACAAATGGTGTGGAATCGTAAACTACCTTGCCTGCTTATTACTATTCTTGTTATAAGTTATAGGTGGTAAGTCGTATGTCCTGTATTTACAGGAACTAAGCATACGACTTACCACCTATAACTTTCTTCTAAAACCACGTAGTAGCAGCGAAGCTAAAAGTAGTTAAAAGCTTATCCTTTTTTAGTGTTTACCACACGATTTGTCAAAGAACCCCAATAATTAGATTATTATATGAGTTTTTTATAAACAAAACGAGGAAATAGAACAATTTGTAGGTTTCTTGGTTGTTTAGAATTTTATTTTTTATAAAGTAGAGAAAGAGGACGCAAGAATCATAGGAATTATTTTTTAGTTTTATGCTCGCTGTCTGGCAAAAATAAAAACTTAAATAGAAAAACAAATGATTGTAGATTTACGAAGCGATACGGTTACACAACCAACACTAGCTATGAAAACGGCTATGTTTGAAGCTCCCTTGGGAGATGATGTCTTTGGGGATGATCCTTCTGTTAATGAGTTAGAGCGCTTTTCGGCTGCTTTATTTGGAATGGAGGCTGCTGTATATTGCCCCTCAGGGACGATGACAAACCAAATTGCCATCAAAATTAATAGCAATGCACCTGGCGAAATTATTTGTGACCAATTAGCTCATATCTATAAATATGAAGGTGGAGGGATTGGTTTTAATGCTGGTTTAGCAAGCCACTTATTGGCTGGTGATAAGGGGCGTTTGAGTGCCGAACAAATTGAAGCCGCAATACAGCCAGATGATCCTCATTTTCCCGAAACACAGGTCGTAAGTTTGGAAAATACTTGCAATAAAGGAGGTGGTTCAATTTATGACTTGGAAGAAATCAAAAAAATAAGCACTTTATGCAAGAATAGAGGGCTAAAATTGCATTTGGATGGGGCAAGGGTTTTTAACGCCATTGTAGAAGCAGATTATGGGGCAAAAGATTTGGGAGCGCAATTTGATACCATTTCAGTCTGTTTATCGAAGGGCTTGGGGGCTCCTGTGGGTTCCGTTTTATTGGGGAGTCAAAGGGCTATAAAGAAGGCTAGACGGATTCGGAAATTGTTTGGTGGTGGAATGAGGCAGGCAGGTATTTTAGCTGCTGCTGGTACATTTGCCTTAAAAAATAACATTGAACGGTTGAAAGAGGATCATGCCAAGGCAAAAATACTAGGCAATACCTTAGAGAATTGTTCTTATGTCAAGCGAGTGTTGCCAGTATATACCAATATTGTAGTTTTTGAAGTACAAGACCACCTGTCGCATACTGCTATTATAGAGCAACTCAATCAAGAACAGATCAAAACCGTTGCTTTTGGCCCACAGCAAATACGTTTGGTAACGCATCTAAATTTTACAGAAAAAATGTTGGAAAAAACAATAACAGTATTAGATAAATTAAAATAAAAACAAAGTATAATGTTCTATTTATAATCCTTTAAAATGGCTGAATAATAGAGACCTTATAACCGTTTTTTACCCTCTAATGCCCTAAAAATGGACTTTTAAGGCAATTTTTTTAAAAAAAAGTGTGTGTGCTTTGGATATTTTAGATGTTATTGTACATTTGCTTTCCTCCGAAAAGGATTTTTATTAAAAACACCTTTGTAATATCACTATATTACAAAAAAAACAAAGAAACTGTAATGGACAAATTTAATGAATTAAAAGGTATCGTAGATGCTTTGGAAGCTGACTTTGGAAAATTCTATAATGATAACAACAATGCAGCTGGTACTCGTGTACGTAAAGGTATGCAAGAATTGAAAACGCTTGCTCAAAATATCCGTCTTGAAGTTCAGGAAATCAAAAACAAAGCAAAATAAGCTTCGTTTTATTACATATATTGTAATACCAAAAAAAACAGTTTACAGCTCAATGCTGTAAACTGTTTTTTTTTGAATTTATCAAGCATTATTAAATCTGGGCCGCTAAACGAGCACCTTGATTGATGGCTCTTTTGGCATCTAATTCAGAAGCAACATCTGCTCCGCCAATTAAATGAACGGTAACTCCTGCATCCAACAAAGGTTGTTGTAGGGCTCTTAGAGGAACTTGCCCTGCACAGATAATAACGTGGTCAACCTCTAAAATTTGAGGCTTATCATCAATACTTAGATGCAGACCTTGATCGTCAATTTTGTGATAACTAATCCCATTGAGCATGGTTACTTTTTTCTTTTTGAGACTTGCTCTATGACCAAACCCTGTTGTTTTACCCAATCCTCCTCCAACTTTGGTTTTCTTGCGTTGCAGTAAATAGATTTCTCTAGGAGAAGGGTGTAACTTAGGTTGCTCTAATAAGCCTGCACGGTTCTTTATGGCCATGTCAACGCCCCATTCTTCCATATAAGCAGGAATATCGACACTAGAAGAAACGCCTTCATGAGAAAGATATTCTGCTACGTCAAAGCCAATTCCACCTGCTCCAATAATGGCAACTCTTTTTCCTACCGCTTTTTTGTCTCTTAATACTTCTATATAAGTTAGTGCCTTAGGATGATCCTCGCCTTCTAGGTTAATGACCCTTGGAAGAATACCCGTAGCTAAAATTACTTCATCAAATTTTCCTATTAAGTCATTGGCGGCTACTTTGGTATTTAATAGGAGCTGAACGCCTGTCAATTCAATTTGCCGTTTAAAATATCGAATCGTTTCATAGAACTCTTCTTTTCCTGGAACTTGTTTGGCCATGTTAAATTGTCCACCAATTTCATGACTAGCATCAAATAAAGTGACCTCATGTCCACGGCGAGCGGCAATGGTAGCAGCAGAAAGCCCCGCAGGGCCAGCACCAACCACAGCAATTCGTTTTTTATTTTGAGTAGGGAGATAATTTAATTCTGTTTCATGTCCAGCACGAGGATTCACCAAACAAGAAACTTTCTTTTGCTCAAAAACATGATCTAAGCAAGCTTGATTACAGGCAATGCAAGTATTGATTTCATCCTCACGCCCTTCCATTGCTTTGAGAACCAATTCGGGATCTGCCAAAAATGGACGAGCCATAGAAACCATGTCCGCTTTACCTTCTTCCAAGATTTTCTCGGCTACCTGAGGCATATTGATTCTGTTGGTTGCAATTAGAGGAATACTTACTTCCCCTTTCATTTTTTCGGTAACCCAAGCAAAAGCTGCTCTGGGGACCCTAGTAGATATAGTGGGGACTCGTGCTTCATGCCAACCAATGCCTGTATTAATGATTGTAACACCAGCTTTTTCCAGTTCTTTTGCCAACTGCACAATCTCATCCCAAGTTGATCCACCTTCCACCAAATCAAGCATAGATAAACGGAAAATAATAATGAAGTTCTTGCCTACACGAGCTCTTGTTTTTCGTACAATTTCTAAGGCAAAACGGATGCGATTTTCATAGCTGCCTCCCCATTTATCGGTTCGTTTATTGGTTCGAGCAGCAATAAATTGATTGATTAAATAACCTTCTGACCCCATAATTTCAACTCCATCATAACCTGCTTGCTGGGCTAGATAAGCAGAGTTGGCATAATCGTTAATCGTCCAATTAATCATAAAACTGGGCAACTTCCAGGCCTTAAACATAGAAATAGGCGACTTGCTCGCTGACGGAGATACACAATAGGGCACATAGGCGTAGCGACCTGCATGTAAAATCTGCATGCAAATTTTACCCCCTTCTTTGTGAACAGCATCCGTAACCACCTTATGTTTGGCTATTTGTGATTTTTTAGTCAACTGAGCAGCAAAAGGTTTAACAACTCCCGCTCTATTAGGAGAAATCCCACCTGTAACAATAAGACCAACTTGACCTCTAGCACGCTCTGCAAAATAAGCAGCGAGTATTTTGGGGTCACCTTCTTCTAGACCTGTATGCATAGAGCCCATTAGAACTCTATTCTTTAATGTTGTAAATCCTAAATCCAATGGAGCTAAGAGATGTGGATATTTTTCGTGAGTCATAACTTAAAGTTAAAAATTGATTGATGCAACAATATAAATAATTTAGTTTAATCAAACGATTGTTTGGTAAAAAAGATCCAACTACTTTTGGAAGTTATGGTGAATTCAAAGCGGTTTGAATAAATAATGGGCAAATCTGTTTAAGTGTTAACTGGTGAATAGATAATTAGTTTTAAATCAATTGAGTATTGAGAATATTAAGAATATGTTAGCATTTTTTGATATACTATTGTAAATTTATAAAAACAAGTCAAAAAAGATCTCATTTATAAAACCATTTTATTAAAGTTAAGACTCTGTGGTTTTGTTTTAAAAAGCTAAGCCAAAAAATATTTTGTGTTTTTATGATTGTTAGTGAAGTTGTTTAAAAATGGAGTTTTGTTAATAATGAGTACTAATTTTTAGATAAACAAGGCAAAAATTAGCTTCGCTGCTACTTCGTGGTTTCTTCATAGCAGCGCTATGGAGCAAATTTTTAACGCAGAGTAGCTAGAAATTAGCTTTCATTAGTGATTTAAGGCTATTCTTAAACAACTTCAGTTAGATGCAACGGAATTGCAGAGCGATAACAGTGCAAATTTTATTATTATGAAAAAACAAGTATTGTTGCAATGTACAGCATTGCTCTTAGGTTTTTTATGGTCAACTCAAACTTTAAATGCACAAACAAAATTGTGGGGCGTAGGGGCTGCAAGTGGTCAAGCAGAAGCCGAATTCCAAACCAATTTTGTGCAATCGACTTCATCTAGTAACTATTCAGCTACCCAATGGACAGCATTATCAATCAATGAAAGCAGTGGAGCCGTTACCCCTGGAAATGCATTTTGGACAAGAAGCTTAACAGGGTTGTCGCAAGGAGGATACGCAGGCAGTATGTCTGTCGCTAATTCTCCAACACAGGCGAATGGTCTGGCTATTTTTGATTCTAATTTTTTGGATGATGGAGGCGTTGCAGGAGCAGGAGGAACGGGAACCTCGCCAGCTTACCACAAGGGCGAATTGATTTCACCTAGGATTGATTTGTCAGGAGCGACAGATTCTGCTCTATTGGTGCGTTTCTATTCTTACAATAGATTAAAAAGTTCAGCCGACTTATCCATTTCTATCTCTGTTGATGATGGAGTGTCTTGGGCAACTACATTGGACATCAAAACGCTTCAGCCCACAGGATCTAGTTCGTCTATACAGGGAATGGTTACCGCAATGTTTCCCAATGCTACTGCTGGAATTGCAAACTTGACACAGTGTCGTCTTAAATTTACATTTGATGGACGGTACTATTATGCTATGATTGATGATATTACAATTGAGATGGCACCAGAGTACGATATTGCCATTGGGCTTCCAGATGCAGGAGGATCGACTTATTTTAGTGTTGGAAATATGGTGAGAATAGGGAATAATGCCCATAATCCACTGGTCAATTTGGATGCTACCAATTTAAATGAATGGCTTTGGGGAGCAAAAGTAGTGAATAATGGCTGGAAAGATATTTTGCCTGGAGATGCTCCAAGACTGAAATGTTCAATTGATTATACACACCCAACGACTGGGGCACAGACTACAGGGGTATATCTGGATACAATTGTAGCTGTTACCGATTCTATTCCTGCAAATGATAATGAGGGGATTGGTTTGGTCGATTACCTACGAGATATTAATTTTATTATGACCCATGGTGTTGGGCGTTATGATGTTACTTATTGGGTAGAGCATAACAATATAGATGGCTCCCCAGAAAATGACACCATTAAACATACCTTTTTTATAACAGATGATGCTAATGGGACGACTTCGCATTACATTTCTAAAGCTAGAGTTTCTAGCTCAGACGGTAGGGTATATGCTCGAAGTTCTATCTTTCCAGGCGGCTCTCCACATTCAGCTTTTGAGTATGGGTCTGTTTTCTATTTTCCCAAGGGGATGACCGATTCAATCGGAATTGATTCAATTGATTTTCGTTATTATGTGCCTAGTAATTTTTCTGGAAATGCAAGTCAGACCTTATTTGCCAATGTTTATCACTATGTAGATGGATCTAATGGAGGGGCAGCCAACGGAGCAGTAGTAGGTGATGAATTAACACAAGTAGGGATTGCACCACTTACCTTGACAGGTCTGGGGACAACTGTTGCCAATGGAAGTTATGGCTTGGCTACCTTCCGTAATTTTGTAGATGCTTCTACGGGTGGTACTATGCAGCCATTTGTAGATGGAGGCTTCTATTACATTTCTATTTTAAATCAACCGTCTTTATCAGGGGGACCCGCAACTTTTGGTTATAATGATGTGATTATTCATGGGGTGGATCGACTTAATTATGCAATGAACATTGGAACTAGAACCAGTGCTGTTCCCGTTTCTCCTTCTGCAATGAGACGGATAGACGTAGGAGGAACAGATCATTGGTTTTCTGGTTTTACAGGATTTGATGAGGTACCTTCTATTGGGGTGCATTTGAGTGCGTCTCCTTTGTATTCTGGATGGTCAACCATTTTGGAAGCGGATAATGCCGTACTAAGTATTTATCCTAATCCAGCTAATAATCATTTGAATATAGAGGTAGAATTTGATGGTCTTGTAGATGTTCAATATATTATTACTGATGTATCAGGACGAGTAGTGTATTTAAATAAGAGCAAACAAGTAAGTGCAGAAATTCATACTGTAGATGTGAGTAACTTGTCGATGGGAGTATATTTTATTACAGCTGAAACAGCCCAAGGCGTTTCTACCAAACGTTTTATTAAACAATAGAATTTTTTGCGTTAAAGATTTTAAAATTTGAAGATGTTACCCATCTTCAAATTTTAAAATCAATTACTTATCGTTTAGCGAATAACTTGAATCCTGTTGTTATAAACTCCTCGATCCGTTTGTATAGACAAGAAATAAACACCAACAGCAAGTTGTTCTGTAGAGATCGAATTTTCATAAAAATCATCACTCTGAATAGTCTCAATCAGTTGTCCTGTTGCTGTAAATAAGCGGATGGTTGAGATTTTTGCCTGCTTACTTCTTATGTTTAGTAACCCATCTGTAGGATTAGGATATAGGCGAATATCTAAGTTGTTGCTTAGTTTTGTAATGCTCAGTGGACGACTTACAGAAACGGTTCCCGTTTGAGGATTTGTTCCTACTTCAGTATTGTAATGCGTAATTAATCGAACATTTGAAATCGTAAATGAAGTAAGCACCGTGTCGGTATTAACAATTCTACCTATGAAAACATCATCTTTGATGGTAAAAGAAACTGTTCCTAGTGCACCAAAACCATGTGCTGGAGTTTTATCCGTTCTAGAAAGTGCTACTTCCAGTCGCCCTGTACGATCAAAGTTTTTAGATATACTAATTAAATTATTTCCCAACCAAGAGTTGTTAAAGCTTGAAGCTACTGAACTAGCATCTATATAATCTGGGTTATAATTTATGGTAAAGGCAACTCCATAAGCATTATCAAGTGAATCCGTTACATCTCCCAATATAATGGGAGCAACAAGCGTATCACCAGGTTGCCCAACTGTGTTTTGTACAAAGAAAGGAGTTGGTCCAATTAGAGAATTGGAAGCAGAACGGAAATAAGATTGACCATAATTTTGGCTAATTGGTAATATATCTGAAGAATCTATACTACCATCTCCATTACAATCAATGTGTTTTCTATTCGGAAGCCCCAAAGCAGGTGAAGCCAACCAGTTTGGTCCTGTAACAGGTGCCCAATTGCTACTTGTTCCTGCTCTAGCAGGTCCCGTATCTCCATAGTATAAACCAATAGGAAGAAGGTCAAAATTATTGGCAATTGTGTTGTCATCTGCATCCCCTGGCCAAACACAGCCATCAATGCCAATTACAATAATACTACTAACACTATTCCCCGCAGCATCGTCTACTGTGAAGGTATAACTTCCCGCACAGAGATTGGTTGGAGACGTTCCTAAGATAGTTGTATCACTCCAAGTTGTTGTATAAGGAGGAACACCACCTGTTATGTTTATATTGGCAGTACCAGTACAGCTAATCGAATCGCAGCTAGCACTTGGACTGGTCGTAACTACTAATGATATATTTCCTGAACTACAAGGACCTTGTGTCCAAGATGTGACACCATATTGATAAGCAGCTATACAGGCATTGATGTAAGTAACGCTATCGCAACCACAAACAGGGGCATAAACAGAGGGACATAACAAGCTTGAGTCAATGGAATTGGAATCTATACAGCCCGTTCCTTGACAACCCACTATGACCGTTGCGGTGTGGATATTCCCTGTACCATCACTAACTGAAAGCATGTAGTTTTGATTGGGGCAAAGATCGTTTCTGGTACTAAGCGTAGAACCATCACTCCAAAGGTAGGCGGTAGCAGGTCCTATTGCAGTGAGGCTATCTACAAACCATATAAAGGAATAGGAACCATCACAAGTGTTACAACTAGAAGCATCTGCTGTATTGCCATGAAGCCCATTGGTGTTGCCAATAGAACCATTACACGTACCTGTACTGTCCATTACTTGAATCAAAACAGAGCAAGTATCTGGTATTTGTTGTGCTGAATCGATGAATAGCAAGGTTAAATAATGATAGCCCAAATCTTGACAGTTGAATTGATAGGAACTAGAAAAGTTGTTAAATTGATCAATAATATAGGCTTGTGTCTTAGTAGAATCAATCGGTGCATTGCTCAAATCTTGAGGAAAAACTGTCGCAAGACCATTGTTATCTAAATATACATCCAAAGATTGAAAACAAGAAGCTACTTGAGGAGGAGTAGCACCTGTACAACCTATATTAAGGCTAATAGAATTGCTGAGCCCAGAAAGGGTATCCGTTACGACTACGGTATAAATACCAGGGCAGAGATTGGTTCTTTGGTGTCTGCTACTGTCTATTCCTGTGACACCATCACTCCAATTGAAGGTATAAGCCGAACTATTGGGGTTACTAACTTCTACATAGGCAGCTCCGTCGCAGCTATCGCAACTAGATGGCGTTTGAAAAGTTGAATCAATCAGCACAAAAGTAGCTACATTAGCTACTTTTCCACAAGTTATATTAATGGTATTACTGTAAGTGTTTTGGCTGCCATCAAGTACCTGAATGACATGGATGCCATTGGTTAAACTGGAGGCATTAAAACTAACTGACCCTAGAGAATTGTTGTTGAAGTTAAGCCCTCCAACAGAAAAAAGATAGGGAGGATTAAGGCTGGTAATATTGTTTAAGCTATCGTATAGGCTAATTGTTAGCGTACAATTGCTGTCAACACTAGAGGTTACAGATAGGGTTTGCGCTTGGATAGGGGACCAAAGTCCAACCCAGAGGAAGGAGACAAATGTTAAATATAGGATTCGTAAACTGATATTTTTTGTCATTGTAATGTAGGTTTCTACTATGTATTTTGAAATGGTGTGAATAAAGATAATTATTAGATAAATGTTTCTATAAACCAAAAAATAATTAACCTAGAAAAAACATAGAATTCTTATTTATAAATTGAAGTATTTTTTTCTGCAAACGTTTTAGTCCTTCTTAGATAACCAAAAGCTTTAAATAATTTTAGCTCTAATTTTATTGGGCTTTGGAATACTACAAATATGCAATGAGTTTATATTTTATTCAAGTACAAAAAAAAGCTTTTCTTTGTTGAATGGTGTTTTATTATATTTGTAAAGTTCTTTTTGTGAGGTGATTTTGTTTTGATTTGTGTTGTAGAACTTTTTTGTTATTTGCGAAGTGTTTCACGTTAATGCTTGCTTTTTTTTATTTAAAAAAGGAGAGAATCGATTAATATTACTGAAATCGTAATATTTTTTAATGAACATGTAATAATTGATTTGCTTATTTAGTTAGAGTTATGTTCTATCGATAAAATTAATACAAATTAGCAAATTTGACAGGACTATCTACAGAAAAATAGTTATCACAAGAAAAGATTAAGTAATTGCGAAGTTGATAACAATCTTTAGAAGATGTTTTTATTTTTTAGGCAAGAATCTTGGATTGCAAAAAGTATTTTTAGATCTTGTTTTCAACAAAAAACAGAGACAGCTTCTAATGGTATAAAAATGACAGAACTACTTTATATATGGCTTTGGGTTGGTATTTTATCGTTATATACCTTTCTTAGGATGGGTTGGGACAAACGACAAGCAGGACAGGGGGCTTGGCGGACTTCTGAAATGCATTTTTTTGTAACCGCAATATTGGGAGGAAGTGTGGGTATTTTGTTAGGAATGCAAATTTGGCGACACAAAACACAAAAATGGAACTTTAAAATTCCTATTTATATCATTATTTCCATTCAGTTGAGTTTACTGTATTGGTATTGGTTTACCTAGTTACTTAAATACATCTAAGATTTCGCAGGTAGCTCTTATCATTTCAGAACGATCTTTTAAACAAGATTTCTTAATTTTTTTAGAAGTGGTTGTATTTACCTCAGTGCAAACACAGAAACGTATGGCTTCTAGATCGGCTGCCAATAAATCAAGCATTTGTTTATCAGAAATGGGAAGCAAGGCAATCAGGGCTCCTAAGCGTATATGTACAGGTTTTTGTTGGTTGTTATAAACCTCTTTTGCTTCTAGGTGTTGTTTGGCCAATTGGCGGTCTATGTCGTGATCTTCTAAGTTAAACTTAATGTCGATTGTTGCTTTAGAATTATTATAGCTACATTTCCAAAGTTCGTAAGTGCCCTTATATTGTCGATTAGCAACATGTAGATTTTGCCCTTTATCATTAAGAATGTTTTTAATAATAAGTTGCTGTTCTGTAATGGTCTTTATGGTATACTCTGGATGAAGTTGGGTACTGCTTAAGTATTTGGAGTTGAATTTAAGGTGATTGACAAAATAAGACCAAAGACAAACCTCTTTAAATTCCTCTATCAAAACCTGATTCCCTGGATATTTTTGCATGGCATCCCAAGCAACCGCATAGGCTGTTTCAAAATCTAACTGACGCAAATGAGCTCGAATTAATTTGTCCCAAGCAGCCAATTGTGGTTTAGAGCTATTCTTGATGCAAGTTTGATAATAAAAAATGGCAGAATCTCTTTTTTCTTCCAAATCATAAGCTAATGCTAGCCAATAGCAGCAAAGAGGGCGAGGCATTTCAGAATAAACAGCAAGCAAATAAGGTTTAGCCTCTAGATATAGATTTTTATTGCAAAGTTCCTTAGCCTGATTCCATGCTGTTCGAGTGGCATCACTTTGGGCATTGGAACAGAACATATAAAATAGTAAAAAAAAACAAGCTAAAAATATTCTCATTATCTATATGATTTATAGCTAAAAGAATCAATGATTCTGAACATTAGCAATAGAAGAAAAAGCGAAGTGTTCTAATAAGCGCTTGATATCTTCTAAATCTCCTTGATTGATTTTAACATCTGTTAGAGCAGGCAAATGCTGCGCAAAATAAATATTATTGTTCGCCATTTCAATGAGTGTTGACGAAAGGGCTTTGGGATAAGGGTAAGCAGGGTTTTTTTCAAGAATAATTTTGGCAATACATTCACAAAGGACCTTGTAGTTGGCAAAATAGCCATCTTTGTTTTCCTTGTCAACCAATTTGGTGTGATAAGCCTTGCTGGACTCAGCAACAACGATGCTGTGGAGTAAATTTTCATCAACATACCCGATTGCAGGGTTTTTTTGAGAAGATTCTACCAGAACAGAAAGTGCAATTTTGAGTCGTTTATCTACATCCTCGATATTCATGGTATTAAAATCAATCTGGAATTTCATCCACTCCCAATACCAAGATACCAAATAAATGAGGAGTTTGTGTTTGTTTTTGAAGTATCTGTAAATAGAAGCTTCCGTTGAGTCAATTTGTGTTGCTAATTTTTTGAACGTAAATTTTTCAAAACCAAGGTCATCAATGAGAATTATGCTATGCTCAATAATTCTTTTGCCCAATTTTGTTTCTTGAGGATCTCTAAGATAGAGATTTGGATTTAGTTGGATTTGTATAGCAATCATAAATTTATGTGGAAATTTCTTTAAACAGACGAAACTACATTTTGTGTTTATCCAAAAACAGAATTTGATATTCTTTGTTAATAAAAGCCAAAGATAGTAAAAAAAAGGAAAAACAATTAAATACTGAGATAGTGACTTATCCTATTAATAAGGATAAAATGCTATAAACTTTATTTTCTACCAAAATCTGCAGGAATTTCTCCCCAGGCTTTGGTTTCCCATTTCAGGATTTCCGTTTCAAAACTATTATTTTTGAGCCATTTTTCAGCACGAGCAATTAAGGTAAAAATAGGCGCATTGGCTTTGGTCTTGGCTACTTTAGTACGGCATTTTTTGGCTTTGATCCACCCCATAGCAATTTTAGAGTCGGTATAAATGGGCAAATTGCTCTTGTGTTGTTGAAGAAAAGCTAGCCCATGTACCAGCGCCAAGAATTCTCCAATATTATTGGTTCCTTGTTGGAGTGGACCAAGGTGAAATAAGCGTTTTCCAGTGCTAGTGTCTACCCCTTGATATTCCATTAGTCCAGGGTTGCCACTACAGGCAGCATCAACAGCGATGCTTTTCCAAGTAGGAGTACCTGCTAGACTCGGATCTATTTTTTTCTTTTTGGTTGGTGTAATTGCATCAAAATAATTGCCTGCAAAAGCATCTTCAGCCTCTCTTAAAGAGGCAAAGGATTTGTATTTAGCCCCAGCATAACCTTTGATGTGTTTTTGACACTCTTTCCAGGTTTTAAAAATACCCGTTTCATTTCCTTCCCAAATAACGTAAAACTTTGTTTTTTTTGCCATTGCTTTTTTGCTATTACTTTTGATGATTGGATCGATGTCTCAAAGATATTTATTTTTGATGAAAAAAACTTGGGATGGACTAGGAGTTGTTGTTTACATGAAGGATAAGTATTGCTTATCCAGTTGTGATTTTTGCAATTTGTTTTAAAAACCAGTCTCGTTCTGTTAAGGGAGTTAAGGTTTCGATTTCTTTTTTTAGAAGCTCCTGCGCTTTTTTGTCATAAGAGGGGGTGTCAATCATCTTTTGGATTAAATAAATTATATTCTGATATACTTTTTTGTGATAAGCTATAATTGAATTGCGTTGCAAATAACGTGTAAAACTGCCCAATAAAGCTTCTAAAGCATCAATGCTTTTTTCTTCGTAATAAATTTCTAATAACATAGTTTTGGCATCTAAGTTTAGAAAAATATCATCGTATTCTATTTGTTGCAATAGCTGTTGGGCTTCATAATATTTCTTTTTATTAAAATATAATTTTGCAGTTGTGTAATGAACATAATTGGCTTTGTAGGCTGTCGGCAAATAGTTGGCGTAGTTTTTTATAAATTGGGCAACCCAATCAAATTCTTTTAATTTTAATCCTGCTGAAGTAATGTTTAAATAAGTAAAGCGACTGAGCTTTTTATGGTAGAGTAAGGCTCCTTGCTCTAAGCCCCACTTATACCATTCAAATACCTTTAGTTGGTATGCCTTTGCATCCATGTTGATTCGTTTAATGCAATAATTAATTAAAATTAATAACATTCCCCGTTTTTCAGAAGCGTTTAATTTATCATTGTTGACGAGAAACAACTGCTCTGCTTTTTGAAAGTAAGCTTCTTTATCTAACTGTATGAGTGCTTGGTAGGCGTTGTAATATAATTGTACAATAGGATGCTTGTTTTCTTGAGCGTGAATTAGCAAGCTGTCAAGCATAGGAATGCTATATTCTTGTTGCCGAACATTTCGATGCGTCATTGCAATGCAAGCATATTTTAAGGTTGCAATACTATAAAAATCGGTTAGGTGTTCAAATAATATTGGCAAATTAGTTTGAATGGTTCTTTGTTGGGTTCCGACCAACTCAAAAGCTTCTTTTTCTAATAGAAAATACTGTAAGGTTTCTTCTGCATTACTAAGTGGACTGTTTGCTTTTGTTGCTTTTAATTTTTGAAGTTCTTGAGTAGCCATTTGATCCAGTTGCCGATTCTTTAGGCTTTCAATGGTGCTCTTATTTAAATTAAATCCTTCTAAAACCAACAAATTATAGCCAATAAATTCTTTAAGAGATTTTAAAGCATAACTCATTAGTATATTTTGTTTTGCTTCATGATATAGTTCGTTGGGATATACAGCATTGAATACCCGTTTTTTTAGAACAGTAACTTTGGTTATTTTTCGTCTACTAGACAGGTAATCAAATAGTTTAACTACTTCTTGGTTTTGGTTGTGGATAGGAGAGTTTATCCAGCGTTTTAGCTGCCTTAGTTCAGCTTTATTAAGCGTTAAGTAGAGTTGAATGAGTCGGCTTTGTATCATGTTACAATAATACAAAACTTACCATAAAATCCCAATATTTTTTATTTTTTGTCGTTGTTCTTGCTATTCTATTATAGTATGTTTGTAATAGACAGTATCAGAAAAAGATGTTTTAGTAGGCATAGCATTTCATGAACTGTGTTTTGTGATAATGCCTATTAATTAATGATTGATCGAACAACCTTATTCCATAAAAATAAAGATGATGAAAGACATACTTAGGTTAATATTTAGTTTATGCATATTAGTTACTGGAAATTATCTATATGCCCAAGATATAGAGTGGGTTGCCCAATTTGGAGGTTCTTCCTATGACAAAGGCAATTCGATTGCTATGGATACTTTGGGAAATGTGTACACTGTAGGTTATTTTCGTGGAACAGTAGACTTTGATCCTAGTGCAGGAGTGCATAATCTTTCGGCTTTGGGAAACACCAGTGATATTTTTATTCAAAAATTAGACCCTTCTGGAAACCTAATTTGGGTAAAATCAATAGGAGGAAACCATGCAGATAGAGGATTGTCTATAGCAATTGACGCAGTAGGCGATGTGTATTTAACAGGTTTTGTAAGGGGAGCGGTAGATTTTGATCCAGGACCAGGTACAACAATACTTCCTGCTAGTAATTTAGTGGATTATTTTGTGCTAAAGCTAAATAGTAATGGCGATTTTTTATGGGCGAAATCAGCCGCTGCTCCATCTAGCAAGAGAGGGAATGACTTAACAATAGATCAAGATAACAATGTATTAATTACAGGGTATTTTCACGATACGGTAGACTTTAGTTTTGGAGCTGCTCCACTAGATTTGATTTCCAATGGCTCTGCGGATGTTTTTATCCAAAAAATAGACCCTAGTGGTCATGTGATTTGGGCGAAATCGTTTGGAGGAACTTATTTAGATTATACCTTCTCTATAACAACAGATACTTTAGGGAATGTATATACAACAGGTTATTTTAACGATACGGTAGATTTTGATCCAGGTCTAGGTACGGCAATAGATGCAGGAAAAGATGATATTTTTATTCAGAAATTGGATTCTGCGGGCAATTTTCTTTGGGTAAAAACAATGAAAAGGGCTTCGATAGGAGGGGTAACGAATATTGGTAAATCTATTGTTATAGATCAGGGAGGAAATATTTACAGCACTGGATTTTTTAGTGATACGGTAGATTTTGATCCAGGGGCAGGAATCACCAATATTCCAACACAAATTCAAGGAAAACTTTATGTTCAAAAATTGGACCCTTCTGGTAACTTGGCTTGGGTAAAAACATTAGAAGATGTGCCTAATTCTGGAGAAAGAGCGGAAGCTATTGCCGTTAATGAGTTAGGAGATGTTTATGTAACGGGGCATTTTTATGGCACCTCAGATTTTGACCCTGGATTTGGAATTCATGAATTAACCAGCAATGGTAGTGTGAATATTTTTGTATTAAAATTAGATGCTAGCGGTAATTTTCTTTGGACAAATTCTTTTGGCGGGCCTTTGCCCAATTCATCGATAGAAGGTGTTGATCTGTTAGTGGCTCCCACCAATCACCTTTATCTTACAGGAGAGGCCTCTTCGGTTGTATATTGGGAAACAGATACCTTAACTTCTAATGGATTATCGGACGCTTTTGTATTAAAGCTAAAAGATTTTACGAGCTATATTAAGGGCAATGTTTATTATGATACCAATCTTAACTGTAGCAAAAATATAGGCGAGCAAGAAATGGGTGGTTTTTTAATAGTAGCCACCAATACAAGCAGTAATTTAACCTATTATGGTACGACAGATGCCATGGGAAATTACTCCATTGCAGTAGACACAGGCAATTATACTGTTAATGCAGTTTTCTCTAATCCCTATTGGGGAGCCTGTAATAACCCTAGTTCTTTATTTGTGGATAGTCTCTATAGAAATTATGCCTTGGATTTTGGTTTGGAGGCCTTGATTGCTTGCCCAATGTTGCAAGTTGATATTGCAGCGCCTTTTTTGCGAAATACATCTTTTGGGAGTTTTTATAGTGTTTCTTATTGTAATAATGGAACTGTAGATGCTCTTAATGGGAGGGTTGAAGTAGAAATCGATACTTTATTGCAGGTATTGAGTACTAGTATACCCATTGCTAGTCAAAATGGCAATATTTATACCTTTGATTTGGACACGATTCCTTTTAATACCTGCGATGCTTTTCAAATACAAGTTTTAGCTGATTCTTCGGTCACTTTTGATCAAACGATTTGCTCTAAGGTTCATATCTATCCAGATTCAATATGTATTCCCAATTACTGGAATGGAGCGGTGATTTCTCCTGTTGCAGTTTGTGAAAATGACACGGTCTTTTTTAAACTATTTAATACAGGATTAGCTCCTTTTGGCGCAAAAGATTATTATGTTTTTGAAGATCATATTATTATGGATGTGGATAATAGTGGCGTTATTAATAATGGGGATTCTCTAGTTATTGCTGTTGCAGCAGATACAGGCAAAACTTATCGAATTATGATTCCGCAAGAATCGGGTTTTCCTGCTTTGCTTGGAGATAGCATCGCAACGATTGCAATAGAGGGCTGTGTTCCAGACTCAATGGGAATGTTTAGTACCAATTTTATGACACAATTTTCAAATGGAAGTAGCGTCCCTTTTACAGCAATTGATTGTCAACCAGCGATTGGGTCTTTTGATCCTAATGATAAATCTGCTCAACCAGTAGGTTATGGAACGCAGCATTATATTGAACAATATACCGCATTAGATTTTAAGATTAGATTTCAGAATACAGGAACAGATACGGCATTTAATGTCGTTATTAGAGATACTATTTCTGATTATTTAGATATAGAGCATATTCAAATGGGGGCGAGTAGTCATCCCTATTCTTGGAGAATTTATGGGCAAGGCATTTTGGAAATAACCTTTAGTAACATCGAACTCCCAGATAGCAATGTTAATGAATTGGCTTCCCACGGTTTTGTTCGGTATCGTATTGAGCAAAAAGCAGGCAATCCAATTGGTAGCATCATAAATAATACAGCGAGTATTTATTTTGATTACAATCTACCCATTGTAACCAATACAACTTGGCATGTTGTCGGTCAAGATTTTGTGCCGATTACGATTGCCATTGATAAAATATACCATTCGGAAATTGAAGTGAAGGTTTTTCCCAACCCCTTTAAGGCACAAAGTCAAATTTTTGTTGGTCAACATTTTGAAGCGCTTGAAATTTCGGTGTTTGATGTAATGGGACGAAACGTTCAGACAACAAAGGGAAGGGGGAACCAATTAATATTGCGCAGAGATAATTTGGAAGAAGGTCTTTACTTCTATCGTTTAGAAGGAGATGGAAAACGGATAACCACAGGGCGAATAATTATACATAATTAGTGAATTTTAGACCAATACATATAATTGAGTTCTTAGGGTAGAATTTTTATAAAAAAACCTCCATTTTATCAAAAACAAAGCCCAAAAAGGCTGTCAGAAATTGTTATTCTGGCAGCCTACTTAAAATATCCCTTATCCTGAATGGAGTGCTGTTGCTTTACTGTTTTTGAAATACAAAACGCTGGACATATTCTACAGGAATGGGACTGTAGCTTTGAGCGTCCCAACCAACAGCATAGCTATCTAGGATGATTTCATCCGATTTTAAACTAACTATTTTTAAACGGGAATATTGTGGCCCTCCACACCTTGCTGAAGGAGGGACAGGAGTAGAACAGTAAAGCTGTCCAATGTCCAAAAAGCGAGTTTGGCAATTAACCTTATACATTGCATGATAACATTCATGGGGAGTATTAGGGGTGTAATCTAGCAGATTAAACCCTGTAGGATCAACCCAATCTAATCGGATTTTTTCTTGAGTAAACCGTAGACTATCTGGCAGATATAAATACAACATATTAGGCGTTGTTGGATTGCCTTGAGCATCCAAAATAGAGGAAACTAGCCATGTTCCTTGTAATTTAAGATGGCATAAATTATCCTCCTCAGCTATCTGAGATAAACCATCTGTTGTGGTCAAGGCTAATTTGGAATGAAGAGGAGCTTGGTCTATTGTAGGGCTGTCATCATTTTTAGGGGTAAGAATTTCATTCGGTTGACAGCTAATCAGTGTGAATAAAATTGCAACTGTGCTGAAAAAATTAAATTTCCGTTTCATAAAAATTGTACTGTTTAAACGTTTAGAATAGATTACCGTACAAAGTTATGTGATTAGCAGGTTGTTGTAAATGCAAAAAGTTAGAATAGAGTTGCAAAAATAAAACTTATTAAGTTGACTGTTAGGTGTTTAGTGTTTTGATTTTTGCTTTACTTTCTTGTGTTTTTGTTTTACTCATTTAATGTTTTTGTGGGTTTAATATCTGAATTCTGACCTAAATTTACTAGGAGTACCTCCTAGATGTTTCTTAAAGAAGTTAGAAAAATGGGCAGGTTCTAAAAAGTCCAACTGATAAGCAATTTCCTTGACAGACATTTCACTGTGAACAATAAGTCGTTTGGCTTCTAGCAGCACTCGATTGATTAGGAATTTTTTAACAGACATTCCAGTTCGTTCTCGAACGATAGCATTTAGTTTGTTTAGAGAAATATTCATAGTCTGGGTATAATAATCCGCACTTTTTTCAATTAAATAATTCTTTTCTGCTAGTGTTAGAAAGGTATTAAAATGCTCATTATTGGGGTTGTTTTCGGATTGGCTGTCTATACGTTGGTGCTTTTTGAGGATGGATATATATAAATTTAGAACTGACAAAGCCGCAAATAACGAATCGTTTGAATTCGTGTTTTTATAAGATTCTAAAAACAAATAACTATTGGTTAATAAGGCTGCTTCCTCTTGGTTAATGGTAACTCCAACTTCAAAGTGTTGGTTATACTGAATAAAATTAAAGAAATTACTTAATAGCGGGTTGGAAGCAATTAGAAGCGGTTGAATCTTGATGACATAACCTTGAGAATCTTTAGAATGCTTGACTTGATGCAATTGGTGTGGAGCCACTAGCTGGATACTTGGTGGTTGTATATTGAATTCTTTAAAGTCAATTAGATGGGTGCCACTGCCAGCAAAAAAAAGAAATAATTCATAGTAAGTATGACGGTGGGGATCTAAATTACGTTCTTCTTTGCTTGTTTTTATCCGTACGATTTCGTAATGCTTAAACTCCAAAAGGTTATTGATTTAAAAGTTAATTAAGTGGAACATTTTATGAGTTGGGGGAGGTGAAGAAAAGTTTTTTTTAAGTTGTTAATGGCAAGTGTTGAAAAGTAAAGAATTACAGAAATAGTTATTTAATATGGATGTATTTTTGTAAGTTTATTCTCTGTTGGCATGAACCATAAAGTTTGCTTAACAACCCAAATTAGTTCTCACTAAGGTATAATAGTTTAGGAACAATTTTGTTGTAAAAAAAGCAAAAAAGCTTGCAAAAAAATATTAAAAAGCTTTTTAGTAAATCTAGAGGTAACATTTGCCAATTTAGAGTCATAGAGAGTTACCCAAACTATATTCTTTATTTTTACTTACTTATATATAAAGGTGTTAATAATAATTATCACGCTCCCATAAATAAACAATCATATCCTTATGAAAAGAATACACTACTTTGTATGTGGCATTGCTTTTTTTTCTTTAGCTAGTTGTTCTAGTTTTGAAATGCCAAATAATGAAATGGTCAACGATACTTATGAAATTACAACCTTAGTAGCCCGTGGGGATGGAGAAATTTCTATCGGAAACGACAATAATGGAGCTTCTATTTCACAAGAACATTTAGGGGCAGAAGCAGGGACACTTACAGCAGGAGAATGGAATGATCTAAGCAATTGGAACTTCTGGGAATCTTTGATGCAGAAAGAAATGTTTTTTGAGTATCAAAGTTATTGGCAGTTTTTTCCTACTCAGCGTTATTCTATTTTGATAGAAGATAAAGGTGGTTTGCCTGTTGCCGATTGTATGGTTAAGTTGTTGGGAGAAAATCAAGACATATTATGGGAGGCAAAAACTAGTAATGTCGGGGTTGCTGAATTATGGGCGCAGCCTTTTTCGGAAGAAAAAAATCTAAAAAACACAATTGTTATCTCTTACAACGGAAAAGAATATTCGCTGGATAAGCCAACGACTTATACAAGAGGAGTTAATAATTTTAAATTGCCCATTCGGGCTTCTATCCCTCAAAATAATGCAGATATTATGTTTGTGGTAGATGCAACGGGTTCAATGGAGGATGAAATTGCTTATCTAAAAAAAGAATTAGAGGATGTTGTGGCGCAAGTAAAAATAAACCAGCCCGATTTAACGCTACAAATAGGTTCTGTTTTTTATAGAGATCAAGGAGATGAATACATCACTAGATCGACAGATTTATCTGCAAATACAGACCTTGCAATTGATTTTATTAACCAACAATCAGCTGACGGTGGAGGAGATTACCCTGAAGCGGTTGATGCTGCGTTGATAGAAGCAATTGATGAACAGAAGTGGTCTAAATCAGCGAAAACTCGTATTGTGTTTTTGATGTTGGATGCACCTCCTCATCATGACAACAAAAGCCTTCGAAAATTACAAAAGATGATTCGAAAATCGGCAGCAAATGGTATTAAATTAATTCCTATTGCTTCTAGTGGAATTGACAAGGATACAGAATTTTTGATGCGTTTCTTTGCTTTGGCAACCAATGGGTCTTATGTTTTTATGACCGATCATAGTGGGGTCGGAAATGGGCATGTTGAACCTACAGTAGGAGAGTATAAAGTAGAATATTTGAATGAATTGTTGACTCGTATTATAACTCAATCGATTCAATCTCCTGGAGATTGGGTTGAATAGAAATACTATGAGTTTTTATATAAGTTTTTATAAAAAGAACAAATGTGTTAAGACAAGACGCATTTGTTCTTTTTTTTACCATAAGGGCATAAATTGGGGAAAAGTAATGCTGTGATTTAAAGTGTTAAGGGGTTGTTATCCATATTGTTAAGTAAGTGTTATTTCGTGTGGCTAATAAATGAAAATTTCAAATAGAAGCGTAAATTAAATGTTTTGAGAATTAACCTATGAACAATAATTTATGATGAAAACTAAAATTAACCTAATTCAATCCATCACAGTTGTACTTATTTTGTTCTTGCTGATTGGATGTAATGCCGATGACCGTTCTTCTTCTGATAGAATTGCCCGCTTGGAGAGAGAAAAAGAAGATGGACCACAGAAGGATAACAAGCTTTCTGATGGCTTGCGAAATTCTATTGATTTCCTCAGTGAATTAACTTTTAAAAACCCTATTAATTACAAAAATCTGCAAATATTTATGATTAGTGGCACAACAACTGCCGATAACATAAACTATGTATCTCTAAAACTTGCCATGGAGAAGAAGTGGGTAGAAGTTTTAGAAACTTCGGATGTGAACGAACTAAAAATAACGAACCACTCTAATAAAACAATTTTTATTAATGCAGGAGATATTGTAAAAGGAGGAAAACAGGATAGGACTTTAACCTATGACATGGTAATTGCGCCAAAGGCAAAGGAAGAGAAACTGTCTAGTTTTTGTGTTGAATCTGGACGATGGAGCAAGAGAGGGCAAGAGGACGTCGCTGGTTTTGAATCGAATAATAAAATGCTAACTTCTCGAAAGTTAAAAATTGCTTCAAAAAAATACAACAACCAAAGTCGAGTATGGTCAGAAGTTGCAGAGCAACAAGAAAAGCTGAATTACAACATTAGTCAACATTACAGTACCAATGTTGATGTCAAAGCAAATGAATCGGCAAGTAGCCTTGAATTGACACTGGACAACAAGGAATTGAAGAGAATGAAAGAGAGTTATAAAGCACATTTTAGTAACTTGTTGGAGGAACAAAACATTGGACTTGCTTATGCCATTAATGGAGAATTGTATACCCTAGATATCTATAATAATAAGCAACTTTTTGTGGATCTATTTGAAAAACTGATGGATGCTTGCATTGTTGAGGCAATTACAGATTTGGATAGCCAACAAAAAAAATACAATTATTTATCGGTTCAAGATTTGAAAAATTTATTAACCATTGATGCTACTGCAAAGGAAAATGCAAAAGATTTGAATGCTAGAACTCGTTGGATTTCAAAAGAGGATAAAGAAAAGATAATTTTTACTTCCTTAGACAAAGAGAATAACCTAAAGTGGATACATAGAAACATCATCGTAAAAGATGATACCAATACCTCTATTATTCCTAACCACCAAATTCAAAACGACAATGTAGAGGAAGCCACAGAAGAGGTTATGGACGAATATTAGTTTTTAATTGTTTATTTGTCAGTTGATTATACTTTTAGGTAGAGTGCTAAATCATGCTAGGGCTCAAAAAAAATAGAATTAGTCTATCTTTTTTGAGTCCTTTTTTCTTTTTGATTCGTATAAAATGTAGTACATTATGCTTACTCCAATAAAAAACGACCTTTAATCAAAGGTTTAACTCTAATAAGAAAGAACATATCAACGGTCAAAGCAGTCTAAAGAACACTATTTGGAAGTTTTTGAAACCAATAGAATCTTTGTATCTTTGTGCGCTACGTTATTATCTTTTTATACAAACAGGACTTATAATTTATGGTTAAAATTGGAGATGTAGAATTAGGTGAATTTCCATTGCTTTTGGCACCTATGGAAGATGTTAGTGATCCCCCTTTTCGTGCTTTATGCAAGAAGGCAGGTTGTGATATGATGTATTCTGAATTTATTTCTGTAGAGGGGTTGATTCGGGATGCAACAAAAAGTGTTGAAAAGCTGGATATTTTTGATTACGAACGACCAATTGGAATTCAGATTTTTGGCTCTAATATGGATTCTATGATTCGAGCAACTGAAATTGTAGAGGAAGCCAATCCTGAGGTAATTGATATTAATTTTGGTTGTCCTGTAAAAAAGGTGGTTAATAAAATGGCTGGTGCAGGAATTCTTCAGGATATTCCAAGAATGGTAAAATTGACCGAAGCGGTAGTAAAAGCTACCAAAAAGCCTGTAACAGTAAAAACACGTTTAGGTTGGGACGACAATTCAATTTTTATAGAAGAAGTAGCTGAACGCTTACAAGACGTAGGGATTCAAGCGTTGTCTATCCATGGGCGTACCCGAAAACAAATGTATAAAGGGGAGGCAGATTGGACTAAAATAGGCAATATCAAAGCGAATCCTAGAATTAAGATTCCGATTTTTGGTAATGGAGATATTAATACTCCTGAAAAAGCAGCATTATATAGGGATAGATATGGTGTTGATGGGATTATGATTGGTCGTGCTGCTATTGGTTATCCTTGGATTTTTAGAGAAATTAAGCACTTTTTTAAAACAGGAGAACATTTGCCACCTCCAACAATTCAAGAGCGTGTAGCTGCTGCTAAAGAGCATTTAGAAAAATCAGTAGCTTGGAAAGGCGAAAAGCTTGGCATTTTAGAAATGCGCCGACATTATACCAATTATTTTAAGGGCTTAAAAGGGGTTAAAGCCTACCGTGCCCAACTTGTTCAGGCTTCAAAAACCGAAATGGTATTAGATTTGTTGAGTGAAGTAGAAGAAGTATATGGTTAACAGCACATTATTGGGCTAATATTTTTTCTATGGTAACGGTGAATATAAAAAAATCATAAACTATTAACCTACGAAATAGTTTGTATTTAATTAATATATTATATATTGTAAAATATTTATTTAACATTTAAGGCTTAAATGAGCCAAATTAAACTCTTTTTATCAACTTTTATTTTGATGCACTGCCCATTGTGCTACTATTATAGTTTATACGCTTACGAACTATAATTGTGATCGCTTCGCTTTGATCCAGATTCTGTTATTGCTAGCCAACTCATCAGTTAGTTGGTTGTTGTGTGTTGTCCTATAGTTTTTCTTGAAAAGGTTAAATAATAGGCGTTTTGGATTTTATAAAAAATGAACTATAAGTAATCTTAACACTTGCTTGTGGTACACTAATAATAATCAGTTATGAAGCAGATTCTATACATTTTTTTATTATTGTCTTTTTATAGTACACTATTAGCACAGTCCATAAATTCAGACTTTGAAGTCAAAAATATTCAGCTAGACGAAGATATTTATGCCTTAGATCATGGGACAAGAGGCTTGCTATTGGTTTTTGAGTATAAGTATTCAACTCCTCTAAAGCGACTGGCTACCGTTGTCCCTCGAGTTACACTGAAGAAAAACGGGATGGGCATTTATTTGGATGAAAAAACAATCTTGGTGCTTGAAACCAACAAGTGGGCAAAAGCTCAGATCTTTTTGCCTTATCGAAATATTAATTTGTTAAAGGGAAAGCATGAAGAGATTGAGTTAAATTTATTTGCTCCTAAATTGCTTAATTATACCACTACTTTTAATTACGATCAACCATTGCGTTACGAAGTAGAAATGTATCTAAAGGATGGTAGTGTAAAAAAGCAGTTAAGCCAATATGATAAAAGCTCGAACCCCAAGGAATGGTTGCCTGATCCATACTATATCTTTACAACAAACGGCGGTACAGAACCCTTGTTTCAATCAAAGGTAGTGTCCAATAGCTATAAGTTTAAACCTCAGAAAATACAGTTTTATATCTTAGAAGGCGAGCAATTAGCTTGGTCTTTTTATGATAGAGATGGAGGGGAGGATTTAAAATTGGGGACTTATACCAAAATAAATCCTAGAGGAGAGTACATTGATAATGTTTATGGGCAAATGTTTGGAAATATTCGAAATCTTGAATTTACGTATGCCCAACGTGCCCAATCCCATCAGGCCATCTCTATTTATAGTGATCCTGATTATTTGCACAACGGAAAAAAAGGCGTAGCAATTACCATAGAATACGACTTAGCAAAGGCTTATGTTGGAAAAAAAGCCCAAATTCATTTGGATTGTTATACCCAAAATGGGGTTAAATTAAAACAGCCAATTTTGCATCCTATTGAGGAAACTCCCGAAATGGGATCTTGGATGGATTTGGAAGTAAAAGGCCAACTTAAATACTTTATACCATTTTATGCTTGGGAGAATAGATGCAGAGATATTGAGTTTTACTTTGAACTTGGGAATAAACAGCAAGTTAATGCAGCCCGACATACCTTACACAGCCCAATTGAATTTGACGAATGGGTTATTGATGCAGGAGTAGATGTAGCGGAAAATTTTGTTTTTCAGGGGGCTAGAGGAGTACGACTTGGATTCCACTACGAATTATTTAATAATCATGGAAATGCTCCTTTGCATGTAAACTTCTATCAGGAGGATGGGAGCAAGGTACCTTTTTCAGTTTACAACATTATTGGAAATGAATTAGCCGTAGATGTCCAAGGAAAACACATTACAAATAACCCAAGATTAGCGGATCACTTATACTATTTTATCCCTTATGCGAATTTAAACAACGAAGTAATTGTTGTTCAAGCGGATTTGGTGCCCGATATTGCTATGAATATTATACGCAAAAAGACTCAACCCTTGTCTAGAATACTTCCTAAAGATGATATTTTCCTAGATTTGGTGGCTGCAGAGGGACGATTCAGAGCAGATAACTATGGGCAAGTTTTAGAAATGAAATTAGAGGTTCCTAAATTCTTTTTAGATAAAACAAAGTTTGAACTTGATGTCCGAAAAAATGGAAGGCACTCTACGGCTTTTTTGATGGGTGGGATACTAAAGAGTAGCGATAAAGATTATATACTTCGGGAAGATAGTGGTCGAGTATACATTGTTTTTCCGCATAGAAATATTGTGGCAGGAACAAGATTTAGCTTAGTGGCTTTTGTTTCCAATATTGCTGATAATAAGGGAATGAGTGATACCATTCGTTGGGAATGGAAAGCCCCAAAAGATTTGTTTAATAGAAAGGTTGAAGTGGCTTTGACGGCTTGTAAATTCAGCAAAAGAATTATGCAAGATACACTCTTAGATCGTGCTTTCCCTTGGAGTTATATTGTAGAAGCAGGTGGAGAAACGCTTGTTCAAGAGCCTTTGACAAAACGAATGGGAAGCAAAAAAATGAAAGAGCAATTTAGGCAGGAGGTATTGGTCAATCGAGAAGATAATATTGTTGTAAAATTGCTGAATACTAAAAATAAACATACTGTTGTGCTTTGGAAAGGAGATTTAGGCAAGTGGGAACAAAATGCTTTTAAAGCGGAGTTAGCCAATAAGTATCCTGCAAAAATGATTCGAGTATTGGCAAAAGTGGATAAAGATTATAAAAAGAATAGCGATAATGGAATGCTTTGAGGCCTACCATACCATTGAAAACAATAAATAATCCACAGCATATTAAAACAATAAGAGGTCAGCTATATTATAGCTGACCTCTTATTGTTTAGAAACTTGTCGATAATTGCATGTCCCTAATTTATGCGTTTGTTTGATGCCCTTGTTGCTAAAATTAACGTCTATTAGACCCCAAATCTAACTCAGTAGGCAACTAGGAACTTTCTATTTTTGCTTTTTAGTTTGGAGAAATCAAAAAAGGAAAATCCCTTGCCATTATAGCCTGCCACAAACAAAGCGTTCCTGGTGCAAAATTATAGATTAGATAATTATCTTTTATTTCAGTATCAATATAAGTTAGGTAACTTCTGTTCCAAGCTTTAGTTGTTAGGAAAGAAGGAGCTTCTAAAATAAGAAATTCTCTGGTTTTTTGATCTTTCTTGGGCTGCCTAATATCATTGTAAACAGCTACAATTTTGGCAGATTGATATGCGGCAGAAACACCCATAATATTGAGTGGAATTTCATTTAATTCTTTTAACTCTTTGTAGGATATTTTTAATAAGTTTTTGCAAAGCGTGTCAATATCTGCTTCATCTTTTTGAGAAGTTATATGACTTTTAATGGAAGGTTGTCGATTAGAAAAAAGAAGGGAATAATGGTCTTTAAAAGTTTGGTCTATAAATTGGAAATTTAAGGTTGCTAAGTGAGGGGGAATAGCTTTTGACAAGTGGGTTTTGACAGCAGAAAGCATTGTCTTAGAAGAATTTCCGACAACAACAATTCCCTGTTTTCTATTAAAGTATAGATTAGGAAGCTTATATAAATTATTTTTTGAAATACTTGGGGCTGATTGGGGCTGATGATTTTGTCTAAGGCTATTTTTTAAGCGTTCTAACCTTGTGCCCTGATGGTAATATGAAATTCCGTCTTCAGTTAATTTAGTGAATCCAGTTTTTTGAAGGAAAACTTCTAATTTGTCAAAATTAGCATTAGAAGATACTTTTATAATCGTTGTTTCATTGTCGATTGCTAATTCCCATTGCAAATCCAAAAAACTGATGCCAAGTTGTTCTTTGCCAACGTCTATAAACTCGTCGTCGTTGTTTAGCTCAATTAATAAAAGCCTAATATTATTTATTGTAAAAGGACAAGCGTTGAAATGAAGCCCATAATAGTCTGTCCAAAAATCAAAATCAAGATAATTGGTTTCATCGATTTTTGCCTGCTCTCTCCATATATCCCAGCGGGTTATTTTGATTAATTGTTCATTCTGGGGTGACGTAGCATAAACCCATGACAAAGGTTCTTTGCATGAAAAGTCTTCTGGAGGAAAGGAGCAACTCTGTAATGATACTATAATAAGAACAGCTAAAATTTGAAGTAATATAGCGTTTATGTTAATACGTAGCATAATTAAGAATATTTGTTTAAATATACTGTAACATAACTTGATAAAATACAAGAAATTGATCTGTTACTTAGCCTGTCAAGAACGTAAAAATAACTAGAGAAAAGGAATAATTGAGCGATTTTTTATCAAAAACTTGCTTTTGCAAAGTGAATACACTACTATTGTGACTAGGTAGTCATGTGACTGGATGGTCATGAGGTTTGATGATTTGAAAATAAATATAAAATGCCAAAAGAAACATTTGATAAATTACCAGAAGAAAAGAGGGAAGCTTTCATCAAAGCTTTCTTGGAAGAATTTGCAACCAAGAATTACGACAAAGCATCTATTTCTGTAGTGGTAAAAAAACTAAAAATTGCCAAGGGGTCTGTTTATCAGTATTTTGAAAATAAACTGGACCTGTATTTATACCTAAAATCTCTTTGCGAAGGGATCAAGATGAATTACGTGCTAAAAATAGATAGAGCGGATTATCCTGATTTTTGGGATTATTATCGGGCACAGTACGAGGCAGGGATTCAATTTGACTTGGCGCATCCTTTAGAGAGTCAGTTTTTGTATAGAATAGGAGAGAAGGAGACCTCAGAAATTCTAAAAGGCTTTATGAAAGAATGGAAACAAAAAGCCATTCAGGCCTATCGTTTTATTATTCAAGCAGAGATTGATAAAGGCTACTTTAGAAATGATATTTCGGCGGAGACGATGACTTATTTTCTAGTTTCAGTTAGCATGGGAATTGGAGATGTTTTGAGGGCACATTATCAGATTGATTTTGACAAAAACATCGAAGAAGGAAAGCCTGTTTTTGCCTTGGATAAAACGGCTTTGATGAAAGCTGTGGAAGATCATATTCTTTTGCTAAAAGGTGCATTAAATAAGCAATAAACTAATTTCAATTTTTATACTATGATAACCGTAAAAAACCTGAGTTACAGTTACCCTAAAAGCAAGACGTTTGCTCTAGAATCGCTTAACTTTTCAATAGCAGATGGTGAAATTTTTGGTTTCCTTGGTCCTTCTGGTGCTGGTAAAAGTACAACGCAAAAAATTCTGTACAAAATCCTCACAGGCTATCAAGGAGAAATCCTCATTGATGGAAAACCATTGGAAAGCCTAGGCAAGACCTATTACTCTAGAATTGGGGTTGGCTTTGAATTGCCAAATCATTATTTAAAACTAACCGCTCGAGAAAACTTAAATCTATTTGGTTCTTTTTATCCCAAAGAGAAGTTGCAAAATTTAGAAATGCTTTTTGAGTCCGTTGGGATGGCAGAGCATATAGATAAACGAGTAGAAGACTATTCTAAAGGCATGAAAATGCGCCTCAATTTTATTCGGTCTATTATGCACGACCCTGATATTATCTTTTTTGATGAACCTACCTCTGGTTTAGATCCCATCAATGGGCACAAGGTTAAAACGCTGATCAAAGAGTTAAAACAAAAGGGAAAAACAATTTTTATCACGACACACGATATGTCAACGGCTGACGAACTCTGCGATCGGGTTTCTTTTATTGTAGATGGCAAAATTGTTTTGACCGAAACGCCTACGATTCTAAAACACCAACATGGAAAGGAGTGCATCCAAGTAACGACCAAGGATTTTAGTAAAACAGAATTTCCAGTTGACGGAATTGGCTACAACAAAGCATTTTTGGATTTGATCAAACAGGATAACTTGATGAAAATAGAGACCTTGGAGGCTAGTTTGGAGGAGGTTTTTATCAAAGTTACAGGCAAAAACCTAAAACATTAAGACAATGGAAAACCTAAAACATTTAGCAGACCAAATCAAATGGCAGTTTATCATTTTGAAGCGCAATAACCTAATTAATATCAGTGTTGGAGTAACCGCTATCTATGCACTTATTTTTTATGTTTTTAAGGATTTTCCTTATATGGAAAAAGCATTGACCCTATTGGTTTATAATGACCCAAGTCTAATCGGGCTGTTGTTTTTTGGATTAGCAGTAATTTTGGAAGCCAATCAGCGTGTTTTGCCTGCTTTTTTGGTTACGCCAATGAGTGTACACCATTATTTGTTGGCTCGGACGTTAGCTTTATCAATTCTGGGATGGCTTTGTGCGTTGGGAATGGTCATTGCAGCCGTAGGCTTTTCATTCCACTGGTTGCATTTTTCAGCAGGTGTTTTGGCCATCTGTTTTATCTTTAGTTTAGCAGGTGTTTTCCTGATTAGTTATACCAGCGAATTTTTGAATTACATGCTTTTGTCCATTCCTATTATGGCGGTGTTGAGTTTGCCGTTGCTAAATTATTATGGATTAACCGATCTGTTTTGGTTTAAACTAGTGCCAACTCAGGGCGCAACAGATTTATTGGTTAGTTCTTATGAATTGCCGCTTAGTTTATCGGAGTTAGGGGGGGCTTATGGAACAACAATAGTTTGGATTGTGATACTCTATTGGGCAGCCTTTAAAATCTTTTATCGATCTGTTCGCAACTAATACATTTTCTCAAGCAAAAAAACAATCATTATGTTGACCTATATAAAAACAGCAACCAACGATTTTAAGCTTATTTTTAGGGACCCTTCCTTACGTGTCTTTTTAGCAATGCCAATCTTAATTTTATTGATTGTTTGTTATTTTTTCCCATACTTAGAAACAACTTATCCCACAACAAGTGACTACATTATTTATCTTGTCATAATGTCTTGTACCCAAGCTGCGACCATGTATGGATTTATCTACAGCATTGTCTTTTTGGACGAACGAGATACAGAAGTTGCTAAAATGTATGGAATCTTACCCATTTCTAAAAGTGGTTTTATTGTCAACCGTTTGGTAACGCCTTATGGACTTTCAACCTTAACAACATTTGTTATTTTGCTCCTTCAGCCTTTGTATAGTTTAACAATTGTAGGAACCTTTATTTTTGCGGCTTTATTTGGTTTGTTAGCTCCAGTTTTAGCTTTGGCGGTAGCAAGCCTAGCGAATAATAAAATGGAAGGCATGACTTGGTTCAAGGGGCTGAATTTAGTATTGAGCCTGCCTTTGGCGGCATTTTTTCTGCCAGATTATGCTTATTTTTTTTCCATTATACCTACTTTTTGGGCTTATCAGGGAATGCATGATTTTATTCTTCAACAGGGATATTTTATAGAATTGGTGATAGGTTTTATTGTTACTTTATTAACTTTGGTTCTTTTGACAATCTTTTTTGTTAAGCGTCACTTTGCTTAATTGTCACTTAAAATCACCAAAAATATGAACCTAACAGCAATAATCAATGAATTGGAAACTTGGATTCCCAAGCGAGAACTGTTTAATAAAGAAGTTACCAATTCTTCTATTGGCTGGCAAATTAGTCACTCGTTAAAGGTTATCAATGGAGTTGCCAAATTGTTGCCTAAGTCAAACCCTGCGGATTACAAATGGCAGTTTAATTTTGCTAGAATACTTATTCTTACAACAGGAAATATTCCTAGAGGAAGGGCTAAAGCCCCCAAAATCGTTCAACCTAAGGAAGACGAAATGACGGAAGATAACTTGCAAGAGTTATTCGCAGAAACCAAAAAAAACTTGGCAATTGCACTTAAAACACCACCCAAAGCGCACTTTGATCATCCTTATTTTGGTCTACTCAAACGAGATAAAGCATTTCGTTTTTTGGCTATTCATACTAGGCATCATCTGAAAATTATTGAAGACGTTGCTAAGCGCATGAATTAATGATTTCCATACGTGGCAAAAGAGCCATACTTCTTGTTTTATAGCCCATTTGGAAAGTTGATTATGAACCATCAATGTTATTGTCAACTTTCCAAATGGATAAAAATCCTTATAGATTGATCGTTTGATCGGTAAATTGAAGTTTTTCTATAAGTTGAAGCGTATTAACGCCATCTCTGTTGGTGGTATTGTCATTAACCGTTGTAATATTATTGGCGGTACTAACGCTATATTCGGAGTAGCTGCCCGAAAATACAACGGTATTGCTGCCTGAATTTCCTGTTATATCATTGTTCAACTCATTAACAATTACAGATACATCATTGCTCCCCAATAAAGTCACATCTTTTAAATATCGGGCATGTTCCGTATAAGGTTTAGAAGGATCGTATTTTAATGAAAATGATCCTGTCAAGGAGGCATCTATACGAGCATTATAAGTGAGGTAAGGATGAAAAAACTTATTGTTTAGTAAGTTGTTTCCAGTAGGATCTTCTGTTGCAATTTCACTTCTATTTTTAGCAGTATATCCACCCCACATACTATGCGTAGCATTTTCTGTCCAAGCCCCCCACAAACCATAATAAGCATCAATCAAAGCTGCTAAATACTCCTGTGTCAAACTATTTTCTGCACGAAGTTCAGCAATCCAACTCGCACTTCCTATGCCCCATAAGTTGTTGGTTAATGCATTTTGTTGTGCTGCTCTGATTTCTGCCTGATAGTTGGGCAAAGCACCTGGCATTCCTCCTGTGCCATCTACTCCAATTCCATTGTCGTGAACAAAGTGCAATATTTCTTCATAGGCGGCATCTCTGTGCGTATAATCTTGATTCATGTACCAAGAATGCCCCTCTACCTGAATTTCATGTTGGTATAAAGGTTGTCCAGTTACTTGATTGCTAATCGGATTTTGACCATTGTCGCTACCATTTAATAAGGCTAAAATAGCATTGTTATCGGCTATTTTATTAGCAACAGCAGTTTTGTCATTTCCATATTGAGAGCCAGGATAATTTTTTAAGTAATGTTCTAAAATACTTCGACATCGAACAATCTGTTCCTCTGTAATATCACTTTGAACAACAATATGAATGGCTTTGCCATTAGGGGCTGTTACCTTAGTGTATCGATTAAAATTGGTGCTATAAAAATTACCCAAATTGGAAGGGATTACGTTTTCTATTCCTAAACTAGGGTTGGCATTGCCAGAAGGCAGGGGGTTGGTTGCTTTGGTGCAACTCATAGCGTTGAGGATTAAAAAGATCAGTAGACCTTTTAAAAACAATACTTTGTTCATAATAATGATAATTTATAAATAGTAGAAAATGAAATTTCCCTTGGTTTTAAACCGCCAAGAGTTTTTATCTAGGAGAGCTGTGGTGCAGACGTATAGATGCGTACTAATTTTTTAGTTGGATAGAAACCCCAAATTGCCCCTTGGTTTTATCAAGTTCTAATCTATGTTTTTGAGGATAAAGAATGTCTAAACGATCTTTTAAGTTTTGGATGCCAATTTTATGAGAAGCAACCTTTTTATCATTGATAATATTATTTTTAGAAGCAAATATAATCTCATGCTCTGTGACATTAAGTTCAAAAGAAATGGGGGCATATTCTTTGAAGCTTACGCCATATTTAAAGGCATTTTCAACCAATGAAATTAAAGTCAGTGGTGCTATAAAACAAGCATCTACTTTGCCTTGCTTTTTAAAAAATACAGGATAATTTTCTCCCAATCGGATTTGTTGAAAACCAATGTATTGTTCTATAAAAGTAATTTCATCTTGTAAGGGAACCAATTTGTTATTTCCTTGCTGCATGGTGTATCGCAAAATTTCAGAAAGTTTTAACGTAGCTTCTGTTGTTTGAGGAGCATTTTCAGCAATAGCAGCAGCATAAATGCTATTTAGTGCATTGTATAAAAAGTGGGCATTTAATTGGTGATCTAAATAGTTTAGTTTTGTGGCCTTTTGCAATTGTTCTATCTTCTTTTTTTCTCTTTCTTCTTTTTGAGCAATCCTAGAAATACCCAAACTAGAAGAGATTCCCAAGACAATAAAATGTATCAGCATCGAGAAATCAAAAAAATGCACCACATCATCCATTTGAGAGGCATAACCAACGTCCAAAAAATACTGAAAAATTAATGTTCCTATTCCTAAAATAAAAAGAAAAAGGGCGCTCAACATAAAAAGGTATCTCCACTTTTGGCTGCTGAAAAATTTAGGCGTGAGATACCAGCTATTTAAATAAAAAAATAAAAGGGCAGTAGGGAAGATTAAAAAAAATTCATCAATATACCTTTGACCACTATAAAGCCGCAAAAAAGAATCTACTAATCCTTGAATATTAAAAATTAAGTGCAATGCCAATACCCAAAAAAAGATATGGGCAAGAACTGTTTTATAAACAGGTTTTAAAAATTTTATTCTTGGCATAACTAACCGCTTTTCTAGCATTTACTTTATTATCTATTTCAACATTAGTCCGTTGAAAACCCGAACCCAGCTATGCTGGCTCACGAGGGACGAGTGAGTAACAAGGCTCACATTTCAAAAGTAGGCTATTTTGTTTTGACAAAAAAAAATAAGATACCAAGAAGCAAAATGTGTAGACTAAGTCCTAGCTTAGATCTGCTTTTTTACTTAAAATAGCCCAAAAACTGTTCTTGAAAGGAGGCACCAAGTGGTATGCTGATTGTATCAATAAAGATTTGCCCTTTTTGGAAAGAAGTAACTTGATGAATTGCTACAACATAAGAACGATGCACTCTTACAAAAAGAGAAGAGGGAAGTTTGTTGGTTATATTTTTTAAATTTAAACGAGTCAAATACATGGCTTTGGTCGTAAAAACTTTTACGTAATCCTTTAATCCTTCAATATATAAAATATCTTGAAATAAAACTTTAACCGTTTTATAATCTACCTTAAGCAATAGATAATCTTTATTATAATTGTTATGCTGTAACTTAAATAATTTGTGGGCCTTATTGACTCCTTTGAGAAAACGATCAAATCGGATTGGTTTTAGAATATAATCTACCAAATCTAATTCATAGCCTTTCAGGGCATAATTGTCATAAGCAGTCGTCAGAATTACAAGCGGTGGGTTTTCTAGCGCATTTAATAATTCTAAACCTGTGATGTCGGGCATTTCCACATCCAACAACAACAAATCAATTTTTGTACTGTTTAGAAGGTCCAAGGCCTCAAATGCATTGGTGGTCGCCAATTTCAGGTCAATAAATGGAATTTTTTTAGCAAAGGAACTAAGAATTTCTATTGCAGGGAATTCATCATCAATTATTACTGTATTCATATCTTTTGCGCAAACAATTGGTGTAAGGTAGAACTACAAAAGTAGAATTATATTTTTGCTTGAACAAATGAGCGTTAAAAAGTCAGAGCCAATTTAACTCCAATAGTGGGTTCGATATTTGCGTTTTTTCTGATACGTTCTTCCTGCTCGATAAGGATGGTAGATAATTCCTATGCTTATTCCAAGCATGAGGTTCCAACTTTGAGCCCGAATCAAAGAAAACCCTTTTGCATGAATACTTTGCAAAGAGGCAGGGAAGTAAGCAAGTGCAGCACTACCTTCTGTATTGGTAAACGAGGTTTCGAAATGACCGAGCAAGAGTAAACCAATTTGGTCGGTAAATTTTATCTTTGTACCCAATTCTAGAGAAAACCCCAACACAAAGCTCCTGAAAATATCCAAAGGTTCTTCTTTTTTGTTGTATTTCGTTCTATAATTAATGGTTTGATTGGGGAGCCCAGATAGGGGCGGATGCTGATGGGTACTGCTTGCTGTTAGTAAAATATCAAGATGCAGCCCTGCACGCATGAAAAAGCTAAATTTGTTGCTAGGGTTAGAGCTAATACGGACTAAAAGCGGTAAACGAATATAACTAAGTTCTCGATAAACTTTGTGTTGTAAGGCTTTTATTTGGTTTGCAGTTTTGCGCTTGATGTAGTTTTGGCGGATATAAACAAACCCCAGGCCTGTTCCTAAACCAACAGTTGGTGTAAAATTATGCCCAATAGTGAAGTTGGCATAACTCCCCAAACTGGGTCTAGCATCCTCAGAGGAATCGCTTAGGTCATCATTGTTTAGAATAAATGAAAAATTGGGGCTAAGACTAGCTGTCCATTCCAATCCCTGCTGTGCTGTAGCCGAACTCGCCAGCAACAAAAGGGAAAATAGTAAGGTGAGTAATTGCATAGGATGTTGTTTAATGGATCTAAGTATTCAAATTTGTGTTTTTAGAATTTAAACCAATCCAACAACAGATGCAATATCAAAAAAGTCACTTTATCAAAAAAAATAGCGCTGTTTTTGAGTAGAAATGTCTTAATAACCTAGTTTTAGGAAATTAAAATCTCAAAAAAACAACGCTATTTTTTAGTTCAAAAAGAACCGTAAAACAACAATAAATTAAACCAAAGAAGGGCTATACTGCTCTTTTGGGGTATAACTAGCCCATTCAGAAGGCAAGTTGATCCCTTGCGTTTTTAGGGCTTGAACACGGTACAAATAAGCTGCGCCATCCATGATATGCCCTGCAATATCAGCAGCTACACGATTTTCGTAAGCTTCCAAATAAGTGCCTTTCGCCCAATCGTTGAATGCGCCCATTGCAGGACCGCACCAAATTTGCATATCGGTAACACGCTCTTTGACACCTGCATTAGCCCAATTAGAAGACAAGCCTAGATACCAACGGAAAATCAACGCCATTTTTCGTTTGGGGTTATTGAGTGCTCGTTCGATTTGGTGTGGGTCTCGCTCTTGGAAAAACTCAATACAACCTTGCCAAATCTCTTCCAACGGTTTTTTAAAGGTTTGCTTTTCTAATTTTTCTCGTTCTGCTTGAGGGATTTCATCAATAGAATTGTACTGCGTATAGAACTCATAAAGTTTTTTGGCTCTAGGACCAAACAAGGTGCCTCTTTTGAGTACCTGTAGCTCTACGCCCATCTCAAACATATCTGAGGCAGGAGCCATCATAACATCTGTTTGTGATACATTGGCCAACAATTTTCGAACATGCTCTGAGGTTCCTGCTTCAACACAAGCTTGATTGACAGAACCCGTAACGATATAGGCAGCTCCCATCATAAAGGCAGAAAGAGCCGATTCAGGAGTAGAAATTCCTCCTGCTGCGCCAATTCTAATAGGCGTTTCAAATTGGTGAACTTCTTGCAATTCATCTCTTAGGCGAATGATAGAAGGCAACAAAGCAACCAAAGGACGATTGTCGGTGTGTCCTCCAGAGTCTGCTTCTACTGTAATATCATCTGCCATTGGCACTTTGGCAGCTAGCTGTGCTTGTAAAGCCGTAATTTTTCCATCTGCCAACAGTTGATCTAAATATTTTTTAGGAGCGGGCTGCATAAAATGGCTAGCAACTTCCTTGCGAGAAATCTTGGCAATCACTCGATTATTGATTTGTACATTTCCTGCTGCATCTTGGCTCAACCCTGCTACTCTATAATGAACAATATTGATGGTCAAGCTTAAAAAAGCAGAAGCTTCAACAACACGTACTCCTCTACTCAAAAAGTGTTTTACAGCACCTTCCTCTAGTGCAGGCTCATTGGGACTGTGGATAAGGTTAAAGGCATAAGATTCTGTTTTTAGAGCATCTTGAATGGTATTAATGGCTTGTTCTACTCTATTAGGAACCAAACCTGCTGCTCCAAATGAACCCAATAAACCAGCTTTCCCCATTGCAATTACCAACGCTTCAGAGGCAATTCCATTGGCCATTGCGCCTGTTTTGTAAGCGTGTTTCAATTGGTAATCTCTTCTGAAGGTAGGATCACCAAGTTGTTCAGCGGTCATAGGAGCAACCATACCCAATAACTGCAAACCATTGCCATTGGTATTTAATTCGCCTGCATTGGCAACTCCAATTCTACCTGCATGGTCCAAAACAACAAAACAGTTGTCGGCTGTGTTTTTTAATTTGCTTAATTGCCCTGCTTCATCCCAAGAAATTGAACGAGGAGAGCCCACCCAGTATAAATTCTGTTTTGTTCCTGTGAAAGTAATCATATTTTCATAATTTGGTTGACTAGTTAAGATTGAAGTTGTAATTGCTTAATAGACAACTGTTTTTTTAATAATCTTTTGAATGTTTGGACATATTGTTTCATATCACTTTCTGATATAACCTTAGCATCATAACAAATACCAATTCTCAATTGTCCTTTATAGGTGTAAATGCTAATATATTTTTCGATCGTCATGGCAGAAGAAACAACAACAGGCAGATAGTGTGCTATTTGGTATGAACCAGAAATATTAGGCTGCATAACGCCATAATTGGTCAAAATAAGCTCTGTATTTACCTTTGTTAAATCAAACTGCTTGATGAGTTTCTGAATGAGCCAATCTTTTCTCAGACCATACTTATTTAGATTAGCGGCATCCATTACAGAAGCCTTAATATCCAATAAGGTTAATAGACTCAATGGCTCCATAGAATCAAACCACTCACTAACCTTTTGTTGCAATGCTTGTGCATAGACCTCTATCGGTTGCTCGTAGTGCTTAGGCAAATCTAATTTGATAGAATTGACGTAACAGCCCATCGCTTGCTTGGTATCTTTTAGTAGTTTTGGTCTAAGATTAGCCGTGATCATAAAATTTTTAATCGTGGGCTTTTTGTATACCTCAGCAGCTTGTCGAGCGTATAAAAATAACGTTCCCAAAAATGTATTGACAGAATAAGGCTTTGTTTTGCAATGCGCTATAATTGCCGTTGTCATTTCTGAACTAAAATCTTCGATCAAAACCTTAGTCGCTCTATTGTCCCAATAGTTTTTATAAACTTGGTTAATCATAGGCTGCGTTAAGATCAGATCTTTTTTCTGCCAAAGCTTATTCACCAATTTAATCAGCATATTCTGACTCCAAGAATCTTGAAGGGCAGGAGCTAGTGCTTCAATAGGCTGATAATCGGGAATGGGCGGTAGTTCTTGACCATTTAATACCTGAATGATGTGTTTCAGTAAATTATTTAAGGACATACCATCACAAATGGCATGGTTGGCAACAACCATTAAATCAGTATGGGCTTCTCGTTGATTTAAAACAAAATGAATCAGTGGCTTTTGGTTGAGTTGATGGACAACTTGTAGCTCCTGATGTGCCAAAACATCGTAAGCAACATCCTGATATTCTTTGACAAGAATCGTTAAGTCTGGCTTTAATAGTAGATAAGCATCATTATTTTCATCAATAATTGGAACCATCCGAAGAAAACAATGCTGTTGAGCTACTTTATTTAACGCTTGTTCTATTGCCTCTTTAGAAACAATAGCATTCAAAGCCACTCCTGTTACAATATTGGTATTAGGAGAAGAGATAAAAAAACGTAAAATGCCAGATAACTTAATTTTCATTCAACAATTGACTTAAGGTAGTGTAAAAAATGCGGATTGCGCTGCTTTAAAAAGTTGCAATATAGCATTTTTTACACGTCCTTGCTTAATTTATTTTTATAATAAAACAGTCCTTTTAAGAGGCCATATAGCGTAAAGGCTAACGGTCCAAAAAATATGCAAATAAACAAGATAGGCGCTACCCACCAATGGCTAATTTCTTCCTTTTTATAATCTAAAAATATCCATCTGCCAACAAATAAATCAAAAGCTCCTGCATAAGCCCAAAACAAGGTTGCTCCCCAAGGTTTCCCCATTAAAAGAGCAACGCTCTGAGCCGTAGGATCTTGAAAAACCAAAACAGAAGTTGCTAAATTAGGCAGTAGTGCCATCAAATAACAAACTGTAGGAGGCATGATAATCCAAGGCGATTGAATGATCTTATTGCAAATCTTTACATTGGGAAAAGCAATCATCATCAACCAAAAAGGCATGACAGACATAGCCGAAAGATGAAATAGAAATTCTATCATGTTCGTTTAAGCTTCCTCGATTCCCAAGGCTAAATCAGTTACTTGATAGATGCGTGTCCCTTCATTCCAAAGGTAGGCATCTCCAATAATTGCCAATTTGTCTCCTCGTTTTTCGATGGTTTTAAAATGTACTTCACAGTGCATATTTTCTACCCCCAATAGGATCTGACCACGGTATTTCCAAACGGTTTTGTGGTTGTCTAATTGTACAAATTTAGGCGATTTAAAATCTTTGCCCAAGTTTTGTTGTAAGGCAAATGTTTGCATGGCTTGTAATATCGCCTCTACTCCCAAAGAACCAGGCATTACAGGATCTTGGTAGAAGTGGCAAGTAAAGAACCAATCGTACGTGTTAATTTTTTTACTTGCGTGGATATAACCTTTGCCATGTTCACCACCATCTTTTACAATTTTTAGCGTATCCAATAATAACAATTGGTCTCCTGCTAAGCGATAATGAGGTTGGTCGGCAGGAGCTTTGAATAGCTTCATTTTGCCATATAACGAGTCCAGATTTATTTGTGTATAATCTTTAGGACTTAAGTTTTGGCTGATGTACCAAGCAGGAACTTCTGTTCCATTATCCAAACCAACCTGTTGTGCCAAGGCTTCGCCAGGGAAAAATCCAAAAGAAGATTTTCCTTTGTAGAATAAGTGCCCATCTACTGTTAGTTCAAAGGTATAATTTTGAAGCACTGTGCCGCCTAGGGCTACAGAAGAAACCAATACAGATTTGTTGTGAATCGTTTTGCCTCTCAAATCTGTTCCGAAAGGTAAATCAAACATTTCGCCTGTTCCATCTAGGTTACGGAAGAACAAGTTTTTATCAGAAAATGGCAGAGTAGAACCCAAATAAGCCCCCAATAAACCACAAGGCTGCAAGGCAATTTCCATTAGAACAGAATAAGGAATCGTAACATTAGAGTTTTGTTGGTAATACCAAGCATCAACAGGTACATCATATTCTGCATAAATCGTAGAAGGCTTTTTGAAATTTAAGCGTTCTCCATCTACTTTTAATACCCTTGAAATTAATTGCAAATCGGTATTGGGCTGACGAGAAACCGTTCTACCATCGTAACAAGCAAAGTCAGGACCAAAACATTTGGATAAGTTGTCTAGCGCAAAGGTAGTGATGTCTTTTTCATTGAGCAAAGCCCCTGCTGAACGAGGAGAAACCTTAACTCCTGCTTCTTTTTCTAAATATTTAGGATTGTCTTTTTCACGCAATTGCAAACCTAAGTTCTCAAAATGAACGGTAATAACATCGTTAGAGATGATTTCTAGATCAGCAATAACATAAGGATTAGGAACCAAGCCGATCTCCTTAACTTCTAACTTGTAAATCAATTTCGTATCCTTGTGCGGAACAACTTGCTTGCGGCAACGTACCTTTTGAGGCAAGTCAAAAATAGGCTGATAACGAGCATCTTTGGTTAAACGTTGCAAACCTAACATTAACATAAGGAATCGCAGTAGATTTCCGCCACCCTCTGCTTGCAAGGAACCCGCCAATACTTCATCATCTCGGAAGTGACTAGGGAAGTACCAATCATTTGGGTTCAAATCTTTTTCGGCTACGATATACCCCAAGCCATAAGCACCACCTTGTAGGTCAACAGAAGTAATGCGATCAAGCATCAAAATTTGCTCAGGAGGCAAGCACAAAGACTTATTGCGCCCATTGGCATAATAAGAAATATTGCCAAAACATTTTTCTATATCGCCATTGATCAGATGGTGCAAATCTTCTTTAGAAAACGACGTTTTAGTAGTATTTAATAAAGGCGTAAATTTAGGCTTTTTAGCATTTATTTTAGCGTCTAATTCTTCTTTGCTATAAACAACCCCAAGTCCTTCTTCCAGTTGTTCATCGGTAAAGAATCCAGCACAACCGTTGCGCATTTTTAAAACCAAACGATCTTCTACATAGCAGTTGTAGCTAAAGAAAAACAATAAGTTATCTCCATTTCGAACAAAAGAATTGATTGAAATATCATATCGTAAGGTTTGCCCTTCAAAGGGTAGGTCATCTACAAAAGTAAGGGTGCAATCTAACAAGCGGTACACCAAATTCCCTTTGTTTTCAAAGTCAATTCCCAAGTAAGAAATCAACAGCAAGTCGCACTGTCCAGATTCTACAGAAACCGCCCAAGGAATTTGACCATCAGTCGTAAACCAAGCATTGTACGGAATATCGTATTCGGTTTGCATGGTAGAAGGTTTGTATTCTCCTTTTTTACCGTTTAAGCCAGTTACACGACTAACCAAAAGATAAGGATCCATTGGCAGCATTACCCGACGGCTATAACTGTCGATAATATCATATTCAGGACCAAATACTTTTCCGATTTTTCCCGTTGCAAACTCTTGTAAATCTTCTTGTGAGAAGATAATTGTTTTGCCTTTTAATTGTTCTCCAGATTCAAAATCTTGGAGTCGTAGACCATTTTCACCAATGTTTTGATTGGTGGCATTTTTGTTAACCGTTTCCATTGTTTTTGTTTCCAAGGTGACGACTGATTTTTGTGTTCCCGAAAAAGTATGAGAACTGGCTATTGAAATATTTTTTTGATTGCTATCAGATGATTTTAGGGGGGCAGCACTAACCGAAGAGCTTACTGCTGCTACAGCTAATGCAGGCTCTTTTTTAGCTACTTTTTTTCTGGGTAAGTTGGCAAATTTAGCTTTGTTATTTTCATTTAACAAGGCATCAAAGATGCGTTGCCCACCTGTGATAATTTTCTTTTTGAACGAACGAGCCTCGGCTTCTTGAGAAATATTTTTGTATAAAATATCCAAATCCAATTGAAGACCATGACTGAGCAATTGAGCGATCACCTCAATGATGTTTTGGGCATCTGCTTTGCCCTTTTTGTTCATGCTAACGGCTAAGTGTTCTTTGGCTCCTAAGTTGGTTTTGATCCAGTTGGTACAAGTGGCATTGGCTCCCAATTCTACAAAAATTCTAGCTCCTTCTTGATAAAGGCTGTCAACCGTTTGAGGAAAATCAACCGTTCTACAGCAAACAGTGGTCGAATTTTCGGCTATTTGCTGACTATCAAGCGGTAATTTACTAGCACTAATACTAGAATAAAAATCGATGTTAGGTTGTATCTGGAGCGGAAATTTGTGCATTTCTATTAATTCATCGTATGCCGCTTGGCAGAAATTGTGATGAATAACATTTTGGAAAGGCACTTCAACGGAAGGGCAATTGAGTTCTTTTACAATTGCCAAACAAGTTGATTTTTCGCCAGAAATTACCAGTTCATTATTGGTGTTTATAAAACTGACGTAGGTGTTTTCATGGCGAGCCACCAAGGCTTTAACTTGATCCTTTGGAGCCAGTACAACCAAACTAATCCAACGCTTTTGGGCATCTTGAGGGGTTGTATTCCATACTTTTGCAAGCAGATTTAGATCACCAGATAATTCGGTTAAAAATAAATTAGAATTTCTAAAAATAGCGGTGCGTTCAGGACTCCAAACATCTAGTGAATACCACATACCCGCAGTTTCTCCCATGCTATAACCAAATGCCATTTGAGGTTCCAATTTGAGGTAGGAACGTAAAATATGGGTATAAATAGCAGAAGAGAAAACACCTGCGGACATCATAGCGATGGCATCTTTATGAATATTTGGAGTTGGTGCATCCTGCTGTTGCGTCTTGGGGTATAGATAGTCACAACCGACAAAATCTGCCATATCTGGCACTTTGTCTTCAAAATGGCTGTGCAACTGAGGAAAGAGTTGAAAAACATCTTGCCCCAAGCCTGTATACGCAGTTGCAGAACCTGGATAGACAAAGGCTACTTTTCCTTTTTTAGCCAAGGGGTTTCCTGTAAAATAAGAACCTTTAGGGGTTTTTATTTCTTTGTTTTGAGCAATCGCACTACTCAACCCAAATTGGATGAATTTTAATTCTTGTGCTAGGCTTTTTTTATTGTTAGCAACAACAGAAATACAATACGTACTTTGTAGCGCTTTGCTATTGGTATAAAACTGCGCTGCAATTTGTGGCAACGTTTTTTTACTAGCTGCGGCCGTTTCTAAAGCTGCAATTTGTTGCTCTAGTTCTGCTTCTGTATTGCCTTTTAATAGAATAATATTGGCGATTCTACCATGGCTTAAAGGAGTGTCTTTAGCTTGATAAACACTTGCTTCAGTAAGTTGGATTTGTAACCCTTCTAGACCATTAATAGCAGCTTTTCGTTGACGTTGATTGCCATTTAACAACCAAGGACGAGACTGAGCAGGAAAATAATAATTACTTGCTGCAAATTCGTTCGCAGATTTAGGGGCTTTCCAGTTTGGAATACCAGGAATAAAGCGATGGTGCAGACACAAAGCGGTTTTGATCAGACTAGCAATGCCCGAAGCTGCACAAGTATTTCCGATATTCGTCTTTATAGAACCTAGCGCCACGGCTTGCTGCTGTTCGGTCTGTAACAATTGGGCAATTTCCGCTTGATCTTGTTCTGGAATACCACTAGCAACGACCTCTTGGTAACCAATATCAAGCGATTTTTGAGCCTTGCCAATGTTATCAATGGTCGCATAAACTTTATCCTCTAAGGCATCCTTACTGCGCTTTAAAACAACAGCACCAGCTCCTTCTCCAACCAACCAACCTTTGTCATCTTGGTTGAAACTCAAACTAGGGTTCTCAGCAGTATTCGCAGGCGATTTTTGATTGCGCAGCAAGACATTTTCTAAGCCACCACAAAAATCAACTCCTCCAACTACTACGGCATCTACTTCGCCCAATGAAAGCATGTTTTGAGCAACTTCCAAGGCCTTAAATACAGAATTTTCACCGCAAGAAACCGTAAAGGCTGGTCCAGAAAAATCCCAAAGTGCTGCAATTCGGCTGGCCATAATGTTTCCTACAAAACTAGTATGTTGGCTTGGGGTTTGTCCGCCATCTCTAAAGTATAAGGCATTTTTGCATTGTTCCTCCAACTCTTTTTCTTTTTCCTCATCTAGTATTATCCCGCTTTTCTTGATCGCATTTTTAATTTGCCAACTACTATCCCAACGAGAAAGGTAATGATGGATGGCCAATTCCGATTCCATGGCAATTAACACCGCAATATTTTGACTTTCATGGATGCCTGCATCTTGCAGAGCTTTATCCGCAACACTCAAAATCAAAGCCTGTTGCGGTTCCAGTGTTTCGGCTTCTTTGGGTTGTATTTTATAGCGGAGCAAGTCAATTTCGAAGCTGTCAATATAAGCACCTTTAGGAGCATTCCCATCTTCAAAACCATATTCTTTTAATAGCGTTTCATTGGCATCAAAACCTTTCCAGCGTTCAGCAGGCAAGGCTCTAAAATGTTGTTTGCCATTATAAATAGAAGCATAAAAATCTTCCAAATTGGTACAATCTCCAAAATAAGCCTCCATCCCTACAATAGACATAGGGAGAAGCGGAGTGGAAGGGTTCGGTTCTACGGCTTCATTTTCATAAGTTTGAATGACCATGTGTGCATTGGTCCCACCAAAACCAAAGGAATTAATCCCTGCTTGTTTCCCGTTCCAAGCCGTTTTTTTGCTGATAATATGTTTGTCCTGCATCCATTGATTGTCCGCTTGTACGGCTTCTGTTAGATTGATGTTAGGAGGGATAAATCCCTTTTTCATAGACAAGAGCACCTTGAATAATCCCGTCATACCTGCCGCAGTGAGCAAGTGTCCCATATTCGATTTGACAGAACCCAAAAGAGGGTGTGTATTGTGTTGCTGAAAGAAATCAGAAATCGAATTCATTTCCGTCACATCGCCCAAAGGAGTTCCCGTTGCATGGCATTCTAAATACGTTGTATTTTGTGGCAATACATCATCTAATAGATAAGCTCGTTCAAACGCTAATTTTTGCCCCTTGGGGTTAGGACTTAATAGAAATTTGCCTCGACCATCGTTAGACAAACCAATTCCACCAATAACGCCCAATATATTGTCGCCATCCCGTTGAGCGTCTTCTAGTCGCTTAAGCACTACAATTCCTGCTCCTTCGGAGGAAACCAACCCGCCAGAATTACTATCTAATGGTGCAAATTTCTGATCGTGCGGCGCATAGGCATGAAAAATGGAAAAGCCCATGTGAATAAACAATTGATCAGAACCACAAACAGCCCCTGCCAACATCAAATCAGTTTTGCCAGTCATCAGATCATCACAAGCCAATTTGATTGCATAAAGAGAAGTTGCACAAGCGGCATCTAATGCATAGTGACCGCCCCCTAAGCCCAAGCCTTTTACCACCATTTCGGATGGGGTATAGGTCAATACTTCATTTTCTGGTTGCGGGTAATTATGCGCTTGGATTTTAAAGTTCTTATCTTGAAGTAATTCTTGCAATACTTGCTCTGTCGTTTGGGTATAAACACTAGACAGTAACTTATGAGAAGAACCTGTTGGAAAAGAAAGGTTGCCCAAGATAAGGCCACATTTTTCCAAAACAGCTTCGTTGTTATAATAACCGCTATCTTTGAGTGCTTCTTTGGCAACATACAAAGACCATTGGTACAATTTATCTTGTTTTGCCACAAAATCTTCAGCCAATTGATAGCCGCTAGGATCGAAATCAAAATTGCGAATGTAACCACCTCGCAAGGAATAACATTTGTCTACCAAGCCTTTGCCTGGCTCATAAAAATGATTTGGATCTACTCCAAAATCTTCTTTGTTGGCAAACTCAATTAAATTTTTCTCACCCACTAGGTTGTCCCAGAATTCTTCGTTGGTCGAAGAACCTGGAAACAAACCTGACATTCCTATGATTGCTATTTTCATATATTATTTAATCGTCTATTTTTGTGTTCTTGAAGATCCTAATTTTTACCACTCCAATTCTTTCGAAACGGTTACCGCTGCATTCTTAGTAAATAGATAAACCTCGCCATTCTCATCGTAAGTCGTACAATTGGCCACCATTTTAAATTCATTGCTTTCGACAATTTCTATATGAACGAACAATTCTTTGCCAAAAGGAACAGGTTTGTAAACCGTTGCGGACTCAGTAGACAAAGGCAATGATTTAGCACCATTGTTATAGCGTTGAACCCAGATCACCATTCCTTGATATTGAATGTCTGAAAAGAAGGTATTCACGCCAAGAACAGGAAATTGCCCTTGATCTTTTTGAGGAACTTCAGGAGCTTTGCATTTTAAGACGATTTGATTTTCTGTCCAGTCCAAAACTTGTTCAATTCCTCGAAAATACTCCCCATGAAACAAAGAACCATCTTGATACAAGGTTTCGCCATTGGTGGGAGTATAAGTATTGCTTACTTGGTGCTGAAAAGTAGGAATGTCCAACTTATTTTTCTTAGCAACTAAGGTAATATTTGCTTTGTAGTGATAGGTTGGTAACTTAGCAGTAGGAGCTTGACTCAATACTGTTGTTTCAATAATGATGGTATCCGAATCTTTCTGAATTTCTTTTAGCTCTACAATATAATTAGTGGGAGCAGTTCCATCAAAAACCAACCCTTTGAACAATTTGGCATCTTTGACAATATGCACGGCAAAATCGGGAAATACTTGTTCGCAAGTATTGGCCATCCATCCCACAGCGTTAACAACAGGCAATACAGCATTACCTTGGATCACGTGATGCATCAAAAAAGGATTATCTTTTAACGTCATGCTTCTGTGAATTCGATGGGTTTCTAGTGCTCCCTCTGTATAACTAATGCCAGCAGGTAAAGTCCCTCCAATGATTACTTGCGGTTGATCTGCATAAGCAATGTTCATTTCGTTGACCATCATAGCAGGACCTCCTTCGCTATTGACCAAAACAACGCCCATTTCTTCGAATTTTTTCTTTAAGGCATCGCTAACCATTCCAGCATCCCAAGCACCCCAGTTGATTGCTGATACTTGTGTATTCGGATGATTGGTTCTAAAGAGATGCGCAGCCTTGCTTAAGATTTCATTGGCAATAGCATAATCGGTTTGTCCTACATTACCATAAAAACCAGCAACAGAAGAAAAGAGTACCAAATGCTCCAATTTGTGAATGTTTACACATTGCAATAGCGTTAATAAACCATCTAGTTTTACCGTTAGAACATTTAAAAAATCTTGCTCGGCTTTGTCTTGAATGTATTTATCGGCCAAACGCCCTGCACCGTGAATGATTCCTGTGATATTGCCCCATCTTTTGGTGATGGCAAGCAATTGTGGTTTGACAGTAGTAACATCCGTTACATCCCCTTTAATATAAACCGCTTGACCACCATTTTGCTTGATGGCTTGGATTGTTTGGTCAATTTCTTTTTTGGCAACAATGCTATTAAAAATCTTCTTGACCTCTGCTAAATTAGGTTTTTGACCCTTGTTTTTCATATCGGTCATAATCAAGCGTTTTAAGGCTCCATCATCCGACTCATTTTTAGCATATTCAGGAATTTCAAAGGCATAGTTAGAGCGTCCCAAGAGGATAAACTTAGATTGGAAAGCTTTAGCCATTTCGATTACACAGTTGGCCGTTACGCCACGAGCGCCACCACTTACCAAAAACACAGCATTTTCATTCACTGCGGTTTCAATTTGTTTATTTTCATAAACGTTTACCTTTTTAGCGGCTAGCATTGCTCTACCATCTTCGCTAATTGCAGTTTCTATAACCGAACGATTAGGGTCGTGTAATTCGGTTAGAATATGATTCGCAATTGTAGTTGTTGTTAATTCTGGTTGAATATCAACGGCACGACAATAAACTTGTGACCATTCTAAATTTAAACATTTAACAAGCCCATTTAGTCCACCTCCAACAATAGACGTATTGCCTCGTTTGCCCAAGCCAGATTTACCATCTAGGCGAGTAACCGTCATAAAGTTGGCTCTATTGGTTTTACCCAATTCATTTAAAGAAGGTTGGATGTGTTTGGCGATTAAGAAGACCGCTTTGGTTAAGTCTCGTTCTATGGCAAAGTGCTGTGCAAAGTTGCCATTTTGAAACTCAAAATGAGGATGCAAATGGATGAAGGTTCCTATTTGCCCGTATTGATTTTGAATGGTTTCAATAGCTGTTTTAATTGCTTGGTCGGTATTAGAAGAGAGGCTAACAGCATTGGAAGTGATGGGGTTTTTCACTTGATGAAGGTTCAGAACGACTACTTTGTTCCCTTTTTGCTCTAAGGCTTGAAGAACCTGTAAACTTAGTTCTGAACCATCATTAGTGATGAGTGCAACGTGTGTATCAGGAAGTGTGAACTCCAAATAATCAGGTTTAGGTAAGTATTTTAAACCGATCTCATTGCGTTCAACACCATGAAAGGAAGATGTTGTTGTAAAGTTTTTTGGGTAAGCTTTTACGGTAACATCTTCCCCCACAGTTGCTTTTGTTGTATCTATTACGCTAGGACTTTTTTTTTACTTCCTGCTTTTTCAGCTAAGTAATCAACAATTTGTCCAAGGGTACGCAATTCTGTTAATTCTTGAGGATTGACACCAGAAACCTCAGGGTAATCTTCAGTCATAGCGCCAAAGATTTCTACTCTTTTGATCGAGTCAATACCAAGGTCAGCTTCCATGTCCATGTCCAATTCCAACATTTCAGTAGGATAACCTGTTTTTTCACTGATAACGGTCAATAGAATTTCTTCTAATTTTTGCGTGCTTAAACCACCAGCGTTAGCAGTTGGCGCAGCAGGAGTAACAGGCGTTGTAGTAGCTGTAGTTGCGGTTGCAGAAGCACCAGCTTTGCCAGCTAAGTAATCAACAATCTGCCCAAGGGTACGCAATTCCGTTAATTCTTGAGGATTAACACCAGAAACCTCAGGGTAATCTTCAGTCATAGCGCCAAAGATTTCTACTCTTTTGATGGAGTCAATACCAAGGTCAGCTTCCATATCCATGTCCAATTCTAACATTTCAGTAGGATAACCCGTTTTTTCACTGATAACAGTCAATAGAATTTCTTCTAATTTTTGCGTGCTTAAACCGCCAGTGTTAGCAGTTGGCGCAGCAGGAGTAACAGGTGTTGCCGTTGGAGCGGGCGTTGTAGTAGCTGTAGTAGTGGTTGCAGAAGCACCAGCTTTACCAGCCAAGTAATCAACAATCTGCCCAAGGGTACGCAATTCTGTTAATTCTTGAGGATTGACACCAGAAACCTCAGGGTAATCTTCAGTCATAGCGCCAAAGATTTCTACTCTTTTGATCGAGTCAATACCAAGGTCAGCTTCCATATCCATGTCCAATTCTAACATTTCAGTAGGATAACCCGTTTTTTCACTGATAACAGTTAATAGAATTTCTTCTAATTTTTGCGTGCTTAAACCGCCAGTGTTAGCCGTTGGCGCAGCAGGAGTAACAGGCGTTGCCGTTGGAGCAGGAGTTGTAGTAGCTGTCGTTGCGGTTGCAGAAGCACCAGCTTTACCAGCCAAGTAATCAACAATCTGCCCAAGGGTACGCAATTCTGTTAATTCTTGAGGATTGACACCAGAAACCTCAGGGTAATCTTCAGTCATAGCGCCAAAGATTTCTACTCTTTTGATCGAGTCAATCCCAAGGTCAGCTTCCATATCCATGTCCAATTCCAACATTTCAGTAGGATAACCCGTTTTTTCACTGATAACAGTTAATAGAATTTCTTCTAATTTTTGCGTGCTTAAACCACCAGTGTTAGCAGTTGGCGCAGCAGGAGTAACAGGCGTTGTCGTTGGAGCAGGCGTTGTAGTAGCTGTCGTTGCGGTTGCAGAAGCACCAGCTTTACCAGCCAAGTAATCAACAATCTGCCCAAGGGTACGCAATTCTGTTAATTCTTGAGGATTGACACCAGAAACCTCAGGGTAATCTTCAGTCATAGCGCCAAAGATTTCTACTCTTTTGATCGAGTCAATACCAAGGTCAGCTTCCATATCCATGTCCAATTCCAACATTTCAGTAGGATAACCCGTTTTTTCACTGATAACAGTCAATAGAATTTCTTCTAATTTTTGCGTGCTTAAACCGCCAGTGTTAGCAGTTGGCGCAGCAGGAGTAACAGGCGTTGCAGTCGGTGCAGGAGTAATGATTGGCTCGTTGCTAGCTACTGCTGGTTGAAAAGATGGCGCTGCAATTTTTTCTACTTTTGCTTCTTGTAGAGAAGCTTGAACAGTAGCTTGTAAAGCAGGTTGATTTGCCAAATTAAGTTGCTGAGTCATCATTTGCAGCAACAATTGGGATTGTTTATTTTGTTCGCTAAGGAAGTTTTGAAATAACTCCAATGATTTGTTTTGCTGAGAGGTTACCATCTCAACAGTTGCTTTTAGCGTTTCAATCAATTCTTTATTCATTTCTTCGTCTTCTTCTATATTAATATTATTAGAATGAACTACCTTTTCAACAGGAACCTCAATAATTTTTTCGACAATCTTTTCAACAGGTACTTCTTTGATAACTTCAACCACTTTTTCAACTACTTGACCTCCTCCCTTAACTTGATAACCGTCGTTTAAGGCATCGTAATAAGCCTTTTGGGTAGGTTTGCTGACATAGTTATGTCCTCCCATATTGATGGTCATTTTAGTTTTTGGAGCTGGTTTTGTGCTAGGAGCTTTAAAAGGATCTAGTTCATGGAGTGCTAAACCTAAAACTCTTAGTTGGAGTACTGCTTGACGGAATTGCAAGTCGCTATCCTTTTTAGCATTGCCATTCATAGCCAAAGCAATAAAATCTTTCCCTTTTAGGATGTCTTTTACCAAGTTAGACAAGACACCTTTGGGACCAAATTCTATAAAAATACGACCACCTGCTTGGTGAATATTCTCAATTTGGTTTTTGAATAAAACAGGCTTTAATATTTGCCCTTGCAAAATTTCTTTAATAGAAGCAGGGGCAGTAGGATATGGATTAGAAGTGGTATTGGAATAAACAGGAACCTTAGGTGCTTGGAAATTTTGACGAGCAACAAAGTCGGCAAAAGGTTTTTGAGCATGTCCTACAAATTCGGTATGAAAGGCAGCAGAAACAGGCAATGGAATAACTGCAAAGCCTTGATTTTTTAATGTTTCTTGTGCTGTTGCAATTGCAGGTTTACTTCCACCAAGGATTACTTGATTATTGGAATTTACATTTGCAATTTTTACCCCTTGCAAGTTTTGAATCGCAGCATTTACTTTGTTATAATCTGCTTTTACAGCTAGCATTGTCCCTGCATCTGCATTTGGACTTTGAGCAGCCATTGCTTCGCCTCTTGCTTTTGCTAAGGCTAAAAATGTAGCATCATCATAAACACCAGCAGCCCACAAAGCCGTTAATTCACCAAAACTGTGTCCCGCAACAAAGTCTGCCTTAAATCCAGCATCTTGAATGGTTTTGTACATTCCCATACTCAAGGCACCAATGGCAGGTTGAGCATTTTGTGTTTGCGTTAGCGCTTGCAATTGAGTTGCAGCATCTTCCTTGTTAAAAACAGGGATTGGATACATTGTTTCAGATAGAGCAGGGCGGTTAGCCTGTGTAAATAAGCGATCTTGTTGGTCAATAACCGTGCGTAATTGCGGAAAAGCATTAACCAATTGTCTACCCATTCCAACATATTGAGAACCTTGACCAGAAAACAATGCTACTACTTTACCTTGGGCATCCATGCCATTCGGACGGAAGTAGATGCCTTTAGGGTGTTCCCAAGCATTATTGCTAGTAGATAATTTTTGAATGGCTAGCGTTAGCACTTCTTTAGCGGATGCTATATCGGTCGTCATGAAACCAAGACGAGCTGCATTCGCTGGAATATTTTGAGTTTGGTGATTTACCAATTCCCAAAAAGCAATTTCTTGATCTGCGGTATTTAACTGTTCTAATTTATTTTGGCAGAGTTGAGCCAAGTCAGCAACAGTATTGGCTTGTAATACGACTGCTTTGTAAGGCTCGTGAATTCTATAATCTTTTTCTACAGGTTGAGCTTGGTATTCTTCTAAAGCAATGTGAACATTAATTCCACCAAAACCAAACGCACTAACACTGGCACGACGAGGCTCGTTGTTGTTGAACCAAGGGCGAGCTTCTGTATTGATATACAAAGGAGAATCTTTTAAATCTACCTTTTCTGTAGGTTGATCTACATTGATGGTTGGAGGCAATACTTTATGATGCAAAGCAAGAACTGCTTTTAGCAAGCCCGCAGCACCAGCAGCGGCTTTGGTATGACCTACTTGAGATTTGACAGTACCAAGAGCAATATGTGATTTTTGATCGTTATTGGCACTAAAAACCATTCCCATAGAAGTCAATTCGCAAGCATCACCAGCATTGGTTCCTGTTCCATGTGCTTCGATTAAGCCAACGGTTTTGGCTTCAAAGCCAGCTTCTTCATAAGCTCTATTCATTGCCGAGGCTTGACCAGAAGGTCGAGGAGCATAAACCGATTTAAAACGCCCATCACTTGATGTTCCAACGCCTTTGATGACAGCATAAATTGTATCACCATCTCGTTCAGCATCTTCTAGACGTTTTAGAACAACCATACCCAAACCTTCACCGATCAACATGCCATCTGCTTTATCGCTAAATGGGCTGATAACATTAGATTTAGAGAAAGCAGGAGTCTTAGAGAAAGACATATACATAAAAGGAGAGTTGTCGGTATCTACTCCACCTGTTAGCATCATATCTGCACGTCCTTCAACCAATTCGCTTAGTGCCATTTTTACCGCACTCAAAGAAGCAGCACAAGCAGCATCTACAACCGAGTTAATTCCACCTAAGTCAAAGCGATTGGTAATTCGTCCAGAAATAACATTACCCAACATACCTGGGAAAGAATTTTCATTCCAACCAATGTAGGCTTTTTTCATTTTATCAACAATGTGAGGAATGTCTGTTTCTGCGATACCACAAGAACGCAGTGCTTTTTCCCAAATAGGATATTGCAAACGCCCTGTAAGCGGAGTAATCAATTTTTGACCTCCACCAACGCCTAGAAGAACGCCTGTTTTAGCTTTTACCTCTGCTGTGAATTTCTCTGATTTTTTGCCATAGCCAGCATGTGCAAATGCATCACGAGCAGCAATCAACGCCAATAATTGAGAAGCATCTGTAACTTCTAAGATATTGGGTGGTAATCCAAATTCCATTGGATTGAAATCAATATTAGGCAAGAAACCACCACGTTTACAATATGTTTTGTCTGGAACGGTTGGGTCTGGATCATAATAATCCTCTATGCGCCAACGGTTCTCAGGAACATCTGTGATGCTATCTCTAGCTTGGACAATATTATTCCAGAATTCTTCAATATTTTTTGCATCTGCAAATAAAGAAGACATACCGATAACGGCAACTGGAGTTTTACGTAGCGAATTGTTTAAGTTCATTGATTGTCTATTCTTAGTTGTTGATTTTAATGTTAGGCTTATAACATAACTTTAAAAAGTTCTTCTTGCATTTTTAGTTGTTCTACGCCTTTTTCTGTACAAACGCCTCTTAAGTAAGGAATCATAATACCAAAGGTCAGGCGTTCTTTGCTAAATTCAGAAACAGGAAAACGATTGGTATCTTTTAGCATTTCCAATAGTGCTAAAACCGTCTTGCTCGTAACTTGAATATCTATGTCTTCTCTAAATAAACCATCTTTGATTCCCCATTTAGCCAATTGCTCTAGTTCTGAATGGGCGAAATTGCCCATGTTTCTATAGGACTGTTGCAACAAACCAGGGTAGTAGTGTAAGATGTCATTAAAGAAGTTTGGATTGGTCTGACTAGCTCTGAAAATGATACGCTGGTGTAAGTATCCCATTGCTTGGATTGCATTTTCAGCGGCACGTATAATGTCATCATTTTCTTTGCGAATACCTTTATGATAGGTAGCCAAGCAAGCTTCTAGCAAAGCTGTTTTGTCTTCAAAATGTTTGTAAATGGTTCTCTTGGAAGTGTGAAGTTGTTTGACAATACGGTCTATTGTAATGGTCTTGACACCATGTTCTACAAAAAGCAAAGAAGCAACTTCGATTATTTTCTCTCTAGAAACCATAAATTTTTTGTGTTTAAAGAACCAGTGGTAATTTTTTTGTCTCGTCAGTACCACAAAGGAATGAAAGAAATTTTACATCTCCAATTTTGTAGGATTTTAAATGCTAAATTTTACAAAAAATTAACGATTCAAGGAGAATTTGTTAATTTGCTAGACAAAAATTTAAATTAAGCAAGAGATAAAAAGAGCAGATGTGGATTTATAGTTTAGTTTCTTTTTATGTTTTGATTAGCAATTGTTTGTGTCTGTTGGTTTAGTGCTGAATACCAATGTTGGATTTGCTTTTTGATTTGGATTAATGGAAGAAAAAGCTTTTTTTGTAAAAAAACTTTACGATGCACATTACTACTCCAGAAGATATAGAAGCAAACATAGATAACATTAAATCGATAGGTTTAAAGAAGGTAGCTTCCTTACCAATGGCTATTTTTTCCTGCTCTAAATTGACGACTTTGAGCTTACGAGGGTGTAATGTAAAACGATTGCCTGTTGAATTGCTTCATCTTGAATCCTTAGAAAAATTAATCATTATTGATTGTGGCTTGGAAGAATTGCCAGCATGGTTAGCCAATCTAAAAAGTTTGAGGAGTTTAACGGTTTCACATAATAAATTGGAAGAGCTTCCACCCGATCTTGCTTTTGGGGCCAATGAATTAGGATTAAATGTTGATTTTAATGCGTTAACAAGGATTCCAGTTGACTATTTTTTGCCCCAATCCCGTATCGTTGCTTTAAATCTTAATAACAATCAACTAAAAGCATTACCTGAACTAAAAAAAGATTGTCATAGCTTGAGAAATTTAAGCTTTAGGAACAATAGAATTGCTTTTATCCCATCCCAATGGTTCAAAAACTTACCCAGCTTAACTTTAGTAGATATTCGAGACAATCCTTATACAAGACTACCGTTAGCCATTTTTAGTTTAGTTAGCTTAAAATATTTATCGGCAGGGGGAACAGGTTTGGATGAAAATTTTTTAAACACAAATGCTCATTTTGAAATTTTTAAGGCATTTAATGCTATTGATTTAGGAATAGAAGCTAGGGAACTAGTTTATCAATTGCTTTATGCTCCTTCTACTATAACTAGAGCAAGTGTTCAAGATTTATTAGATTGCTTATGTTTGCCTTATCCTCCTGTTTGGAAAGTAGCTTTGGCTTTTTTATTGGAAAAGAAAAAAGCGCTTCTAAAAAAGAACCCGCTAAATAAAAATAGCGAAATTGCGGTTTTTGGAAAAACCATTATGCCCAATAGAATGTTGCGAGCAAAGATAAAAGATAAGGGAGCTCGTTACAATATTAAGATAAAAGATAGCACAACACATGTTGTTATTGCGCCGAAGCTCAAAAAGTATGAGGGGTACGACAAAAAAGATTTGGTTTTTATTAGTGAGGAAGACTTGTTGAGCTTTTTGGGCGTAGAGCAAGAGCGTTTTTTAAAAAAGGTAGATCCTGGAGAAAGTGAACTTCAACACCTAAAAGACCTACTTTATCACCCAGAAGAAGAGAACCGAGCGATCGCTTTAAATATAATGCTAGGAGGCGGTGTCCCTAAGCCCCTGATGACTGATTTGTTTTTGATTTGGCGAAATACCTCAATAGAGGCTTCTTTCCGAAAGAAAATACTAAAGCTACTGAAGTTAAACGCTTCAACAGAATTAAAAAGTAGGTTATCCCAAGCTAAGCCAATTATGAGAGAGAGCCTAGATGAGTATACACTTGATGAAAATCTACGGCATTATACAGAGGGTACAGAATTGGATGCTTGGAAGATAGGGCGTTATGTTTTTAAGCATTATAAAAATGGATTGCGATTTTGGTTGCGTCATCTTTCTAAAGAAGAAGAGAGAACACTGCTTAATTTTTTAATCGAGAAACGCCCACAATTTAAGCTTTGTAATAGTTATTTTCAGCAATTAGAGGACTTGTTTGAATACACCAATGCAAAATGGGTTGTCATTGAAAATGCCAACTTAAAATGCTTTCCGAAACAATTGTTAGCCTTTAAAAAAATGTGGAATTTATCGTTGGGGCATAATAAGCTAGTTGAACTACCTAAGGCGTTTGTAGGTCTTGAGAAGTTACGTACATTAAATATAAAGTACAATAACTTCAAGGTTTTCCCTCCTGTACTGTTAGATATGATTTCGCTTAAGGTTATTGTCGTGGCCTATAGTACTTTTACATGGAATAAAACCCCTGTTGATTTGGAGCGATTTTATTATGATGGCATTACTGCAAAAAGAAAATAGAGAAAAATTATAGATCGTAAGCCTGACAATACTTACGACCTATAATAACCAAATTAAGCTTAATTATTAGCTGGACGAGCACTCATTTCAAAAATAAGTTCCCCTCCATGGGTAATGGCATCATGGGTAAGAAATGTACCCTCTAACTTTTCTCCATTTAATAAAATTTGATGGACGTAAACATTTTCTTTGCTTTGGTTTTTTGTGCTGATTTTAAATGTTTTACCATTTTCTAAGCGTAAGGTAGCTTCTTTGACCAAAGGGCTTCCAATCGCATACAGGTCGGAGCCAGGAGTAACAGGGTAAAAACCTAAACTACTAAAAATATACCAAGCACTCATTTGCCCTGCGTCATCGTTTCCACACAAGCCATCAACCGCAGGACCGTACATGGTATTCATAATCATGCGGACCCGTTGTTGGGTCTTATGGGCATCGCCAGTCCAGTTGTATAAATAGGGAATGTGATGCCCTGGTTCGTTTCCGTGTACATAATTGCCTATGATGCCATCTCTAGTTATGTCCTCGTGTTTTTCAATGAATTTATCGTCCAATTCCATGGTAAACAAAGAATCTAAATGAGCACTAAAAGCAGACTTGCCGCCCATCATATCAATCATCTTATCCAATTGATGAGGTACATAAAGCCCATAGTTCCACGCATTTCCCTCTATAAAGCCTTGCCCATGTGTGTCCATTGGGTCAAAATCTTTTCGAAAATTCCCATTGGATAATTTAGGACGCATGTACCCAATACTAGGATCATAGACCTGTTGGTAGTATTCTGAACGTTTGATAAATTCAGCTTTAGTTTTGTTGTCATTAGTTCGTTGAGCGATTTGAGCAATGCACCAATCGTTATAAGCTAATTCAAGGGTTTTAGAAACAGAAGAATGGCTTTTGTCGTCAGGAACGTATTGATAATCTATGTAATCGCCTAAGCCATCAAAATATCTTACATTAGCAGTATTTACAGCGGCATTTAAGGCTCGTTTTGGATCAAAGTCGCCTACCTTTTTTGCCATTGCATCTGCAATAACAGACGTAGCATGATAACCAATCATGCACCAGTTTTCATTGGCATAATGACTCCAAATAGGGAGCATGTGATGTACGCTCTCATCGTGATGCGCTAGCATTGATTTGATCATGTCATTGTTGCGCTTAGGTTGGGTGATGTTGAATAAGGGGTGTAAGGCTCGATAGGTGTCCCAAAGAGAAAAAATACTGTAATTGGTGAATGCTTTAGATTGGTGAATGTTCTGATCTAAACCACGATATTGGCCGTCTACATCTTCGTATAGAATTGGACTTAACATGGTATGGTATAATGCAGAATAAAAGGTGGTTTTATCTGCTTTGTCAATGGATTTAATTTCAATTTTTGAAAGCTCTTGATTCCATTTTTCTTGGGTGGCTGCTGCTGTTGCTGCAAAATCCCAATGGGGAATTTCGGCTTTTAGATTCTTTAAAGCACCAGCCGTGCTAACTGCTGACAGGGCGAATTTGATGTTAATTTTTTCCTGCTCTTGGGTTTCAAAATCAAAATAAACCCGAATGTCTTTGCCTGCTATTTCTGGGAAGTTTTCACTTTCGTTAAAACGACCATAAAAACCATTGTATCCTTTTGAGTCGTATTTTTTGTGCCCATAATGTTTAAATGGTTTTGAAAATTGCATGGCAAAAAATACCTTTTTGGTTCTTGCCCAACCTTTGGTCTGTCGATAGCCTGTGATTAGCGAATCATTTTCTACTCGAATAAAGGTCCATACGTTTTTATCATCGTGATGATAAACATTATAAACCATGTCTAAAATAATATGGGAACTATCTGATTTCGGAAAGGTGTATTGATGAAAACCAACTCGTTCGCTTGCTGTTAACTCGGCTAGGATATTATAATCTTCAAGCTGTACTTTGTAATAACCTGGAGAGGCAGCCTCCTTGTTGTGAGAGAACTTAGAATAGAACCCTTTTTTTCCACTACTGGTTTGGATAGGATCAAGGATTAAGGCTCCTGTGGTTGGCATGACTAGAAAATCTCCTAGGTCAGCATGTCCTGTGCCACTAAAATTAGTGTGGGAAAATCCAATTATAATGGAGTCTCTGTACTGGTAGCCGCCACAGTATTCATAAGTTTTAGAATTATAGTTTCCCGCTTGGTCAAACATTACTTCGAAGTTAGTTTGAGGACTTAATTGAACCATGCCAAAGGGAGCTGTTGCTCCAGGAAACGTATGCCCCATTTTGCTAGTACCTATAAAAGGGTTGACATATTGTGTGTAATCTGTTTTGGTGATTGATGGGTTGTTTTTGGATTTACTTTTAGGATTTTTTTTCTCGCAAGAATTTAAAAACAACAACAGTGGAACTATTGCGATTAGGACTTTTTTCATTTTTTTTTAAAATTAGGTGAACTAAACGATTTTATTCAGATTGATGTGGTTGGTCAATAAAAAAAAATTGTAGTTTGGGCTCGCTTATTGAATAAAAGTCTTGATTGGGAATAATAAGGCATCTATAATTGGTGGTGTACAAAATGAAGTTATCAGTCCATCTTTGGGGTAGAGAATTATTTCGACAAATAGAACCATTTTATAGATAGAAAAAAATAAACTATTTAAGAGTGAAAAGGCTTTTTTAGCTGTATTTTTATATTTAAATGTTTGATAATAAGTAGGGTGAGTTGTTTTTAGTCGTTAAAAATTAGAAGAGTTAACATGTTAACAATTTATTACATCAATTCATTAGATGTTCAAAAAGAAATTGCGTTAGATCTATTGTTGGGGTATTTGCCCATGTCGTTTAAAGAGCGTGCACTTCGATACCGTTCTAAGCAAGATGCCTATAATTTTGTTATAGGGCGTTTGTTTCTAAAAAAGGCATTGCAAGAATCCAATTTGCCATTGGGGGGATTGGAAACGATATATTATAATGAAGAAGAAAAACCCCTAATGGAAGGGCTTTCTTTTAGCATTTCGCATTCTAATGATTTGGTTGCTTGTGCTTTTGCTTCAGGGGGAAATATTGGTTTGGATGTTGAATTTCCAAGAGCGATCAATCGGAAGCATTTTAGGCATTGTTTTAACGAAAAGGAGTGGCGTAAAATTCAGGAAGACACAACGATGCATACTTTTTATACCTATTGGACACAGAAAGAGGCTATTTTGAAGGCAAATGGTCTAGGTTTGGGGCATTTATTGGACATTCAAATTGAGAGTGATGTTCTGGCTTATATGAACAATAGCTCTACCAACTGGCATTTAAAATCAATCCGTTTTGAAGGAGAAGAGGCTTATGGTTGCCTTTGTACAGACCTAGTAGGAGAGATTACCACCCAAAAAATGGAGTTAGAAGAGCTATTGTTTTAAACGATCTTTAGGTTTTATAATGCGATCTGAGCCAGCCAGTATAACTGGGTGCGGTTCTAGTGGAGTAATAATACTCTTGAATAAAATTGGTTGAGTTTTTCAATTGCTTGATTAACATAGATTTCTTGATCGTATAGGTCAAAATGCGTCGCATTAGGAATTCTAACTAATTCTTTGTCTCCTTTTGCCCGTTTGACAGCAACTTCACTGAAATAAGCGGACAAGGCTTGTGCTCCAACAATTGCGAGAAAAGGTCTATTGGCCATTAATTTCATTTGTTCAGAAGGATTGAAAGCATAACGACTATCCAGTGACATAGCTGCTCGCATTGGGCTATAGGTAGAGAATTGCCCCCCACGTTCAGGGTTGCGATAGTAGTCTGCTGCTCTATCCCAAAAAGTGCCCATTTGGGCACCAATAGGAGGGATGCCATCAATCAAAAGAACCTCACCTGTTTCATAATAAATTTGACGAGCTTCATTGCCCCAAGCAATTTGTTGCTGAAATTGTTCTATTGGATTTCCTTCTAGTTTGTCGAGGTATTGTGTAGCTTCCCCTAGACCATAATCAATAAAATCAACAAAACCGCTTACTGTTGCCACGGCTTTTATGCGTTGGTCAAAAATAGCACTTTGAATAGAGTAGCCAGCGCCAGAACAAATGCCTAATGCTGCTATTTGCATTTTATTTACACTAGGAACAGTACCAATAAAACTGATTGCATTTTTTATGTCTTCTACCTTCATGGGAGCATTTTCCATTCCTCTTGGGGTACCTCCACTTTCGCCATAAGTTCTATGGTCGAATGCTAGAGTAATATAACCTTGTTTTGCCATTTTTTTTGCATAAATTCCTGCGGTTTGTTCTTTAATGCCACTTGCAGGCGTAACGACAACGATAGCTGGAAATGTTTTGTCGTTTGAGTATGACGGAGGCAAAAAGAGATGCCCAGCAATTCGAGTGTTTTCGCTTAAAAAGCTAATCTTGTTTTTTCCTGGTTTTAATTGATTCTTATACGTTATTCCAAAATCTTTAAGAAAAGTTTGCATTATTTTATTTGTTTTGTTATAATTATTATAAATGATAGAAATAGTTTTATTGCTGTTTTATTTGTTTTGCAAAGGTATGCGGAATTAAAATACCGTCAAAATACTATTTTTTTATGCTTATTATAAGTTTAAGTTATGGATGTAAGGTTGCTGAAATTTTTTATTGCTGCTTATGAACAAAAGAATTTAACTAGAGCTGCAAAACAGTGTTTTGTCTCTCAACCCAATATTTCGAATGGAATCAGACAGTTGGAAGAAGCGATAGGAAAAACACTTTTTGAGCGCCATAAGAGAGGTATTAAAGTAAGGGCAGAGGCAGATTATCTTTATCCTATTGCAAAGCGTATTTTGGGAGAAATAGAGGGATTGCCGAACTTGTTTCAAGAACAAAAATTTAAAAATAAAGTGAAAATTGGGGTAGCAGATAGTTTACCTCAAGAACACAAACAGCAATTTTTTAGAAGAGCAAATGATTTGTGTGATTCTGTTCAATGGACTGTCGAGCCAATCAGTCGTGATTGCGAACTCAATCTTTTAGTGAGAGAATGGAAATATGAAGAAGATTTGTTTTTACCGCTTTGGAAAGAAGATTATGTATTGTGTGTGCCAACTGGACATCATTTGATAAAAAAGGAAGTGATAGACCTACAAGATTTAAAAGGAGAAGCATTTATTCATTGCCCCCCTTGCGAAGCGCACCAACAGTGTTTGTCTATTTTAAATAGTGAGTATAGCCAATTAAGAACGGTTGCTAATTGTTCTACCAAAATGGAAACCTTAACTTTTTTAATGGCTGGACTAGGAATTACTTTTTTGCCTGCTTCCTTTGTAGATGGTTGGTATGGTTTTGAAGTTAAGAAATATAACGGACCAAGATATTTTAGGGAAGTGGGGCTTTCTTATGCCCGAAGTAGTTTACAAAACCCTGTAGTAGCAAAAATTATAGCTTATTTTTCTAAGCATGAATTAACCGTTAATCAGTTTGCTGTATTTGATGAAAAATGATTCTTCTTAAGCATCGCTATTGGATTTTAGTTCTTCTTCAAAATCTAAATTTCTCATCTTTTTCGAAAAAATGCCCGTTAAAGTAACGGTTGCTAAGGTCATTGTCCCTCCAAAAACGACTGCGGTAACGGTACCCATTAATTTAGCAGTAAAGCCGCTTTCAAATGCTCCCAGTTCATTCGATGACCCTACAAACATCGAGTTAACGGAAGATACCCTGCCTCGCATATTATCAGGGGTATAAAGTTGTAGTATAGTCTGTCGAATCACCATAGAAATACCATCTGTTATACCAGACATAAACAAGGCAAATACAGATAACCAAAAGCTGGTTGATAAGCCAAAGACAATGATACAGAGACCAAATCCGAAAATAGAAGCTAATAATTTTAATCCTGCATTTTTGTTAATGGGGAAATAAGCAACAGCAAACATAATAATAAAGGAACCAACAGCAGGCGCTGCTCTAAGTATACCAAAACCTTTGGCTCCAACGCCCAATATATCGGTTGCAAAGATTGGCAATAGGGCAATAGCGCCACCAAACAAAACTGCAATCATATCTAGTGTGATGGCTCCTAAGATAATCTTGGTCTGATAAACAAATTTAATCCCTTCTTTCAAACTTTGAAAAACGGGCTCTCCAATCTTGGGATTAAGGATGGGTTTAGGGGCTATTTGTAGTAATAGAATAAAAGCAATGAGAATAAATCCCACGATCAGAAACATAGAGCCATAAGTCCCCATCCAAAATATGGTAAATCCGGCTAGGGCAGGCCCTAATACTGCGCTCATTTGCCAAGCCGAACTGCTCCAGGTCGCTGCATTGGGGTAGAGCTCTTTGGGGACAATTAAGGACATCAGTGTGAATAGAGTTGGCCCAATAAATGTACGCACAATACCACCAATAAAAACTAGGCTATAAATGAAATACAAGATGTTGTTGTGACTGAGTTGTTGTTGCGTGCTAGGGGCTGTGGCGTAAAGTAAGCCAGCACTCAATCCCAAAAAGGCAAGGATGCACAACAATAATAAATTGCGCTTTTCTTTTTGATCGACAATATGTCCAGCAAAAAGTGCTAATGAAACAGCAGGCACGACTTCCATTAGCCCTATAATTCCTAAGGATAAAGGATCTTTGGTCAGGCGATAAACTTCCCATTCTATGACCACAAATTGCATAGACCAAGCGAAGACAAGCGCAAATCGAACCAATAAAAATAGCCTAAACTCTGAATATCGTAATGCTGCGTATGGATCGTTCTTTTTCATGGTGTTTGGATATTCAAAATCTCCCACAAATAGTTTTATTGGTGGTTGTTTTGTGTTGAAGTTGTTAATAGGGGTTTCAACGGAGTAATGTAAAGAGTATTTAGCAAAATTAATTGGAACGGTATTCCAAGAGTTGCTTTAAATCAGGATATTCTGTAAATAGAACTTGGGCTTCATCTTCTGTAATTCTAATGCCATTAATATAAGGTATGATTTCAGCGTCAGGGAAACCCTTTTGGATGACTTGATCTAAGGTGCGTTTGATGGCAACAAAGGAATTTTCTAAGCCAATCATGTATTTAACATTGACATCTTTGGGATGCTTTTCTGTGGTAGCATGTTGAAATTCTTTGAATATAGAGTGATTAAATAAGGTTGCCGTTTCAGTCACTTGAACCTTGTAAGTTAGCCCCTTTAATTGTTTTTGGTAACGGGTGTAAGCTAAGTTTTGCATGACAGAGCTTACTTTTGGTGCTATAATGTTAATACTCATTTCATCTTTTAAATGAGCAATATTATAAACATCTACATTGATGCGTCTGTTCATTTTTTCACCAATATGATTGGGGGATCCGTCAAAATTTTGATTGTTGGCTATTGGGTAGTTTTGCCCACAGCCTCGAATCCAAATCTGTTTGTTTTGACTATTGTTTTCGATTAGTTCGTTAGAAAGTTCTTCTGCTTGTTTGATGGTTAGATAAAGGTCATTGATAGAATTCCCTGAATGATCGGTATGCCCAGAAAGAACGATCATTGCTTCTGAATGTCGTGCAAGTAATTTTTTAAGTGCGAGGATGGTATTTCTGGCCCCTTCTATTTTTCCTGTTTGTGCATTGTAATAAATAGGACTAATGTTGTAGACCGTTTTGGCTCCTGAAGTAGTGGTGGGATCAACAGTTGCTGTTGGGGTTAGTTTTTTGACCGTGTGCGAGATGGGAGTGTTGTCAACTAAGCTAGTAATATTGGTTAAGACTGCTACAAAATGATTGGGCGTTTGGGCTTGCAACTGTTCTTGTTGGCGTGTTCTAAAATAAGCAGAATACAGATCAAAACCTCCTAGTCCGCCAATTCTATTGGACGAAAAATAAGCTTTGAGACCATCTTTATCCAAAAAGAAATTCTTATCGTCTGCTGATGAATTAATGGGAACGCCAAGGTTCTGGCGTGGTTTCCATGTTCGGGTTGAGTCGTCAAATATAGCTTTGTAAATGTCATAACCGCCCATTGATAGGGGATGATCAGAGCTAAAATATAGATGCCTTCCATTTTTTGCTAAAAAAGGGGCATCTTCATCATACTCTGTGTTGATTTTAGGCCCTAAATTGACTGGTATTTGCCATTGTCCATTGGTTTGAATAGAGTAATACAAATCCCTACCACCATAGCCACCTGGGCGATTGCTCGAAAATAACATAAGGCTATCAGAGACAAAAAAATGATCCCCATCCCAATGGTGTGAACTGGCATTAAGTGCAAAAGGAAGAATAACCTCAATAGAATCATCGTCATAATTTTCCTTTACAATCTCTTTGTGTCCATCTGCAAAACCTTTTAGTAACAGCATTTGATAGCCATTATCAAAAAAACTAATGATATCCTCACTCATATTGGTATTGTAACGGCTAGAGAGCGGGGTGGCATCCATCCAACTTCCTTGGTTTAGAGTCGATTTGTAAATGTCAGATCGATAATGACCATTGATTGGATCGGGGATGTTGTTCTGGTTTAGTTTGCCCCCTGTAGCTGTGTTTCTCGTAGACGAAAAGAAAATTGTATTGGCTACTCTAGGATTGAAGCATATTCGATAATCATCAGCATTGCTATTGATTTTAGTACCCAATGTTGCTACAATTGCTCCTGAATTAATTTGCTCTACTTTAGGACCATTAGTGCACTGAATAATTAGGCGTTTTAGTCGTTCTCGTTCTGGAGCATTAGAAGCAAGGGTTCTTAGGTGATTTTTGTAGTAATGTACGGCTGTTCTAAAATTATTTTGATGGTGATAGGCTCTAGCTATATAGTAATTGGTTAGGGGGGCTAACTTAGGGGAGTTTTGGCTGTAAAATTTTAAGTATATAATGGCTTCGTCCATATTGTTGGTATAGAAATAGCAAACTCCTATCTTATACTTTATATCAATATCTTTTGTGTACTTATTTTTTATTTTATTGTACTCATTTAAAGATTTCTCGTAATTTTTAGAAGCAAATAATTGATCTGCTTCTTTTTTAATCTTATTGGGCGACTGTGCCGTTAGGGTAGCACAAAATAAAAGGACTATGGATAGTGAGCTAATATATTTCATGTATATGTTGTTGTATTGGTTAATAACACTCTGTTGATTATTATATAAGCTAGCAATGTTGGGGAGGGGAGTACACTAAATAGCTTAATACATTTTTAACGGAGTAATGGGTTAATGGTACTGTTCGTTTATTCTTGACACTCTATAAAGAGGGAACAAAGTTTATACTAGACTAGTTTTGTTTCATAATAATTCCAAATTCCTTTCCAAGGGTAGAAAAGTAGGGCAAAAATACAAAATTCGATAAAGCAAAGATGCATTAACAAATAATCCATTAAAAAAAAGATCAAAAATAGCACTCCAAGTAGTTTATCAAACTTTCTAGTGATAAAGCCGACTATAAAACTTAGTTCTAATATCCAACCACCATACCAAAACGCACTAGAACAGTAGGGGTGGTCTATTAAGTAACTTATAAAGGTGCTAAAATGACTGTTTGGGTAGTTAATCAGATAATCTAGATGCTGGTGTTTTAGTATTTCACTCATCTGATTAGGAAAAAAAATACTTCCTCTCCATATTTTCCATAGACCTGCGCTAAATAGCGCAAAAATAGCATAATATCGGATGCCTGCAAATGCTAAAACAAAATTTTTGGGGCTTTGGAGTATCAATAGGGGAAGACAGAAGAGTAGTCCTACTAATTTATGTTCGTGATGGGTGGCAACCGAATTATAAATAATACTATAGTTGACTACTAGAAATAGTATTATTATCCCCAAAGATCGAGAAGAACTGCGCTTAATTCCCCAAAGACAGCTAAAGAACCACAGAAGGTCTAACAAAAGCCCTAAATAAAAGTGCTGAATAATGCAATGAGGAAGTTGCAAGGCGTGATATATCCAATATATATTATCTGCTTTTGGACTAATAAATGGAGAAAGGTGCAATTGATGTAGCAATAGACCTTGTTTAAATCTTAAGAGCCAAACGAATAGTAGGAATAGCCAAATTATTCGTTGAATAGTTTGCTTATCTTTTGTTGGCATTTATAAATGTTTTTTGACTTACTTTTTTGAAATTATTGTTTACCCAGTCGTAATTTTCTTGCTTGATTGAAATGTTTTTAAGTTTTAGTCTATTAGATAGATATATTGGTGCTGTTGTTAAACTTCCTTTGGAGTTACTCAGGAATTTTGTTAGGTAGCGACTAAAGGTTGTGGCAACTCCAAACCTAGATTCTATCGTATGAATAATTGGATCAATAGAGTCTTGTTTTATTAATTGGGCATAATAATTCAATTGATAGTGCATAAAGAAAGGAGAGGGGCTATTGTATAGATTTATTCGTTCACCTTTTTCTGTATAAATAGCAAACGTTGTATAAGATGTTTGTTTTGGGCAAGGTTCAGAATACATTCCATAATTAAAAAAAGGAATTGTTTCTACTTGTTTATAAGAGAAAAATAATTGACCCAATAGAAAAATTAGAAGAATGACACAAAAGAATTTATTGGTTCTCCAGACCTTAAAAATATAGCTGTTTTTCATATTGAGCTATTGATTTTTTGAATAGAATGCTGTACATTTAATGTTGCTATCATGGGGATTATTCAATTAATTTTCGCTCTTTGACAACTCTATCACGAAGTAACCACGCAGTAGCAGCGAAGCTAATCGTGTGGAAATTTTAATTAACGTCTTTAATTATGCCGTTTGGGTATTAGATTTAGTGATCTAAAAACAAGGTAGCCTAGGCTCTAATATCCCAAAATAGAAGCATTTTACCTTACGTTTTACGATTAGCACACAAGTTGTCAAAGAGGCAGATATTTTTTAGAAAAAAATTAGCAAATGCAACAAATTATTTTTGAAAAAATAAGGGAACGTATTACAAGTATACAAAAACAAAAAAACAAAGCTGTTCGAATTGCAATAAATGGGGTAGAGGGAGTCGGAAAAACAACTTTTGCTATTGCATTGTGCCAATTTCTTCAATCCAATGAACTTAATGCTTTTCATATTTCTATAGATGGTTTTCACTTTAATAAAGCACATCGATATCAACAGGGACGAAATTCTGCCAAAGGGTATTATGAAGACTCTTACAATGAGGTCGCATTTGTCAATGAGGTTTTATTGGCTTCCCAAAAAGCATTACTCCGCTAGAAAATCGTATCAATCTGATAATCAGTAAAATAGGTTTTTGCTAGCCAAAGTATTAAAAGGCTGATTATCAAATTGATACAAGATGTTTTTTTATGTTTTTTGTTAAAAAACTAAAAAATCAGCAGAGTATAAAAAAAGACAAACCCTATTATTTGAAAGCAGTCCATGATCTAGAAACAGACGAGTATCTAGATTTGCCTCCAACTTTTATTTCAGATACAGCTATTTTGATAACGGATGGAGCTTACCTTTTTAAACCAATTTATAAACCGCATTGGGATCTAAAAATTTATCTAAAAGCTGATTTTGAAACCGCAAGAGCCCGTGGTGTTGATCGAGATCAATTTGCGCTAGGAGGGAAGGAGCAAGCCGAAGAAAAATTTATAAAACGGTATCATGCTGCTTCCAAATTGTATCAAGAAGCTTGCTCTCCTGAACAGGTAGCAGATTTATTGATAGATGCAACAAACTTTAATTGTTATGAAATTTTAAAATAATTAAAAAACAGATATGAATATAGAAGATTTTAGAATTTACTGTTTGTCTAAAACAGGGACAGAGGAATGTTTGCCCTTTGATGAAAATACATTGGTATTTAAGGTTATGGGTAAAATGTTTGCATTAACATCCCTAGAAAAAGAAGAATTTACTGTTAATCTAAAATGTGATCCTGACAAATCTTTGGAATTGAGGGAATCTTATGATGAAGTGCAGCCTGGTTATCATATGAATAAAAAACACTGGAATACAGTTGCTTTTGAAAGAAGTCTTAGAGATAGTTTTCTCAAAGAATTAATTGACCATTCTTATAATTTGGTCGTAAAGGGATTAACAAAAAAGGTAAAAGCAGAATTAGAGCTTCTAAAAGAAATGGGATAGCTATTAGAATTGTAAAAAAACATTAGTTTTGCTGTCTTTTTTACCAAATAATTAAACATGAAAAATACTGTTATTCTATTTTTACTGCTTTTGGGGCTTCAACAAAAAATGTATGCCCAAAATGTTGCTGTGCCCAATGCTAATTTTAAAATGTATCTGTTGGGCAACAATGCTATCAATACCAATGGAGATACTGAAATACAAATGGTAGAGGCGCAGGCTTTTACGGGAGCAATTGATGTTAGTAGTCGAGGAATTAATGATTTAACAGGCATCGAAGCCTTTACGGCACTCAGTGAATTGTGGTGTGGAAATAACCAATTGACGACACTAGATTTAAGTGCCAATACAATGCTTACCCAACTCTATTGTTTTGCCAATCAACTTAGTTCTTTAGATCTGTCTGCCAACACCGCTTTGACCCACTTGGATTGTAGTGCTAATCCATTAACGAGTTTGGACATAAGTGCAAATACATCATTGATTCAATTGGACTGTAATTCTGCACAGTTAACAGCATTAAATGTTAGCAATAACGTAACTTTAACCCAGCTAGGTTGTAGCGATAATCAGTTGACAAGTCTGGATGTAAGTAATAATACATTACTAGAATCCTTAGACTGTGCTAACAATCAATTAACAGCATTAACCATAAACACCAATACAGTGCTTGACCGCTTATATTGTTTTTATAATCAATTGACGAACCTAGATGTAAGCTCAAATGCAGCTCTTACTCTGTTGAATGCAAGTAATAACCAATTAACCAATTTGGATGTTAGCAATAATGTAGCGCTCTTAGAATTAAATCTTAGATCAAACCAACTTAGTGCATTAAATGTAAGCCATAATACAGTTCTACGAGAGCTAAATGTTAGTGATAACCAATTCGCAAGCTTGGATCTTAGCGCAGTCACGCTTCTTAAAGATTTGCGATGTTCTTTTAACCAATTGACAAGTTTAGATTTGAGTACCAATACAGTTCTAGAAGATCTGCGCTGTCGTTCCAACCTATTAACAACCTTAGATTTTTCAACTAATTTAGCGCTCGAACAATTATTGTGCGATACGAATCAACTAACAACACTCGATTTGGGAGGACAGACTGTGTTAAGAGAATTATGGTGTGGTTATAACCAATTAACCAATTTGAATGTTAAAAATGGAAACAATGCTAATTTTATCTATTTTGGTGCTCAAAACAATCCAAACTTAGCTTGTATTCAAGTAGATAATGTCAATTATTCTACCAACAATTGGACAAATATAGATGCAACGGCAACGTTTAATACGGTTTGTGGACCTAGTTCTACCGCTAATCTAGGGGAAGAATTGTCTAATGTGCTGTTCTATCCTAATCCAACAACTGATAATTTAACCATTCAGTTGCCAAACTTACATTCAACCGTTCAACTTACTATAAAAAATGTGATGGGACAAATGCTCATAAACAAGGCATTCAGTGATATTCAGTATATAGATTTAGGGCTAGAATTTGAACCTGGAATCTACTTTGTGGAGATTAAAGCGGAAGAAAAACAAAAGACAATCAAAATTATTAAAAATTAAAAAGAGAGGAAGGTTTGTAGTTATGTTCTCAAACCTTCCTCTTTTATTTTGCCCATAACAATTGCAATTCAGGTTGTAATAATCTTAATCGAAAACCCTTGTTTTCTTTTTGAAGAATAAAGGTAAAGACCGCTGTATATTCTTTGTTTTTGAATTTATCTGATTTTGGCATCATTGATCGCAACAATGGATCCAATTGAGTTGTGATATGTTGTAATTGTCGGACAGTTGGAGTTAGAGCTGCATTGTCAACAAAAATATTGTGCTCTTTTCCTTCTTCGTAAGTCCTATACCATTTGCTATCAAACTGAATAAAACCGATTCGTTCTGTTGAAGACTCTCGTTTGCTCAAAATATGAATAGATGGATGTGTTGTCGTGTAATCGGTGCTAACTTTACCAATTGCATAACCGTATTCAAATGCCTCTGTAACTAGAAGCCCAAGGGCTAATTCCTTTTGATTCAAATCTCCTTTGTGAGTAAATCGTTCTTGAACATTATCATCCTCCCAAAATGAAGCATAGGCTTTGGTAATACTAAGTGATAACTCATCGATATTCGTTACTAAAGTATATGTTGGTTTGATGCCTTTATAAGCATTAATTGTCAAGGCTTGGTAGTTGGGTGAAGTGCTGATTCGAATTCTTTTGCCGCTAAAAAATTCTTGAGTAGCGTTTTTTAATTGATGGATTAAATTAGAGGAAATTTTTGCAGCCAAGATTTTCGCTCGTATGGCTTTGAGTTGTTTTGAAATTTCTTCTGGTTTTAAGTTGTTATAATGCTCCAATAATTCTTTAATGAGCAAATCAGCACCACAATTTTTTAACGTTTCTTGATAGAAAAAAACGGGTACACCGATACCTTGCCCTGTTAATTGAGGGAATTGCTGTTGCATTAATGCATACATAGCGGCATTATTTCCCAAAACAGAGGGTTTCTGCACGGATTCCGAACCAATTCCAAAATAAGAAATGTATCGGACAGCAAAATCGGGTTTAGCATACCATTGTTGAGCGGATAGATTAAGTGTGCTAATAACAACAAAAAAAAGCAAGGGAATGAATCGCATAATTTGGGATTTTATCAGATTAACCTAATTCTTTAAAAGCACGATACAAGTCAGACCAATCTTTGCGTTCCTTAACCACGGTTTCAAGATATTCTTTCCAAATTTCGTGATCTTGGATGGGGTCTTTTACAACAGCGCCAATCACCCCCGCTGCCAAATCTCTAGCTTTAATGGTACCATCTCCAAAATGCGCCGCCAATGCTTGACCACTATTAATTACTGAAATAGCTTCGGCTGTACTGAGTGTTGCAGAAGGCGTTTTTAATTTTGTTTTTCCATCGTGTGTTTTGCCTTCCCTCAATTCACGAAACATGGTAACGAGTCGTTGAATTTCTTTGACAGGAGCTAATTCGGCAGGAATAGCTAAATTTTGCCCTAGTTGATCTACTCTTGTTTTTACGATTTTAACTTCCTCCTCTAAACTGTTTGGTAACGGAAGAACAACGGTATTAAAACGCCGTTTTAGAGCGCTAGAAAGATCATTAACGCCTTTGTCCCTGTCATTGGCCGTAGCAATAACATTAAAACCACGTTGCGCCTGAATTTCAGTATTTAATTCTGGGATGGGTAATGTTTTTTCGGACAAGATCGTAATCAATGTATCCTGAACATCTGACGGAATTCTAGTCAGCTCTTCAACTCTCGCCAATTTACCTTCTTGCATGGCTAACATAATAGGCGAAGGAACGAGTGCCTCCTCAGAGGGGCCTTTGGCTAACAAACTGGCATAATTCCAACTGTAACGAAGGGTGTCTTCATTGATACCCGCTGTCCCTTGTACTAGAAGCGTAGAAATTCCTGATATAGCTGCCGAAAGGTGTTCTGCTACCCAAGTTTTTGCGGTACCAGGTACCCCCATTAGTAGCAATGCTCGATCGGTTACTAAAGTTGCAACGGCAATTTCAATAATTCGTCTATTGCCAAAATATTTGGGGCTAATTACTGTGCCATCCTCCAGTTCTCCTCCCATAATATAGGTGACAACAGCCCAAGGAGAAAGCTTCCAGTTAGGTGGTTTGGGGAATTTATCTTGTTTTGCCAATGCACTAAGTTCATTTGCATATTCTTGTTCTGCATGATGCTTTAGCAAGGTTTCTACAGCCATTATTTTTATTTCTTAAATGCATAAATTTGTTTCGATCCCCAAAATAGTAAATTTTGCTATACAACTATGCTCTTTTAAAAACTTATTCTCATTTGATTACTTCATGGGGAGCCTGAAAAGCAAGCGCTTTAATTAAAAAATGTACTAACCGATTAAAATGATAATCGACTAGTACATTAGATGCTAAACAAGATGGTTTTTAGTTTTGATTAATGATAACTTTTCGTTGGGAGAATACACGATCATTGTAGACAACAAAAATATAAACTCCTGTAGGAAAATTGAAGTTGTTAACTTCTAGGCTATTTTTACCTTGTTGCACAACACCTGATTTTACCTCTACTCCCCTTAAATCAACGAGCTTCCAGTTGTAATCCTGTTTCAACGCTTCTTTAAACGATACCCTAAACGCATCTTTGGCAGGATTGGGATATAAATTCATGCTTCTGATTTCGTCCAATTCAGATTTTGCTTGTATTTTGTCAATTGCTACATCTGGTCCCCTTGAATAACCACTTACATCCCTAGAGGTCTTAACTTGGTAGATTTCTTTGGTAGCATTGTTTTGTATAAAGACAACTGCTTGGAATGTTAGTGGTGCATAAGTAAGACCTGGACGAGACCATGAGAACCTAGTTTGGGCAGTATCTCCCTTAGCCCAAGTCCTATAACGCCTGCTATTTACTTTCTCTCTATTGTCTTCCCGCACTACAGCATGAGCCGTTTTTATTTGACGGAGAGGATTAATATATTGTAGTGAATCTTCCGTAATAACGGTGAAAATTTGATATTCGGTTAGGGAACTAATATCTTCTAATGCTTTAGTTGTAGCTTGAATAATAAAATTGCCGAGATTGTTGTAATAAAAACTATCAATTACTATGTCAAACTTTGGTGTTTGAAGCATGTCCCTTTCAAAGTCAGCAGTTACCAAATCACCTGAAGCACCAGCTTTTTGACCATCAATATAGGCCCTAGCAGGGGTTGAAATTCCATAATAATATGCTCTAGCATCAGCAACGGCAGAATTAAATTGGTAAAATGGATCATCAATGGATGGCTCTTTAGTGTGGTATTCTAATAAAACTAAATCTTTATTGGTAGAAGTATGGAATACCAAATTATAGATGTCGCTGCTAATTGAATCCATCCCAGGGTGTTCTATATTAGCAGTCGTTTCCAACAATACATTTCTCGTTCTACTACCAATCCAAACACTATCAAAAGCAAAACCATCATAAAATGTAGAGCCTAAGCTATTAGAAAGAGAGCTAAAAGCAAATCTCAAACGAATGATGCTATCTTGTTGGAAACGATCCAATCGGTATCTACTATCAACCCACTTATTGGTATTTCCCGACCACCCAACGGGGAAAACAGTTTGATTACCAGGCGCACTAGCCAAATAGGAATTATTAAACCAGTTAATGCCCTGACCTAAATTCCCTAGACGTTGCCATGTTGTATCTCCTCTTTTTTGGTATTCCAAAACAACGCCATCAAAGTTTCTCGTATTAGACCAGTGATTAAACTTAATCATGGGGCGTTCTAAATGTTTAATGTCAATACAAGGACCATAAACCCAAGCATTTTCGCCTGTTGAATAACTTTGATTGGGTGCTGTTATCCAACATTTGTTATTGCTATTTGGGCTAATTCCCCCTGATGTACTATCGATCCCCCATTCCCACAACAAAGCATGAGCATTGCTCTTGCTTTCTGCATACCAATGCCCGTGATTGGTCTCAAAGTCTTGAACATAGGGAAAAGAGTTAACTTTAGGCGAAATTACTAGACGAACACTATGACTGTCTATGCAATAGTGTTGATTCTCTACATAAAGCTGAACAAAATTGATCCCAATTCCAGCATTACCAAACACATGATAAATACTATCAATACTGTTGTTATTACTATTGCTGCTGTGGTTTATGGTACTGCTATTCCCATCTCCAAATTTCCAGATTACTTTGGTAATCGAATCAATAATTTGATTATTAGAGAGCGTATTATTAAGATTTAGTATTTGGTTATTGGGTAGGAATAGAATACTGTCTTCAACGCAACCTCCGATAATATCAAAATCAACATTAGGCTTGGCAAATACGTGAAAAGTATTGGTAGCGATATTGGAGCAGTTTGTAGCCGTATCCCCATACTCATAAGCAATGATATGATGTCCAATTCCTGCGATATTGGGTCGGAAAATAGAATCTCCTGAAAGAACCCCTGGTCCTGTAAATGTGCCACCTGAAGGGCTGTAAATAAGGGGTATACTATCCATATTTAGACAATAGACATTGTGTGGACGAGTTGTATCCCCTAAAAAAGAAACTTGTGGGGTTGGGTGAATGTGCACTAATTGTGTATCTGTAGTAAAACAGGCTCCATAGTTTACAGAATAAATAATTGTATCTACGACCGAATTGGGCATAGATAAGTTGGATGCATTGGGATTAAAATAAGGAGGTATTCCATGGAGCGTATCTTGGTTTCTTAAAAATACACCTCCTCCAGGAGAGGCCACCAAGGCTACGGAATCATCAGATTGGCAAAAGATAGAATCTAGTACAAAGATTAGGGTATCACTAGGATCCACATGGTAGGTGTATGTTGTGCTATCTTGGCATCCTGAGATACTATCTGTTGCAATGTAGGTTACTCTGTGAGAACCTGCTCCTGCGGTGCTAGGGTTGAAAAAGAATGTAATAATTGTATCTGGTCTCAGAAGACCTCCCGCTACAGGTATAAGGGTATCATAAAGAGCTGTATCAACGCCTCCAGATAAGCTCGTGAAAAGTGTATACATTCCCAATGAATCTGCTTTAAGTGGTTCTCGATTTCCTGTACTACAAAAACGGCTATTATCACTAGGACTAAGGATTGTAGGAATAGGTAATGGTTTTACTCTTACATTGATATTAGTATCCATAGGACAAACCAAAATGTTGTTCGTTCCATAAGGAAGGCTGTCTTTTGCGGAATAAGTAATGGAATGTATTCCTCCTCCTGCTCTAGATGGAATAAAAAGGCTATCATTTATGATTCCAGGACCTCCAAAAGAACCACCTACTGTACCTATATTAATAATAACAGGATTATTCGTTTCACAATAAGAACTATCTAGATTTCCATAAAGTAACGGGGGGGGACTGTGAACAAATGTACTACGGTTAATGGTATCTGCACAGGTTGTTATGGGGTCGGTGTGAATATAAGTGAAGCTCTTGGTACCTGATGTGTTTCTATTAGGGTTAAAGCTAATTCCTGTTGTTGTAACAGAAAAATTGGGATCACTACTAGGATCTAACACGCCAGCTGGAAACACAGTTATATCATCTACTGAACCATTAAAACAATAAGCAGAATCTAGCCCACTAATAATTATTTTAGGGCTGGGATGGATAAAGATATTTGCACTAGCGGTATCTGTGCAGCCCAATGAATCGGTAAAAGCATAAAAAATTGTTTTGAGACCTGTGCTATCCAAACTGGGATCTAAAACTCCTATGGGCTGACTAATAATTGATCCCCAAAAAGAAAAAGAGGAACCCAAACTTGGAGGATTTAGGCTGGATAAGGCATCATTAGCTGCTGCTGTGCAATATTGGTTTTGGTAGCCTCCAAAAGAGGGCGTTGGTAAACTATGGACAATAGTCGTATCATAAGCTATATTTTTACAAAAATTATTATCCGTAAAAGAATAACTAAGTATTTTTTGTCCTGTACCAGCCAAAGAAGGAGTAAAAATTCCTGTGTTGGTATGAATTCCTGGACCTCCAAAAAGAACTCCTCTATTTCCTACACTTGTATTTGGCGAACCAAGTAATTGGTTGGTTGCATAATTAATACAATAACTAGAATCTAGCCCTATAAGGGAGACTTCTGGAATGGTATCAATATTTACTTTGGTATGAATTGTGTTTTTGCAGCCTAAATGATCAGTATAAAAATAACTGATGGTATCGACATAAGATTGGCTTGCAATTAGATTGGCACTAATTAAACTGGGATCATAATAATAAGTACTATCTCGCAAAACAATGCCCCTTCCTGTAATTCTATTGACACTTTTTTGACCTGTTAAATGGCTGGGGGTGCCTGCTATAATAAAAGATGAATCATTGCCGCAGTACTTATGATCGTAAATAGTTTGACCATTAACTATAGAATGATTGTTATTAAAAAGACTATCTATCGTAATAGATGGGATTGGATGAACATTTACAAATGAATGATCCTTTACAGCGCAACCGAATGTGTCTGTAAATTCAACTTCAATTTTTACCGTACCTCCTGCTGGTCCCTTTCCGCTAGGATTCCAAATGCTATCTATTATTGCTACTCCTACTCCTCCTGTATATGAGATAGAGTCAGCGACTGCTCCTGACAAAAGCCTCGTTTGTAAAATAACATGTGTTTCATTGGCACAAAAATTTGTTCGGTTTGGGCTGCCAACCATCAGTTCGATATTAGGGGGCTCTCGAACAAATAAGGTGTCAGTATAGGAACCTGTACAGCCATAATCGTCCGTATATTGATAGGTAGCGAGATGATTTCCTGGTCCTGCAACACTAGGAGAAAATAAAGCCACAGGAAAGGTATCTAAACCTGGAATCTGAAAAAAGGTTCCTCCTCCTCCCGTTGGCGGTAAATTACCAGATAAATGAGAATGTACTTGTATCCCACTAGGTTGTTCATTGGTGCAATAAGCAGGTTTAGGCGTAAAATAAGGACGAATGGGAGCAATAATTTGGGTAGTATCTGTAATAGAATCCCGACAACCATGACGAGCTACTACATAGGTTAATTCTAGTTCTAAGTGGTTGTTTTTACTAGGGACAAGGCTGTTGTAAAGAGTACGTGGGTCGAGTAAGGTATCACGCACTAATTGCCCTGTTAAATTATTGTGGATTCCTGCGGTTCCTTTTACTCTAAAAAACGTCCTAGCTGAATGCTCAAAAAATGGACTAGGCTTGAGCGTATCTAAAATAGCATTTTCACAATAAGCATTTTCCAGACCCGATATACTTGGGCTAGGTCGAGGGCTTATATAAACAGTATCAAAGGCGACAAATTGGTGCGTGACATAGCTTGTTGAAAGAAAAGCAGGATCGTTAGACGTTACGTTTACAAAGGTAGAATAACGCATCTGAATGGCTATTGAATCTACTCCAGGAGGTAATTGAGTAGGGTCAAAACGGTATAGTTCGCCATTTGGGGTTGTTTGAATGGTGTCTATAGCTACTTGGTAAGCAGGATTGTCTGTTGTTACGCCTATAATTTTGTTATAGGTATAATTATTTGTTTTGGTAAAATAATTGCTATTCTGTAGATAGATTTGATGGGTAGTTGTGTCGTATTGCCTATAATCCCGTAATGTATCTCTAGTAAAGAGAATTGGATTAGCTTCTGAGCAAATTGTATCCAAAAGACCAATCATGCGTAGAGGTGGATAGACATTAAGTTCACCTGTAGCAGTTCCGATACAACCTCCATTATTATAAGTCATGGTCACTAGGTTGTTTGTTGCTGCTTGATTGGTGTGGAGTTTATAATAATTGGAACTACTATCATAATATACATAAGTCCCCGAAAAATGAACAGGAAAAGTAAAGGAAGAAGTTAATAAATTGGGGGTAATACTGCTGATAACATCAGAATGGAGTGCTAAAGTATCTTTGGCGGCTGGTAGATAAGGCTTTTTGATAATGTATCTAAATTCTATATCACTAAGTCTGTTGTCTTTAATCTCTATTGATAAAGAGTCTGTAATGGTACTTAGACAAGCTGTTCCATCCAAGTATTCTGGGCGATAAGTATAGTAAATCGATACAGGTTTACTAATAGTGTTAGTATTAGACCAACCTGCCGTAGGAGCAATTAAACTATCTCCACTTATAGTCAAACCAACGATATTCGTCGAAAAAGCACCTCCTGCTGGAATTCCAACCAATGGTACAGTATCTGTTGCGCAGATAGGATTATTTTGAGGTAAAATGTGTAGCTCAGGATTGTGCACTAATAGATTACCAGCGTAAGTATGTATGAGGTTATTACCACTTAACAATTCTACAGAGCCCGTTCCTGCATTGGGAGGGATGGTTATGTCAATGCTCCCTGTATAGGGACTGATATGAACATTAGAAGTAGGCATAACTATGATGGTTCCTGTGCCACTAGCATTATTCATTCTGACTCTATCAGGATGGGCAAGGAGGTTTTCATAATAGAAAGTAACCTCCGAACCTAAACAAGCTTCGTAGGTTTGGGGAGCTAAAGGATCATTATTCAGATAATAAACAGGTTCTTCCAATCCTACGGTAAAATACGAATTATCAGGTAGTGTGACATTGTTAAACGTAATTTTATTGTTATTAATCGTACCTTGATAAGAAGCTAATGTTCCTGAGAACTGAGCGTTGTTACCGACAATTAACCTAAGGTTGGCGATGTTTTGAGTTGAGTTGAGAGTGGGAGTAGGTAAGGTAACATCAACGGAACCGATCTTATTTTGATAATTTTGAGCCTTCCATCTTTTTTTAGAAAGTTGGTAGCCTTGAGGAGCATTTGTGGTGTTAATATCATTGTACTTTGCAGTAGCGCAATCTTTACAGCCCCAAATCAACATAGATTTGTCCTGTGTAAAAGAATTAGTATGCTCAATCGTAAGGTGTGAGTGACTGACTTCTTCACTCTTGGACTTCTGTTGATTTAGTTCTGATAAATCATCCCGACCAATTCCTGCTACATTTTTGTGGTAGGCTGAATTATTCGCTTTGTCCCAAGCAATATTGTTATCAGAAAGTGTATAATCATGATTTAACGTAACACCATATTTAATGCCTAAATAAGAAGTGATCCGTTTTCGTTTTGCTGAGTTTAATACCCCTGTATAAGCAATAAATTCTGCTACTTCTAACCCCAGTCCTGTAGGAGAAGTAGGGAAATTATCGTTATTACTTTTTCCAATAAAAATACCTGAATGTGCTGAATTATGTTGGGTGTTGTTGGTAGAATAGTTTCGTTCTTCTTTTCCATTTATATAAACAAAAGAATTGTTATTACTGGTTTCATCACTACTAATGTGGTTGATATAGACTTCATTCAAGCTGTTAGCACTAGTATAGGTTTTTGGGTTATTATTATTTCCACCTTTCGTAATTGAGGTTGTGGTGGCTTGCTTGCATTTATCGTTTGATGTTCCTCCTTCATTTCCCCAAAGTGGCACTAAAGAAGTGTTAGATATAGCGGATGTTTTTTTATATACTACAAAGATGTTAACGGTGTTTGTGTTAATACTCAGAGGGCTATCAAACCAGTCATTGCCATTAAAATGAATGGACTTGTTAAAATTAATGTTGTTGTTGTTAACCTGATAGAGTGCGCTTGATGTACTAGCGTTGAGGCGATAGATTGCATCATTTCCGCTGCTGTAAGCATCTACCCAATTTGAGGTTATGGAATTACCATTGGTAGGTGTTAAATTATCGCATTTTAACCAAAGGCCTGGACTGGGAGAAAAAACGCCTCCTGGAGCTTGTTGAGCTTGTACTTGTACTGCACTTAACAGTAGAATGACGAATACTAAAAATAAGTTGGTTTGTTTTAGAGGGAACATAATTTGGGTGTTTTATTAAAATAGTGTGTTTTGGGAACAAAATGCAGCAACAAACTTCTTATGTGTGCAGCTCCATTTTCTTTTTTTTGTAAAAGATATTTTTATTCATATAATAGTAAATTGTAAATATATGTATTATTTACAATAATTAATTAGTTCTTGTTCTTTACTTTGCCCATCTCAAGGTTTTAGTGCTTGGTCGTTGGGGGACACTAATTGTCAATAGTCCACGTGTTTTAGGGCTTGCAATTTGGGTTATTTGAACATTCAGGGTCCCCCCACTGTTGTCTAAGTCAAAACTATAAACATTGCCTTCTATCCAAAAAAAGCCAGTTTCTATACCATCTTCTTTTGTCCTAGACTCAGAACTGGTTAAACTCTTGGTGCTTGAAAGCACCACAGTCGAACCACTTGTTTTTTCTGTTCCCCATTCTTGTCCACCTCCTATTGATCCTGATACTTGACCTCCTGCATCTACCAATAGTTTGAGTAAGCCTCCCGATTTTATATCAACATCTCCTTCTGTTGAGGTATTCCAATTGTTCATATTCACAATAGTCTCCTCTTGATAGCTGTCCTCTTCTTTCCCTTTTTCTGTCCCTTGCTCATTACCTACGGTTAGACTCCCTCTATCTTTTGTGTAGCCTATTTTATACTCAAAATAAACCGTTACCCCTTCTTTGCCATTGATTATAGGTGATTGCATCGAAAAATCTGAAAGCTCAAAGACATAACCTAATTTCCCATTTTGACCAATTGCAATACTAGCTTCAACAGGATTTATAAATGGAATGCCCTCAACTCGTTCGACTGTCGTTGACAAACCCAAACTAAACTCAGTACCATCATTGAACCATCCCAAACTACTCAACAATTCTCCCTTTGCCAAGGCTTCTGTTTTTACCATAGGCCGCTTGCAGGCTAAGAATACCCGTTGTATCCGTTCCACACTTGCTACCCCCAACAAAGTATCGCTCAAGGCTTCTATTTTTGCCCCTTGCTCTTGATCCGTCAAATGATGCAAACTATCCCTCAGTTGCCCACTGTTTATAATCACATCATACAAAGATTCTGTCCAAGCATAACTCAACTGTTTTAAGCTACAATAGCTACCACTATTTTTATCTAATGTTCCTTTTAGTTTAGTTTCAAATGGCGTATAGAAAAAGTCTAACTCCTGTTTTCCCTCAAACAGTTTTTTTGTCTTTTCGAAGATCTTCGCTACTATAAATTGTTGATTAGAACCTAATTTTAAACTATCTACAGCAGCTCCAACTTCCCTAAACCAAACTAAATACTCTTCCATAAGATCGTACTCGCCATAGCCGCTGTTGTTGGCTATAATTGCTGTTTTTAGGGAATAATATTCTGGTAATTTTGGACGTTTAAACCAATTGGAGGCTATGATTGGCAGCGGTGTCTGTATTTCTGTGATAGCTGCTGACATGGCATTAACAAACTCTTTGATGCTCATTTCTTCTTTGGAGAGTTTATTAACAATATGCCTCAATAGCTCTTGGGTTAATTCTGGTTGCGCTTGCTCCCAAACCTTACTCTCCTTTAAAAGCATCGCCATAAATTTGGTCTTAGGCATTAGAATACTAGAGTCTGTTTTGGTATCGGCACTTATGATGGTTGTGCAGATCTTTTTTTGCTCTTTTACCCAAGCTTCGTAACTTTGCTGAAAGTTGTTCAACTTGTTTGCTAAGGCTTCCTCTTCTTCTTTTCTTTCTCTCGCTGCTCCCTTTATTTTTTCTATATTAGGTTCATATGCAGGATCATTAATCGCTGTTGCTATGCAGGTAGCTATACTTTTTTCGAAAGCGGTAAAATCTACTTTTAAATCTAATTCAAAAATTTCAGATCCTTCCAATTCATCTGTCATTTCTTCTTTGGTAAGATAAGTAACTTTATGAGCGTCATAATGCTTTGCCAAATAAGCTCGATCATTCAATTTCTTGAGAATGGCAATCAACACTTTCTTTACTTTATCAATAGTGATGCATTTAGTAGCATTCTTTTGTAACAACTCCATGAATTTATTCCCCAATGGCGTTTGGGGCTTTATAGAACTCAAGTTGATGATTAACTTTTCCGTATCAATTGTATAGGCATTATTATTCACTGCCCCTTCCAAAATATGAAAAGGATCTCCTGCTTGGCTCAATTCTTTTAAGAGTTTTAGAGCTGCCCGTATAAAAGCTCCTTTGCCCAATGCCTCTGGATTTTTTTCTTCTTCTTCCGTGTTACTATTCATCAAAAATTCTACCTTGAGTAGAGGGAAATATGCTTTTAGATACGCTACGTCTTCCCTAAACTGCTTAAATTCCATTGGAGAAAGTAACGTTCTTAAATCAATTTGCTTGTCTTGACAATGCGCTAATATTTTTTGAATCTGCTTCTTATTAACTGTTGCTTGATGCATTAATTGTTTGCCTTCTTTCATGCTTTTTTTAGTATTTGGGGGATTCAGTGGGAATAAAATGAATAGGACTGCTATAGCCCAATGGCATACTATAGTCATTCGTTTATTGTGTTTGAGTAAAAAAATATTGAGGAATAAATTGACCTTCTTCAATAAAAAATCTTGCATTACGTACGGGAAAAAAACGATATGGTGAACATACAAGGTAACTTATAACTCCAACCCCAATGAAATCGATCTGCAACTGTATTTATAGATTCGGCTTTGTTACACCGAAAATTATAATAATTGGAGGTTTGCTTTGTGTGTCGTTTAGATGCAATATATAGGACAATAAATATGGATAGGTATGATTCCATTTTGTTTGTTTTGTAGAAGAGGGGTTTCTTTTTTATAATCAATGTAAATATATGTCATTTTGTTATAATGTAAAATGATATTGATTATTAAGTTGTTAAAAGTTACAAAACATTAACCTTTGGTTATATTGTGTTAGTTTTTTTTATATTGTTTTAATTTTATATTGGTTGAACTAACGCTAAAAAAAAGAGACTGCCCTTTTCAGGCAGCCTCTCTTGTTTCAAGTAATTAAGTTTTATAATCTAATTTTGGTCGATAATAACTTTTCGCTGAGAAAATACATGATCATTGTAAACAACAAAAACATAAACTCCTGTAGGAAAATCATAGTCGCTTACTTCTAGGGTTTGTTCCCCAGCTTGCACCGTTCCTGATTTTACCTCTACTCCTCGTAAGTCAACCAACTTCCAGTTGTAATCCTTCTTTAAAGCCTCTTTAAAAGATACCTTAAAGTACTGCTGAGCAGGATTGGGATACAAATTCATGCTGTTGATTTCATTCAACTCAGGTTCTGCCTGTATTTGGTCTACACCCACCCAATAACCACTAACATCTCTAGAAGTATTTACTTGATACACTTCTTTGGTTCCTGTGTTTTGAATAAAGACTACTGCTTGGAAACGACCAGGATTATAACTAACATTGGTGCCAGTATGGTTCCAAGAAAGAGTAGCTTGTATAGTTTCTCCTACTGACCATGTTTTATTGTATACATTGGCACCTGTTCTATCATCTTTTCGAACAACCGCATGTACCATGTCATTGTTGCCAGAAGCATACACTAACGAATCTTCCGTAATAACGGTGTGGATCTGGTATTCTTGAACGGTATTAAGATCTACCAAAGCTTCTACCGTGGCTTCTATCGTAAAATTGCCAAAATTGTTATGATGGAAGGTATCTATGTCTATTTTAAATTTAGGTGATTCAAGCATATCTTGCTCAAAATCAATAGCGCTTAAGTACCTAGAACGAGGAACATTATTCGTTCTACCATCTATATAAGCTCGCCCTGCTTCGAATATACCATAGTAATGCGTTCTTGCATTTGCTACTGCTGTATTGTCAAGATGAAACTCATCATTCGTAGATGGTTCTTTAGAATGATATTGCAACAAAACTAAATCCTTGTTGATAGAAGTATGGAAGACCAATTGATACACATGGTCGTTAATGATTCCCATATTTGATTCATTGATGTTTGCTGTTGTTTCTAATAATACATTTCTTGATCTGCTCCCTATCCAAACGTTATCAAAAGCAAAACCATCGTAAAAGCTGCCTAGATTTACAGAAGGTGAGCCGAAAGCAAATCTTAAACGCAAGATGCCATTGTCTGTAAACTCATCCAATTTGTACCTACTATCTACCCATCCATTTGTTTTTCCAGACCATCCAATTGGGGCCAAACTTTGATCTCCTGGTTGACCAGTTATAATAGAAGAGTTAAACCAGTTAATTCCTCTTCCTAGTTGTCCTAGAGGCTCCCAAGTACCATCTGGTTTTTGATATTCTAAAACCGTTCCGTCAGCAGAAGTTCTTGAATCAGACCAATAATCTAATTTAATCATTGGACGATCTAAACTGTCAATATCAAAACAAGGACTATAAACCCAAGCATCTTCATTTTCGGAGTACGAGGCATTCGTATAAGTAGACCAAAATTTACTGTTTACATCATTAATACCACTAGCAGTGCTATCAATCCCCCATTCCCATAATAGAGGATGCGAGCTATCTCTGCTTTCTGCATACCAATTCCCATCCGAATTTTCAAATGTTTCATCATAAGGGAATGTAGAAACTTTTGGAGAAATAACTAAACTAACGGTATGCGTATCTACGCAATGAATGCGATTTTCAACATAAAGTTTTGTTTCGTAGACTCCTGGTGTGCTGAAAATATGGTAAACACTATCCACTCGATTTTGGCTATTGCTACTACCAGCTAAGGTTACTGATGGTTCAAATTCCCATGTAATAGCTGTAATAGAGTCAATAATTTGATTGTTAAATATATTATTGAGACCAAGTATTGTGTTGTCAGGCCAGAAGAGTATACTATCTAATTGGCACCCTCCAATCGCTTGAAAACTAGCTTGAGGTGTTCCAAACACAGAGAAGGTATCAATAACTTGATTACCGCAACCCGTTCCTTGGTCGGTGTAATTGTAATAAATAGGATGGTGTCCAACTCCTGCAATGCTAGGTCTAAAGGTTGAATCTCCAAACAATACCCCATTTCCTGTAAATGTCCCCCCAGTGATGTTAGGAGTTAATGGAATACTATCTGTTCCCAAACAATAAATGTTATGCGCAACTCCTCCTACAAAAGATAATTGAGGAACAGGATTTACTCGCACTAATTGAGTATCAGATCCATAACAAGCTCCATCTTGTACGACATAAATTACTGTATCTACAATAGGGCTAGGTAGGTAGGTTACGCCATAATTAGGATTAGGATGGAAATATGGAGGAGAACCTAAAATTGGACTGCTGTTTCGGAAAAATGTTCCCCCACCAGGTACTCCAAACAAAATGACGGAATCCGCAGATTCGCAGTAAACAGAGTCTAGTGCGAAAAAAGGATTGGTGTAATCATCTACAATATAGGTGTGTTGAACACTGTCTTGGCATCCAGTAGCACTATCTGTCGCAATATAAGTGACAAAATGAGTTCCTTCAACGACAAGCCCTGGGTCAAAATAATAAGTTGTATCAGGGTAATGAATTACCGTCAAAGGTGTGTAGCTAACTGTATCGTGAACCGTTGTGATAACCGATACAACGCCTCCAGAAGTGTCTTGGAACAAATTCCAAGTTTTGTCGCTAAACGTACCATTTACTAATAATTGGGCAGTATCAGTACTACAGAACCGCTGGTTGTTTCCAGGGCTATGAATCACTGGAATTGGTAATGGGCGAACTCGTACGTTAGTACTGGTATCAGCTTGACAAATGAGGGTGTCTTGGGTAGAATTATAGATTAGCGTATCATTTACGGTATAGGTAATAATATGTATTCCACCACCAGCTTTAGCTGGTCCAAAATTATTATTATTAATGATCCCTTGCCCGTCCCAAGTTCCGCCTGCTGGAATCCCAGTAATAGGTAACGTATCTCTAGTTTCGCAATAAAAATTATCCAAACCTATATATCTAGGCGTTGGCGGTTTATACACTAAAGTTCTGACAGTAATTGTATCTGCACAACCTGTGCTAATGTCTGTGTAAATGTATGTGAAACCTTTAACTCCTGCGGTGTCTTGATCTGGATCAAAAGTAATAGTATTACCACTAATAGAAAACCCTGGGTCAGATTGAGTTAGACTTGATGCGCCAGAAGGAAACACAGAGATATTATCTTCTGGGGCTTCGAAACAGTAGGCAGAATCTAAACCACTAATGACAATTTCAGGAGTGGGATGTATAAATATATTAACGCTGTCAATATTAGAACAATTTAAAGAATCTGTGTACTGATAATAAACGGTTTTAACTCCTGAACTATCTAGGCTAGGATCTAAAATTCCTGAAGAATCGGCGATGATGCTACCCCAAAAGAAATAAGAAGAGCCTGCGTTTTGTATATTTTGACTAATTAAGGTATCGTTAGGTGCTGCCGTACAATATTGGTTTTCATAGTCTCCAAAAGAAGGAGTTGGCAAAGCATAAACAATGGTCGTATCATAGATCGTATTCTCACAAGAATTTTGATCCTCAAAGGTATAACTGACAACTTTTTGTCCCGTTCCTGCTGCTAAAGGAGTAAAGAATCCAGTATTAGGATTAACTCCAGGTCCTCCAAAAACAATACGATTATACAATACGTTAGTATCTGGTGTTCCATAGAATTGATCGATTGGGTAGTTTATACAATAACTGGGATCTATACCTGTGAATGTGAGTTCTGGGATAGAATCTATTGTAATAATTATATTAACTGCATTCGAACAACCAAATTGATCGGTATGGGAATAGGTCACTGTATCCATATAGATACTATCAACACTGAGACTATTAGGGTCGTAATAATAGGTAGTATCAATGGTAGTAACAGCCCCTCCTGTGATCGTCCCATTGCTTTGAACCAAGTGCCCCAAACTATCTAGAACAAAACCAGCAATCATGAAAGATGGATCATTACCACAATAAGTAAGAGAGCTATTAAACAAACTATCGATTCTTAAATTTGGAACATCTAAAATTGTGATGTCTAATGTATCTCGTCCAGCACAACCAAAACTATCAATATAAAGATTCCAAATTTGGGAAGCTCCTCCTGAACTTGGTCCTCCACTTGGGTTAAGAAAAATAGCACTTGGATCTAAGGTAGTATTGCTTACGCCAGCTCCAAAATAACGGATGGTATCTGCTACTCCTCCTGATAAAAGTGTTGTGGACAAAGGTACATTCGTTTCATTCGCACAGAATGAACTAACACCTACTCCTCCTGCATTTAAGCGTATTTGGGGTGGTTCTCGGACATATAAGGTATCAGTATAAGTACTAATACAGCCAAAATTATCTGTAAATTGATAGGTCGCCATATGATAACCATCTAGGGCAATTCCTGGCGAAAATAAATTAGTAGTGGTGTCCAAACCTGGTGTTGAAAAGAAGACACCATTTCCTCCTGCTGGTGGGAAACTCCCTGCTGTAAAAGAAGCTGTTAAGGGAGTTGGAAAGTCACTGGTACAATAAGCAGGTTGTGGGTAAAAAATAGGTTGAGCAGGAGCTATTATTTTAGTATAAGTAGTATCAGAATCTAAACAGCCATAACGATCTACCGTATAAATTAGTTGAACATCTAAATGTCTATTTTTACTAGGCACTAATTTATTGTAGTGATAACTAGAATTAAAAAGTGTATCTCCAAGCAAAGTATCTAAAAGATTATATCCAAGCCCATCATCTCCTCTAAGTTCAAAGTAGGTCACCGCAGCATGGTCAAAAAATGGACTTGGTTTTAAGGTATCCAATAAGGCATTTTCGCAATAAATGCTGTCAAAATTCCCAATTTGTGGTGTCGGACGTTCTGCCATATAGATGGTATCGAATGCCAATACGGTGGAAATTGTGCGGGTAATATCGGATATTTGGATGAAATTTTCAGTCACAACAGTTCTTAACGTTGACTCATAGTCCATCTGTATAATTACATTTGAGCCAGCCATAGAGTTATTAGGTGTAAAACTATAACGTTCGGAGTTGTGTGTGACAGGAAGAATTGCGGTATCAACTGAACTTTGGTAAGCTGGGTTTAAAGTACGAACGCGGGCTATTTTATTATACTCGTAATATTGATCTACTGTAACGGAAACAGGAGTAAGAGTAGTACGATCTACATAACTATAATTATAACTTGTAGTGTCCAAGCTATGGGCATAATCAGGAAGAGTATCTCTAGTAAAGTGACTGGAATCTGCCTCTGTACAAATAGTATCTGAGAGTCCTATGATGCGAAGTGGAGGGAAAACATCTAAGTTAGCGGTATACTCCCCAATACAACCGCCATTATCATAACTTAACGTAACAGGGTTATTGGCATCTGCTTGGTCGGTATGAAATTTATAAAGACTTGATGAAGTATCATAATAAACATAGGTTCCTGAGAAGCTCACAGGGTGAGGAAAAGATGAATCTAATAAATCGGGGGTAACACTACCAATGATACCTGAATGAAGACTTAAGGTGTCATCGTTAACAGGTGGGTTTTTTATAATATAGTTATATTCCAAACTTTCTAAGCGATTGTCTCGAACAACGATATCTTTGGTGTGCTCAACAGAATTTAAGCAGAATGTTCCATCCAAATAGCTAGGAAAATAGGTATAAGTAACGGGAACATTTCTAATGGTATCGTTATTGGGGGACCAACCCACTTCAGATCCAATAACACTATTAGCTTGAATAACATTCGTAATGGGGGAAGAAAAATTTCCTCCTGAAGGAAATCCAACTAATAATACAGTATCTGTTGCACAAACAGGAGAAGTTTGGGGGATAAAATCTAGTTGTGGGTTGTGGATGATGAGATTAGTATTAAAATTATATAGTGTCGTAGAGCCATTCAATAACTTTACATTTCCCGTTCCTGCATTGCTGGGAATAATGATGGTAATACTACCATTATAAGGTCCTGTAGTGGGAACAGGGGGAATAGCTAATACCGTAATAGGTAAATTGGCGGTATCCATTAATTGAACTCTATCAGGATGAGCCGATAGATTGGCGTATTGAAAAGTGACATTAGAACCAATGCAAGCTTCAAATGTTCCTGGTGCGCCAGCATCGTTATTGGTGTATCCTACATTTTCAGATGCACCTAAGGTAAAATAATAGCCATCAGGTAGCGTTACGTTCGTAAAGGTAACTTCTGTTCCAGATATTGTTCCTGTATAGTTGGTGATCGAGCTAGTTGAAAAATTAGAGCCATTACTTACTAATAATTTAAGGCTGGCTGCATTTTGAGACGCAAGAGCAGTAGGAATATTTAACGTCATGGTAACTGGTCCTACTTGGTTGTTGTAATTTTGTACCTTCCATCTCTTTTGCGATATTTGAGATAAAGCGGGAGCACCATTCGAATTTACTGTATTGTATTTATCACAATCTTTGCAACCCCAGATTAGGTGTGATTGGTTTGTAAGGGCTGCACTATGCTCAATGATGACGTCTACGTTAGACCCCGATTGACTTTTTGATTTACGTTGATCTAATTCAAATAAATCATCTCTCCCTATCCCAGCTATATTTTCGTTATAGGCTGAGTTGGCACTTCTGTCCCAAGAAATATTATTATTCGAAAGTGTATAGTCATGATTTAGTGTAACACCATATTTTATAGCCAAATAAGACTCAATAGCATTACGTTCATTATTACTAACTCTTTTGTTAAAAATAATAGCTTCTGCAAAATCTCCTTCGTATTCTTGAGACGAATCAAAGGATCCTCCGACTGCATCTTGTTCTTGCCCAAAAATAAAAGTTCCCCCAGCATTAATTACTGTTGTGTTTTTGTAGTTTTCATTGTCATCTGTTCCATCTAAACGCAGATGATCTTTGCCTCCATTGCCTCGAACATTAGCAACAATATGGGGTAAGTTATCTTCTATGTCGTAATTATTACTATGCCCTGAACCCAATAAACCTACTTCAACATAAACCTCAATATCGGATGGGTCATCCATTATCCATTCATTATCATCCGCAGGAGTAGCATAAGAAAACATAGCTTCAGTTCCTGTATTATTGTTATCTCTACGCAAGACTAGAAATGCAGAAACGCCACTCTCATCAAAGCCCACAAAATTACTTTTGTCAACGTAATTTTGATTTGATCCACTGTTAAAGGTAATATAAGGATTAAAATTCATCGCAGTAACAGCAGTTCCAATTGTATGATCAGGTTGGTTTCCTGATCGAATTGAGCCTGTCATATTATTAATACCCAATACATGATCTTCGAGTGCTTGTACTCTATTAGATCCTGAAATGGTGTTATTCCCATCTGCTTTTACCCATAAGGCTCCATCAGAGCGAGCAATGGTGAAATAATCACCATCATTCAAGGCTACATTTGTAGCAGTATAAGTTCCTCCAGAGTTACTGAGTGGATAAGCTCTTGTATTAGCATTGGTAGCGTTAAAATTGGGATTGCTAGAAACCAACAGAAAAATATTTCCTGTTGTGAATCCTGAGGGTAATGAAATGCTATTATCAATATTTATGGCAACATTAGGGGTAAATCCAGCTGTCTTTTGGCATTTCCACACTTTGTTCATGAATCTTCCTTTGGCAAAGAAGTTATCAGAAACTTGGTAAGCAGTAGAACCGTTCGTTCCTCCACCATTATCACCAACTATTAATGCCTGATGATTTGGGATAGCTGAGGCTGAGGATAAGGTAAGAATAGATCCTGAGTTTTGGCTTTTTGATTGCGCTTGCTCTAAATCTGAATTGTCATCTCTAGCAATACCTGTTATATTAGTGTTATATCCTGCATTTGTTGTTCTATTCCACACTTCTAGACTTCCGCTATTAATCGTATAATTATGAGGTAATGTAATGCCGTATTTAATGGCTAAATAAGAATTGACTCTTTCTCTTTGCGCTGCATTAATTGAACCTGTATAGACGATAACTTCTGCTATTCTAAGATTTGACGCAGAAGGTCCATTAATTTGAGATTTCCCTATAAACATGCCCTGATGTGTAGAATCTACTCCGTCTGTTTGTGCACTAACAGTTGTATTATCTGTATAAGTTAGGGCTGGTGTATTTCCATTTATATAGACATGAGAACCATTTGTTGTTGGCGCATCCATGCTGAAATGGTTAATATAAACAGTGTTAATCGTATTGGATCCTGTGTACGGACTAGTATTATTTGCTCCTCTAGAAACGGATGAGCTACTTGCTTGCTTTCCTAAGTTGTTAGGACTAAGGGTATTCGTTAGACCATTGCCCCACAATGGAGCGTTGTTCGCTCCCATTCTATAAACCACAAATGTATTTACTTGACTTACATTAATATTTAATGTACTAGGGGCAGCAATAGTAAACGTTTCGTCATTAAAATGAACCGAATTGTTAAAGTTAATATCTTGTGCTACCTCATACCAAACCCCAGGTGTATTTGGGGTGTAAATAGCGTCGTTGTTAGAACTGTGAGCATCATTCCAGTTTCCTGTGGTATTGGAACTTACTGGTAAGTCTCCACCCTTCAGCCAAAGATTTAAACTAGAAGAAGGGTCAACGCCTCCAGGAGATTGTGCTAGAACAGTGGTACTAGTGACTGTTGCGCAAAGTAAGAGAATAACTATTGTAGAATAGTTGAAGTTTAAGAGCATATTCTTAAATTTTTGGTGGTGAATTTGCATACGTTTTGCAAAATAAAAAATACACATTACATGATCGTAAAGTATATATTAAATTGCACTGTAGTAATTAGGAGATGAGGGGTAAGGTTTCTTTTCAGATGTGAAATTAACATAGTAATTATAGTCGCCCAACTATAATTAAATCAATTGTTATCAAAAATAAAAAAATATTGCAGGATAACAAGATTTGCGCAGTGTTTTATTTTTGGTGGTAACTAAAAAATAAAACACTGCGCAATAAAGGAAAGCTGCTTATGCTTAAAGAGTAATTATTCTTTAATCACTTTAAGAGTTGCCGTACCTTCTTCTGTTTGCACGGTTACAAAGTACAAGCCTTTTGCTAATTGTTCTAGATTTAGATTCATTGCTTGTTGTTGAGTGTATTGGTTTATCATAACGGTTTGCCCCATATTATTACTGAGTTGAATCGTTATGCTTTGGTATTCTTTGTCCAAGTTGAGATTTAGGCTTTTGTGGGTAGGATTAGGGTAAGCAGTTAAGGTTATTAAATCTGCAACAATTGTAGGATTATTTAAATAACAGTTGGTGCTAAAGCTCACACCTGCATCTACTGCACTAGTATTAGCCCAATTAGTTGTAGCGTAAGAAACATCATCTACTTGTATACAGGTTAGACTATCATTATTTGCCGCACCAAAGTAAGCAAGGTTCGTATTATTGCCATTTTGCATATTTAATTCTTTTAACTTATTGTTTTGGCAAAAGAATTGAGTGAGGTTAATATTGGGAACAATGCTTGAAGTTTCTAACTCATTGTGATCACAAGCAAATACAGTAAGTCCAGTAAGTGCCGTAACATCCAATGTTTTTATTTGATTAAAACCACAATCTAAATGATTAAGATTAATGTTACTTGAAACATCTAAACTAGATAATTCATTGCTACGGCAACTTAAATAAGTAAGCCCCGTAAAAGCCTCAATTCCTGTTAAATCTTTGATTTGTTGTCCTGAAACATCTAAAGTGCCAATTAATGCTTGCGCTTCTGTTACCTGTATTTCTGTATCGCTATTGGTGTTGATTGTAGTGGTATTAGCCAGCAAATAACCTTTAAAATTAGGATCTGGGATATAAACAATATGAGGAAAATTACAATTGGTATTAAAGCTTGAAGTCGCATCGATATTTGTCCAGTTGGTAGTTGAATAGCTGCTATTGTCAACCTGTATGCAACTTAGATTGGCATTATTGGTAGCATCAAAGGCTGTAAAGTTATTATTGTTGCCATTCTGTACATTTAAATCAGCCAATTGGTTGTTGCTGCAATTTAGGTCGGTAAGACTTGTATTAAGCGCCAAGTCTAAAAAATTCAATTGGTTATTTTGACAAAGTAATTGAGTTAGGTTGGTGTTTCCAAAAAGGTATACAGCAGTCAATTGGTTGTCGCTACAGTCTAGTTGCGTAAGACCAGAAGCAGTGTGAAAATCTAAGCTGCTAATTTGGTTATTACTACAATTTACTTGTGTGAGCTGTGTGTTATTCGAACAATCTAAGGTATGAATTTGGTTGTTGTTGCAGTTTAGTTGGGTAAGTTGAGTGTTTGTTTCTAGTTTTAATTGATAAAGTAGGTTATTGTCGCAATCTAATCGACTTAGGTTGATATTTTTAGAAAGATCTAGATAAGATAGTTGGTTGCTACCACAATATAGTTCTGTAATATTAGTGAAATACTGAATACCAGCAAGGCTAGCAATGTTTTTATTAGCAACGCTAATGCTGCCCGCATAGGCTTGTGCTTCTGTCACTTGAATTTCTGTATCTCCGTTGGTATTAATCGTTGCATTTCCTACCAATTCTGCTTTGAAGATAGAATCGGGAATATAAACAACATAATCAAAATTACAGTTGGTGCTAAAACTAGCAGTTGCGTCTATATTGGTCCAATTGGCGTTTGAATAATTCACATCGTCTACTTGAATGCAGGTTAAATTGGGGGTACTGGTGGAATTAAAAGATGTAAAGTTATTATTATTTCCGTTTTGAGCATTAAGAACTGTTAAAGGATTAGTTTGACACCAGAGAATAGCTATATCATGATTGTTGCTTATGTTTAAACTTGTTATTTGATTGTTTGCACATTGAAGCGTATGAAGGTGTATATTAGCAGAAATATCTAAACCAGTTAATTGGCTTGTATTACATTGCAAGTAAGTAAGATTTACATTGGAAGAAACATCAAGATGGTTTAACTGATTACCACTACAATATAGTTGGGTGATGTTGGTAAAAGCTTCAATTCCTGTTAGATCAGCAATATTTTGACCGCTAACATTTATTGTTCCTGTATGTGCCTCCGCTTCCGATAGCTGAATTTCACTATCTCCATTGGTATTAATACTAGCGTTGCCAACCAAGTAACTTTTAAAGTTAGCATCAGGAATTACAACAATTTGAGCATTGACTTGGCTTAAACATAATATTAGGGCAATAAATATGGATAAGTATTGTTTCATTTTGTCTGTTTTATAGAGGTAGTATGTCCTCTTATGATTGAATAATGATATAAATATATGTTATTATTTTTTAATATCCAATAGAGCTGCTTCTCCCATTATTACAGTGGTCTCTATATCGTGGAATAGATTTGTTGGGCTTTGGAATAAGCATAAGGCAATCCAGCAGGTTGAAAGGGAAGGATTTGTTTAAATTGATTTTTCCTGATCAAGTGCCCCCTAATAGCTCCAAATTCAGTGGGAGTATTTTTAAGTATTTTATTTCCTTTTTTGTGTTTGCTAATTAATACCTCTAGAGCCTCAATCATTTTGATATATATCGCATAAACAAGTTCCTCTTCTCCCTCCTCAAAGGGGTAATAGTTTCCATGAAAAGTCAAGTTTCTTATTTTAGCTGCATACTTAAAAAGTAACTCCGTCAAAATCTTAAGTTTTTGATTCTTTTTGAGTAGTTGCGCCCAATATTGTTTATTATTCGCTCTTTGGTTGAGCAAAGTTAGTACAAGTTTCCTCAATTGATCCTCTGTACAGGGAATCCAAGATTTAGAAACATAGCTTTTGGCTTCCTTATATTTTGCCCCTTTCAGCCTAAGAGCTGTTAAAGCAATATATTTTAGATAGGTTTCAAAAAATTTGTGTATTTGTTCTATATCCCTTGGCGTTTTTGGCAAACCTATTTTGGATGCAATGTAATTATTGATATAAACCTTAGTATGCATGGGAACGTTTTTTATGAGTTGCTATAATACTGCCTTGAAAAGAGAAAGTCAACTTTTATGCAATGATTTTTAATAACAATTATTAAGTTTGTACGGATTGCTTTTTTTACTAAATACTTATAAGATTGGACACGAATTTACAAAAACAAATTACGACATTATTTGAGTCATGGGCAAAAGAATCCGTCCAAAAACTAGAACAATTGCCCCAAGCTGGCTCTGATCGATGCTATTTTCGAACTATTGGCGCAACAAAAAGAGCTTTAGTCGCATTTAATCGTTCTAAAAAGGAGAATACAACTTTTATCGATTATACGCAACATTTTAGAAAAAAGGGAATTGCATTGCCCGAAATCTACGCTCAAGACTTAGCAAATGATCTTTATTTATTAGAAGATTTGAGCGATATGACTCTATTGCATCATTTGGAAACGGAACGCATTAATAAACGACCTTCTCCCCAGACTATTGGTTATTACAAAAAAGCGCTTTCGTCCTTGGCTTTTATGCAAATCAAAGGAATTGAGGGGTTACAAATTGATGATTATCATACTCCTGCTTCTTTTAATGAACAAGCTATATTGTGGGATTTGCAATATTTTAAATATTGTTTTCTAAAAACGTGCAAAGTAGAATTTGATGAATATTTATTGGAGCAAGATTTTGATCAGTTAGCAGCATATTTGGGCAATGAGGAGCAATTATTTTTTATGTTCCGTGATTTTCAGGCTAGGAATATCATGCTACAAAATGAGGAAGTTTATTTTATCGATTATCAAGGAGGCAAAAGAGGTCCTTTGCAATACGATGTCGTTTCTTTATTGTTCCAAGCAAAGGCAGATTTGCCCAACGAATTGAGAGTAGAATTATTGGATCATTATATAGAGGAGGCATCCCAATTTATCTCAATTGATGCTGAACAGTTCAGAAATAAATTCTACGCATTTGCATTAATTCGTACCTTGCAAGTCTTGGGAGCTTATGGATTTAAAGGACTTTATGAGCAAAAAGCGCACTTTGTTGCCAGCATCCCATTTGCCTTAAAGAACCTAAGTTGGTTGTTGGAGTCGGTTGATTTTCCAATCCGCTTAGATTATCTAAAAAAAGTCTTGAGGGAACTGCTAAAACAACAAGATAAATTTTCAGCCAAAGCGCCTGTTCAAAAAGCGGATCAATTAACAGTTAGAATTCAAAGTTTTTCATACAAGCGAGGTATTCCTGAAGACCCCTCAGGAAATGGTGGAGGTTTTGTTTTTGATTGCCGATTTATTCACAATCCAGGGCGTTACACCCCTTATAAAAAATTGACAGGACGAGATCAGCCTGTGATTGACTTTTTTAAAACGCAAAGCACTATTGAAAATTTTGTTCACAAAGTTGAGGAGATTGTAGACGAAGCCGTACAGAATTATATTCAACGTGGGTTTGCGAACCTCTGTATCAACTTTGGGTGTACTGGAGGGCAACATCGCTCTGTTTTTTCAGCGGATTATATTGCTAATTATTTGAAAGAAAAATATCCTGTTAATGTGATACTACACCATCGAGAACAAGAACGGAAGAATTGGAAAAACTAAAATTATTGTTGTGTCAATTCCAAAGCCAAAAACCTTTTAACGAACTTGTTAAAAGGTTTTTGATTTTAGTATAGAATATTTTATTGTTTTTGAATACGGAGGCTGTTGATTTGAGAATTAGAAATTACACGAATCAAGTACATCCCATTAGGAAGGTTTTTTAAATTCATTTCGGTGTCCAATTGCCCTATATCATGCTTTTGGTCAACAAGAACGCCTCTTATGTCATAAATAAATACCTTTTCGATGTTTTGGGATAAGCTCTGTATTTTAACACCCCCAGTGGTTGGATTGGGGTAAGCCATTAAATTTTGTTCTTTTTTGTTTGTGTTGGTTAATCCTAAATTAGGATCTGTTATCAATATTTGTGAACGAGTCGGACTAGTTGGGATCACGGTTCCGTTATGATCGATATATCGCACATTAGTTATATCGAAATCTAAACGCACAAAAGAAGATTTTGGTAATACATCGTCTTTGATGGTCAAATTAATATGCCCTATTGTGCCGCTGCCTACTACAGAGTTATGATCTATTCTAGTTAAAGCTACTTCTACCTGCCCTTGGTGATAAAAGTCTTTGGAAATTCCTATCATATCACTGTTGATTGTTCCTAACCAGCTAGTTGTGAAATCCATCGAAACGGTATTGGTATCAACCCCAAGTGGATCATAGTTGATGGTAAAGGCAATCCCATAACCATTGCTAGGGGTAGTCCCTAGAACTATCGGCAAACTTACAACATCTCCTGGTGCAACAGTAGCCGTATCGATATAAAGGTCAACACCAGTGGTTACGCTATTTCCATTTTTTAAGTGTGTTTGTGCCCAGTTCAAAATAATAGCATTGGTGTCCGTTCCATTAATTAGACCATCTCCATTACAATCTGTGTGTTTAAGGTCTATCGTTGGCATCCCTGAAATGGTAGTTCCCCAGTCACGAGAAGGCTGGCAAGTGTAGTTGATTGTAGCGTTGGTCCGAGTACTTCCTGTTGCATTATAGTGCAATCCAATAGGGAGTAAATCATGATTATTGGCAATCCCATCATTATCTGCATCTCCTGGCCATACACAACTAGCCGTGGTGACATAAATAATTGTTGTATCACAAACTTGGACGGGCAAAACGCCGATATTAGCTGTACCACAATCTACCCAAACAATGGTATCAACTCCTTGCATCCCTCCACTACTTGTATAATCAAAGCAATTTGTTAACGAATAGGTGATTGAGCCATAAGTAAGCGGATTGTTTATTGGCGAAGACCCTGTATGTGTAACAAAACTAGGTATGTTTGAGCAATAATTAATAGTTGAGTCTAGGGCAACCTCTAAATAAACGGTGTCGGTTTGGTATGGATGTATGGTAATGGTGTCCATGCTAATACACCCCAATGTATTATGAGTGGCAGTAAGGACATATTGCGTCGGTGTATTAGGGTTAGCCAAAGGATTGGGACATGCTGAACAGGATAAATCACTTGCAGGAGCCCAATTGTAGGATGTTTGGTTGGGGTAACTACTGTTGGTTTGTATCGGATGAGGGGTGCCTTGATAGACAATTCCATATTTCTCCCCATTAGATATAATGGCATTGGTAATTTCTACTCCAAAATCAATGCTATCAGGGGTAATGCAAGCATTGTTGGTACAACCATTGCCATTGGTTACAGTAACACAGTAAGAGAGACCTGGCATTGTGTAAGTGATGCTTGGAGAGGTACTTCCTGTACTCCAATTATAGGTACAACCACCTGTGCAATTTGAGCTAACTGCGGTAAGCGTTCCCGTTGTTCCTTGACAAATGGTGTCTAGGCTATTAATAGAAACAGTAAGAGCAGTTGGATCACTTATAGTGATGGTGTCTCGTCCTATACAACCATTGGCATCTACGACATCAATAATGTATTGCCCAGAACATAAATTAGAAAAAGTATTACTGGCTGTGAAGGTTCCTCCACCATTAGCGTATTGATAGGGAGGGGCTCCTCCTGTAACAATTACCGAAATAGAAGCATCGCAGGTTCCAAAGCAAGAAACAGCAGTGTCCAATACTGTGGTCACGGCTATTGGAGTAGGTGCTCCGATATTTACACAGGTAGAATCGAAACAACCATTGGCATCTGTTACGGTTACGCAATGGGAAGCGCTAGAAAGTCCTATAGCTGTTAGACCAGTTTGGTTGCCTGCACTGGGAGACCATAGAAAAGCATAGGAACCAACACCACCTGACCCCACTACCGTTGCGGTACCATCTGTCATTCCATTACAACTGGCATTTGTTGAACTGGCAATAGAGGCTGTAACAGCAGTCGGTTCCGTCATATAAATACAACTAGTATCTATACATCCATTGGCATCTGCTACAGTAACGCAAAAGTTGCCTGCACACAGCCCTGTAATCGTTTGAGTTATCGCTCCATTTGCCCAAGTATAGGTGTAGGCACCAACTCCTCCAGCCGCTGTGACGGTAGCAGCTCCATCACAAGCTCCGAAGCAGGAAATATTGCTGTCGATAGTGACATTAGCTGCAACCATTGTCACTGGCTCTGTGATGATTACCTGATGGGAATTTGTACAACCATTAGCATCTTCTGCTGTAACGGAATATACCCCTGCACACAATCCTGAAATGGATTCTGTAGTAGCACCATTGGACCAAAGATAATCATAGGGAGCGACTCCTCCTGTAGAGCTTACAGTAGCAGAACCATCACAGTTCCCAAAACAAGAAACGCCCGAACCATTATAATTAGAGGTGGGTGCTGCTGTGGAGGTTAAGTTAGTAAGTGGTTCTGTAATTATTGGGGTCAGAATAGTATCACAACCCAAATTATCTTCTACGGTTATATTATAAGCGCCAGCTGCTAATCCTGTAATTGTAAATCCTGCGCTAACTGTTGTTGTTCCTGTATTCCAAATATAAGTGTAGGGTGTTTGACCATTATTGGGGGAAATGCTAATAATCCCTGTCGTTCCTCCTTTACAAGAAACGTTGGCTATATTTGTGGTAACACTCAGGCATTGTGCGTCCAATTCCTGATGGAAAAAGAGGCTGAGTAAAAAAGCTATTTTGATAAATGTTCTCATTGATATAAGGTATTTGTATGTTGTAATTCTAGAATGATTTAAAAAGATAATAAGTGCCTAAGAGACACGGTTCTATTTTAGTGGTTCAAAATCTTGATTTTCCATACTACAAATATAAATGAACCTCAGCCTAAAAAAAATAAAAAAAGAAAGCGATTCTAAGATTTTAAATTTCATAAAATCCTTTTTATGTTCTTATTATTAAGTGTTTACGTTTTTATTTCTAAGAAAAAAAAGACTTTATTTCCTTCACCTATCATAGATTTACTTTAATCGAGAGGAAATAAGAAATATTTTTGGGGGGATATGTGGAGAGTCTATACTTTTTTTATAATCTTTAACAAAGGAGTCCATCATTCCGTTGAAAAACATAAAGTAGCAATGTGGCTAAGTAAAAAACTAAAACCTCGAAAGAGCAACGGAGTATTACTAATTATAACAATAACGCTCTAATGAAAAATTCTAAGCTAATTGGGATCTTAAAAACCTTAGAAACGAAAGAACTTACTCGGTTTAGAGAATACGTCCATTCGCCTTTTTTTAACAAGCATAAAATTGTTAATAAACTCTGTGATTACATTTTAAAATTTGCGCCTAAATTTGATAGTGAAAAACTGAACAAAAAAAACATTTATAAAGTATTGTTTCCTAACACTATTTATAATGAAACGCATATCTATACCCACACCTCCAATTTAACACTTTTGTTGGTAGATTATCTCGCTGTTACAGGTTTCCAGAAGAATCCGTTGCAAATGAAATTATATGCGCTGAAAGCATTGAGAAACAAAGGCTTGTCAAAGCAATTTCATCAAACGGCTAAACAATATCAGAACTTATTGGATAAAAGAAGGCTTAAAGATCGAGATTATCATTTCTATCAGGCTGAATTATACCATGAATTTGACCAAATCAACCCCATTCGCAACCAGGATCAAAATATTCAATTGAGGGATACAGAATCGGAAATTGTGTTTTTGATTGACAAAATGCAAATTGCTTGCGATATGATTAATAGAAATAGCATCATTGGATCCAATTATGAAGCAAGTGGAATTGATTTTGTCTTAGAATGGCTAGAAACAGATCAATCTTATTATCTAAATTTCCCAGAACTACGGATAAATTACACCATCTACAAATTAATTAAAACGGAAGAAAAGCAATATTATGATGATCTGAGGTTGTTTCTTGCCGATAAAACGCATTGGTATTCCAAATCCAAAATCAAAGTAATTTATGACTATTTGACCAATCACTGTATAAAAAAAATGAATACAGGCGATAAAGAATATCTAAGGGAGTTTTTTGAATTGCACCGTTTTTTATTGAGCGAAAAAATTCTACTACTAGAGGACAATAGCTTGGATGAATGGGATTACAAAAACATCGTAACTGTTGGTGCTCGTTTGGAGGAATTCGATTGGGTCAAATCCTTTATTTATAAGTATAAAAACTTCGTAAAGTCTAGTTCAAGGGAAAATGTATTCAATTACAACCTAGCTTATTATTACTACAGCAAGAAAAATTATAGCAAAGCGCTTGGTTTATTGCACCACGTAGAATTTACAGACGCATCTTATTATATCGGAGCCAAGATTATTCAATTAAAATGCTATTATACCTTGGGAGAACTGGAAGCTTCTTTGTCCTTAATTGCAACATTTAAAAATTATATACAAAGAAGCAAAGTCTTATCTGATTACAAAAAAGCAATGAATCAAAATATGCTGAGAATGGCAAAAAAGATTATTGTACTCGAATCTAAAAAAATAGCCCTATCTAAAAAGGAATTGGATCAACAGAAAACAAAATTGCAGGATCAGATCAAAAATCTATCTCCAATTGCTAATGCAGATTGGTTAGTTGATATTTTGTCTTAAAGAGTTTACCGCTCTATCGGCTTGATTATTAAAAAAATATTCTTTGATAAATCGATTTTTTTTTTGCGAAGCTAAAAAATATTTCCTAGCTTTATAGTAATGCAACAACAATCCACACATATTACCTCTTCTACAACATCATTGGAAAATGATGCGTTTGTTGTTGGCACATCTACAACTATCTTCACTACAACTACCCCCTAGGGGGTATATATGAACATATCAGGCACTTTGTGCATTCTTCCCATTCGTGAATAAAAATTCACTCATCCATTTTTTTTTTATTATCAACCGAATTAAAAATTATATGCTAGTCATAAAATTTGGAGGTAGTAGTGTTGCCTCATCTCAAAATATCAAGAAGGTAAAGGTCGTTTTGAGCCAAAAAAAACAGCCCTTTTTTTTAGTTGTTTCTGCGTTTTCAGGAACAACAGATTTATTACAAAATGCTGCAAAACAAGCTTTAGGGGGGACAGATTCTTACCTCAACACCTTAGATGCTCTAAAAAATAGACACTTTTTAATTGCGAAAGAACTCATTCTACTAGAAAACCAAGCCGACACGCTGATTTATATCCAAAAGCAGTTCAACCAATTAACTGCGCTTTGCGAGGGAGTATTCGCCCTTGGGGAACTAACAGATAAAACCCTTGCTCGGATTATGAGCTTTGGAGAACTGTTTTCCTCCTTTATTATTGGGCATTATCTTTGTCAAGAAGCGCTTAATGTTGAATGGATTAATAGCTTGGACTATATCAAAGCAGAAGGAAATTATTTGGAAGGGGAACTTAATAGAACGGAAACGGCTTCGTTGATTAAAGATTTGGACAAAACTCGGAATTATATCGCTCCTGGATTTATTGCTTCAAACTCCAAGGGGGAAATTGTTTTGTTGGGAAGGGGAGGCTCAGATTATAGTGCTGCTATATTCGCAGGAAATCTGAATGTAAACGGCCTAGAAATATGGAGTGATGTAGATGGCATGTTAGATGCAAATCCCAAATTGGTTAAATCTGCCAGAACCATCAAAGAACTGAGCTATAAAGAAGCTTTTGAGCTTTCGCATTTTGGTGCAAAGGTCTTGTATGCCCCAACGATCCGCCCAGTGATGAATAAAGGAATTCCCATCCAGTTAAAAAATACATTCTCCCCTGAAAAAAAAGGTACTTATATCGGCAATAAATTAAAACAAGAACCTCAGAATAGTGTAAAAGGGATTTCCTCCATAGCGGGTCTTAGTCTTATAACCGTTGCGGGAATTGGGTTGGCAGGAATAAAGGGAATGGCAAAAAAAGTATTTGCTACTTTAGAGCGTGCATCGGTTAATGTTGTCTTGATTACCCAATGTTGTTCAGAGCAAAATATTTGTATTGGAGTTGTTGACAAAGACAAAAACCAAGCAGTGACAGCATTAAATGAAGCTTTTGATTCAGAGATAAGAAAGTTGTTGGTTGATAAAATTATTGCCAAATCCAATTATTCCGTTATTGCACTTGTTGGGGATAATATGAAAATGAAAGTTGGCTTATCAGGGCAACTATTTGGAGCATTAGGGCAAAATGGAATTAACATAATTGCTATTGCTCAAGGAGCCTCTGAGCGAAATATTTCAGTTGTTATTGACACCAAAGACGAGAAAAAGGCAACGAATGTTTTACACGAATGTTTTTTTAATACAGTAAGTAAAAAAGTGCACCTTTTTGTAGCAGGGCTTGGTAATGTAGGCAAGCAATTTTTCAAAATTATAGCTGAACAAAAGGCTACTTTATTAGCAGAAAACAATCTAGATCTTAGGTTGGTTGGTATTGCGAATAGCAAACGGATGGTATTGGACGAGTTGGGAATTGATTGGGATCAAGGGGGAGTTGCTCTTGCGCAAGGTACTGAGGTCGGTCATTTTTCAGATTTTGTAGAGGGTATGAAAAAAATGAATCTCAGGAATAGTATTTTTATTGACAACACTGCATCCGAGGAGGTTAGTGCCTCTTATTTAGAAATTTTGAAGGAATCTATTTCTGTTATTACCTGCAATAAAATTGCCTGTAGTTCCAGTTATGAGCATTACAAAGGCTTAAAAGATACCGCTAAGAAATTTAATTGTTTTTTCAATTACGAAACAACAGTTGGGGCGGCTCTGCCTGTCATCAAAACAATTCAAGATTTGAGGTTAAGTGGAGATAAAATTAACCGTATTCAAGCCGTTCTTTCTGGCAGTTTAAATTTTATCTTTAATCATTATAATTCATCGAAGAATACCTTTGTTGAAATTGTAAAACAAGCCAAAGAGGAAGGCTATACAGAACCCAATCCATTGATCGATTTGAGTGGTATAGACGTTATGAGAAAAATATTGATCTTAGCTAGAGAAGCAGGTTATTCTTTAGAAATGGATGAAGTGGTTGCGAATGCGTTCATTCCAGAAAATTGCTTGCACGCTCAAAATGCAACAGCGCTTTTTGAAGCAATAGAACAATCCGAATCTCATTTTAAACAATTGTATGAGGACGCTAGCTCAACCGATAGCAAGCTCAAGGTTATTGCGACTTTCGAAAAGGGTAAGGCTTGGGTTGGTCTCGAAAAGGTTCAATCTAGCAGTCCATTTTTTCATCTAGAAGGCAAAGACAACATTGTTTCGATCCAATCTAGACGGTATCCTACAGAACCACTGGTTATAAAGGGAGCAGGAGCTGGCGCTGAGCTAACAGCAGCAGGTGTTTTTGCAGATCTAATGCTTATTATAAATAAATCGATTAATTAAAAAACATGATGAAAAAAATTAGTGCATTTGCCCCTGCAACCATTGCCAATTTTTCGGTAGGATTTGATGTACTGGGCTTAGCTTTAGATTCTATTGGAGACACAGTAGAAGTGGTTTTAAATAACGAGACTGAAAATAAAATTAAAGAGATTGTAGGAGGTAGTGACTTGCCCACCAATATTGAAAAAAATTGTTGTTCTGTAGTCATTAGAAAAATGCAAGAACGACTCGATGATTTTCGGGGTGTTGATATTCGAATCAAAAAAGGATTTAAATCAGGGAGCGGCTTAGGATCTAGTAGTGCTAGTAGTGCGGCTGCCGCCTATGCTTATAATGAGTTAATAGGAAGCCCTTTTAGCGAACAAGAGTTGGTTGCGTTTGCAGCAGAAGGAGAGCGAGTTGCCTGCGGAGCTGCTCACGCCGATAATGTTGCACCTGCCATAATGGGAGGCTTGGTCTTGGTGCGTGCTCATGATCCTATAGATGTCATTTCTTTACCGATACCAAAAAACCTTTATGCAATACTTCTTTTTCCTGACGTAAAAATCAATACTGCCGACTCAAGAGAGGTAATGAATAAAAACATTTCGCTGGACAAAGCTTGCAGCCAATGGGCAAATTTAGGAGCTTTTATTAGCAGTTTATATCAAAATGACCTCGAATTATTGTCCAAATCCATGCAGGATTTTGTTGCGGAGCCTGTTCGATCCTTATTTATCCCGAAATTCCAAGCACTAAAAAAAGCGGCATTAGAAAATAAGGCGCTAGGTTTTGGAATTTCTGGATCTGGTCCCTCTGTTTTTGCCCTAGCATCAAGCAAAGCTTCTGCTCAAACGATCCAAAAGGCTTTACTAGACCAGTTTGAAGGTAGTTCTGTTAAGACCATGAGTTTCATAGAATCTCTAGATGGCAATCAAGGAGCTAGAATTATTGAATCATTTTAAGACAAAAAAACATGAATTATATTAGCACAAAAGACAAAAATGAACTCGTTTCTTTTGAAGAAGCGGTCGTTAAAGGTCTGGCTCTGAACAAAGCCTTATTCATGCCTGAGCGCATTCCAGTATTGCCTAGACATTTTTGGGAAGAAATAGCAAGGTATACAGATCATGAGATCGCTTTCGAAGCACTTTTTCCCTTTGTTAAAGACTCGATTGATGAACCTTCTTTAAAGAAAATAATTGCAGAAACCATATCCTTTCCAACACCTACTGTTTTCGTAGAAGAGAATATTTATTCTTTAGAGTTATTCCATGGACCAACAAAAGCATTCAAGGATGTTGGTGCCCGTTTTATGTCGAGGTGCCTAGCTCATTTTGTGGGCAAGAGTGATAAAAAAGTAACCATTTTGGTCGCAACCTCAGGGGATACGGGAAGTGCTGTTGCAAATGGATTTTATAATGTTACTGGGGTTGATGTTGTTATCTTGTTTCCCAAAGGCAAAGTTAGCCCATATCAGGAATTTCAAATGACCTCTTTAGGGGGAAATATTAGGGCGGTTGAGGTTGACGGTGTTTTTGATGATTGCCAAGCTCTAGTCAAGGAAGCTTTTAGCGACATTGAATTAAACCAGCGATTGAATCTGAGTTCGGCAAATTCTATTAATATTGCTCGGTTATTGCCCCAAATGCTGTATTATTTCTTCGCTTATAAAGAACTGAAAAAAAAGGATAAGAAAATTGTTTTTTCCGTTCCGAGTGGAAACTTTGGGAACTTAACGGCAGGGATTATTGCTAAAAAAATGGGTTTGCCTGTGCAGTTTATCGCTGCAACCAATTCTAACGACACGTTTAGGCATTATATGGAAACGGGGGAGTACCTCCCTAAGGCATCTGTAAGCACCTATTCTAATGCAATGGACGTGGGAGCACCAAGTAATTTTGAGCGATTGATGCATCTCTACGACTCTGATTTAAAGCAAATTCGTAGAGATATACAAGCCGAATCTATTGATGATGCAGCTACCCTAAAAGAAATTGAAGAGGTCTATAAAAAGTCTGCTTATTTGCTAGATCCCCATGGCGCAGTGGGGATAAAATCTCTTCGTCATAGATTAAAAGAAGGACAGATTGGAGTGTTTTTAGAAACGGCACATCCTAAGAAATTTGAAGAGGTGGTTCAAAAGGCAATTCCTAATTACCCTAAAAATGAAGTGGATCTAGGCGCTTGTAAAAAAGAGTGTATTGGGAAGGAGTATATAGCGTTTAAAACGCTGTTACAGGAGCGAAATAACAAATAACCCATGGGAAGAGGGAGAGGCGTTTGCCCCTCCCTTTACTTTTGGAGGGAGCATAGAATATCCCGTGTTTTTCTTTAATTCCCAATATTAAAGATTCTGTTCCCTCCCTTTTTTTCTATTTCGATCGCTTTGGTATGATCTTCTACCACTCCTTCAAGATCTCCTAAATTTCCTCTGGAATCCCCTCGACTGTAGTATGCTTCAATAAAATTAGGGTTAATTTCAATTGCTCTGGTGTAGTCTTCAATTGCTCCTTTGTAATCTCCAAAATCCTTTTTGAGATTCCCCCTATTGTAGTAAGCTTCAATATAGTTGGGATTAATTTCGATCGCTTTGGTATAATCTTCTATTGCCCCTTTAATAATCTCTTTATCGCCTCCCAACTTTCTCTTGGTAACCCCTCTATTGTAATAAGCCTCGCTAAAGTTAGGATTAATTTCAATTGCTTTAGCGTAATCTTTTATTGCTTCTTCATAATTTCCTAACTCGCTTTTTGCGTTAGCTCTATTATCATAAGCCTGGCTAAAGTTGGGATTAATTTCAATCGCTTTAGTATAATCTTCTATTGCTCCTTCATAATCTTCTAAGCCATCCTTTATAGAACCTCTATTATTATAACTATAACTTGCGTTAAAGTTAGGATTAAATTCAATCGCTTTAGTGTAATCTTCTATTGCTCCTTCATAATCCCCCAATTTTCTCTTAGTGAGTCCTCTATTATGATAAATATCACCAACTCTGCTATCATCGGGATTAATTTCAATGGCTTTGGTGTAGTCCTTTATTGCTCCTTCATAATCTCCTAAGTCGTCTTTTTTATAGCCTCTTTTGTAGTAAGCTTCATTGTCATCTGGGCTAATTTCAGTTGCTTTAACATTCTCTGAATTACGCTTTGTCATTTCTTCATCTCCTGAGCAAGAGATAAATGATAAAAAAGTAATGAGCAGAAATAATTTTAAACTCTTCATACATTTATAACTTTCGCTTTTTTTGTAACGGTTATTATGATTTATTATGTTCTTTTGTTTTATACAATGAATAGATAATAGAGATCGTTACTGTCAACATAAAAAAAGTAGAAGCTCCATCTATTAGATAGCGGTGCAGGAATAGGGCAAGTAATAAGATCAAAGAAGCAATCAATCCCAATAGATGCAGTTTAGTATTGGGTGTAGCTATTGTATTAATGCCCACGACCATCACAACAGGTATTAAATATAATAATGTAAAGAATAATCCTATTGCTCCTGCTCCACCTGATCCGTGCTGCGCACTAACAAAAACAGGAAGCAACAGAAAGAAGGGGGGAAGGATATACTTTGCTTTTGAGTTATTCATAGTCTATTGTACTTATAATAAGCTTCAATATATTCAAAAATTCTTGTTTGGGCATCCTCTAAACTATAAAATGTCAAATGCTTCACGTATTCTGCAACTATCATAACGCTTTTTGTGAAAATTTGTCTTTTATACAGCTTTTGCAATCAACTAAAAAACAACAGTTTATAATTCTTTAAGCTCCAGCTGTAGTCTATCGCCTAAGACAAACGCTCAGCACTCAAACGAAAAATAAGTGTACTATTCTAGTTGGGGTAAATGGGGGAGATTTTTCTCAAATTTTACCATTAAACGCCATTATGATACCCCAATTTGTCTAATTTTCTGTGCATTAAAAATTTTGCTCCAATCATAGCAGTAGCTTCTTCCTTGAGTAAAGGAAAATTGCTTTTCGTTTCCGCAATATTCGCAGCTTGATAGGTTACTCTATCTAAATCTTTTCTCCAATTTTTTAACCTTCAATGTGAGCCAATTCAAATTCCACAATTAGGCGCACAGAAAAAGAAGCATTATAAAGCAAGTCAGTATTATGACCTTTTAAATTAAAAACTCTAGTGCGTGGAGGATTGGAGCCGATATACAAAAGTAATTTTGTATAAACTGCCATTTCGGGATCATGCGCCGCCAGTTTAAGCGCTTGATATTTCCACGCTTTAGACTGAGAATTAGGTACTCCTACGTAGAAATCATAGTAGTAAATAGGTGCTTTTGTCATTTGAAAGTGCTTTTCTAGTTAACATTGTATATTTTGCCCATAATTTATATTATGTTAAATAGAAAAACCGATTATTTATGATCACCTCTCCTTTTTCCTTGAATAGACAAAAAAATAGGGCTAATTCTGATTTCAGAATTAGCCCTATTTTTTTGAACTTATTTTACTTAGCCTTTCTTTTGAAGTGCTTCTACTTTCTCTTTATACTTGGTATAATTGTTTTCATCATTTTTGCGACTGTAAACCTCTTTGAGAGCAATGGCTACTCCTAGGTCATTAGGTTTTACTTCTTCTGCAGTTTGTAAATGAGCAAGTCCTAAATCCAATAATTCATTGTACTTAGTTTCTAATTCTTTAAATTTAGGATCTTTCATATTTGTGATCTCATTCATAGCCTTAGCAAAAGAGTTAGAATAATTCACGTGAAGAGCTCCTAAACTATAAGAAGAATTAAAGTGTTTAGGATCGATTTCTGCGGCTTTTTTGTACCAATTTACGGCTTTCTTGAAAAAATCTTCAGCTAAATTTGATTCTCCAGCCTCTAATTTTTCTCTAAAGATACCATCGTAAACATTTCCTAACACAAAATGAAGTTCAACATTTTCCTTATCTCCTTCTACTGCCTGCTTAAGTTTACCTTCTAGTTCTTGTAGTTTACCTTCGGATAAAGCAATGTTAATTTCAGCAATTAGTAGGCTTTGATTCGTTGGATACAGTTTTCTAGCTTTACCAAGTGTTTCTTTAGCCTTTTTAAGGTTGCCTTCTTTTTGCCAAGCACCAGCTAACATACTGTATGTAGTAGGAATTAGTTTTTCGCTAATTTTTTTACCATCCAACAAAGGCAATAAAAGCGTCTCTGCTTCTTTTGGTTTTCCTAGTTGTATCGCAGACATTCCTCCCAATCGAGCGGCCTCTTGCTCCATATCAATTTTGCTAGAAGTAATTAAACTAATAGGCTTCTTAGCTAATCCAGAGCTAGTTTTAGGTTTAATGGTTAAAATCCCCGTAAAACATTGATAGGCTAAGTCATAATCTTGCGCATTGTAGGCATCTGCTCCACCATTATAAAGCGCTCTACAAGCTCCTTCAAAACCAGACTTAAATTCCGATTTAGCAGGAATCTTTGCAATATCTTTGCCCTTTTCTTCTAACTTCGCAGCTTCCAAATCCCATGATTTAGAGAAAGATTCTAAGGCCATAACTCCCGCATTTTTATGCTCCGCTTTTAATTTTGCATTAAAGGCAATACGGTTATAAATCTTGCCTCTATATCTCCAGACTTTGGGATCTGAGGCGGTTTTTTCATGCCCTGCTGCGTAGTCAATGTCATTTTTTGCTTTCTCCAATTCCTCTATTTTACTGGGATCGGTGTCGTACATTTCCAAACTCATCGCAGCATTTGTCATTGATGTTTTTGGATTTTGAGCGTTTGTGGTAGCAACACTTGCCACTGCTAGAAAGCCTAACAAAAATTTCTTCATTCTTATATTATGTTTTTATCTGAAAATAGTTTTATGGCTTAAAAATCCTTCTGCCATTACTCTCTATTGCAAAAGTAGGAAAATACCTTGCCATTTTTTACCAATTATTTTTTTATCTGCTTACTCCCCTATTTTCTTTTACAAGAATAGTATTTTTAACACTAAAAAAAAAGAAAGTAGGTTCTTTTTTTATAAAACCTAATTAAATACAACTTACTGATTGTTAAATATTTGTAGCTAAGCGATTGATGAATGATTCGTTTGACATTATCTTAAAGCGATGGCCATATTACGCCATAAAAAATAAAAATAATGGGAACTGTTAAAACACTTAACAAAATTGCTTTTTTCGGAGGGTATATTCCCCCAAAAAGTCCCAATGCCAAAAAGGGCATCCAAAAATAACTCCCCAGTACTAATTCTGTCTCAGATGTTCTCTCTGTTAGAATCTGGTAAGCAAATAGGTTAAAAGACATCAAAAAGCCCACAATCATCACTTTCTTATTGGGCTTAGTTTTTTTTGGTTTGGGGGCTAAATTAAGATCATCTAACAATTCATTTTTCATTCGTGCATTTTTATAATCGAAACCAATTACCCTTTTCGCAAAAACAGGAGTTTTTCTATAAAGATGTTGTTTTATTTTTATTTGGTGTGCAAAAATAAAAAAGAGTAGTTCGTTCGCACAAACTACTCTAATATTATTTTACATAAAGTCTGAATTATTCTTCAGACGTATTATTTGTATTCTCTTCTGTATTTTCTGTAACGGTACCTTCTACTTCTTCTGTGTTCTCTTTATCTTCTTCCGCTTCTAATTGCCCGTCAATGATTAACCCAACATCAGCAATTGCATCTTTCTTTCTTAAGTCTATTAATTTGACTCCTTGAGTAGCTCTACCTGTTGTAGGAACATTTTTAACGGCTAGTCGAATGGTAATTCCAGACTTGTTAATAATAACCATGTCGTCATTATCAGTAGCTGCTTTGATCGCAATTAAATTCCCCGTTTTTGCGGTGACATTAATTGTTTTTACTCCTTTTCCTCCTCTTGTTTGGGGACGGTATTCGTCCAACAAAGTACGTTTACCAATTCCATTTTCTGCAACTACTAAAATTGTTTTCTCATCCTCTTCAGCAACGCAAACCATTCCAACAACTACATTATTCTCAAAATCGCCCAATTTGATTCCTTTGACACCTGTAGCCGTACGTCCCATTTCTCGAACGTCTTTCTCGTTGAATCGGATTGCTTTTCCTTCTCTAGTAGCTAAGATAATGTGGTTAGAACCATCTGTTAATTTCACCTCAATCAATTCATCATTTTCTCGAATCGTTAAGGCATTAACACCATTTGTACGAGGTCTAGAATAAGCTGTTATATCTGTTTTTTTAACGATACCATGCTTGGTAGCAAAAATCAGATTGTGCGACTTTAAGAATTCTTCATCCTTTAAGTTTTCAATAGGAATATAAGCCTTAATCTTATCCCCAGGTTGCAATTGCAGTAAGTTTTGAATTGCTCTACCTTTAGATGCTTTTGCTCCTTTGGGAACTTCGTAAACTCTTAGCCAATGACAACGCCCTTGAGCGGTAAAAAGAAGCAAATAATTATGAGTGTTGGTAACAAAGATATGTTCTACAAAATCTTTGTCTCTAGTTTTAGCTGCGTTGGCGCCAACACCTCCACGAGATTGCGTTCTATATTCAGAAACAGAAGTGCGTTTGATATATCCTAAATGAGAAATCGTCACAACAACTTTCTCATTTTCAATCATATCCTCTATGCTAATTTCACCTTCTGCATAAGTGATGTCTGTGCGACGTTCATCGCCATATTTATCGTTAACTTCTGTTAATTCTTCCTTGATAATGGAATAACGACGGCTTTCGTTTTCGATAATATCTGTCAAGTCAGCAATTAGGAGAATTAATTCGTTAAATTCGCCGATTAATTTATCTCGTTCCAAACCTGTTAAACGCTGCAAACGCATTTCTAAAATAGCTTTTGCTTGTTCTTCAGATAAGCGATTACCGTTCAATGGATTTTCTCCCAAGAAGCTATCCAAAGCATCTCCTTTAGGGGTAAAATCGAAAGCCATCAATGCTTCTTTTGCTTCATCTGCATTTTTAGAAGCCCGAATTAGAGAAATAATTTCATCTAGGCGGTCTAACGCAGCTAACAAACCTTGCAATACATGTGCTCTTTTTGTTGCTTTATCTTTGTCAAACACAGCACGTTTGTAAATTACCTCCAAACGGAATTTAACAAACTCACGGATAATATCTTTGACATTTAATAGTTCTGGACGACCATCTACCAAACAGATATTATTAACTCCATAAGAAGATTGCAAAGGACTATATTTAAACAACTTGCTTAAAACAACATTAGGGCTTACATCACGTTTAAGTTCGATAACGATACGCATTCCCTTTCTATCCGACTCATCTCTTAAGTCCGAAATGCCCTCTACCTTTTTAGAGTTTACCAACTCTGCAATTTTTACAATTAAGTTTGCTTTATTAACTTGGTAAGGTATTTCTGTAACAATGATTCGTTCCTTTCCTGACTTAGTTACTTCTATCTCTGTTTTTGCTCTAACAACAACTCTACCTCTACCAGTTGCCATTGCTTGATGCACTCCTTGAGTCCCATATATAGTTCCCCCTGTAGGAAAATCTGGCGCTTTGATATGCTCTATTAATTCTTCAATAGTAATATCATGGTTGTCAATATAAGCCAAAATTCCGTTGATGACTTCGCTAAGGTTATGCGGTAACATATTGGTTGCCATACCTACAGCAATTCCCGAAGCACCATTTACCAATAGACTTGGAATTTTTGTTGGCAACACTGTTGGTTCCTTTAATGAGTCATCAAAATTTAATTGGAAATCAACAGTATTCTTGCCCAAATCAGCCAAAAGTTCGTTGCTAATTCGCTCTAATTTCGCCTCGGTATAACGCATTGCTGCTGGGCTATCGCCATCAACAGAACCAAAGTTACCTTGACCGTTTACTAAAGGATAACGCAATGACCATGGTTGAGCCATACGAACCATCGTATCATATACCGATGTATCACCATGTGGATGGTATTTACCTAATACTTCCCCGACAATACGGGCAGATTTTTTGTGCCCTTTTGCAAATGTTAACCCTAGTTGCGACATGCCATACAAAACTCTACGATGTACAGGTTTTAATCCATCTCTAACGTCAGGCAACGCTCTAGAAACAATAACCGACATTGAATAATCAATGTATGCCGATTTCATTTCCTCCTCAATATTAATTGGTATTATTTTTTGGGTTGAATCCATATTTTTTTTTAGTTTATTTTTTTCGAAACCTATTCTAATTAGGTCTTATTGAAGACAACCTTGCAAAGGTACAAAAATACTATTAATAATCCTAATAAAAAAAAGATTAGAAAGCTTCATAAATCTTTGTTAGTTATTGTGTTATAAATATTTTAATTTAAAATATTTTACTTGCTTTTTTTTCTGCTAAAATCCAGCTAATTTAATTCAAAAATAAGGCACTTTTCCACTAAAAAAAGAGCCTAAGTTCTCTCAAAAATAAATCCGTAAAGTTCGCATAGATTCATTCGTTCATATCCTATATCTATATAAATTGTGTAACTTGCTACAGTCTAGAAACGTAATACAAATATGAAGTATATTTTCCTATTCCTAATACTGCTCAATGTTCTCCATTCTAAAGCTCAATTAAGAGATTCAGATAATGATCCTGTTTTTGAAGCCAAATTCGATCTTCGGATGGATGGAGGAATTTCAATTCCTTTGGGTAAATACCGTTTATTAACGGACGAGAGCGATGATAGATCTGCTGCTAATTATGGCGTTTACACAGAGCTCTCAGCAAGTTTAACTCCACTATCTACATCTCCTTGGCGAATGGGATTTTCGCTAGGATATATCCACAATCCTTTTAAAGCAGCTCATTCCAAAATACAATACAATTTACCACTATTTAAGGGAACAAATTGGAATTCTTTTTACGGACTATTGGGAATTGGTTTTACGAGTGAAACAACGTTTTTTTATAGTGTACGGGTTGGAGCTGGTGTGATGGGGTATTCTGGTGGGAACATCACAAAAGGGAGCCTTACTTTGGATACGATGCAAGTTCAAACGTGGAAGTACAAATTAAGCGCAGCGGGAGTCGTCCAAGCTAGTTTTTCAATAGGGTATCATTTTACATCTAAATTTAGTATGTTTGCAACCGCTACTATATTTTACGCCGCAGGTGTTCGAAAAGGCACATTATTGGACGAATTTTTTATAGTAGATTCAAAAAACACCCCCGCACGACCTGTCCTAGAACAAAACATAACCCAAATACAAAACCAAACGACCATTTTCACGCTCAATATAGGTCTAGGTCTCAAATACAAATTCTACGAAGCAGCAGAAAAAATTCATTACAAATTTAATATTGAAAAAAACGAATGACTTTAACAACTCGCATTTTATGTTTGTTACTAGCAACAAACATGGTTTATGCACAACAGCAACCAAAAGCTTACAAACTATTTAATCACAAAGGGAAAGAGGTAGCATACAATAAGATGCTCAAAGATCTAGAAAGTGCCGACATCGTCTTTTTTGGAGAATTGCACAACAATCCAATTTGCCATTGGCTACAGCTAGAAATAACAAGAGATTTATATGCTCAAGAAAGTGAAAATTTGGTGCTAGGAGCAGAAATGTTTGAATCGGACAATCAGTTGCTACTTAACGAATATTTTTTGGGGTTCATTTCCGAAAAAAACTTCCAAAAAGAAACTAGATTATGGCCCAATTACAATACTGATTACAAACCATTGGTTTCTTTCGCAAAAGAAAATAACCTAAGTTTTGTCGCAACGAATGTTCCTAGAAGGTATGCTTCTGCTGTATTCAAAAATGGTCTTAAGAGTTTAGAAAACTTGCCAGAATACTCAAAGGTATTTATTGCACCACTTCCCATCAAAGAAGATTATGACATTTCTTGTTACAAGGAAATGCTTGAAATGAACACGCATGGAATGACAGAAGACCCCAAATATTATCCACAAGCCCAAATGATAAAAGACGCAACGATGGCTCACTTTATTTATGGCAACTGGAGCGAAGGTGAATTGTTTTTGCACTTTAATGGGGGATTTCACTCCGATAAAAAAGAAGGCATTGTTTGGTATCTTCGCCAAATCAATCCGAATCTAAAAATTGTGACCATAAGCACGGTTGAACAAGAACAGGTAGACAAGCTGGATCAAGATTATTTAGGAAGAGGAGATTATATCTTAGCCATTCCAGAACGAATGACAAAAACTTATTAATAGTAGAAATGGGCAGGTAACAGCAAAAAGCTATCTGCCCATTTTTTTAGCGTTTGACAATATTGTTTTTTGCCATCCAAGTATGAATATCTGTCTTTTTTAGAGCAGCAGCCATCATACTTGGAAAAAGATCGGGCGTGCAAGCAAAAACAGGAATCCCCATACTATAATAACGGGCAGCTACATGCTTATCATAAATAGGAGCCCCTTCATCATTCAACGCCAGCAAAGAAATAAAATTTACTCCCTTCTTCCGTATATTTTGAGCTTGTTGAAGCATTCGTTCCTCATTTCCCCCTTCATACAAATCAGAGATTAAAATAAGAACGGTATCATCTGGTCTTTTTATTAAGGTTTCTACATAGTTGAGCGCTTTGTGAATATCTGTCCCTCCCCCTAATTGGGTGCCAAATAGCAAATCAACAGGATCGTCCATTTCTTTAGTTAAGTCTGCAACAGCAGTATCAAAAACAACCATGTGTGTCTTGATCGCAGGTAAAGAAGCCAGAACCGCAGCAAAAATGCTAGAGTAAACGACAGAACTAGCCATTGATCCACTTTGGTCGATACAGAGGATAATTTCTTTTAGTGCTTGCCCTTTTCTACCATAACCGATTAATTGGTGAGGGATAATGGTTTTGTAATCTGTTTGGTAGTGTTTGAGATTCGCACGAATAGTTTTGCCCCAATTAATTTCTTTGAATTTTGGGCGTCTATTCCGAACGGTTTGATTTAAAGCTCCCTTTATTGCTTCTAGCAAGGGGTATTCCAATCGTTTTTTTAAATCCTCTACTACTTTTTGAATGACTAAGCGTGCGGTTTCTTTTGTCTTGGAAGGAATGACTTGATTTAGAGACAATAAAGTCCCTACTAGATGCACATCTGCTTCCACATTGTTCAACAATTCGGGTTCTAATAACATTTGTTTTAACCCTAAGTTATCCAGCGCATCTTTTTGCATCACTTGAACGACCTGAGTTGGGAAATATTTCCGAATATCGCCAAGCCAACGATTCACTTTTGGGGCAGAACTACCTAAACCTCCCTTTTGTCCTGTTTCATAAAGAGCATCCAAGGCAGCGTCCATTTCCATACCTTCTACTCCCAAAGCAACTTGCTCCTCTTCTTCGGCTTTCTTTCCTAAAATAAGCCTCCAACGTTGTGAACGGTCAAAGCGAATACTTTCCATAGCATTACAATAATTAATAAGATTTGTTTGATGGCAACAAAAAAGGAGCGGCAAGCGCTCCTTATCATTTTCTTGAAAATAACTCCTAAAGTTATTTATTTATGGCATTTCAACCGTCAACAACTGACCATTTGAATATTTTTCGGATTTAGTTACGGTGCCATCTTTATACCAATAAGTCCAATAGCCTACTCTTGTTTGAGACCATTGATGTATACTTAACGATTGGGGCATAGTCGATTTTCCCTGTACTTTTACTTGACCGTTGGGCCAATAATTTTTAATCGATATTTTTTTATCGTCTGTTAATTCAATTATTTCCCATAACAACTTTCCTTCCTCTGTCCATTCTCTATATTCGCCGCTCATCACATTATTAATAGAGAAAAATTCCCGTTGTTTATTCCCGTTAGAATACCAAGAGCGATAAGAACCGTGTACTCTTGTGTTTTTCATCATTACATCTTCTTCCTTTTGCCCATTCTCATACCAGCGTTTAACACGCCCATATTGCTGTCCATTTTTATAAGGGATAGCAGATTTTTTTTGTCCGCTAGCATACCATTCTATTTCCATAGAACGACCATTGCCCTCGTTAATGGTTTCGTACTTTAGCCAACCTTCCTTAGCCCAAATTTTCTTATTCCCCATTGGCTTACACTCTACATATTGGGTTTCTTCCATCTTCTCACCAGATTTGTACCATTTGGTAAGCAATCCCTCTGGGCAACCATCTTTGTAGGTTATGGTACCTTTCTTTTGACCATTGCTATAGTAAAATGTCCATTTTCCATTGCGAACAGAAGACTTATCATCAATGGCAGATTTTTTTCCTTTTCGGATTACATGGATTGTTTTTCCTGCTTCTTTTCCATTGTAAGTACCTTCTGCTTCTAACTTTCCATTGGCATAATAGTACTTCCAAAGACCTGTTTTAAACTTCGCAGAACTATACGCCCCCTCAGATTTAGTCGTTCCATCGTCATAAAATTCTTTTTTTATATCTTGGGACATTGACTGAAAAAAGAGTAGAGTACAAAAAATCGTAGTGAATATTCTCATTATAAAGGGAATTTGCTCGTAAATTGGTTTGTAGGGACAGTTGAATAAGAACAAAATTAACATTTTTTTGAAAAAAAATAAATAAGACCAATTTTTACTTCCGTGAAAGGACGTTTTTTCCCTATAAATCGAGCTTTTTCGGATAAATACCTCTATTTTAATTGTTTGACCTTATAATGTGAATATAACCTTTTAGTGGTTTTATAGCCTCGCAAGACATACAATTTTGTTCCACACCACAGGTATAAAAATAAACCCCTTCAGGTAAATCTTGTCCTGTGTTTTGATCTTTCCCATCCCAATTGATCTCAGGATCCTCCGTTTCGAAAACAACTTGTCCCCAACGATTGGTTACTTTAAATCTTACCTTATTTATGTATCGGTATAACAGGCAAGGTTTAAAAAGATCATTCGCTCCATCTCCATTAGGAGTAAATGTATTGGGCAAATCGTAAAACGGGCAATTATCTGTTCGGATTAAGGTACTAGGATCGCTTTCGTTCCCTCCACCATTTACTTCAATGGAGTCAATAGAAGTAATGTAATAACAACCTGCTAGATTTGTTGGTGAAGGCACATGAGTAAATGACGTATCTGTCAATCCTTGCGATTCATAGACTAGTGTATAATTACCATCGCAATATGGCGCAAAATAAACCTTGAAGCTCGCAACATCGTTCGCACAAGAATCCATATTGTTTGACCAAGTAATTTGGTTGTATAAAAAATCTGGGTCTGTTATAGTCCCTTGGCAAGGTAACCGATCTGGATTATTGGCATCATCTTGAAGCGTATTGCAACTAGAAATAGCTATAATAGCTGAAGCATTAGGTGGACAAGGAGCAATCGTATCCAAGGGAGTTCCACAAGCTTTTTGCGATTTATTAAACAAAGAATCGGGGGTGTTATTTGTATTGTATGAACCAATACTCATTACCCTATAACAATAATTCTCGCCATTAACAAGCCCTCTGTGCTGGTAGGTTGCTGTAGTGACGGTATCTAAAATTATATAGCTATTGCTCCCCAAAGGAACTTCTTGATAAACTACATAAGCTGAGTTTTGCCATGGAACCATTTCTGACCAAGAGAGATTATTTTGTTGGTTGGTAGATGCCACATTTAGGAAAATAGAAGAAGCACTTTTTGTTGTTCCAATGGTATCTGTCCCTGCAAAAAACATCACCCGATAACTATATGGTGTATTCTCGGTATTCAAACCTAAAGCGGTAAAAAAAGTATCGTTAGCCAAATAGAAAGCACTGTAGGTTGGTGAAGAAAAAATAGGAACAGTACTAAAGTTGTTTCCTGCCATGTCATCCGATTGATACAATTCATAACGGTAGGGAGGCGGATTCATTATGGTGTCTAATTCCGTTGCAATGGGTTTCGTCCAGCGCACAAATATTTCTCCAGCAGTAGTGCTAGTCGCATTAACATCCACATTGATAAGAGCTGGTAAATCTTCCCTTGTTTCTATGCATACTTCATCTGATGTTTTCCCCGAAACAGGGCTGTGATAATTAGTTATCGTGCCATTATAATAAATGGGCGTTGCAAATTCACCTAGAATTCTATAACTATAAGAGGTTCCATTCTGAATGCTGTTATCAATATAAGTATAACTTCCCCCAGTTGCAGTTGTAATATACCCTGTGTTAATCTGGCTGTAACCATGCCCGTCTAAACCTATCTCACAGGTGTCGGGCTCAAAATTATCACAACCTATTTTTCGCCACACTGTAAAACCAAAAAAGTTAACTGCATTCTCACAAACATAAGGCGCATCCCAAGTTAATGTTGCAGAATTGGTTCCGACTGTTGCTTGTAAATTTTGAGGAGGCGGCGCTATTACTTTTATTCTAACCACCTTAAAGGTTGCCAAAGAAGCGTTGACCCCTCCTTGGGAATAATCGTCTTTAGCTTTAAATACCACTTGCCAAGGCTGTTTTTGGACATGCTCACAAACGGTTTGCCAACGAAAAGTACTGGTCAACGGAAAACCTACAGGAGCAGTACCCGTAACATTCGAGAATGTTGCAGGAGATGTAATTGTTGATGCTAATGGACCTCCTGTTGCTGTCAAGGTAACCAATTGGAGCGGGAGGTCTTGATCCCATGCTTCTACATCAAATTCAACCAATTCTCCAGCTTCTACACATATTTCTGAAACAACTTCCAGTTCGGGAGGGCGATTAATGGCATTTTCTATTTTTATTTGAATATCTCTTACAATTCCCCCTAGATATTGACCATTTCGATAAGATTTAACAAGAATAGCAATGTTATATTCCCCTTCCTTTCGAGGAGCATTCCAAGTAAATAACCCTGTATGAACGTCAAAAGAATATTGATTGTTTGCCCCTGGAGATATATCCGTTACCTGTTGATAACCTGGTACTGTTACCCCTCGATCTTGCATAGGTGTGATTAGTTCATAGGCAATGCTATCTCCATCGGGATCATAGCCATTGGGCGTATGCTGGAAAACCTGTCCGACAACTCCAAAATCAACAGGTTTTTCTAATAAAATGGGCGAACTATTGTAACCAAAAAAGGAAGGATTAAATAAAAACACCTCTGTTTGAAGAAAGAATTGGACATTGATAGAAGCTCCTCCATTAATGTTCAAAATATTATCATTTCGATTGGGGTCTTGCATAGAAATTACATAAGGCTGCCCTGGAACAGGATTCGCACCAGGATAAGCATGAACGCCAACATAGATGTTCTCTTGGATGTCATTAAACACCATCGTCATGTTCGTTCTTAAAATCTCTTCCTCTGGAGAACCATCCCCCCAATCAACGGTCAAACGATCTCTATCTGCTTGCGCACTTTGACCACTTACTTTTGTATAAGTAGTGATGGTTAATTCAATTGTATTTTGCCCAATTTGGCGATAGGTCATTTCTCCTGATCGGTTATGGGTAGCCCAAAGAGAAACTGGTAATATGGTGAGAAGAAATAATAATAAACTAAGCTGTCTTTCCATTGTAATATCCCGTTGAATGAATGTCAATTCTTACTAGCACTTTAATACAAAGCTACTACAAAAACCGCCCCAAACTCAAGGATTACAAATCGATTGTTTGAGACGGCTATACTATATTATAAACTCTATTTTGGTAAAGTTAGTTGGTCTGTGGTTGTAAAAGATTCTAATTTTAACGATTAGTTGGAAGAACAAGCTTTAAGAATCTTTAAACCGATCGATCTTTCTTCTATCTTTTTTGGTTGGGCGCCCCAATCCTTTTTCTCGAACTTCGAGATTCCCACTATTAAACAAATACCAGTCTTTAAATTTATTCAATTCTTCCTCTGGGGTCAAATTTTCATAACAAGGCTCTGCTAGTTTTGCAGAAACACGTTTTTCTAGTAAATCCACTACTTTAAAAACCATGTTATACCCTTCTTTTTTTACTTCTAAAGTCATTCCTCGCTCAATAGAATAAGAAGGTTTTAATGGAGTACCATCCAAAGTAACTTTATTGCTTTTGCAAGCATTGGTGGCCAAGGTACGACTTTTGAATATTCGAACTGCCCAAAGCCATTTGTCTACTCGTACTTTATCTAAATTCGATGCCATTTTAAATTTTAATTGAATTAAAAGAAGCAGCAAAATAAATTTGATACAATTATTTTAGGCTACCCCTTCAAAAAATAAACCTGCTAGAATGAAAATTACACTAGCAGGTTTATATCTATAATTTTAGGGAATGTCCTAGTCACTACTGCTCGCAACAATTGCCAACAAACGCAAGATTTCAAGATAAATCCAAACTAGTGTAATTAAAAGACCTAGGCTACAAACCCATTCCATATATTTAGGAGCACCTGCTTGAGCGCCCTTTTCTATATTGTCAAAATCAAGGATTAGATTTAAAGAAGCAATACCAATGATAAATACACTGATACCAATTCCAATCATTCCACCTTCGTGTAAGTAAGGAATTTGAATACCAAACATATTCAATACCATGCTAAGCAAATAAATCATCATAATTGCTCCTGTAGCAGTGGTAATGATAGAACGGAATTTTTTAGTGGCTTTGATCAACCCTGTTTTGTAGGCAATCAGCATAGAAGCCAAACATAAAATCGTTAAGAGCAAAGCATTCATAACAATTCCTGCCCCTAATGCCCCTGCAAATAAATAAGATACAGATCCTACAAAAACACCTTCTACTACTGCATATAGTGGAGCTGTGATAGGTGCCCAAGTTGGTTTCATAAATGAAGCGATTGACAAGCCCAATCCGATAAACATACTACCATAAAACAACGGCATAGAAAAAGGCAATACATATCCAACAACAATCGCAGAAACTAATAAGATACCCGTTAGTATAAATGACTTATTAACGGCACCTTGAACAGTCATTACTCCAGACTCCTTGCTAATGCCAAGTGAGGCACTTTTAGCAAATTGTTTATCGCCAATGAGCGGATTAGAAGATGACATAAATCGATTATTAGACATAATTTTGTGTTTTTAATTTTTTAAAGGGTTTCTAAAGTTAGAATAAAATAATAACGCTAATATAATAAAAATTACAACAAAAAGGTTTCCTACAATGCCGCTTTTTAACAAAAAAACTTATTTTATAAAATTTGGCTCTCATTGGTAGAGACAAAGTGTTCTGTTGCACTAGAAAGACCAAGCAAGAGGAATGGAAGGTTTTGTATTCCTAAAAAATACGCCTATATTTAAGCCATCATAGTCTTCAGTCCAATAAATTCAAATTAGTCAGTATATGGAAGCGAAAGATCGTAAAGTGTTGTTAGAAGTCCGCAATCTAAAAACCTATTTCAAAACAGATAGCGGTATAGCCAAAGCTGTTGATGATGTTAGTTTTACTATTTATAGAGGAGAAACAGTTGGCATTGTTGGTGAATCTGGCTCAGGAAAATCGGTTACCTGCCTATCTATTATGCGCCTAATTTCTAGCCCTCCTGGCTATATAGAAGGTGGAGAAATACTCTACCATCGTTCTAATGGCGAAGTGATCGACTTGGTTAAAGTAAGCAAGAAAGAAATGCGTTCTTATCGAGGAAATGAAATTTCCATGATTTTTCAAGAGCCAATGACTTCTTTAAATCCTGTATACACTTGTGGCGATCAGGTGATGGAGACAATTTTACTACATCAAGATGGCAACAAATCAGATGCTAAAAAGTTAACGTTAGAGTTATTTGAAAAAGTAAAATTGCCCGATCCTCAACGTGTTTTTGAAGCCTACCCTCATCAACTCTCTGGTGGGCAAAAGCAACGAGTTATGATTGCAATGGCATTATCTTGCAATCCCAATGTTTTAGTAGCAGACGAACCAACAACGGCACTAGATGTTACCGTACAAAAGACAATATTGGAATTAATGGACGATCTTCGCAAAGAGATTGATGCCTCTATTATATTTATTACACACGATTTGGGCGTTATTGCAGAAATAGCAGATCGAGTGATTGTAATGTACAAAGGACATATTGTAGAAGAAGGTAATGTATTGGATATTTTTACAGAACCCAAACACCCTTATACGAAAAGCTTGTTGGCTTGTCGTCCTCCTTTGAGCTTTAGAATGAGTCAGCTTCCTGTTGTGAATGACTTTATGGATGTAACGGTAGATGAGCATGAAAACAGAGTCATTACAGCCAAAGATGTTTCTATTGAGGGAGTGGTTAACCAATTTAAGATAACCCCTAACCAAACCAAGGAGCGTTTGGATGAATTAAAACGAAAAACGCCCATTCTCGAAATAAAAGGATTAAAAACTTATTTCCCTGCTGCAAAAAATTTCTGGGGTAAAACTACTCAGTGGGTAAAAGCTGTAGATGGAGTTGATTTTAAGGTTTATCCAGGGGAAACATTAGGACTTGTTGGCGAATCTGGCTGTGGCAAAACTACCCTAGGTCGGACTATTTTGCGTTTGACAGAAGCTACTGCTGGGCAAGTATTTTTCGAAGGGAAGGATATCCTTACCATGACTCCCAAAGAGCTTAAAAAGATTCGAAAAGACGTACAAATTATCTTTCAAGACCCTTATTCTTCTTTAAATCCTAGAATGACGATCGGAAATGCCATCATGGAACCGATGCGTGTACACGGTCTATTGGCAAACGACGAAGAACGAAAGGCGAAGGTGATAGAGTTATTAGAAACAGTAAGTTTAGAAGGGCGCCACTTTAGCCGTTATCCGCATGAATTTTCTGGTGGACAACGCCAACGAATCTGCATTGCTCGTGCCTTAGCTTTGCAACCCCGATTTATTATTTGTGATGAATCTGTTTCTGCCTTAGATGTTTCGGTTCAGGCGCAGGTGCTCAATCTACTCCTTGATTTGCGGCATAAATTTAACTTTACGTACATTTTTATTTCTCATGACTTATCGGTTGTTAAATTTATGAGCGATCGGATGATTGTAATGAACAATGGAAAAATAGAAGAAATGGATGCGGCAGACAATATTTACTCCAATCCTAAAAAAAGTTATACTCAAAAACTAATTTCAGCAATTCCAAAAGGAGAAATTGAAGATATAAAAAAAAGAATGCAGTTAAATGATTAAATAGATTACCAAGTTGTAAAACTATTCTTCAAATAGCAGTTTAATCGATAAATTAGACTAATTTCGCTCCCCTAATCAAATACTATATTTATCAGAATAGAAAAAGACGATTAATGAATAAGTATTGGCGAAAGCAATCCGAAGAAGAAATGAAATCAAGAATTTTTAAAGCTCTTGAAAACAACATTAATTATGACAAACACCCCATCCTTGGGGTTCCTGCTTCCTACTTGGACGAAAAGGTTTTTAATCAGGATGCCTCTTTTGTAAAGGATGCTCCTTTTATTTCAACCTTGATCCAAAATCCTAACCATATTGGTTGCCATACCTTGGGGAAATCAGAATCTTTTTTTCAAGGAACGCAAACGATAGAACAAGAGTTGATAGAGCTTTGTGCTGTTGACATTCTAAAAGGTGAGCCTAATGCCCAAGATGGTTACGTTGCCTCTGGAGGAACAGAAGCAAATATTCAAGCAATATGGATCTATAGAAATTACTTTTGTGGTCAATTTTCTGCAAAACGAGAAGAAATTTGCATTCTGTGTAGTGAGGACAGCCATTATTCAATGGACAAAGCTGCCAATTTATTGGCGATAGATATTTTTAAAGTAGCGGTTGAGCAGGATACTAGAACCATCAATAAGGCAACCATTAAGGAAGCTATCCTCAACGCTCAACAAAATGGAAAAAAACATTTTATTGTCGTTTCCAATATGATGACAACAATGTTTGGCTCTATAGATCCTATCAATCTATATATAGAGGCTTTGGAGGAATTAAATTGTCATTTTAAAATTCATATAGATGGTGCTTATGGCGGCTTTTATTATCCTTTTTCAGAGCAGGATAATCAATTGACCTTCCAAAATCCTCATATATCTTCCTTTACATTAGACGCCCACAAAATGGCACAAGCTCCTTATGGAACGGGGATATTTTTGATTCGAAAAGGCTATATGGAAAATGCCAACACCCAAGAAGCAAGCTATGTAGAAGGAGAAGACTATACTCTAATTGGTAGTCGATCAGGAGCAAATGCAGTGGCTGTTTGGATGATTTTAATGAAAAATGGTCCCTTTGGATGGCAAGAAAAGATTTTTATTCTACAGAAAAGAACCGCATGGATGTGTCAACAATTAGAACAGTTAAATATTGGTTATTATAGACATCCTAAATCTAATATTATTACCATTAAGAGTGAGTGCATCGATGAAAAGACAGCTTCTAAATTTGGCTTAGTTCCCGATAATCACTCCGCAGCTCAATGGTTCAAAATTGTAATTATGGAACATGTTACTATTGAAAAACTGATGCTTTTAATTGAAGACATCAAAAAGTTAACCCCAGAACTTCAGTAACGTTTTATTGGTTTGATAATTTGAAGGCACTGACACTTCCATAGGCCTTCAAATTATCAACCTTTATATTTCTTAGTTTATATCTCCCTGATTAATGACAAGTCTACACTCACACTTCCCGTTTTGACCAGGTTTGGTAATGCTGTATTGCCAATTAGAATTTTCCTCGATGGTAAAAGCAACGTTTAAGGAATCAATTCCGTCAATTCTTGTATCAATGGTATCAATTGGGCAAATCCATTCTGACACAGACAAAGGGCAAGATTCATAAGACCTCAAAGAGCCCCCTATGTCCGATTCTATGTGTAATTCAAAAATAGAATGGCTAGACAATAAAACGCTGTCACGTAACTCTACACAAGAGAGCGTACTATCTCTATTGATCAACCAAATGTCGTGATCGCTGTTATTTTCGATTACTTTGGTATAGGTAACAGAAGGATCGCAACTAACCAATAAAAAGAATGCTCCAATCAGATAAAATAATTTCATGTTTATCAATTTAAACTTATTTAGAAATGAGATAAGTGTCATGATAATACCGTATGAGAAAACAAATACCCTATCTTGGAGCAAAATAATAATGGCATAAGTTACTCAATTCTGATTTTTTGAACAAAACCTTCTCCTTCGTTTGCTACCTGAATAAAATAAATCCCAGTCTCATATTTAGCGGCATCTATTTTTAATTCATTATACTGCTTAGCCGAGAAATTACTAGTAAAAGATTCTATTACTGCCCCCATTAAGTTATAAATTCTTACTTGATGGCTTCCTTCTAGATTTACTTTTACAAACAAACTTGAAGTCGAACTAGTTAAAGAAGTTGGATAGACAGACATGGTCTGTTCTATTCCTTTTATTGTTGCTGCTTTAATTGGACTGTAAGTTGTTGTCCCATCAAAATCAATTTGCTTAAGCCTAAAATAATGTACTCCATTGGTCAAATTAGACACCTTGTAGTCATAATATTGAGCAAGGTTTGTTGTGCCCGCTCCCTCTATCGTTCCAATCACTTGGAAGTTGGGAACTCCCGAAGTAGGCAAGGCATGTTCTATTTCAAATAAAGCATTGTTGATTTCTGAAGCGGTTACCCAATTTAATTGAACATTATTGTTGCGCACTACTTTTGCCTGCCAATGATTGAGTTCAATTGGGAAAACACTTGGATTAAAAGACGAAGATAAAGAGAAACCCATAGCACTTTTTATCCCTGTATTGGCAGATGATTTAGCAATATCTTGCCTTCCTACAATAAAAGAAGACATTGGTGGAAAATAGACATTGTAGCTAGCTTCATCGACTTGTAGTTGGTTATTATTGTTATTATCACAGGTATTTTGTGCTTCCATTGCATGTATATAAGTTCTCCCCCCATTTATATCGTATGGGTAGGTCATATTTGATTTGGCAGTAGTTAACGAACTTTGATTAATATCTTCTGCTCCAATGACAAAATCAGAATGGTTCTGCCCTAGAATCACGGTATCTATCTGATCACAGTTATCAACCACCTCACAAGGTACGGGGTTAGTAGATAACAAATCTTCAATATAATAGACCTCTGCGGCATGTAACCTACCTACTCCCGTTATATTTGAATTAGGCGCAGAAAAACCAATGGATGCTTTTCTTGGGATTCCACCCGATCCTGGACTGTAGTCTAAATTTGTTCGAGTCCCGTATTTAAAAATATTAAATTGTAATCGAATAAATTGATTTAAAGGAGTCGAATTAAAATGTGTTTGCAGATCCATTGTACTATCGGAATCGTAAATGGTGAGTTGCTGATTTCCAGTTCCACTAATAGAACTGCTTTCTACCAAGACTTCAAAATCTACTGTATCAGAAACCCCAGCACTTGTGGTCGTAATTAAATACCCCCACAAAAAGGGATCTGTTCCCTCAGTATAATTAACATTATTGATGCTCGTTTCCTGAAAAGAATAAGTTATTCCGCCAGTAGATGAAGAACTATGGAGCGAACCTTCTACCACCCACTTTAAAGAGCCTTGTGCATTAAGTTGATAGATGGATAGGAATAGTAGGACAAGTGTATAAATTTTAGGCATACTTTTGTGTTTTAAAAAAAACTTAATAAATATTTTATTTCAAAATAATTGGGTTTTTCAAAATAAAGTTTCCCATTTATTGTTTTTTTATCAAACAAAACACCATTGCACAACCTACTGATTATTAAATATTTTTATATTATAAAATATATAAAATATTTTATTTTTGAACTACTTTCCTAAAAATGGAAAGCATTATTCCATTAATAGCTAACAACTTATATATTTAGAAGAAGAACTTAGTTCTATGATTTTTAGAACAAATTTTGCCCGTAGACCAACTGGCATTAGAGGAATGGAATAGAGTTTAAAACCTAATAGTTGATACGTTTTTTTTATAGCATTAAAGAAAAAAACAGCCTCTTCGTAACTCTCTTGTCGTTCGCTATCGTTAACGTAGATTGCTTGGTTAGGTTCTAGTAAAAAAGCAATAGGGGCATAATTGGCATTTTTTAATGCTGCGTAATATTCGGGCGGGACAGCAGCATCAACCGCTTTTAGATAAGCAATTAAATCAGGCAATCCACGATCCATAAAACAGGGGGATTTAGATAATGGCAGAGGGATTTTAGCCATTTCTTTAAATACCAAATGACAAAATTGCTCTGTGTCCTCCCAAGGGACAGCTGAGCTTTCTTGGAGCAATTGTTTTTTAATCACCTTTCTGGATACTTCTTCATGACAGAGATAGCCCAATTCAGCGAGATAATTAATTAAGGTAGTTTTGCCTGCACTAGCACAACCCGTAATGATAAAATTCATTTTGTATACTATTTTCAACAAACAATACCCCAAAAATACAGGCAGAGGATCATCACTAAGCTTACCAACGTAACCAAATGATTGGTTCGAACCGTTATTTTCATATCGTTAGGCTGGAGCAGCCTAGCATGATGGCCAATGTAGGGTTTTTCAACGAGTTTTCCTTTGTAGTAATTGGGGCCACCAAATTGGCAATCTAAAACACCAGCTAAAGCTGCCTCTGGGTATCCCGCATTGGGGCTAGCATGTGCGGCACCATATTTCCAGATGAATTTCCAAGAAGAAAAATTCCAGTTGACTAAAGCAATCAATATAGCCGTAATTCGTGCAGGGATAAAATTTGCATAATCGTCTATTTTGGCTGCAAAATGCCCAAAGTCCAAGTACTTAGCTGATTTATAAGCAATCATAGAATCTAAGGTATTTGTCATTTTGTAAGCCATAATTCCTGGTACGCCTCCTATTGCATAGAAAAACAAGGGTGCAACGACTCCATCACTCAAATTTTCGGACAAGGTTTCTAAAACAGCAATGCGTATTTTATTCTCAGAAAGCTGGCTGACATCTCTTCCTACGATCCAAGCCAAACGTTTGCGCCCAGCTTCTACACCTTTCTGTTCTAATGCTTCAATTACAGCTTCACCTTCTTCAATTAAGGATTTATTAGCCAAGCCATAGAAGACAAATATAGTAGCCGTTATACCATGGAGTAATGGATAACTTGAAAGCCCAAGCATTAATGCATAAAAAACAAAAAAAGTCCCTCCAATAAGCGTCAAGCTAAGAAAGGCTCCTTTGGCTTTTCTATAGTTTCCTTTGTTTAACATTCGTTCCCCAACACTAATTGATTGCCCAAACCACCGTATAGGATGTGGTAGCCACCTAGGATCTCCCAAGAGCAAATCTAATAAATAGCCTAAAATTAAGGGTATGATAAAACTCAATCCATCCATTTTTTTAATGCGTTTATTAATAGATTATTTTTCTCCACAGTTTGGCAAGCTAAACGACAGTAAAAAGCATTTAAACCTTCAAAATTAGAAGCGTCTCGAATCAATATGCCGTATTGTTCTACCAAGAATAACTTCAGATCAGCTGCCTTTCCTTTTGTTAATTCTAGCAAAAAATAATTGGTGCTGGTAGGATGAGCTGTTAGACCTTCTATTGCATCTACTTTTTGTCTAAACTGTTCTGTCTGTTGACGCAATTTTTTTTGATCAAAAATAAACTGATCGTAATGATTGATTAAATGCAAGCCTATTGTTAAAGCAATAGAATTGGTAGACCAAGGCATCTTGTTTTTTGCCAACGCAGCAATAAGAGACGCTTGTCCTAGAATATACCCCAAACGAAGTCCTGGAATGGCGAATGATTTAGTCAGTGATTTTACAACAACCAAATTAGAATACGTGCTTAATAAACCAACAGCTGATTCGCATTGGTCGGAAAACTCGATATAAGCCTCATCAATGATTAAATAACTAGCTGGATGATTTTTTAAAAGAGCTACTAATTGATCCAAGGGAATGCTGTGCCCCGTTGGATTATTAGGATTGCAAATAAAGATTATTTTAGATTGGATTTGAATCCCTTTTTCTAAGGCATCCCAAGGCAGCAACTGAGTTTTGATGTGATTAATCTGACAAGCATCCTGATATTCTGAAAAGGTTGGAACAAATATCGTTGCCGAACTTTGCTCAAAATACTTTGCCAATAAATAAAAAGCTTCCGTTGCTCCATTGCAAACCAAAACTTGTTCTTTTGCCAAATGGTGAAATTTAGCTAACGCTCTGCTCAAACATTCCCCGTTGGGATCAGGATATCGCTCAATAGATTGCCAACAGGCTTCTTTTAACGATTCCGTAATTTGCACCGAATGATTCGCAATAACATTCGAACTAAAATCTGCTACTATTTCACAATCAAATAAATATCGATCGTCTCCGTGTCCTTTTAGCATGTTATTATATTGTATTTTATCCCCCTGTTAACACCATTCAATTGAATGCCCTAGGTAAATCAGGGTGTTCAATTCTAACAATGGGGGTTTACAGTATCAAAAATAGTAGACTTAATATATTCTATGTCCAAAGACTCCCTTAGCACAGTTGCTAATTTATCGAATTGTTCATTTTTAAACCGTTCACTGTCAATAGGGGTTTCTTTTTGATGAGTTAAGCCTTCTAACAAATCGTCAATAATTGCAGGGTTGTCAAAAATGCCATGAATATAGCTTCCCCAACAAGCTTGATTTAAAAAATATCCTTCTTTTTTTCCATTTTTTAACTCGTTCAAAGGTTGGGGAAGTCCAGCAACAGGCGTGCTAACGCCCATGTGGATTTCATATCCTTTACACCAGTCCTTTAACCCCTTGAATTTAAATTGACATTGGACGGTTGTTTTTTCTTTTTCCATTACAGTTTGAATGGGCAATAAGCCAATTCCTGGGATAGAACGCTGCGTTCCTTCTACTTGATAAGGATCTTCGATACTCTGACCAAGCATTTGATAACCACCACAGATTCCTATTATTTTTTTTCCCTTCTGGTAAGCTTGATAAATACTACGCACCAAACCTTTTTTTCGGATATTAATTAAATCAGCAATTGTATTTTTAGAACCAGGCAAAATAATAATGTCTGCTTGCTCTATTTCTGAGGGGACATCCGAATAATATAAATGCACTCTGCTATCTCGCTCCAGTCGGTTAAAGTCGGTGAAATTCGAAATTCTTTCCAATAATACCACTGCTATATTAATAGCATTTTTCTTACTAACCGTTGATTTTTGGGCCAAAGAAACCGCATCTTCTTCTTCGATATAAATGTCCTTAAAATAAGGAACTACACCAACAACAGGAATCCCTGTCAACTCCTCGATAATTTTTTTGCCATCTTCAAAAAGCCTAATATCGCCTCTAAACTTATTGATAATAATCCCCTTGATTTGCTGTTTTTCTTCAGGAGATAACAAAGCTATAGAACCATAAACACTAGCAAATACACCACCTTTATCAATGTCTGCCACCAAAAAAGTAGCAGCATCACAAGCAATCGCCAAACGCATATTAGTAATGTCTCTAGATTTGAGATTCAATTCCGAAATACTTCCTGCTCCTTCAATAACAATTGGAGCATAATTTTTATTCAAACGATTGAAGGCTTCTAAGACAACTTCAAAGAGCTTTGCTCGATTATCTTTTTTGAAATAAGAAAAGGCAGATTGTTTGCCACATGGTTTTCCGTTAATGACCAACTGAGAAGTTTGGTTGCTGCTTGGTTTTAACAAGATTGGGTTCATGTCTGTTTGAGGCAAAATCTGTGCTGCTTCTGCTTGAACCGCTTGAGCACGCCCAATTTCAAGCCCATCAGGTGTTGCATAACTATTATTGGACATATTCTGCCCTTTGAAAGGGGCAGGATGATAACCATCTTGTTTTAACAAACGACAAATACCAGCGCACAATACGCTTTTTCCAACGTCAGAGGCAGTACCCACAAACATAATGGGGCGTTGATTGTTCATATCTAATACAATTTTTTAGCGAGCATATTATATGGGTTCTAATAAATTTAATGCTTGCAGGCAATAGCCAAATGGTAAAAAATAGTCTCTGTTCTAAAATTTTAAACAAGTTGCCGAAAAGAATAATGAGGAACCCTTTCAGAAACTACGCTCGTAAAGATAAATCAATTTATACTGAAAAGAAATTACAGGCATAAAATCGTAAATACTTTGTACCTTTAGCCAAGTAAGAATACCCATTTAAACTAAAAAACTATCTTATGTTAACGACAGAACTTCAACATAAAATTGATTCCAAAACCAAACCACTTGGTGCCTTAGGAACACTCGAAGCATTGGCCTTAAAAATTGGAAATGTTCAACAAACAATATCTCCCGTTTTAAAACATCCAACGATTGTCGTTTTTGCTGGCGACCACGGAGTTGCTAAAGAGGGAGTTAGCGCATACCCACCATCCGTTACTCACCAGATGGTGCTTAATTTTTTAAATGAAGGAGCTGCAATCAACGTCTTCTGCAAACAGCACAACATCGCTTTAAAGATTGTAGATGCTGGTGTTAATTTTGACTTTCCTGAGCACCCTTTGTTGATTTCTGCAAAAGTGGGACATGGAACCCAAAGCTTCTTAAAAAACAAAGCAATGTCCTCAGAACAACTCCAAGATTGTTTAAATCATGGTCGGAGGATAGTGGACAAACTATCCGCTAGCGGATGTAATACCATTGGATTTGGAGAAATGGGAATTGCCAATACTTCTGCTTCTGCTCTTATTATGAGTACCATTTGCCAATTGCCCCTAGAAGAATGTGTGGGTAGAGGAACAGGGGTTGATGACGAGCAATTGCAACAAAAGATCCGTATTTTAAAAGAAGCTCAAAAAAATCACCCGAACTTAAACAATGCTTACGAAGTTTTGCAAAGTTTTGGTGGTTTTGAAATTGCCCAAATCTGCGGTGCTATGCTTGCTGCTTACGAACAACAAATGCTCATTCTTGTAGATGGTTTTATTGCGACCAATGCTTTTTTAGTTGCCAAAACAATTAATCCCAAGATTCAGGACAATGCCGTTTTTTGCCATTTATCGGATGAACACGGGCATAAAAATTTGCTGAATTACTTAGAAGCTGAACCCTTGTTAAAATTAGGTATGCGACTTGGCGAAGGTACGGGTTGTGCCGTAGCTTATCCCTTATTAGAAAGTGCTGTAACTTTTCTAAATGAAATGGCAAGCTTTGAAAGTGCAGGAGTCTCAAACAAAGATTCATTGTAATTAGATAAGAATGTAGAATCCGTTAGAATATGCTAAAAAAAGAGTGGAACTATTTTCTTACTGCATTGTTGTTTTTTACCAGAATTCCCGTTCCAAAAACATATCAATATCAAGAAAGTTACTCCAAGCGTTCTCCTAAATATTTGAGTTTAGTAGGCTGGCTAGTTGGCAGTTTTACAGCAGCAATACTTTATATGAGCTTGCTGCTATTTCCGCCATCTATTGCTGTTATCTTATCCATGATCGCAAGTGTTTTGCTAACAGGAGCTTTTCATGAGGATGGTTTTGCTGATGTTTGCGATGGTTTTGGTGGAGGTTGGGGCAAGGAAAACATTCTTAGAATAATGAAAGATAGTACTGTTGGAGCCTATGCTTTGATTGGTATGAGTCTTTTATTGTTGTTGAAATTTAGTCTATTGGTAGAACTGACGAAAGTGGATGATCACTTAGCTGTTGTTAGTTTGGTGGGGGCTCATACTACAAGTCGCTTTATTGCGCTGTCTCTTATGTACACTCATCCTTATGTTAGAAATATAGAAAATAGCAAGGTGCACACTGTGACAAACCAACCTTTTTTAGGGTCGGATTTGTGTTATAGTTTTCTCTTTGTTGTTCCGATCTTCTTATTGGCTAGATTCCCAATTATGCTGTTTGCTTTTTTAGTTAGCTTTTTGAGTCGAATGGGCTTGGGCTATTATTTCAAAAAACAGATTGGAGGCTATACAGGAGATTGTTTGGGAGCGGTTCAACAGGTAACAGAAGTCTGCTTTTATCTTTCAATTTTGGCGCTGTCATAATAACTTAGACCATTATCAGAATGGTCTAAGTTAGATTTATCAATCTAAAAATAACAGTTTGCCTTCCGCTACTTTTAAAGTATTGATCCTAAGTTGATAAAAACACAGCCCCTTGTGCATTTTGCTTGAGAGCGTAAAAGAATTCCCAGTTGTGTGGTATTGATTGATGACTTGTCCCGTTGAATTGTATAACAACAAAGCAACTTCTGAGTGCGAATGATTATCAAATTGGAGGACACTTTGTTGAGTAATGGGGTGCGGATATACAGCTACTTCAAGGTTGGGCTGATCCTTTATTTTAGTACTACTATTTGTTATAGGACAGCTATTGTGAATGTAAACTAGGTTGCTATCCTTACTATAGTTTTGGAGGCAAAGGCATAAATTAGGAATTGTCCCCAAATGCATATAGGCAAAACCATAATTGGTTCCTATTCCTTCTATAAATGTTAGCTTATTTCCCCCCCAAACAAAAAAGGGAACATAGTTGAGCCGAATATGTTTTAGCCCTGATTGATAATAGATAGAGTCAACTATTGCTGTAGTATCTCCAACTCCAAATGGATGGAGATTAACGACGAAACTATCTCCAAGTGTTAAAGACATATCTGCAACTAAATATTCTACAGTATCCCAAACAACAACATCCCCTTTGGCTCCCCTGAACCAAATTTTTCCTAAAGTCGTATCTTCTCGCAAAAAACCGTGAGCAGCTTCACTTGGCGAAACATTATGATAAATAGTATTACCTTGTTTGGTCCCCACCTTCTTATAGTTTGATCCAAACATAGTAGTGTCTTCAAATGCTACTCTTTCAATAACTCTAGCTTGATCCAATTGACAAAAAGAAATATTCCATTGAGTGCTACTTTGACCAAAAATAGTTTCATAAGTTTGCCCTAAGGATAGTATAGACAAATTCGTAACGAATACAAAAATAAAAGCAAGTCTGTGTTTCATGTTATACTGTTTTTTTTAGAACTTATCCATACATTACAAGATCTAGATCTTACCAAGGTAAATTCTATTCATTATAAAACAGCTTAGGGGGACAGGAATAAATATAGTACAAAAATTAATTGTTTTCAATATATTTACATTTTTTTATTTTAAATATAAGGATAGCTCATGCAAATATATGTCAGTCGCCATACCAAAGTAAATATCCAAACGGGCATCTGTTATGGTCAAACAGAGATACAGCTTCTTGATTCTTTTCAAATGGAGGCAGATCTTTTACAGAAAAAAATTCCCTTGGATCTAGATGCAGTTATCACGAGTCCTTTGTCTAGATGTCATTTATTGGCTAAACGTTTCTGTCATCAACCGCTAATAGAAGATGCCTTATTAGAAATGAATTTTGGCGACTGGGAACTGCAAGCATGGGATCGAATAGATCCTGAACAGCTCCAAACTTGGATGGATGACTTTGTTCACAATAGCCCCCCAAATGGGGAAAGCATGCAACAGCTTTACGAGCGAGTAGCCAATTTTATGGATCGCCTGAGGGCTACTTCTTATCAAAAAGTGCTCCTCGTAACTCATGCGGGAGTTATTCGTTGTATTTGGGCCTATTTATTAGCAATTCCACTTAAAAACACCTTTAAAATCACTGTTGATTATAACAGGGTGTTAGTTTTTAACTTGGGAGAGCATCCTGATTACGATTCTATCAAAACAATGTAAATAAATGCATAAAAACTATTTAAAAATGCCAAAAATATATTTTTAAAAAAAAAATTAAAAATTTATTATCATCTATTAAAACCGATAAAACACTACTTAATAAGTAGATATATATATACAAATGCCTTTCAAAAAACAGAGTTCATTTTAATTGTTTTAAATAAAAAAGAAATTTAATGTATTATTGCTAAAATTTTTTTTGTATAAAAAACTAGATGAATACAATATAAATTTAATTTGGTTGAGCAAATCCATAATTTAGATGCAATAAGAAAGCGTTTTAACTAATAAAAATTACCTCGACAATCACAATAAGTTTTCGAATATATTCCTAAATAAAAAACAAATGTCAAAAAATAACCCCCTTACCCAATCCGAAACATCCTCTTCTCATTCCAATTTACCTAAATTCGTTTTTGGAATACTTCTCATTTTGGCTTCTATTTTTATACTCAGTAGCAGCTTGGGTATTGGATTACCTAGTGATGAACCAATAGACCACGCCTATGGAAAAACTTGCTTGAACTATTATAAATCATTCGGGCAAGATACTTCCTTTGTTGATTTAAAAGTCTATGGTCAACCTTACAAAAATCAAAAATATTACGGAGCCATTTTCGAAGCAACAGCAGCAGCGGTAACGGCTTCTTGTTCGCCTGCAACACAATATCATATTCGGCACTTTTTAGTAGCCATTTGTGGTATTTTAATTATATTATTTACAGGATTAACAGCCAAGGAACTATCGGGCTGGAAGGCGGCAGCGGTAACAACGCTATTGATGATGGCTAGTCCTACCATTGTAGGGCAAATGCTCTTTAACAGTAAAGACATCCCATTTGCGCTTGGTTTTGCGATAACCTGTTATTACACCGTAAGATTTGCCCGAAACTACCCGCAATTTAAACGAGGGGATGCCATCGGTTTAGGCTTGGGAATAGCCATAGCAGTTGGAACAAGAGTAGGGGGCTTTTTGTTGGCCACTTACCCTTTTATTTTCTTTGGATTAAAATTAATATTTGAGAAGGAATTTAGGACAGTTTTCTTTTCCCATGAACGTTCTCAACAAATTAAACTAATTTTACTTCCCGCTGCAGTGATTATTTTGGGTTGCCTTTTGGGACTTCTTTTTTACCCCAATTTTTGGATGCACCCAGTTAGTCACGTTAGTGATGCCTTGAATGTTGCGGTTAAATTTCCTGTGTCTATCACCCTTTTCTTTGAAGGAGATATGGTCAGATCTACCAATTTACCCCCCAACTACTTACTAAAATCTTTACAAATTTCTTTACCCCTTTTTACATTGCTCTCAATCCCTCTGATTCTAAGTTTGTTTTTTAAATCAAAATTTATCAGTAAAACCCACTTATTATTTTTCTTATTTACAACTCTTTTCCCTATTTGCTTTGTTATTTATACAAAACAAACCATCTATAATGGATGGAGACACATCACCTTCTTTTACCCTTCATTTGTTATTCTCGCTGGGCTTGCTATTAGCAGTGTTGTATTTCCTTTTCGAAAGAGTGTCGCTCAATGGTTAGCTGTCCTTATTTTTGGAGGACTAATCTTAAAAACGCTAATTTGGCAATTGACTTACCCCAGTTATCAATATGCTTATTATAACGAGTTGGCAGGAGGATTCCATGAAGCCTATGATGAATTTGATAATGATTATCAACAGTTGGCTGTTACCAAAGGAGTGTATTGGTTGCTCGAAAACGAGCCCATTTTTAAGGACAAAAACAGAACGAAAAAAATTAAAATTGCAAGTAATAATGCCCATGCACTAAATATGTATTTTGATGCAAAAGCATTAAATGTAGAATTCGTTAAAACAGGTATAAAAAGTTGGAAAAGTACCGAATGGGATTACTCTGTAATGTCAACGATTTTTTTACCTCGTAAAATTAGAGACCTTGTTTTTCCTCCCAAAGATTTACTCTATGCAGAGGAAATAGAGGGACGTGGAATAGCTTATGTAGTAAAACAAACCGATCGCACCTTTTATAAGGGGCTTATGGCTATGCAAGCAAAAAAGTATGACGAAGCTTATCAATTGTTCTTAGACGCTTATGCTAAGGACCCCTCTAATTTTAATATTTGGCTGAGTTTGGCTCATATTTATTCCATTTCCAAAAAAGGAGATGAAACCATTCAGTACGCCAAGCCATATTTAGAGTTATATCCTGCTGATTGGATTGCCAACCAATTGTTAGGTTTGGGTTATTTGCACAAAAAGGATTTCACAAACAGTGAAAAGTTTTTAGTACGAGCGATTCGAATCAACCCCAAACAAAAATCAGCTTATTATAACTTGATCCATTTGTATGAAATATCGGGTCAACAAGCTCAAGCTCAAAAAATTCGACAACAATTAGCCGCCTTAAAATAGGAATAATGCCTAAATGTAGGCTTTAATTATTCCAAATCTTCTATAGAATCCAACAGCAGCTGTTCTAAAGCTGCTGTTGTTTTTGCTGAAGGAGCTTGCCACATTCCTCGCTGAATAGCTTCTAACATTCGTTCAGACATATCTCGAATTGCCCATTTATTATGCGTTCGGATAAAATTCTGATTGTTTTCATCCAATAAATAAGCCTGAGTCATTCCTTCGTACATAAAATCATCAATAAGTTCCGTTGTAGCATCGTAAGCAAATAAGTAGTCCATGGTTGCAGCCATTTCAAAAGCCCCTTTGTAACCATGATCCTGCATTCCCTTGATCCATTTTGGGTTAATAACCCTTGAACGATAGACCTTAAGTAATTCCTGTTTTAAGGATTTAATTCTAGGGTTTTCAGGTCTGGAATGATCTCCAAAATAAAGCGTACTAGGGCTTCCTTTTTCTTGCTCAACGGCTACAGCCATTCCCCCTTGAAATTGGTAATAATCGTCTGAATCCAAAATATCATGTTCTCGATTATCTTGGTTTTGAACGACAATATCAATAGAAGAAAGCCTAGATTTGAAAACCTCATGCGCAGAGTGCCCTTCATTTTTATTTCCAAAATAAGCATAACCGCTCCAATTCATATACACTTCTGCCAAATCCGCTTTGGTCCGCCAATTTTTTTCGTCAATCACTCCCTGCAAACCAGCACCATAAGCGCCAGGTTTAGAGCCAAAAACCCTGTATAAGGCTCGTTCTTTTGCTTTTTCCGCTCCAATTCCTTTTTTTAACCACTCTTTTTTCTCTTTTTGGTAACGTGCCTTGATGGGGTTAAATTCATCCGATTCATCGAGTTCAGCGACCCGTTCTACCACCGCATTAAACAAAGAAATAACATCGGGGAATGCATCCCTAAAAAAACCAGATATTCTCAACAAAACATCAACTCTTGGGCGTTTGAGTTCTAAGGTTGAAATAATCTCGAAATCAATCACCCTCCGATTTGCCCCTTGCCAAATAGGGCGCACTCCAATTAATGCTAATGCCTGTGAAATATCGTCTCCACCAGTACGCATGGTAGAAGTTCCCCAAACGGAAATACCAATAGAGGTAGGATAAGTCCCTTCTTCTTGTAAATACCGACTAATGATATTATCGGCGCTTTTTTTGCCCAATTCAAAAGCATGGGGAGAGGGTATTGTTCGGATGTCAACAGAGTAAAAGTTACGCCCTGTTGGTAGAATATCTAAACGTCCACGTGTTGGAGCTCCCGATCCTCCTGATGGGACATATCCAGCATCCAAACCATTCAATAGGTTGGTTATTTCTGATTGAGTTGCGTTTAATTTGGGCAGTGTCTCTTCTTTAATACTTACTAGGACTTGTTGCGTGTATTTTCCTAGGCTATCCATTACCAATTCCCCCTCCAAAAGTGCTTCAATTAACAATTTACTTTTGAGTTCTAACCATTCCACCGCTTGCCCGATAGTTCTACAGTCCATGCCATTTAGTGTTACTTTAAGCACCGTTTCATAGGCCGTATCTAAAGGATCAAAGTCCAAGCCCATATCTTTAGCTAATGCTTGGGTAAGTCCCATTTGCCTAGCTTGGGGCAATCGATGTAAAGCCAAAATTAGGTCGCTCAATTTTTCTCCTTTGGGCATTTGTCCAAAAATATGCAAACCTCCTCGAATTTGAGCCTCTTTCAATTCACAAAGATAACCATCAATAACTTCCAATAATGTTTCAATGTCCTTTCCATCACTATTTAAATCGACGCTCAGGTGAGAGCTTTGTACCAAATTTTCAATTTTATTTTTAATTAAATTGGCACGCTTTGGGTCTAAAAGCGCTGCTTCATAATATTCATCAATTAGCAATTCCAATTGCAATAAATCACCGTGGTTTTCTGCACGGGTCATAGGAGGAATCAGATGATCCAAGATAATCGCTTGATTTCTTCGTTTTGCTTGTGTTCCTTCCCCTGGATCATTAATAATAAAAGGATAAAAGTGTGGGATAGCTCCAAATACCATAGCAGGAAAACAACTTGAAGCACTTAGGGCTACACTTTTTCCTGGAAGCCATTCCAAATTACCATGTTTTCCTACATGCACAACAGCATCTGCATTAAATTTGTGTTGCACCCAAAAATAATAGGCTAAATAATCCTGTGTTGGTACCAAATCTGGAGAGTGGTAGGTCGCTTGCAAATCCATATTGTACCCTCGGCTGGGTTGAATGGAGACAAAGATATTTCCTAGGCATAGCCCTGGAATTAAAAACCATCCATTTCTGTAATTTACGGCAGAGGTTGGAGCTCCCCATTGCTCCTCAATTTTTGATCGAAGTAGGGGCGAAAGTTGTCCGTAATGATGTAAAAAGTCCGTTTCTGACAATAAAACTTGCGCTTCTTTTAATTGTGAACTGTGGATTTCATTTGTAATAAAAGAAGTCAACTCATCAATTAATTCCGTTGTATTTTGAGGAATTTTTGTTCCCAATTCATACCCTTTATCTTTTAAGGCTTTCAAAATTTCAAGCACCGATTGTGGAGTATCCAAGCCCACACCATTTGCCAAACGGCTATTTTTATTGGGATAATTAGGAACGATTAGAGCAATTCTTTTTTCTTTGGCGTTTTTTTGCCTTAGTTTGACCCAATTTGCAGCAAAGTCAGCAACAAATTGGCAGCCTTCTTTGTGGGGCTGGTACGCAACAATTTCTGAATCCGTTTGCTCATCTCGTCCCATTGATTCTTTAAAAGAAATGGCTGTAGTTATTATTTTACCATCCATTTCTGGCAACGCTATATTCATTGCAACATCAGTTGGAGGCAAGCCAAAAAGACCAGCTTCCCAAGTTGCTTTGTTGCAAGAAGCAAAAATTGCTTGGATAAGAGGAATGTTTAGAGATTCAAAAAAGGTTGAAGTCTCTGAACCATCAAACGAACTCAATGCAAAACCTGTCGTATTAATAAGTACTTGGGGCACTAAGTCATGGGCATTTAACAACTCTAAAATCGTATCATTAATTCTTTTATCCCGATAACTCAAGGCCATCAAAACAACAGGATAAAACCCCTTTAGCGCTAACATTTCAGACAAAACCTGTAAGGGCAATAAATTATTGGATAGATAATGTGTTCGGTAACTGGTGATAAGCGCAACAGGGCGCATAGAAGGTATTGCTTGGGATTGAGGACTCAGAATGCCTTGTTCGTAATGATACAAAAAGGAATGAGGAATACTCCGAATGGGTTGGATAGGATAAGTGGAATCGAATTGGGTATTAAAAATTAGTTTTAAGGCTTGCTCAACATTAAAAATTCCACCCGCAACAAAATATTTCCAAATTTCATCTACCAAAGTAAAGGGAATGGTAGAAAGTTGCATCAATTCCCAATCGGGTTGGTCGTGCCCAGGCAAGAAAATGAGTTCTATATCGGCTTCTTCCAAAAGTGCTATTATTGCTTCGCAAAAATAAGAATAATACGATTTTCCACCAAGCAAACGCATTACGATTACTTTGGCTTTGGACGCTACTTCTTCTAAATAAGTATCAATGGTTAATTCCTGCTTAAAGTACGTTAAATTGGCTAACCTCAAGCTAGGTAATTCCCCCTCAACATTCAAAGATCGATAAGCTTCATTCACTGCACTAATCTCAGTATCTCCAGCAGAAAGAAATATAAGGTCTCCAGCTTGTTGTTCTATATAAAAAACGCCATCGTCGTTCGGGTTCCATCCGCCTGGTATTGTAGAAATTAAGTGCATTTTATTGGTTTTTAATACTTTTAGTAAAGCAAATAATAAAACGCTACATATTGTTACCAATATGCAGCGTAGCGTAGTATAAATTAATTTAAATGACCCGCAATATCTCTACCGATAACAACCAATTGAGTTTTGCGTTCTTCTTCGTCTTTCCAAGCTCTATCAAAGTAATAATCAAAGCGATTTCCCACGCCTTGCAAAATCATACGCATAGGTTTGTCAGGGATATTTACAAACCCTTTGACCCTATAGATTTCATGTTTTTGAACGAGGTTCTGAAGTTCTTTAACCAATGTTTTAACATTGGGAGTAGTGGGATATTCTAAGATTTCTGTCGTAATGCTTTCATCGTGCTCATGATCGTGTCCATGTTCATGATGATGTTCGTGGATAGAATGTCGGGTAGATAAATCATCCTCCGCAGAAGCTCCCAATCCCAATAAGATGTCATTATCAATGATTCCATTGGCAATGGGAATAATTTTGACATTGGGGCGGGCTTTGGGAGACAAGGCTTCGACAACTGCTGTATATCCAGCATCATCAATCAAATCTCGTTTGCTCACCAACAGTAGATCCGCACAAGTCAACTGATCCAAAAATAACTCTTCTATAGGGGTTTCATGATCTAAGGAATCATCTGCCAAGCGTTGCTTCTGAACCTTTGCTCGATTGCAAAGCTCACCCGTTGCTACACCAACAGCATCCACTACCGTCACAACAGCATCTATTGTTATGTGTGGCTTTAGGTCTGGCCAATTTACGGCTCTAATCAAGGGTTTAGGCATTGCTAAACCAGAAGTTTCTATAATGATATGGTCAATATCATCTTTGCGCTCAATCAATTCTAACATAGAAGGCAAAAACTCCTCCTGCACGGTACAACAAATACAACCATTGGCTAGCTCAATTAAGTTGCAAGTTTCATCCCCACAGCCAGTGCGAATAATTTCACCATCGACACCGACTTCTCCAAATTCATTCACCAGTAAGGCCAAGCGTTTTCCATTGGCATTTTTGAGAATATTGTGCACCAGTGTCGTTTTACCAACCCCCAAAAAACCTGTTATTATTGTGATAGGTATTTTTCTCATAAGTATTCTATTTTTTGTTTTAATTAGTATTCATATCTATTTAGCAGTTCTGTTCTTTTTACGTTTGTATAGGAACAAATTCCATTTTTCTTCTGCCACGCCATGCTTGTCCATCTCAGCTCTAGCCATAGTGAAAAATAAATCGGATAATCGGTTGATATAAGCCAGAACATAGTCTTTTACACAATCTGGATCTTCTTGCATCAACGTAACCAAATTGCGTTCACCTCGTCTGATTTGTGTTCTACAGACATGACACAAGGCAGAAACTTCGTTTCCGCCAGGCAAAACAAAATAATCAGAGGGGCTACTCATAGCTTCTTCCATCTCATCCAGCCATTGCTCGCAAAAAGCGGCTCCATCTTTCGGCTCAGGGTTTGTGTTTTCTTTTTTTGAAATAGAAGGACGTGCCAGCCGAGACATCATATCCATCAAATCTTTTTGAATTCGATGCAAATTAGCTTGCCAAGCGTGTTCTTCTCCTAACTTAGCACGAAGTAAACCAATGGTTGAGTTAACTTCATCTAAGGTTCCAATGCACTCAATTCGAGGCGAATTCTTAAACTCTCTACTGCCTCCAAAAACACCTGTTTTTCCTTTGTCTCCTTTTCTAGTGTATATTTTCATAGTAATTTTTTATTCTTTAACTAACAACGCAGTTAATCGTGTGAAAAATTGAACTTCTAGTGCAACCTATTACAAGTTTGGATTTTAGATACGTTCCGTTAATTTCAGTAGTTTTTCCAATAAATCATCTGTTCCAAAATAGAGGTGGGCATAAGAAGCCAAAACATTTTTATAACTATAGATCATGGTATCAGCAGGTTGATTGCGGGCTGTTTTTGCAAAACCAAGATGAGGGGTGGAAGCATGGTTTAGTAGAGTCGAATAATGAAATTCATGTCCTTTAAATGCTAGATTATCCAAGTACATTGTTCGATAGCCTAGTTTGAGTTTCATCTGTTGCATAGAACTAACAAAATCAAAGCAACCTACCATTTTATATGCTTTGCCTTCTTTGTCTATAATTGCCTTTGCCAAATACATCATTCCTCCACATTCTGCCCATATTCGCCCACCATTAGCAGCATACTTTCGGACAGATGCCAACATAGAATGATTGGCAGACAGTTTATCCAGATAACATTCAGGGTATCCTCCTGGGAAATAAACAAAATCAGCAATTGGCAACTCCTCATCTTCCAATGGGCTAAAATAAACGACCCTGCCTTTTCGCTCAAAAGCTTTTATCGTTTGTTCATAACAAAAATTAAAGGCATTGTCCTTTGCCACAGCAATCTGAAACGAAGGGCGAAGGACGGATTTTTTTTCGCTTGTGTATGGTTCGGGAACGGATACCGTGCAATTTTCTAATAGTTGATTGAGATCAACGGTTTGCTCCAAAGCTTGGGAAAACCGTTCAATCAATGGATCGTAAGCCTCAATTTTGTCAATAGACAACCCCAAGTGTCGAGAGGGGATTTGAGCATCTTCCAAAGCAGGCAAATAGCCCAAAGCCGTTAAACCAACATCCTCACAAGCCTCTTTCAAAAAAGCATAATGAGAAGCCGTATTCACTCGATTAAAAATCACCCCAGCTATTTTTAAGGCTGGATCAAAATTCTTGAAGCCGTACAAAAGGGGAGCAACAGAATAAGCAGTTGCTTTGGCGTTCACAACAAAGACGATGGGAATGTCCAGTACTTTAGCTAATTCGGCGGTGCTACCTTCCGAACGTTTGGCACCATCAAATAATCCCATTACACCTTCTACACAAGCAACATCTGCCATTGATAGACAATCAAAATAACTTGCCCTAAGATCTGCCTTAGACATCATAAACAAATCTAAATTAACCCCCGTTTTTTGACCAGCAAGCTGATGAAATTTGGGGTCGATATAATCTGGACCACATTTGAAAGGTTGAGCAGAAATTTTTCGATTCTTCAACGCTCTCAGCAATCCTAAAGTGACGGTAGTTTTGCCAGCATTACTAGTTGGCGCAGCGATAATAAATTGTGCCTTTTTCATCAACGTTTACTTTACCTGTAAAGGAATGCCAGCAACCATAAAACTTAGTTGCTTGGCTTGTTTTGCAATATATTGATTAACCTCGCCATGCAGATCTACAAATTGACGAGTACTTGCCTGCATTGGAATAATTCCCATTCCAAGTTCAGCACTGACAATAAAAAGGGTTAGGTGCTGCTCAAACAAGCGTTTTAGCTCACTCAATGCAAATTTCTTTGCCTGCTGACTATCGTATTTATAAGCGTCAAAAACATTGGTCAACCACAATGTAATGCAGTCCAACAAAACCACCTTTGAAGGAAATGTGACTTGACTAATATTCAATAATTCTTCTTTATTAATCCAAGCTTCTGAGCGACCTTCTTGATGCAACATAATGCGCTTTTTATATTCCTCATCCCAGACCTTGGAGGTAGCAAGATAGATGGGACGTTTACAGTTTTCTAAGGCCAAGCGTTCCGCATAAGCACTTTTTCCTGAGCGTTGACCTCCCGTTATTAAATGAATTTCTGCCTGTTTCATTTCATTATGTTTAAAACTTCATAAGTTCCTTTTAATTGTTTTGCAAATTTTGCCCCCCAACCAATCTTAACCATCTCTTGCTCAGCATCCACAAAATGCAAAGCACTTACCAATTTACAATTCATTTGATAAGCCAAAACCAAGTCCTCCAATGTAGCTGCCTCTTTAGATTGAAAACGCCCATCACTTAGTATGATCAATTGATAATGTAGAGTGGGATTGATTGCCGTTAATTTTTTAATCGTTCTAAAAGCAGCCACTAGATTTGTTTTACCACCAGTCTCTACCGATTCTACGACCTCTAATAACTTATTGAGATCCTTAGAGCCTTCCAATTGTAGTTTTGCAGCACCATCAAAGAGTGTAATCAGAGAAAAAGTAGTGGGAGAATTCGCTTGCTTTTTTGCCCATTTTTTAATCAACCCTTTGGCATAAGCAATCACTTGCTGTTGAAGCATGGAACCACTTGAATCTAAGACAAAAATAAGTTGTTGCTTTGTTTTGGTTTCCTCTCTTTTATGTTTTAGCTCTAATTTAGAGGTGGCCAAATATTGCCCAACGGTTTTTCGTTTGTCAATCGTCTTTACAGCACTAGCCGTTTGTGCAATCCCTTTGGGAGCTTCTTTTTGCCGTTGTGGAGTTCCATTTTTAGATTTCCCACCGTTATGAGGCCTTGTTACTAGATGCTGATCGGGAAGTATTGCTTTGATTAGAGCGTTGGGCGCTTGCTGTTGAGGTTCACTTTGTTTTTCTTGTGAAGCTTTATTTTCTTCTTTTTCTTGTGGAGGAGGAGGGCTTGAATTTAAGGCATTGCTTCTATGATTCAATACCAAGTGCTGAATCGCATCAACATCTTCCGTTGTTGTTACTGTTCGCCCATTCAATGCTGTAAACGCTCTAGCCGTTTTTACCAATAAAATATCCGCTCTTAGTCCTTCTACTTGGTTGTTGAGTGCCAATTGCCCCGAATAGCTTAAAACTTCAGGTGACACCACAATAGAATTTAAGGCAGCTTTTGCCCTCAAAACTTCTTCTAATAACTCTTGTTCTTCTTGGGCATATTTTGCTCTAAATGCTGCGGCATCCTGATCAAATGCCAATCGCCGTTCTATCACTTTTACCCGTTGTTCTAAACATTGGGGCGTTTGAATAAAGACGCACAAACCGAAACGATCTTTTAACTGAGGACGCAAATCACCTTCTTCGGGATTCATAGAACCAATCAAGCAAAATTTGCTGTCCAGCTTTTTGGAAAAACCTTCTCGTTCTAAAAAATAATAACCCATGGAAGCAGCATCCAAAAGCATATCCATTAGATAATCATTTAAAAGATTGATCTCATCAATGTATAAAAAACCTCGATTCGCCTTAGCCAAAAGCCCCAATTGTAAATGCTCCTGCTTTTCATTGATTAATTTGCCCAAGCTAAGTTGTCCCAATAAACTATCTTCCGAGGCACCTATAGGCAAGTTGACAAAAGGAAAGGCATCTTGATTAGCCATCAAGTTGGCAAGAGAACGCACCAAGGTAGTTTTGCCCGTTCCCTTATCCCCAATAGCCAACACACCGCCCAATGTTGGGTCAATGATATTGAGCAGTAGGGCAAGTTTGAATGTTTCTTGCCCTACAATTGCTGTAAATGGAAATATAGCCGTCATCATGCTCCCATAATTGAATTATAAGTCCAATACAGACCAATTAAGATAGAAGCTAACCCCGCTAAGCCATTCATCCATTTAAAAATAGATATGTTTTTATCCAAAAAGCGACTCATTGTAACAATCAAGGTATAACTGTAAACGCCCATTGCAAAGATGATTCCTACCGATTCTATTACCAAAATCAGGATGGCTTCTGTAATGGTTGGTGCACTAATGACCAAGGCTGTTGTTAAGGCTCCACCTGTTCCTGCTAAGCCATGCAACATCCCAATCCAAAAGGAACGCTTAATCGGGTTCATTGAAATTTCTTCTCCCTGTTTTCCATGTAAATGAATGGGATTAGATGCATTGTGCTCATGGGCCTCTATAGCTTTGTGATCCTGCATCATTTCGTTGAGTTGGTAATTTCTTCGGATTGCCGTTATCCCCAACCAAAACATAATGGGACCAACCATCAATTCGGCTATATAAGAGATGTTCTCTACAAAATTAACCATGGTTGATCTAAAAATCAACGCAACCCCTCCAAATAACAATAGTGTAACAGAATGCCCAAAGGCCCATTGGGAGGCTTGCAAGACAGTCTTAAGGGATGCCCTTTCTTTTTTTATCGCTTTTTCTGAAGCCAAAACAGAAACCGCAGTAATGTGATCTGGTTCAAAAGAGTGTAGTACGCCCGCCATGAGAGGGCGAAGCATGTTGGCAAATGTCATAGTCGTTTGTATTTAATAAAATCGCCTTCTTTATGAATTAAAAAAAGGTCTAATTCTATTGGATTAAGAATTGTTTTACTTTGTTGATAACAACAGCTTAAAAGCTGTTGGTAAAAAGCTTCCTGTTCCTGAAAGGGAAAAATTTCAGGTAATCGTCCTGCCATATTAAGTTCCTTTATGGCGTTTTGTTGTTGCATATTATAGCCTGATTTTTGGGCTAGTCTCGCAATAAATTCCTTGTCCCAAGAAGAGACACAACTATGCGTATCCAACTGCCCAGCCGCTAATTTTACTGCCTTTCCCAGCATAATTCCAAGCGATACTTTTTGAATGGCCGAATGCCTTATTTTTTTTAAGGTTTCTCCAATCCAATTTCCATAATGTATAAAGGCCTGTTCTTTTAAATAAGGGAATAAAGCCCTTAGGTATTTTTCAGATCTTGCCCCAGAGTTAATGACCAGCTCTCGAATGCCATTGGCAACAGCGACATCAATTCCTTGCTCAATACTGGCAATATAAGAGCTAGAGGAATAGGGCTTAACAATTCCTGTTGTTCCTAGAATCGATAAGCCATTCATAATACCAACTCGCTCATTGAGCGTGCGCTTAGCCAACCGAACCCCATTAACAACAAAAACAGTTACACAAACGCCAAAATCCCAATCGGCATCGTGTAGTAACTTTTGTAAGGCAGCAACCATCATTTGCCTTGGAACAGGATTAATCGCAGCCTGTCCAACGGCTAATGACAAGCCTGGTAAGGTAACAGTGCCCACACCTTCGCCCGCAACAAACAAAACTTCTCCCTTCTTTTTCGTCAAGGTGATTTCGCAGCCTATTTCCGCCTTGTTGGTCACATCTGGGTCATCTCCAGCGTCCTTAATTACACTACATTTCGCCCATTCTTCTGTAAAAGCACAGGAATGAACGGGAATTGTCAATACTTTTTCGATGGGCAGAACTACCTGTACTTCCTTAGGGGGTGTTTGATGAATCATAGCCCACAACGCTGCTTTAGCCGCTGCCGTGGCAGAGGTTCCCGTTGTAAAGCCGTCCCTTAAAGGTCCTTCAGGTATTTTTCTTAAGCCCATTTTTTTATCTCTTCTAGCAACCGTTCTAAATTATTTACCTCTGTAAAATAGGGGGGCATTGGAGGGCGTTTTATAATAATAATTGGCAATCCAAGTTCTAAGGCAACAGCTATTTTGGTCGCCAAAAAACCGCTTCCTCCGCTTTCTTTTGTTAAAATAACCCCTGTTTGATAATCTTGATAAATAGCCTTTTCATCTGCGTTCTTTTTATTGGGATAACCTAAAATCAATTGAGAAGCAGGGAATTGGTGGTATGCTGCCAATTCAATAGAACTAGCTCGATCTAGTATTCTAAAAAAAGTTTTGTGCCGTTTCCAATAGTCCTCTAATTTGGGGATCGACTGCACGCCAGATAAAGCCATTAAGGTTTTCCCTGCAAATTGTTCGAACAGTAGCTTTAAACTCGTTGCATAATCCTTTGTATAATGCACCAATTTATTGCATTGGCGTTCTTCATAAACCCGCTCTAAGCGATACACTGGAACCGCCAATTGTTGACTAACCTTATCAATCGTATTGTGCAGCAAGGTGGCAAAAGGGTGCGCAGCATTAATAATCCACTTTATTGCATGCTGTTGGATATAATTAGATAAAGCCTGTTCATCCAAAGCACCAAAACGATAAATCCCCAAGCCATCTTCTTGATATTCTACGGCTGTCTTTGTCGAATAGTGATAGGGCTTCTTTACTTGCTTCATTAAGTCAAGCACCTGCCTGCCTTCTGTCGTTCCTCCAAAAATTAGAATCATAGCTCAATCAATTATTCTTTGAGTGTAAACTTTTTATTGGTTCTAAAAATATGTTTCCAATCAGGGTTATACAATTGAGATCTATTTTTACGAGCACCAATACAAGCACCAATAATGAATAAAACCGTCCGTGTTTTTTTGCTTTTTTTGACAATAGCCGCTAAGTTTTGCAGCGTTCCTTGATAAATTTCTTCATCCTTCCACGTTACCCGATAAAGTACTGCTACAGGCGTTTCTGGATCATAATGTTCTAATAATTGCGCCTCTACCTTCTTGACCAAAGTAGCACTTAGAAAAATGCACATGGTTGCCTTATGTTTAGCCATTTCTTCCAATTTTTCAGCCTCAGGCAAGGGCGTTTTTCCAGCTCCTCTAGTCAGAATAACAGACTGCACCACTTCAGGAATGGTGAATTCAGATTTTAAGGCAGCCGCAGCCGCACTAAAAGAAGAAATTCCAGGAATGATAAAATAGTGCATGCCCAAGTCATCAAAAATGGACATTTGTTCTTGAATGGCACCATAAAGAGAAGGGTCGCCAGATTGTAAACGAACAATTAAGTGTCCTTTTTCATAATGCTTTTGCATCAACGTAATTTGCTCTTCCAAGGTCATCATTGCTGAATTCATAACAACGGCTCCTGCTTTGCACCAATTCGTCATTTCCTCTGGCACTAAACTCCCTGCATACAGTACACAATCTGCTTGCTCTAAGTAATTCTTTCCTTTGACGGTAATGAGTAATTCATCGCCAGGACCTGCACCAATAATAGCAACAACTGCCTTTCGCTCTGCCATACGATCCAAGGCTAAAGCAAAGGTGAATTTCTCCCCATTCTCTAATAAAACCTTCTGTTTTTCTACCAAGAGGCTAGTTTGATTCGCCAAAAGCATCGCAGTAGATTCTGAAACACCATCAACACCAATTTTTGCCTGAACGACTTTACTAGGGTTCGGAACCTCAATGGTTTGTATAACTTCTCTTGTAAAAGTTTGGAAAGGAAGGTCGCATTCCTCTGAGAAGTCTACATAAGCCTGTTGTTTTGCTTTAATGTCCACCGAGCCAAAACATTTGAGGGCTGCGGGGGAGTATCCCTTTGCTTTTATGGATTCCAACAAGGTCGTTTTGAATTGTTCAGAATCTAAGGCTTTAGAACAACCTGTCCCAAGCGTTAACACTTTTGGATAAAAAGCAAGACAGGGGATTGTAGCCTTTATCAATCGAGGAGATACACAAATCAACAACTCAAATTTAGCGTAATCAATTGCTGTTTCTTTATAGAATACCGTGACAAAATCAGGCAAAGATTGCTCTAAATAAGCCGTTCCTTTGTCCTTTATTTCTAACAATAAAGCTGTTGGTTTTCTATTTACAAACAAAGCCATTAATGCTGTCATAGAGGACGTACAGGCTACCGTCCAATCAAACTGCTCCGCCAAAAGATCCAAGGCCCAAATTTGTTGCACATCACTAGCAGTAGAAAGAACCGCTTGGCTACCAAAAATAGCAGCTACTTTTTCTGCCAAGGCATTGGCTCCCTTTTTGTGACCACCAATAACAGATTGTACAAAGTAAGTTTGTTCGTCCATACAAATCACCGCAGGGTCTAATTCTTTCCCTTCTAGAAACGGAGCAATCATTCGCACACAGATTCCCATAGCACTGATAAAAACAATTCCATCCAATTGACTAAAGTATTGTTCTAAATACTCAGAGATAGAATTTACGCTAGATACGGTATCATAATTGTTTTCACGAGTAGTAATCAACAATGATTTAGGGAATTGCTTTTGCAATACAAGCGCTTTTTTTATGGCTTGATCCGTTACGGCAATAAAAACTATTTTTTTCATTTATTCTTTTTTGCTACCAAAACATGAATGGTATTGTGATCGTCAATAACTAGTTTCATTTTATCGCTCAGGCTATAATTTAGGTGCCCAAACGTTGCTAAAAATGTATTCAAAGAGCTTTCTAAGACAGTATTCATTACCACCGTAGCGCCTTCTATTAAATAAGCATCTAATTGTTTAATCAAAGTCTCTAAACGCCCACCATGACCACCAATAAAAACCGATTGCGGGGTGGGGAATGTCGCCAAATCCAAATCAAAAAAATCATGAATTAACACCTCAATTCCAGAGGTTTGCTGCTGTTCACAATTTTGTTGGATAATAGCGCCGCATTCCAAGCGTTTTTCAATGGCTAAAACCTCCAAATGAGGATAATGTCGTTTAGCGTCTATGGCAATTGCTCCAGTACAACTTCCTATATCCCAAAATGTATTCGCCTTATGCAATTCCAACAATTGTACGTTTAATAATCTTAGCGGCATTTTAGTAATCATTTTAGGGCGACCTGCTAAGGTTTTAAATGTGTTATCGGGCTGAGACAAAGCAAGTTTTCGGCTTTGAGTTCGAATGAGTAACACACAGTTTAAAGAAGCTGCCTTATAATTGCTTGCTTCTTTGAGTTCCAAGGTTGATATTTGTTCGTCATCGCCCCCTAAGTTTTCACCAACAAGCATTTTATAATTATCAACTCCATACCTCAACATCCGCTGAGCAATATGTGCTGGGCTGTGCTGTGCATCCGTCAAAATTCCAATAAGAGATTGATCAGAGCGCAATACTTCATCCAATTTTTTCCAAGGTCTACCATGTAGCGAAACCGCTAATAATTCATTGTAGGCAACTTGCTTTTTGTGACAAAGTAATTGGAGGCAATTAAAGGTTGGATAAGCCTTTAAACAAGTTGTTGGCATTAAACGTTTGAGCGTATTGCCAAAGCCATAAAAAAACGGATCGCCAGAGACAAAAATCAAAATGGAAGCGTTGAGGCTTCGATATTTTTGAACCAAGTTTTCCATCTTTCCCTTAATGGGTATCCAATGATGTTTGGCAGGCAACAAGTCTTGAACAAGCTCATAATGTCGAGTTCCGCCTGAGTAGTAGTATCCAGCCTTCACCAAAGCCTCAACTTCTGGACTAAAGGATGGATTCTTTTTATTTCCAATTCCAATCAAATAAATAACCATTTGTTCTAGTTTGTCCATGCCTTTTATGGATTACAATTGTTATAACCATTGGTATAAATAACTTCTTCCATTTGTTTGCGTTTTTCCCATTTTAGAAGCTCTAATTCTGGAACCTTATAAAAATGGTCAACATAACCCAGACAAAGGTATCCTACTAATTTTCGATTGGAGGGGACTTTTAGAATAGAACAAATCTTGTCTGGATCAACAATACTAACCCAACCCAAGCCTACGTTTAAAGATCGAGCCATCAACCACATATTTTGTATCGCACAAACCACACTATAGGTTCCCATTTCAGGCATTGAAGTTTGCCCCAAAACAGGTCCCTTGCTGGGGTTATAAAAAACAGCAATATTCAAAGGCGCCTCGATAATTCCTTCTAATTTTAATTGTTGGTATTGATCCTGTTTTCGTTCAAACTGGTTAGCTGCTTTTTGATTTTCTAGATCAAAAGATGCTCGAATTGCTTTTTTTACCTTAAGATCATCAATTAGGACAAATTCCCAAGGTTGTGAAAACCCAACAGAAGGCGCATTAACCCCTGCAAATAAAATTTTGTGGATAATATCTGGTGGCAGTGGTTGGGGCAAAAAATGATTCCCTCTCACATCTCTTCTGTGCAAAAGAATCGATTCTAAAACAGCAGTATCGTTAGCATTAAATGTTTTCATTGATGTTCAGCTTTTGGCAATCATTTTTATAAAAATTCCGTGGCATCCTCTAAGGTAAAGGCAGCATTAACGATAGCAGCTGCTACATTACTTCCACCTCGGTTGCCCTCTACAGTAACCCAATTGGTTCCTTTTGCCTGTACTAATTGTTCTTTAGATTCTATAACATTTACAAAACCTACTGGTGTTCCCACAATCCCTACAGGTTTAAACGTTTCATTTTCTTTCAATTGCTCCGTTAACTCAATCAATGCAGTTGGAGCATTCCCAATAACAAATAAGGCATTGGGGTGTTTTTCAATCGCTATGCGTATTCCTGCTTGCGATCGTGTCAAATTTTCTTTAGCTGCCAAGGCTAAAGTGGCTTCTTCATTGAGGTAACAATGAATTTCATTGGCATACTTTTTACTAAATGCCTTTGTAATTCCTGCTTTTACCATCGTGACATCGGTAACAATAACCCCACCTTTGACGAGGTAGTCGTGCCATTTTTCTATTGCCTGTTCAGAACCCTTAAAATACTGGTGATCTTCTAAAATTCCCGTTGTGTGAATTAGGCGAGTAATTGCCCATTTTTCTGCCAAGGTTTTTGGTAAATGCTGGATGTGACTGGTTACGATTCGGAAGCTTTCTTGTTGAATTTCTTTTCCCGTTTTTGGTTTACGGTTCAAATAGCCCCTTGGGGTTACCAAGTTATTTTTAAACTGGAAGGTTTGAGAATTCCCAAACATAACCAAACAAAACATATCTACTGTATCTGGATCAAATGCACCCAACGTTGTCAATTCTATGGATTCCTCTGGTCGAGTCACTTGGCGGACAATCGCCACTGGTGTATCGGCAGCACGTTCTTCTAGAAAGATATTTTTGCAGCACGTCAATTGCCAATGTCTCTTTTTGCTCCTAGGGTTATAAAAGCTAGTTACAAAATCGCCTGCTGCTGCTGCCTTTATTCGCTTTTCAATAACATTCCAAGGCGTCATTAAATCAGAAAGCGAAATGCAGCAAAAATCATGTCCTAGTGGTGCCCCCAGTTTGCTACCTGCTGCCAAAAAAGCCGAAACGCCTGGCAAGGTTTCCAATTCTATTTGTTCTAAATTCTGCTGGGCTACCATTTCATAAACAATAGCTGCCATAGAATAGATGCTAGCATCTCCAGAACCAATGACAACGACATTTTGCCCCATTAAGGCTTTTTCAATAGCGGCGGCAGCCCTCGCTTCTTCTTTGCCCAATGGCATTCCTATAAATTCTGCTTTCTCAGCTGCGAAAGGGGCTGCAAATTGAAAATAATAGGTATAGCCTATAATAACATCGGCTGCTCCTAATGCTTTTTTGACAATTGGCAATAAATAATCAAGTCCTCCAGGACCTAAACCCGCTACTGTTATTTTCATATTCGAACTATTATTAGTGAAAAATAAGGAATATCACGATTCATAATTTCATTCCAATTGGTGCTCATAAATTGCTGAGCGGTTCCAAGTCGTTCGAAATAATAAATTTCAGCATTTTCATGCTGACTCAAAACTTCTTGGATTAGCCCAATCGAAGACTTTATCTTCATTAAAACAAGACAACTAAAAGCCGCTAAAGCTTCCTCCAAAATCCCTTTATCTTGAACCCTTGGCAAAATAATGAGTGGTTCGTCTTGGAGACACAAAGGAATTTGTTGCTGCGCTGCGGCCAAACTATAGGAACTAATTCCAGGAACTAATTCCACCTCTAAATGATGTTTTTTTATTCGACGGAGCAAGTAAGCAAAGGAACTGTAAGTACTAATATCACCTTCGCTAACAATGGCAATAGAACGACCTGCTTTATAATCGGATAAAATATACTCAAATGCATTCGAATAGGTAAGTTCAGCAGCCGTTCTATCTAAATTCATGGCGAGGTAAAACCCCTTGCATTTTTGAAGGTCCAGATCATACTGCTCCATAATACTCAAGGCATAACTAGATTTTCTGCCGCTAGAAAACAAAGCCCCAGGGTAGTAAATTACATCCACTGTTTTAAGAATGTCCAAACCTTTGACCGTAATTAAGTCAGGATCTCCAGGACCTAGTGCCACGCCAAAAATACAGGGCTTTTTTATGTTATGATTTTTCTTCATTTTTATATTCCCAATGCCTTTTTAAATGCGACAAGCAATCCTTTTTTTTCTCCTACTTTTTCATCTTCTTCAAATAAAACCCCTCTAACATTTAGATGATGTCCAACTTGCTCTAAACCTTGACAATGTTCAACACCTACAATCTGTTTGCGATACTTGCACAATTGGCAATTCATATTGGCTGTTCCATTGATAATTTCTTCCAAACGCTCATCAAATGCTTGAAGGATTAACTCATCCGTTCCAAATGCAGCTGTGCAAACATATTGGCTGTTTCCTTCAAAATTATTTAGTTGTTGTATCACTCGTTGTAATAAAATCCCTGTAAAGAAAAAGAATGGAATTGCTATCACTCGCTCAAACCCTAATCTATCGACTCTTGGCAATGCCTCAGGAATGGCGGGATAAGCTGTGCCGCTATAAGCAACTGTAGTGAAACCAAAGCCCATTCCTTCGCCTATGATGCAAGCCAATTTATGCACATCAGAATTTGCATCTGGATCGGTTGTCCCTCTGCCAACGACCAACAAACAACAATCTTTTCTGTCGATAGGACTCCGTTCAGCCTCCGTTTCTAAAACTCGTTTTTTTGCCAATTCTACCAAAAAAGAACTTACCCCAATATGACGCCCCATTTTAATGGTCAAATCAGGATAATAGCTTTGAATGGTATTCATTTCGTAGGGAATATCATTTTTGGCGTGTGATCCAGCAAATAAAATAACAGGGAGGGCATAAATTTCCCGAATTCCCTTTTGGTACATTCGTTCTACAGCCGCTTCATAGACAGGATGATTAAATTCTAAAAAACCATAATCTACTTCGTAATCGCTGTAGCGTTTTTTGAGCAGTTCAATCAATGACTTAAAAGCATCTGTCCCTGATTTTGTCCTACTTCCGTGCCCACAAAGCAAAATTCCTTTTTTGGTCATCGTTGTTCAATTTTTTTTACTCCAACAATAAATACAACAGGCATTTCTAAAGCCGATTTTTTAACATCTATTTCTATAGTTTCTAAAGTAGATTGAAGTAATGTTTCATTGGTTCTAGAAACATTTGAAATGGCATTAATAGGAATGGTAGGGTCTCCACAAACCTCCAATAATTTGGGGATTAATTTATTCAGGCTTCGAAGTCCCATATACAGCGCCAAGGCATTACCAGCCTTCAATAATTCGGCAATGCCTTTGAGTTGCTCAAAAGAATAATCGGCGGTATGAGCCGTACAAATAAGTACAGCATTGGATTGGGAACGTTCGGTTAATGGAATATTATGCTGGTTGGCTGCTGCCAAAGCTGCGGATATACCAGGAACAACCGAAAATGGAATTTGAAGCCCCTTTAGGAAACGGGCTTCTTCCGCAGCTCTTCCATAAATATAAGGGTCGCCCGACTTTAACCGTACTACTTTTTTGCCTTGATGATACGATTGAGCAAGCAGTTGATTAATTTTATCTTGCCGTTCTTTTTGATTCGATTGATCTCCATATTTCCGACCAACATAAATTAACTCCGCCTTGGCATTTAACGCTAAAATTTCATTGGATACCAAATTATCGTGAAGAATAACTTCTGCGGACTGGAGCAATTTGTAAGCCTTTCGAGTCAGTAAGGAAGGATCGCCTGGACCTGCTCCAATAATGGCAATTTCTCCAAGTTGTTTTTCTTCAAAAATGAGTTCGGGATTCGCATATTGGTAGTCAAAATTAAGCAACCGTTTAGATTTAGAATTATCTATTATTTTGTACGTTTTTGTATCTGTTTCGCCAAATATAGGCGAGGGTAATTCCAGTTGTTGAGCGGCTTTGGTATAATACGCTTTTCGGATAGGATGCTCATCGGCACAACCGTTGATTAGTTCTCCGAAACAATTCAAATCAATAATCCGCTGAATCAAAGCAATCACATCTGTTCTGTGAATTAGATTAATTGGAACATCGGGATTTTTTAAGGCTCGTTTATTGGCTAAAAAACGCCCTGGATGCCGTTCTGGACCAATTAATCCAGCTAGGCGCAAGATTGTCAAATTAGCCCCAAAATGCTTCCGAAGCTTATTTTCTGCTGCTAAAACAGCTTTGCCAGATAATTTAGAAGGCCGTGCAGGATCGTCTTCTGTTATTCTTCTGTTCTCATTGGCATAAACGGCTGTAGAACTAATAAAAATCACCGAAATATTAGGATTCGTCCGTTGAACAATTTGTTCAATTTGTTGAGGATAGACCTCTGCTATATCATCAATGCGTTTGGGCGGAAAATTGATGATCAAAAGATCTACATTTTTCATAAAAACAGCCCAATCTCCTATAATTTCATCGCAATTGAGCTGGAGACGTCCTGTATAAAAAGGATGCCGTGCCAATAACAAGAGTTTATCTATACTGGTAGTAGAACCTATTATTTCATGACCAGCTTGATAGAGTTTTGTTGCCAAAGCCTCTCCAAGCCATCCCAAACCTATAATACTAATTCGCTTGCTCATTCCGTTGGATCTTTTAAACCTTGAAGTTGTATCGTTAACAAATAATTCCAAATTTGGGGCTCATTGTTTGCTAGATGAATACTAGCAATCACTTTTCCCATTTTGTTGGTGAAGCGAATTTTTCGCTGTTTTGTCTGTTGAACAATAAAATAGGTCGTTGATGTTATTTTATTTTGCTGTTCCTCTAAAGGTTCTGTCTTTGGTACAGCGCCTATATTCAAAGAAATATTTGCTCCATCGTCAAAGTGCAAGAAAAGCTTATAATCGTCCGTATAAGTAATGCCAGCTAGTGACTTTAGCGCAAAAGCTCGTTCCTTATTAAAGGTTATTGTCGTTTCTTTAGCATTTTCTTTTAAATACAAGAACAAAGGATAAAGATATTGATCCGAGCTAAACCCTTTAGTATACCAACAGTTGCCCCAAAGCGCATCTTCTTTTTCAAAAAAAGGCTTCGGAAGAATCCTTGGGCGTTCTTTGTCAGACTGAACAGCACTAAACCCATCCATATAAATTAGGTCAGATTTAAGCGGTTCGGATGTTGCTATGTGCGATTCAATAATTCGTGTAATTTTATCGGCAGACAATTCTTTGTACCAATAATTTCCCGATTGGACAATACAAGTAGGGGCATCCTCGCAGCGGCCATTGCAACGAGTTCGAATGGTATGTGTCTCATGCCACAAATCTTTATTTCGAAGATAAGCTCTAGCGGTTCGGACTACCTGTTCACTGCCTGCCTTGCGGCAAGAACCACCATCACAAAAATAAATTGTAGTGGTCACTTTTGATAAATCTTTTCCCATAGTAATTAGAAGGTATAAGTAGCAGAACCTTTAATGAAAATTGGTGTTCCTGGAGTAAAATGAAAATCATCTACTGGCATCGTTTCTTGTCTGAGGCGTGAAGCATCATAAAATACGGCTTCCATCCATTGGCTATTCAACAAATTCTGAGCAGAAACACCAAAGGTTAAACTCTTATAGGTATAAGACAAAGAAGCATCCAGCAAAAAGTAAGGATCTGCCATGACCGATTCATCTTCAATCAATGGGCGAATCCCCATATACCTCATTCCAATATAAGCGTCTATTCCAATAGGGTGATTATAGGAAATAGAAGCCGTAGATGTAAACCTCGGAGCGGAAGGAATACTATTGGCATCTTCAGGCTCTTCTAGCAAAATTCCATAGCTATAATTTAAGGCTAGATTTAGCCATAGATTGCGGATGGGTTCATATTTGGTAGAAAAATCAAGGCCATAGCGCAACGATTTTCCATTGTCTTCAAACTCTCCAGCATCGGGTACAAATAGGTATTCTGCATCACTCTGAATCAGCCAAGTTGTTGCCGAAACAATCCATTTTTTAGCAATTCTAGCTACTCCACCAAAATCAGCAGACAAGGCTCTTGGTAATGGATCAACACTTAAGTTTTCAACGGCAGCTTGTGCATAATTAGAATGGAAGCCACTTCCGCCTTTTAAGAACAATTGAAGCTCTGGGATGGGATTATAAAAAATAGAAATTTTAGGGCTAAATCGGTGGGCAATTCGTCCTTTTGAGCTTTGTTCTAATTGGTTGTTTACCTTAAATTGAAATAAATCAAGACGAGTTCCAAACTGTACAATCCATTGCTCGTTTAACCTCCATCTTTCTTTGATATACAACCAATAATTTATTTCTTGGACGTTGTTATTATCATTAATCGCTAAAGCTTTTCTTTGAATAGAAGATAGCATTTTGGAATGCGTGAAATCAGCACGAATTCCTGCTGAAATTGTACTTTTTAAAGTAGTCCTAGCGAATAGCTTATCGTTTCGATGGTACTCAAAAGTATAACCAAACAAATTCCTTTGCTCCACTTGATCTATCATATCCCCGTTTAGGCTGTCGTTCAAGAAAAAGGTGAAATTTGAAAACAATTGGTATTGATTGTTAGAATAGTATGCAAAGTTGTTAATGCGCTGATTCTTTCCCAATAAAGAAGCTAACTTTATACTTGCGTTAATTCGTCCAGTGCTTCCACCTTCGGTATCATCAATAGCGCCAAACCATCCAATCGTATTATTGGTAACAGCCCTTAATGGAATTTGCCCTGAAGCGTCCCAACTGCTCTTAAAATAAGAAGCACCAACAGTCAAGGAAGTAGACGACCCAATTTGGGTGTTGTACTTAAACACAGCATTTAGCTTTTTGAACTTTTGATCGGCTTCAAAAAAGCCTCGGTTAAGCGTTCCTTCTATTGCTAAAAATGCTTTTTCGTAATTTTTCTTGGAAAAAAATCGATTCTTAGGGGTTAAGTTCAATCGAACAAGCCCTCTCAAAAATCCATATTGGCCAATATCTAATTTTATAGAATTTTTAGACAAGCCATTAATCATTTTGAATCTAGCTGCTCCAGAAACAGCAAAGTTTCCATTTTGTATTTCATGAGATCCTTTGTAAAAATCAGCATCTTGGATAAGTTCAGGAATCATAAAATGCATATCGGCATAACCTTGACCATGTGCATGGTTGGATAAGTTAATGGGAATTCCATCTACAAAAACCGCAAAATCTGTCCCATGGTCATTGTCAAAACCTCTCAAAAAAATCTGTTCGGCCTTGCCGCCTCCAGCATGTTGAGCAATAAACACTCCGCTCATTGTACGAAGCAAGTCTTGGGCATTGTTTGCAGGCATTAGCTTCAAGTCAATTTTATCTATTTGCTGTGTCCCTAAAGTGGTGTTCCTATCAGCAACAATGCTAATCTCTTGAAGATATTCGCTACCCACTTCTAATTTAATTTGAGGAGCAGCAATTATATCTCGAAAAATAACGGTCTGTGTTTTATAGCCTAAACAAGAAAACTCAATGGTATCAGTAGGGCTGCCTTCTATCCTAAACCAACCAACATCATTGGAAGCCGCAACTACTTTTGTTTGTTTGTTGAATACATTGACAAAAGGAATAGCAAGCCCTGTTTGGTGCTCAACAATTTGAGCGTGGACTTCTTCTTTTGCAAAAAGGGATGAATGAAAGAAAAAGAAAAAGAAAATAAGGACAAAAAAATAGCTTCTCATTGTTTTACATAGATTAGATTGTTGTAAAAAAAGAAGCTTTGGGATAGGTGTATAATACACAGAATCTTTGCCCTACTATAAAAGGCAAGATTTAAGATGTAGCTGTACACAATAAACTTTTATTCCCGAAAGCTCTATTTGTATCGAAATATATGGCAGGTCTTCTGACTTACTCCGCTTTTGATTACCTTCCCAGCTTATAGCCAGTGGTTTTTGCTTATCAAAAGTTGTTTAGGAGCTTACAGCTGCGGGTACAGTTCTTGATTTTCACAAGATTCCCTTTTAATTTTGAAGCATAAAATCACATTCATTTATGCTTCAAAAACCTAAATATTTTTGCGAAGATATTCATATTATTAAATCTATCGCAATAGACTTGTACTTTATTTCAAATAAATTTAATTAGCGCTCCTCTCCTATGCGACTATGGTTACCATTCTGGAGGAGCCTCAGAGTAGTATAATTTTTTGTGGGTAGCATCATAGAGCCCTCGGTTCCATAAATTTGTTTTTACTTTGATTTTGCTACCATTCTTGAAGAAATTAGGAACTTTTCTAAAACCTACAGAATTAGCTCTTACCAAATGGTAATTATTGAGCAACAAATCTTTTTTGGGAGGAGACTCCTCTCCTTTTTTAAATTTTAGGAGTTCATTTATTGATGCTGTTTCAAAAATATGGTGGACACTTCGATCTAGCCGAATTACAGTAGTGACCTCCTTACTTTTAAGCAAATTAACCTTGTCCCATTTTAAATAAGACCAACGGCAATAAGTTTGTTTAAGTCCTATCTTTACAATTTTCTTCCCATACACTTTCATAATGTATTTAAAGAGTTTAGGGTTTTTCTCCCATAGAATTACTCTTCTTGAAATGAATGAAGAACTCCATGTATTATCTTTTTCTGTATATGCCAAATCTGATTCTGAATAGATCAAATCAAACGTTATTTTATTGCTGTCTACCTTTAATAAATTTCCATTTTTAATGACATCTTCATCTCCTAGCTCTATAGGAGTGCTTATCAACAAAGACAAATTGAGAGTATCTTGAGTCCAATTTTCTAACCAATAAAAATAATGTTTTTTGCTATTTCCATCCTTCAAAGCCTTAACTTCAAAAAAAAGATCCTCATTAATGGTGAATTTTTGAGCTCGATGCAAACTAAGCGGATAATCATCACCTTCTACAGCAACGATATAGTATTGATCCATAAATTGTTCGATCTTAACAATCTGCGACAATTCTTTTGAATGAACAAATCTATCAGGTGGCAATAAGATCCAATCCCCACTAATTTTTAATTTAGATTGAGCAAAAGCGGAAGAAATAAAAAAAAGAAAAAAAATTGTTCTCATAAAATTTTATACTTAAAGATTTTTTGTCCAAAAATTGATTTTTTTTTGTTTTTATTTATTAACTTATAATATAATCAACCCATTATACAAAACAAAAAAAGCTTATGTATACCCCTGAAGAACTCAAAAACATCCTTCTTTTATTTAAATCAGGAAGCCAAGAAAATATTGAACTTGCTCTGCAACTTGCTAAAAACTCAAATGCAGATTTGCCCTCTTTACATTTTGAAGAACTCTTTGATTATTTGGTAGCGATAAAAGTATTTCCTCCCCAAAGAGATATTTCTCTTGCCGAAAAAATTTATCAAATTTTAGGAACAGAATCATTATCTATAACCATAGACGATCCTCAATATGCTGTTATTCCTGCCAGTATTTTTTTCTTTAAAAACTTAAAAAAACTAAGCATTGGAGCTAAAGTAAAAGTATGGATTCCACATACCATTTCTTATTTTGAAGAATTAGAAGAACTTGAAATTTATTTGCTAAATCAAAAAAACATTCCATTATCTATTTTTGAAATTTCTTCTTTAGTTAAGTTAGATTTAAGCTTGAATTTATTCAAAGAACTACCAAGAGATATTTGGAAGCTTAGAAATCTCGTTGAGCTTAACTTAATGAATTGCATCCACCTAGAAGCTATTCCTAACGAGTTATTTGGTTTGCCTAAATTAGAAAAAGTATATCTTGTTCAAACACGCATTGATCAGATCTCCCCTTCTATTGCGTATTCAAAAATCAAAGAGTATACAATTGAGTTCGATACCGCAGGAAAAAAACTATTGGCCGATCCTAAAATTGGAAAAAAATTACTAAAAAATATAAGTAAGGAAACTAAGTGGGGCTGTGATTTTATGGAAGCTATGAAATTGCGAACTTTTTCTCAATGGAAAATTAATAATATCCCAGATGAAATAAAAAAACAGGGTCTGGAGTCCATTAAACAATTTTTTAGAGAAAAAAGATAAATAATTAAGCCACTTCCCTCCCATTAATGTTTCTTTTAAAAATGGAAAGCTGCCCCTAGTTCCATTCCTATCTCATAAGGAAATATCATTAACCCAGATTCGGCTATATGTGTGGTTTGCTCGTGTTCAATGTATCTCATCTTAGGAATAAAATGAGCACGACTAGATAACTGACCATAAACACTAATTCTATCAGAAGCTTGATACGAAAGTCCTAAACCTATATGTGCTGCTAAGGAAAGAGAAGTCATATTATCATGATAGGCCAAACCTATTATGGCATTGATCCCTCCTTCTATATAAGGACTCCATTTTTTTTGTCCCAAATGATATTGAAAAGCCAAAGGAATTTCAACATTCCAAGTTTCCAGCATTGCTGATTCATTTGTATCGTTAATTGTTTTCAAATTCCAATTTGAAAATCTAATTCCAGCTTTTGCAAAAAGCCTAGGGATTAATGCACGTTGGTAATCTAATCCAAATCGATAATTTGGAGCAAAAGAAATCGTTTTGGGATAATTAGAATTAGAAGATGGTCCTAGGTTCATAGAAAGTTCTGACTCTCCTCTATAATATTGACCGACTCCACTTCCGATTGCTATTCCTGTTACTGCATTAATGGAATTTTTCTTTTTTAATTCTTGTGCTGAAAGGATAAAAGGTATTAGGAGGATAATAATTAGAAATGCTTTTTTCATAGAGATCGTCGTTTTTATTTATTAGCAATAACGGATTAGTATTGCTAAATGTTAATTCTATTGTGTTAAAATTCCAAATTTAACACAATCCCCCTCTCCTATAGCTTTCTCTTAGCCCTACTAGAATTGATGGGTAAAAAATCAATTGTATTTTTCATCTCCTTAATTGGCAATATTTTTACGAATGAGTAAAATTCATCTCTAACAAATTAACATCAACTAGACTTATAATAAGCTCAAATTGCTTAACTTACTTTGAAACTTCTTTCTAGTAGCATAGATAGATTAACAAAATAATAAATCAATATTCTCAAATTCACAGAATCAAATATTTTTATAAATGAGTAAAATTAAATACTAAAAAAGCACTGCCGCAAAACAATTTGCAACAGTGCCCAACTAAGCCCTTTTATTTGATTTAAATGCTATTCTTTTATCATTTTAACAATTTGTACGTTGCCCTTCGTTTCTACTTTAACAAAGTAAACTCCTGTTATCAAACGCTCTACTGGCAATTCAATTTGTTTTGCTGCTTGATATGCTTGTTGAAGAAGCACCCTACCATTGATGTCTAGAATTTCTATCGCTACATCTTGACTACTTTTTAATTCAATTGTTAGATAGTCTTTAGTCGGAGTAGGATAAATTTTAAAAGACAAAGTTTCTTTGGCGATCGTTCCTATGCTTAGGTTTGTGAAATTTACACAGTTTGAAGTATCTACACAATTCGTATTGCTCAGGATCACGGCGTAATTTCCATTTGAAGTAGGTACAAAACTTTGGTTCGTTGCTCCAGCAATAGGAACGTTTAAAGAATCACAATTAATCCACTGGTAATTTACGCCTGCTTGATTGGCTATCAAAGTAGTGCCATTTATAGCTACCGTTACATCTAGGTTGGTAATTGTTAAATTCAATGTCACTACGGAATCACAGCCTGCTGCATTGGTCAAGGTATGTGTAGCCGTATTGTTACTAGAGGTATATACATTTCCATCTATCCACGTATACGTATCACAAGCCGTTTGCGCATCTACTCCACTTGTACTATTTAAAATTGTCAAATTTAATGTCACTACGGAATCACAGCCTGCTGCATTGGTCAATGTATGCGTAGCTGTATTGTTACTAGAGGTATAAGTATTCCCATCTATCCACGTATACGTATCACAAGCCGTTTGGACATCTACTCCACTTGTGCTGTTTAAAATTGTCAAATTCAATGTCACTACCGAATCACAGCCTGCTGCATTGGTCAATGTATGCGTAGCTGTATTGTTACTAGAGGTATAAGTATTCCCATCTATCCACGTATATGTATCACAAGCCGTTTGTGCATCTACTCCACTTGTGCTATTTAAAATCGTCAAATTCAACGTCACTACGGAATCACAGCCTGCTGCATTGGTCAATGTATGTGTAGCCGTATTGTTACTAGAGGTATATACATTTCCATCTATCCATGTATACGTATCACAAGCCGTTTGTGCATCTACTCCACTTGTGCTGTTTAAAATCGTCAAATTCAATGTCACTACCGAATCACAGCCTGCTGCATTGGTCAGCGTATGCGTAGCCGTATTATTACTAGAGGTATAAGTATTTCCATCTATCCATGTATACGTATCACAAGCCGTTTGCGCATCTACTCCACTTGTACTATTTAAAATTGTCAAATTCAACGTCACTACCGAATCACAGCCTGCTGCATTGGTCAAGGTATGTGTGGCCGTATTATTACTAGAGGTATATACATTTCCATCTATCCATGTATACGTATCACAAGCCGTTTGTGCATCTACTCCACTTGTACTATTTAAAATTGTCAAATTCAACGTCACTACTGAATCACAGCCTGCTGCATTGGTCAATGTATGTGTAGCTGTATTATTACTAGAGGTATAAGTATTCCCATCTATCCATGTATACGTATCACAAGCCGTTTGTGCATCTACTCCACTTGTGCTGTTTAAAATCGTCAAATTCAATGTCACTACCGAATCACAGCCTGCTGCATTGGTCAGCGTATGCGTAGCCGTATTATTACTAGAGGTATAAGTATTTCCATCTATCCATGTATACGTATCACAAGCCGTTTGCGCATCTACTCCACTTGTACTATTTAAAATTGTCAAATTCAACGTCACTACCGAATCACAGCCTGCTGCATTGGTCAAGGTATGTGTGGCCGTATTATTACTAGAGGTATATACATTTCCATCTATCCATGTATACGTATCACAAGCCGTTTGTGCATCTACTCCACTTGTACTATTTAAAATTGTCAAATTCAACGTCACTACTGAATCACAGCCTGCTGCATTGGTCAATGTATGTGTAGCTGTATTATTACTAGAGGTATAAGTATTCCCATCTATCCATGTATACGTATCACAAGCCGTTTGTGCATCTACTCCACTTGTGCTATTTAAAATCGTCAAATTCAATGTCACTACCGAATCACAGCCTGCTGCATTGGTCAACGTATGTGTAGCTGTATTATTACTAGAGGTATAAGTATTCCCATCTATCCATGTATACGTATCACAAGCCGTTTGCGCATCTACTCCACTTGTGCTGTTTGAGACATTTAACAACAATACCAATATTGAATCACAGCCCATGACATTTGTCAGTGTATCAAAATAAGCACCTGCTGTTGTAGCTACTTGTGATCCCCAATAAATAGTATCTCCATAACAGATACTACTATCAATTAGCATACGATGCCCACAATCAAATTCTGCTGCCCCAACATCTCTACGAGCATCTCTAATAAACCCATTCTGTGCTGATGAGAAATCAGAAGGATTTCCTGCATTTATAGCTGTACTTCCCCACATGGGTAGCCTAGTAAGCGTTGTGCCACCATTATCTTGCAAAGGGCCTAAATTTAAACCACTAGATGAGAAAATAGAATGGGTTGGCGTATAATATTGTGAAGGGTTAGAGGAAACACCCCCTAAAATGATGCTGCTGATTGATTTAAATTTATGATAAAATCCTGTATTTCCATGATATGGATTAAAAGGAGATGCATAGTAATTAGCTCCTTGCATCAAAGTAGAATTAATGATATTCAAATTTGCTTCAAAAGAACTATTGGCTCGAAAATCTACAGCCCTTCCAGCATTATTAGTAAAGGTACTTGTTCTTACAGAACAGTTGGAACGACTGCGACTCGTATACTGTCGTACTACAGATTGCCCTCCTGTATTTCGATAAAAGGTACTCTTATTTATACTAGTATTAACAGACGTAACAATAGAACGAGAAGCACTAGAAGAAAAGTAACTCCCCTCTTGCACTAAAATGGCACTACCTTCACCAACTGAGCTATTTCTATAAAAAAAGCAACCAATTACCGTTAGATCTAATCTACGTTTTTCAGACCCAGAGGCCACATAATAAGTCAACCCAATCGCTCCTCCTTCATGAGAATCGTTGTTTTCAAACTTTGAGTTGTGAACTTCTAGTTTCTTATTGATTAATTGTCCGACTCCTGAACTACTTATGCTAATAGCACCTCCTTTAGAATTTGCATAATTATTCTTAAAAACGCTATTTTTAACAATCAATTCTTGTGTAATCATATACCGATACGATGGAATAGAAGTAGGGGTTGATCCCCCAAAAAAGATTCCACCTCCATAACCACCTCCAGACTGATACTTATAACCATCCTTTACACAAATACTATCTATGGTCGTTCTTTTTTTTTGGTTGGCAGAAATGGCAAAAGGAATTTGGTAATCTTGAACCGTAAATACTCTTGATGTCCCCCCTCCACTAACATAAACCGTGTCTGTAGCATTGTATAGACCAATTAAAACAACCTCCCCAAGATTAATCGGCGAAGATACTGTAATTGTTACGCTACCATTGTTTAGTAAATTGGGATGAAAACGGATGGTATCACCTGCTGTATTAACAGTTGCTGCTGCTGCCGATCTTAACGAACCAGCTCCACTATTGCTAACAGATGTTACCCAATAAGTATTACCCCATGCTTGTATTGCTCCTAAAAAGAAAATCAAACTAAAAAAGTGCTTCATTTTTTTTAATTAATAGATTAAGAAGTTTTTAAATTTTAAAACAACCTGCCTGTCTCAACAATCATCTTTTGTTGAGTTGCAAAAGAGCTTCTTTTCTATCAAAATGACAATTCATATTTTGACTAGCTTTTAGGTATCCACACGGACAATCATAGCAACACCAAATTGGTTATCAATTGATTAATTGCTTTTTTTTTAATAATTCAATGCCCTTAAAATATTCTTTATAAAGTCCTAGAAGGTCTTTAATAACAAAAGGACCATCAAAAATTTACATTCTGATGATCCTTAAAAAATAATTCTTATAAGCCTCTAATTCCGATTGATGATAACCTTTCGCTGAGAAAATACATGATCATTGTAAACAACAAAAACATAAACTCCTGTAGGAAAATCATAGTCGTTTACTTCTAGGGTTTGTTCCCCTGCCTGCACCATTCCTGATTTCACCTCTACTCCTCGTAAGTCAACCAACTTCCAGTTGTAATCCTTCTTTAAAGGCTCTTCAAAAGATACCTTAAAGTACTGCTGAGCAGGATTGGGATACAAATTCATGCTGTTGATTTCATTCAACTCAGGTTCTGCCTGTATTTGGTCTACACCCACCCAATAACCATTGACATCTCTAGAAGTATTTACTTGATACACTTCTTTGGTTCCTGTGTTTTGAATAAAGACTACTGCTTGGAAACGGCCAGGATTATAGCTAACATTGGTGCCAGTATGGTTCCAAGAAAGAGTAGCCTGCATGGTTTCTCCTACCGACCATGTTTTATTGTATACATTGGCACCTGTTCTATCGTCTTTTCGAACAACCGCATGTACCATGTCATTGTTCCCTGAAGCATACACTAACGAATCTTCCGTAATAACGGTGTGGATCTGGTATTCTTGAACGGTATTAATATCTATCAAAGCTTCTACCGTGGCTTCTATCGTAAAATTGCCAAAATTGTTATGATGGAAGGTATCTATGTCTATTTTAAACTTAGGTGACTTCAGCATATCTTGCTCAAAATCAATAGCGCTTAAGTACCTAGAACGAGGAACATTATTCGTTCTACCATCTATATAAGCTCGTCCTGCTTCGAATATACCATAGTAATGCGTTCTTGCATTTGCTACTGCTGTATTGTCAAGATGAAACTCATCATTCGTAGATGGTTCTTTAGAATGATATTGCAGCAAAACCATATCTTTGTTAATCGAAGTATGGAAGACCAATTGATACACATGGTCGTTAATGATTCCCATATTGGGCTCATTGATGTTTGCGGTTGTTTCTAGCAATACATTTCTCGTTCTACTCCCTATCCAAACGTTATCAAAAGCAAAACCATCGTAAAAATTGCTTAGATTGATCGAATGAGAACCAAAAGCCATTCTCAATCTTAAATTTCTATTTGCTCTAAACTCATCTAGTTTATACCGACCACTCGCCCATCCGTTTGTTTTTCCAGACCATCCAATTGGGGCCAAACTTTGATCTCCTGGTTGACCAGTTATAATTGGAGTATCAAACCAACTGATCCCCCTTCCTAATTTGCCAAGTGGTTCCCATTTACCATCTGGTTTTTGGTATTCTAAAACTGTCCCATCAATTGTTTTTCTCGTATCTGACCAATAATCAAACCGAATCATTGGACGTTCTAAATTACTAATGTCAAAGCAAGGACTATAAACCCAAGCAGCTTCGCCCTCCTCATAAGGCTCATTAAGTTCAGTCGCCCACATTTTATTTGCACTCGCATTAAAACCTGCTGATGTACTGTCAGCACCCCATTCCCACAACAACGGATGTGTTGAGTCTTTTGCCTCTGCGTACCAATCGCCATGAGAAATCTCGAATGTTTCATCATAAGGAAAAGTAGAAACCTGTGGAGATATAACAAGCCTTATCGTGCTAGTATCCACACAATAACCTCGATTCGCAACATATAGTTTGGGCCAATATACACCAGGACTAGAAAAAACATGACCAATGGTATCTATATTATTGTTAGCACTGTTGCTACCGTTCACGGTATGCCCAGGTTCTAATTCCCAAGTAATAGTGGTTATAGAATCAAAAATTTGATTATTAAAAACATCATTCAAACCCAAGATAATGTTATCTGGGTAAAATAAAACACTATCTAACTGACATCCTCCTATTGCTTTAAAAGCAACATTAGGCATTCCCAAAACCGTAAAAGTATCTATAAATACATTACCACAACCTGTTGTTTGGTCGGTATATTCATAAGAGATAGGATGACGACCAACTCCCGCAAAATAAGGTAAAAAAGAATAAGTAGATCCATCCAACAAAACCCCTTGACCATCAAATTCTCCCCCTAGTATATTTGGAGCCAGTGGAATAGACGTTGTGTCATCCTTTAAACAATAGGTATTAGTTAAGGAAGTTCCCGTGAAAGAAAGCATAGGCACAGGTTTTATAGCGACCAGCTGTGTGTCGACACCATAACATTCTCCATAAGTTACTGCATAAATAACCGTATCAACGACTGTTGCTGTTAAGTTAGCAGTGCCATAGTTAGGATTTGGTTCAAAATAGGGAGGAGAACTTAAGGTATCTCCATTCCGTACAAATACTTTTATCCCTGATGGGCTACCGTCTAAAAGCACGGGAGGAGCAGATTCACAATAAGTAGTGTCTAAGGTTGTAAAAGAAGGACGAACATAATCAGTTACATGATACGTATACATGGTACTATCTTGACAACCAGATGCACTATCTGTTGCAATATAAGTTATAAAATGCGTCCCCCCTCCAGCAAGATCAGGATCAAAATAATAACTTGTATCAGATATAAGTCGATAATTGGGTCCACCGATATGTACTAAGCTATCTATTATTATTGTGTCTATTCCTCCTGTAGAACTTGTAAACAAATCCCAAGTACTTGACAAACCTCCGCCCTTTAAAAGCTCCCTAGGATCATTAGAACAAAAACCATGATTATTTCCAGGCCCAACAATAACAGGCACTGGCAAAGCTCGAACGGTTACAGAAGTACTTGTTTGGATTTGACAAACCAAGCTATCCTGATTATGAATAATAAGACTGTCAATTGTATAGTTAACTATATGTGCCCCACCACCTGCATTAATCGGGTTAAAATAATATTGATTGCTACTAGTGTCCAGTAAAATGCCTGCTCCAGAAAAGGCACCACCAGATGGTATTCCAGTAATCGGGTAAGTACTTCTTGTTTCACAATAAAAGCTATCTAAACCAGAATAAGTTGGATTTGATAATTTGTAAACAAAGGTTTCTCCCTCTAAGGTGTCTGCACAGCCTGTATTTATATCTTCGTAGATATAAGTAAATTCTCTTGAACCAGCTAAGGTATCATAATAAGGTTCAAAAAAGATGGTATTCCCATTTAGAGTAAATCCAGGATGGCTATTATCAAGTCTCCCAGAAGGCGGAGAAACTAAAATATTGTCTTTTAAATCATTAAAACAATAAGCAGTCTTCAAGCCATTAATAATAATCTCTGGTGTAGGATCAACCGTAATAGTGCCCCCTATTGCCCCTACACAGCCCAAAGAATCGGTAAAGGAATAACTTAAGGTATGCTGTCCTGCTCCAAGAATAGATGGATTAAAGATTCCAGTATTCGGATCTATACCTAAACCGCTACTAGAACTATAAATCCCCGTACTAGGACTACCTATTAAGGTATCAACTGCATCCATGGAGCAATATTGACTTTTATAACCACTAATCGTTGGAACAGGCAATGCATGTACATAAGTAGTATCAAAAACAATTCCTCGACAAGTATATCGGTCGATAAAAGTATAGCTAATAATTTTTTGCCCTGCCCCTGCTATTGTCGGGTCAAAGATTCCATTATTAGGATTCACTCCAATCCCTCCATATGATCCTGTTCCAGCGGTATTGGTAGCAGAAGGAATCCCTTGTAATTGAGCAGTAGTATCGTTGACACAATAAGAACTATCCACCCCTATCAGTTGCATTTCTGGCAAAGAGTCTATGCGAACAATTTTTTTAACTTCATTTGAACAACCCAAAGTATCCGTAAAACTATAGGTTATGGTATCAATATAAAAATCGTCAACAATTCTGAAACCTGGATCGTAAAAATAAACACCACTTGTATCAAGGCTTACTCCCCCTCCTGTAAAAGTAAAATTCGCTCCAGACGAATAGCTAGGACTCTCATTAATCGCAAAAGCAGTAGCATTATTGCAATACCTGCCATCATAGGCTATAGTAGTAATAGTTCTCGTAAACCCTGCTATATCAACGGTTGGTTTCGAAATATTAACGGATAAAAAGTCTTTTACAGAACAGCCAAAGCTATCTACATAAGTAACTCGAATAATATCATTTAAGCTATTAGAATTATTTGCAAGCGATAGCTTAGGAAACAAGGTATTACCCGCAATATTCAAGCTCGAATTTACACTAGAATAAGCGATACTTTGGGCAGCGCCCCCCGATAGAACAATCGTTTCTAATCTTACACTATCATCGTTGGCACAAAGTGTAATCGGAGAGGTAGAACTTCCTCCTACTTCCAAACGTATTTGAGGGGGTTCTTTTACTATAATATGCTTATCTCCACTAAAGCTTTTACATCCCAAACTATCCATAACCTGATAGGTTATTTTATAATTTCCCTGTCGTGCTATACGAGGAGAAAAATACTTGACTGTATTGCTCGAATCGGTTATAATAGTAGATGACCCTATCATATCGTTCACCAGAAAAACACCGCTTCCAACGGTTGGAGCTATAGAAGGGTCTAACCGTACACTATCTATATCCGTACAATGGCTACTCCCTCCTACAATAGAAAAATCAACTGGAATTTGTTTAATTATTGTTGTCTGAACGGTATCGGAATCCCAACAGCCATATTGTTTAACCACATAAATCAGTTCTATATCCAAATCACTGCCAAACGTGTAAGCATCATAAATTTGTTGAGGATTAAAATAAGGTTCTTGTAATCTCCCCAAAGAATCATATGAACCGCTCCCCGTGCTATCTCCCCTCAATTCAAAATAAGTAATAGGAGCTCCAATAAATGCGGGACTAGGGGTTAAGGTATCAATAGCTCCATTTTTGCAATAATGAGAAGCCAAGGCAATATTAAGCGTAGGACGATCCTTTATATTAATAATATGAATACCTTTAAAAGACTCTTTTGTAGTATCTGACGATATTGTATTATTCGCAGTATCTATTTCTTTTATAATTGTAATAGAAGTATAGTGCATTTCTACTGTTACCCTATTCGTTCCCACTGGTAAGTTCATCGGAACAAACTGATAATGTTCCTGTCCATGTGTACTGTCCAAGACAATAATGGCCCCTTGATTGGCTACATTTCTAGTAATAACACTATCTATTCGGTTGAGTTCTTCCGTAGTTATTTTAACGTTTCCATTCATCAAAGAATCGATTGAATTACTAATAGAATAGGCATAACGAACAGATCCATCGGGATAAAAATCCACTGGACTAGCTTCTCTACATAAATCATCATCAAGCCCCAATATTTGCAGAGGAGACAACACTACCAAATCACTTATTATTGTCCCTATGCAGCCTCCGTTATTATACGTTACCTGTATAGGATGTTCTCCAAATCCAGCATAATCAGTCAAAAAGGTATCCGTAGGTATTGGGTTGACATAGGTTCCCGAAAAATCAATTGGAAAATGATACGAGGTATCTAAGCTTGGAATAATTCCTCTTATGACAGCACTATCCAATGCCAAAGCAACTCGATCTACAATATTCGGTACCAAACTATCTGAAACAACAGGAACAAAATGCAATTCATCTAGGCGATTGTCTCTAATTTCAACCGTCTTTGTCACCGATAAGGTATCTGGGCAAAGTCCCCCATTAAAATAAGAAGGAACATAATGATAGGCTATACCAATAGTCTTTGCACTATCATTTTGAAACGACCAACCCGCATTTAGCCCAACCAAATGATTGTTCTCAAATAAATCGGGATAAGTTCCTTGATTAACGGCTGAAAACGTTCCTCCTGTAGGTACTCCAAAAACAGGAATCGTGTCCATTGCACAAATAAGTGTCTGAGGAATCAAAAGATCAAGGCTAGGGTTGTGAACAATTAAATTTGTATTAAAACTATATAATACAGGATTCGAACCACTTGAGACCGTGTTATCCAGCAACTTTACGGTTCCAGTTCCTGTATTAGCAGGAATTATTAAATCAATTGTACCACTATGCCCCACTGGCACAGGCAAGGTACTTACTTGAATATTAGATATTGCAAATATATTCCCAGCAGTATCCACTAGCTGTACCTGATTCGGGTGTGCCCTCAATCCATCATAAGTAAATCGCACACTTGACCCAACACAAGCTTCAAAAGCTGCGGGTGCATTCGGATCGTTATTGGTATAAGTTACGGTTCCACCACCATCGTTGACAATATAATTGTACTGTACACTATCTGTGCAACCAAAAACATCAGTAAGGGTGTAAGTTACCGTATGTATCCCTAGCGTGTTTGGATTCAATAAATAGTTATTCGAACCATTAGCCGTTACAAGTCCCGATGTGGTACTTGAGAACGTTCCGCCTCCTACTGTCGATGTCAGTTGAACTGGAGAGTTAGTATTCAAAAAAGTAGTATTGTTGGAAGGACTAATAATCCCAGGATCGGGCAAGGAATGAACTGTGGTGGGGTTAAAAGCCGTTTCTGTGCAGCCATTTTGACCTGTAAAGGTATAAAACAAAGTATCTCGTCCCGTCCCAGCAAGAGATGGCGTAAATATTCCTGTAACAGAGTCTATGCCTGAACCGCTATATACTCCCGACACGCCAGTTGAAGCACTAGGGGCTCCGACCATCGTATCTGGTGTAGCATTAATACAATAATCCGCATTTAATCTTGCACTAATAGTTACCGTTGGTGCTGGTCTTATTTCGGTAGATTTGCTCACAGAATCCTGACAACCATGGTATGAAGCATAATAGGTCAATTGAACACCTAATGCACTACTTCCATTAAGGCTAGCAGTATGTTTACCATAATGATAAGAGGCATCTAACAAGGTATCTTGTAATAAGGTATCTAAAATGTTATAATTCCCTGAAGACGGATCCAATATTTTAATCTCAAAATAATTAGCTGCTGCCGATAAATAACTTGGTGTAGGAGTTAAACTATCTACTTCTGAGTTTTCGCAATAAAAATTATCAATCGCAAAATTAAGGATTGGTTGGTTCTTCAAATGAATTGTATCTAGCACTGTTGTTTTGCTTGTATCTATTGTCCATCCTCCTCCAACAATTGTTGTGATCGTTGTTTTGTATTCATTTTCAAATACCACAAAAGAAGCTGAATTTAGTGCATTATCCTTAGGATCAAAACTATAATGCCCTTCATTTACTGCATTGCCAATAGAAATAAGAGAAGATTGATGGGCACTATTCTGAGTTGCGAAACGCACCAATTCATTATATTGATAAAGCTTAACCACCTGCATAGGCACACCATTAGGATCATAATAAGTAAAGGTGTCACTGTCCGTTGAATAAGGATAATTAACAAGATCTCTCCTTAAATGAATTGTATCTGCCATTCTGCACAAAGTATCTACCATTCCAATAATCATTGGCGGCGGAAGCACTTTTAGGGTGCTATTGATTGTTCCTATACACCCCCCATTATCGTATTGCATGGTAATAGGGTGCTCTCCATACCCTGCATAATCGGTCAAAAAACTATCCGTTGGTATTGGATTGACATAAGTTCCTGAAAAATGAATTGGAAAAGTTGCCCCCATCAAATCTGGAAAAATACTGTTGATGGTACTTGTGTTTAATCCCAATTCAACTCGATCAGTACGACTAGGATTAGTTTTTTCCGTTACAATAGGCAACAAAGAAAGTTCTTCCAAACGATTGTCGAATATGGTAATGTTATGAACAGTGTCAATCGACTGATAACACAAGGCTCCCCCCATATAAGAAGGGGTATAAGCGTATTCAACAGAAATTACTTTAGATCCATCGTGTGCATTAGACCAGTTTGCATTTTTTCCAAATAAGCTTTCATTCTGTAATAAATCAGGATAGCCCGTAGCCGTAAAAATTCCCCCAGTAGGAACTCCAATTAGTGGCACTTCATCTGTTGCGCAAATAAGTGTCTTTTGGGTAAAAAAGTCAACCGTAGGATTATGAATGATTAGAACTGGTAAAGCGCTCAATACTGTAGAACCATCTAAAATTTTCACTGCTCCTGTTCCTGCATTGGAAGGGATTGTTAAATCAATGGTGCCACTGTGTTGCCCATTGGCAGGTGTATTGTTAGGTGTTACAGAAAGAACAATAGGATTCCCTGTTTTATCCATCAATTGAATGCTATCGGGTATACTATTTAAACCTGTATACCGAAAGGTTACATTTGATCCTGCACAGGCCTCAAATGTTAAAGGAGCACCAGGGTCATGATTGACATAATCGGGATCATCCATCAACGACAAGGTAAAGTAAGTATCGTCCTCTAAGAGAACGTTTTCAAAAGTAATTGTTCCTCCTGTTGTTGTTCCCACAGGATAACTTACAGCACCTGTAGAAAAATCATCACTGTGGTTAACCAATAATCTAAGATTGGGATTATTAGCGTTGCTCATTGAAGGCGGAAGTACCAATGTTACATTAACCCTCCCTACTCTATTGTTAACGTTTTGGGCTTTCCATACTCTATCAGAAATTTGGTAATTAGCAGGGGCATTGGTCACTGTAAAATTATCATAAACCCCTTGGTTATGTCCCCAAATTAGATGCGAAAGATCATCACTAAAAGGAGCCGCATGCTCAATGGTAACATTTACGCCTGTCAACTTTTGGCTGGTCGATTTGCGTTGATCCAACCAAAAAACATCATCTCTACCAATTCCTGTAACATTATGATGATACGTCGCATTTGCAGACTTATCCCAAGTAACCGTATTGGTCGATAAATGATAATTTCGACCTAGGGTGATACCATACTTAATCGCTAGGTAAGTCTCAATTGCATTTCGCTCATTGTTGTTTACCCTTTTGTTAAAAACAATTACCTCCGCTAGATCTCCCTTATACTCTTGAGCAGTATTAAAACCACCTCCTTGATTGTCCTGTTCTTGCCCAAACAAAAGTGTTCCTCCTAAATCAATTGTTGTATTATTTTTATAAGGAAGATACCCTCCATTCCCATCCAAACGAATGTTATTATCTTGTCCATTCCCTCTTATATTGGTAAGAACATGGGGTATACCATCTGCTATATTTTTGGTACTGGCATTACCATTGGACAAGGTGCCTTCTTCTACTGCAACAGTTACACTCGAAGGGTCAAAAATAAGCATTTCATTGGCTAAGGCACCTGCTCCTACTGCATAGGACAATAAGGCCTCTGATCTTTGAGTTGTATCCCTTCTTAACACCAAAAAAGTAGAAGTTCCTGTTTCTCCAAAGCCAACAAAGTTATCTGTTTTGATATATTTTCCTGCAACTGGGTTTCCATTGTGAGTTCCCTGATTAAATTCAATATAGGTATTAAAATTAATGGGATTCATATTAAGATCACCATAAGTGGGTCGTTCCCCTCCAGGGCTAAATAGCTTATTTAGCCCTAAAACATTATCGTCCAATTCATCGAAGTTATTCCATTGATTAACCTGACCTAAAGTACTATTTGCAATCGCCCACAACGCAGCGTCTGGTTTTGCCAACGTAAAATACTGCCCATCCTGTAATGCCACATTAGTTGCTTCATAATCCGTTGTGCCATTCGTTAGCGGATATGCTTTTAGGTTTTTACTAAAAGCATCATCATCTGCCAGCAACAAAACAAAGGTTCCTACTGCAAAATCACTTGGCAATACAGTATTCGTCTTATCAAATTTAAGATCAACAGTAGCACCAAAGCCTGCTGTCTTTTGACATTTCCAAATCCTATCAATCCGTTCTCCTTTAGCAAAGAAATTATTATCTTCTTGAAAAGTAGTTTTTGTATTAGTAGCAGCAGCATTATCCCCTATTACTAAGGCCTCCCCATTGGAAATTGTAGCAGTTAATAAGGTCAGTAAGGGAGCTACTTCGCTTCTAGATTTCAGTTGCTCTAGATCTGAATCGTCATCTTTGGCAATTCCTGCTATATTGTTATTAAACCCTGTATTTTGGAGTTGCTCCCAAACTATCGTATTTCCATTACCAATAAGATAATCATGGTCCAAAGTAACTCCATATTTAATGGCCAAATAAGAATTAATATTTTTTCTTTGTGCCTCACTAAGACTTCCTGTATAAACGATAAACTCAGCGATATCAAGATTATTTGAGTTCGTAACGGGAAGCGTTCCACTCTTTTCTCTGCCGATAAATGTTCCAGAATATAAGCTAGAGTCAACTGTTATTCCAGCTGTGTAATTAGCTTTTAGAACACCATTAATATAAACCGAAGAAGTAGCCCCATCCTTAGTGTTAATATGGTTAAGACAAACCTCATTTGTTGTATTTCCTCCCGAATAAGATTGATCATTTAAATTTCCGCTAGAAATAGCATCAGCAAAAGCTTGTTTTCCTAGGTTATTAGGGTTTGTTCCTCCATTTCCCCACAAAGGAATATTATTCCCTGTTGATCGTAATTTATAAACTGTAAAAACATTCACCTCTCCTATATTAATATCCAAGGGGCTTTCAAACCACTCGTCATTAAAATGAACCGAATTATTAAAGTTAATATCTTTTACTACTTCATAATAGGCATTCGGAATGCTAGGATTATGCTTATAAGTAGCATTGTTGTTCGTACTGTGTGCATCGTCCCAATTTGAAGTCGTATTGTTACTTGGGGTTAAGTCACTGGCCTTAAGCCAAAGTCCTAAATCATGGGATACATTTCCTGGAGTTTGGGCATTTATTATTAAGCTATTCAGCAACAAAACAGCTATTAATACCATTCTCAAGTAATCACAAAAAAAATACATAAATCTTTTTTTAAGGTATTGAATAATGAATCATTAATTATTTTGGGGAATGAAATAATGGTTATCAGTTATTTCACTTTATAAGACCTTAGTTGGGAAAAGGTCTTATTATTATGAATATGGCTACAATACTTAATTTGTCAATTGCTCTAAAGGTCTATAGCGAGCCCTTATTTACCAAGAAAAACTATCTGGAATGAATAAGCGTGCATAGCTAGTGAGTAAACGTGTCAGTAAGAATAATAAAAGTTATTTATATATCTATTTTTAACTAGATTGTCTCTTCCATAGAAAAGATTCCTCAGTCTATATGTATTAACTAAAGGTTAAGAAATGATTAAATGCTAAATATACTTATAATATCATTCTATCTATATGGAGTAAATATAGTTTATTTTATAACATTTTTTCATATAAAAAAACATTTTAAAGTAGTGTGCTTCTATTTATTCGATGAGCAGCTAAAAAAGAAGGAAGAAAGAAGTCTTTTTAGGGATGGATAGGAGTAGAAATTAAGATTAAAGCTCAAAATAAAATTTACCGAGAAAATAAAGAATGAGTAAAATTTTATTTTAAAACACTAAGAGTTAGTTAATCAAAATATTAGGTCGCTTATCACTATTTTTTAGGCCGCTTCGTTGTGAGATTTTAGAGATTAGACTCCAATTGAACTGTTATTGGAGTCTAACTTCTAAAAACGAAGGGATGCAAAATTGATACGATTTTAGCTACACCTGTTAGGTTAGCTTGTTATCACTATGAGCCAGCATAGCTGAGTTCTACGTGGTTTCTAGTAGGATAATGATAAATACCATAAACTATTGAGAAGATTAAAGCCGTTTATCCCAGCTTCATTTTTCTTTCCTGCCTCCTTTTTATCCAAATCCAAAAACCTGTAAGTGGCAAGATGGTAAGCAATATGCTCACACAAAAGACAAAGATTTTACCAAATAAGCCAAAAATAGCCCCTACATGTATGTCATAAGACATACGGATCACCTTATCCGCAAAATCTGCCTGTTCATAAGTACCATAAATAGAATTGGTATTTAATTCTTGAAGAGAATACTGATCGTAAAAACGATAATCAGAATTGTAATAAACGCCCTTGGTATAAGAAACTTCTAAGTAAATGGCCATAGAGTCAGACTCTGGATAATGGAGTTCTAGGCTTTCGTGATTGGGGATCTGCTTTTGTACCTTAGGGATCAATTGATCCCAATAAAAAGTATTATCTGCATAATTTGATGGCTCAGATACATTATTGGGGACAATAAATTGAGGCGCTTTGGTTCCTCCCACTGCCTTAAAAACAATAAAGTAAAACCAATTCAGCCCTATAATAGCTCCCGTCATAGCAATAATCAATGCAAAAATGGACAAATAAAAGCCCATAACAGTATGTACACTAAAAATTTTCTTCTTTAAAGAAGTCTTGCTCGTCCATTTAAACCGAAGACTTTGTTTTAGGTGTCGTTTGTTCTTAGGCCACCATAATACGATACCAGAGAGTAAGACAAACAAAAACAAAAAGGTTCCGTAAGACACCAATACCTCCCCAATTGGCTTGGGCAACCACAATGTTTTGTGTCCTTTGAGAGCGAAGGCTAAAAAACCAGAAAGGTAATCCTCTACGTGCAAAACCTCTCCTGTATATGGATTTAGATAGACTTTTTGATAAAACGTTGGCTCCGCCTCATAAAAGATCACTTCAATGGCATCCGTCTCCTTTCCAAATACCGCTCCATGAATTGCTTTATCAGGAAAAACGGCCTGTGCCAGTGCTTTAATTTCTGAAGCTGCTAGGCGGGGTGTTGCGGCTTTATCAACAACTTTATAATCCGCCGATAGGTCTCTTATTTCATCCTGAAACGATAAACAAGCCCCTGTTAAGGCCAAAATAAAGACAATTAATCCTGTTAGGATACCCAAATAAAGATGTATTTTTCTTGCTGTTTTTTTTAAACGCTGCTTTAGAGCTTTCTTTTTTTTCATAAAAATAGGGTGGTCAAAAAATAAATTTGCCAATACAAACAATCCATAGATCTAAAAATAGATCTATGGATATTAATCAACGAGAAAATCTAATTAGCGTAAATCGTAAAAACCTTTAATTGTTTTTCCTAATATTTTTGCTCCTTTTGTAGCAGTAGCGGTAGCAATATCTACTTGGTAAACATAGGCATCAGCAGCTGTTTCAATACTTACATAAACCTTTCCTTCTTCTACAAAGATAGGAGACGTATAGCGCTTGGCGTGCAAGGGAACATTGGCCACATCCGTTACCGTTTTATTTTCTAAATCAAGGATTACCAATTTTTGGTTAAAAATATCTCTTCCATAAGCCCCCCAAGGTGCTGTTGGGTTATCTGCTGTTAAAATTCTAGCAATGGCTTTATTGTTGCCCACATAATCAAACCAAAATATTTTTCCACCATTGGTTGCTACCTCAATATCAAAAAAGTAGTTTTGATCAAACTCCGTTTCTCCTGATTTGATTCTTAGAATGGCAGAAGGTTTGGAAGAAAGCGCAGTAAAACCAGCCATAACCGCCCCACAAGAGAAAGAATAAAGATCACCATTATCTGCTTCAATCAAACCAGTAGTCATCCCGTTGACTCCAATATTGCAAGTTCTTGGATCGGAAATAATTTTTTCGGGTTGACTCCCTACATTGGGATAAGAATACACCGCAACCAATGCTCCATCAGGTTCTGGCGTTGAAAAATTCCCATGGACGTCTAATTTTTGAAAAGGAATAAATAATTTGTCTCCTCGCACGGTCAAAGCTGTTGGCCAAGCGATCAAAGAGTCCGTAGTTGATTCAAAAATTTTGGTTCCAACAATCTTTTTTACCCCCACAGTATTGACATCAATAAAATAAAGTCTTCTATTTTGAAATCCCGCTCTAGGTATTTCCATTGCCAATAAGGTCTGGTCATTGTCTGCACTACCAAACATTTCTAGCGCATTATCAAAAATAAATTCTCCTTTATTCACCAAGGTTCCCGTTTCATCAAAGGCAAATCCAGCACATTGGTTGTCATCACTATACCCCGATGCAAATAAGGTTTTTCCTACAGGATAATAAAACCTCCATCCTGTTTGTTCTATTCCGTTATTCACCGCAGATAATTCACCTTGCATAAGATCCTCCTGCGTGAGCAAAAATTCTGTTTCGTCATTCCCCGTAGTTTTTAATGCATATGTAATTCCAGAATTTACATTCGTAGGTTCCACAATAGTATCTTTGCAAGCGACTAAACCAAAAGACGTTGCCAATAACAAACAAAAAAAACGATTTAAATTGTACATGTTTATAAGTAATTGTGTTTCATACACGATGCAATCAATTACACCCTGTGTTGGTTATTTATTTCAGGAGAAAGCATCTTAATTTTAAAGAAAATGCAATTCCTGGTTTTTGAATATTAAAATTATCATAAGCCCGCACATTGGTAAAGTTATTCAGCGTAGCCGCTATGTTATAACGACCATTTTGCAAGGCACATTCTATGCTCAAATCTTGAATAAATTGGGTTGGAATACTGTTTTTTGTACTAACATTCCCTAGTTTTTCCCAAGTCAAATAAAACTGGTGGACATATCTACCACTCCAATAAAAAGTTAGATGAATTTTTTTCAGGCTTAAGTCAGCATGATAACCCAACCTAAAATTGGCAAAGAGATAAGGAATATTTGGAAGTCTACTTTTGTAATTGGTATTTAATAAACCTTCATCAAATTGGGTTTCGTCCGTGAGGTGCTGATAAGTCAAGTTGGCATCTAAGGATAGCATCTTTTTGTATTTTACCCCAAGGTTGGTTTCTGCTCCTAGAACCCCCACACGATTAATATTCTCATAGCTACCAAAAGGACCAATCGGCACAAAACGGATATAATCTTCTGCATTTCTATAAAAACCGTTTAAGCTATAACTTAACCCAAATTGACGGATGATTTGACTGGTATAGATTCCAAAATTAATGTTGTGACTGGCTTCGGGTGATAAATTAGGATTGGGACGAATGTAAATGCCATCTCCTAAAATTTCGTAAGATTCAGGAATCCGATAAGCCCTTTCATACGATAGTTTTAATTGTATTATTTTAGGAAAATGATAGGTTGCCAAGGCTCCATAACCAACAAAAAAGGAATTGACGCTTGTATGCACATCTTTGTTGTCATAATCTTGGGTAACCAAATTAGCATTGAACCAATAGCCCTTAACAAAAGCGGTTGCTTCCAATCGCTTATCACTAGTATTGAGGCGATAAGCCGAGCCCAATAGGTTTTTATGGATATAATTGGGCGACAAAAACGATCTTCTTAGTGCATCCACTTCATCCTTTCCCTTTCTATACAAAAAATTTTGACTGATTGTCCAATCCAATTGATGCCGTGGATGTACTTTATAGGATAACTGAATACTGGAATTAACTAATTTATCGTTTAGAACAAATAGTGATCTTCGTTCGTTTAGTTCTCCTCTAGCTGAACTCTGATCTCTAAACCAATAAGCACCTGCCCAATTGTATTTTTTATTGCTGGTGTCTACCACTGTTTCCGTTACAGTAGACCACTGAGAATAAACTTTTAAAGCAACCTTTTTAAAGGTTTTTTTATAGAGAAGCTGAAGTAAAAACGTCTTATTCTTACTGTGCAGTTCTCCAAAACTTAATTTGATGTTGTTATCAGGGTTTTGATAATTATTTCTATTTAATGCCCCCGTAAAAGCCAATGATAATTCATCGGCAAATGGTTTTCCTAATAAGCCCAATTTAAGCTTAAACATCCCAGAAGTATATTCATCGTGAAAACGCTGAATGTCAATTTCATCGACCTTGTTTCCTAACTCATCGTAGAGCGGAATATCATTCATCCAATAATTATTATCCGAATGATTAAAAAAGGCATTCAAGGTTATAAAATAGCCCTTGTCTGGTCTAGAATATTGACCATTAAAAGCAGCCTGATGGGTATTAAAAGAGCCATAGGAATAACTAAGATCCAAGAATGATTTTCCTTTGTAATCGCTAACAATATTGATGGCTCCCCCCAAAGCGTCAGCACTAAGATCAATAGGGACAACTCCTTTAAAAATTTCTATGCTTTTTACTAGATTAACAGGATAATTATTGAGGCTTAAGGCTGTTCCCAAATTTTCCATCGGAACACCATCCACAAAATAGCGAATTCGGTTTCCAGAAAGTCCATTTAGAGAGAGATTAAAAGCCGATCCCATGCCCCCCACTGATCGAATATGAATTCCAGCTGTTTTATTGATAAGCTGATTCAAATCAATATTTAAATTCTTATAGCTTTGAGTAGCAATAACATCTACAGCGTAAGCAGAGGTTTTTAATTCCTCCTCTTTGCTCTGTCCTACTACTTCCAATTCTTTTAAGACCGTTGCCGCTACTGCTAAAGCGATATCCAACTGAATTGTTTTGTCAGTGGTAATTGTTAGCTCTTTTTTTACCGATTGATAACCGAGGTATTGCACCACTAATTGCAAATTTCCTTGAGGTAATTGTTCTAATTTGTAATATCCATTTTCATCGGTAATCGCAACCAAAGAAAACCCCTCTCCACTAATAGAAACATTCGCATAGGCAAGTCCCTCGTTAGATTCATCTACGACTTGTCCTTCTACGGTCTGAGCATTGCTATCCCATGTAAGACCACACAACAAAAATAACAGCACACAAAAAGTGGAGAAGAGTTTCATAAAAACGCTTATTTTTAATTAGTCTAAATAAATTAGACTGCAAATCTAGACAAAATTTTTAAAGAACCAAAAAAAGGCTTTATTACTTATAAAAATTCTAAAACTACTCCTAGTTGTTATCGACTCTATCCTTTTATAAGCTTTAGAACTAGGCTAACCAGGATAATTTTTTGCGCAGTAACTTGCGCTTTCCTTTTGGTTTTGTTGTTGCCAAATCATAATATCCCATATAAAAAATCCCCAAACAGCGCTCGTGTTCTTTAAGCCCCAAATTGGCTCCATATAAAATGGCTGCCGCCGAGCTATCCCAATACCCCCCAATATCTTGAGCCGCACAGGAAAGCCACAGGTTTTGAACCGCACAAGCTACCGCAGCTAACTCTTCCCATTCCTGAATTTTTACTTTTTTGGATCGTTGCATGATAATCACTACCATGGTAGCATTTTGGGGATAATTCAACGTGTGTTCATAGCGAGTAGGAGGAAAATCCTTTTCTGACCATTCCCTTTGGTAAAAATCAAGCATAAATTTTCCCAATTCCTTTCGATGCTTTCCCCTCAATACGACAAAACGCCAAGGCTCTGTACATTTATAATTGGGAGCCCAAGTAGCATTTACAATCAGTTCTTTGATAATTTCATCTGGAATTTCTTGCTCTAAAAAATCATCCGCATAAATACTTCGCCTAGTCCGAATAACATCCGTCAACAACTCTAATTTTGTTTTGCCCTTCATTAGTCCACTACGTTTAATTCTGGTTTAAAAACAGCAATTGGATTCAGCAACATTCCCGAAAACTTTAAGCTATTAACAGGATCTGCCAAATCAAGCATCTGTTTGTTGTTGCCAAGTTGCAAACGGTTTAGACAACATCGTTTAAACTCAAGGACAAAAAGATCATAGCGCTCGTATTTTTCTTCGTATTCTGGATGTGCTTCTTGATAATCGCTTATACAATCGGCAACCAATTCCCAAAAAGACGCTTCAGAAAAAGCGGTGTGTTCGTTTAGAATGGCACTCATAAATCTAAAATAGCAGTCAAAAACATCGGTAAACAAAGACAAAAGTTTCATTTCATCCGTTGTTTCAACCAAAATTCGTTGCACTTGCTCAGGCAAATCTATTTCTTTGTTATAAAGGAGTATTTCCTCTGTTATATCTTTCATAAAGATCCCCACAGGAACATTATCTTCGAGTATCATAATTATATTTTCTCCATGTGGCATAAAAACCAATTCATACTTAAAAAAGCAGTGCAACAAAGAAGAAAAATAACAGTTCAAATAAGCCTTTAGCCATTCCTTGACGGACAGACCTGAAGCTTGAATCAACTGAGGCAAAAAAGCCCCTCCATTATAATCTACATGCAAGAAAGCCGCCATGGTCATCAAACGCTGATTGGGCTTTTTCTTGAGCATTGGACTTTCTCGCCACAAAGCAGACAACATTTTGTTGTAAGGACAAGAAGCTCCTAACTGATCATAATGTTGATTGGTATAACCAACAGTTGCCACTTCTCCTAACATTTTAAAGCCACAGTCTTGTAGATAGGCATCAGGTTCTAACAAATCATTAATCCAAGTCGTAATAGCTGGTGTATTTTTCATATAGTAAGGCGACAAACCTCTCATAAAGCCCATATTAATAATCGACAAGGCTGTTTTGGTGTAAAACTTGGTTGGCTCATCTCTATTGTAAAGGGTGCGAATAGATTGTTGGGCAAGATATTGATTGGCTGATTCCCCTAAATACACGAGTTTTTGCTGAGCAATATCCTTGGCAAATACCAATAGCAGTTTGTTAAACCACTGCCAAGGATGAACAGGAATAAAAATAAAATCGGTTGGGCTTAAGCCCTTATCTTCTAATTCTTTATTAAAATCAGCCAACAACGCCTCTCCTAATTCCTGCTTTAACAACTGCTTATACGGCAAATCCTCTATCGCTGCATAATGGGTATTGTCTTTATGCCCTGCCAGCCAAATAATAGAAAAGGGCTGTTGGGCTTCTGGAGCAAATTTGCGATAATCCACCCCACTAAATCCAATTCGACCACTGTTTGCTACAAAACAAGGATGTCCCTCTATCATTGCATGTTCAACTTGTTGAAAATCGCCCGTTACCAATGCTTTTGCATCCAATTCTTGATATTGGCATTTGTAAGCCTGACTAACCAAGGTACTTGTTAGCTCTTCTAAATATGTTGGCAAGACCTTATCCGAAATCATTAATTGCTGTTGAAATTCGACTATAAAAGAAAGCAAGTCCAAGGGCTCTTCTTTATTCTTTTTTATTTTCAGAAGGCTATCCTCTTTGATTTGCCAATGATCTAACGCTAATATTTTTGCTTCAAATTGATAATAGACACTAGGCGTATCAGCATACAAAATATAAACCGATTTTTCTCCATTTTTTTGTTGAGGATGAAGCAACCGTTCGTGCGTAAACTCCGAAATGGCTTTTTTTAATTGTTTTCGATTGACAATTTGCCAAATTTCAGCGTCTAAATGCTCATAAATCATATGGCGATTTATCTGATCTTGATTCATTGATAATAAGTTTAAATCTGTATAAATTTTGATTTGAGAACGTAATAATTGCTCTCTTTAAGGTCTTGAGTATTAAAATGCAACCATTAGATCGTTGAACACAATTGCCTTTTAACGATCAAATGGTTGCTTCTCAAAACCTAAAGGGTGGCATATTTAGTTTGGCAATATTGTTCATACGTACAAAAAGCCAAAAAAGCGGTTTTATCAGGTAAACTAACCTGTTTTTGATATTCGAAACCAGCCCGTTTGTTGAGCACATGAATTTTGTCATTCTCAACATCAGGCTCTACAATAATTCGTTGACAGGTATCTTTTTGGAACAAAAAATCCATTACCGCAGAAAAAATATGCCAAGTAAAACCACTAATTCGCTTTTCGGGTGCCTTGATTAGTATATGCATTCCCCAATCTCCCTCTAAGACGTTATAATGCGAACCAATCAATTCTGTCTTCGGATCATAAGCTTCCATCAAAAAAGTAGGTATGCCATTTATTTCACCGATATAAACCTCATAATTGGGAATGGCTAACAGATCTTCGTAGACATTGATTAGTACCTTTAAGTTGGCATCTAGCATCCCCCAATATTTTGCATGAGGACTTTTTACCCATTCCAACAACATAGCTGCATCTTGTTCTAAATCAAGCGCTCTAAAAGAGATTGGATATTGTTCTTGGAGTTTGTTCTTTGTTATAGATTCATTCATCATGCTGTGGTATAGCTTTTTTCTGGTGAAGTTTTGGGAGTCAATCGGTATTTAGCAATAGGATTTTCCAAACGCCCTATCAATTGTAACATCGTAGTAGGATCGTATAAATCAACCATTCGCTTATTGTTGTTCAATTGTAGACGATTCAAACAGGACAACTGAAAATCGGGAGCAAACAAATCATATTGTTCAAACTTGGCGTTTAATTCAGGAAACCTAGCTTGGTAGTCCAAAATATTTTCTGCTACTAATTTCCAGAAATTGGCCTCATTATAATTAGCATGTTCCAATAAAATATGGGCTAAGTAGCGGAAAAAGCCATCAAAAACATCAATAAAAATAGAAAGCAATTTCACCTCTTCTTCTATTGGGGCATACATTCGTTCCAAGCCCTCAGGCAACACAACATCAGGATTTAAAATAACAGCTTCTTCTGTAATATCTTTCAAAAATGCCTTGAATGGAATATGATCTTCTAAAACCAAAATTAAGTTCTCTCCATGAGGCATAAAAACAAGATCGTACTGATAAAAACAATGCAAAAGAGGACTTAAATACGATTTTAAATAGTTCCTCAACCAATTATCCGTTGTTAATCCTGACGCTTTTATCAATTCAGGCAAAAAAGCAACTCCATTCTGATCCACATGTAATAATGCTGCCATGGTCATTAATTGTTGCCCTTCCTTAATCTTGCTAACAGGGCTTTCTCGCCACAACGAAGCCAGCATTCTATTGTAATCGTTTTGTGGTCCCAAATCTCCATAATAAGGATTGACATAACTAACAGAAGCAATTTCTCCTAGCATTTCAAATCCCGTTTCCAAAATGTATTTGTCTTTCATCAACAAGTCCTCCAGCCAAACAGCCATTTGGGGAGCCGTTCCTAAGTAATAAATAGGCAAGCCTCTCATAAATCCCATGTTTAGGATAGACAACGCTGTTTTGGTATAAAACTTCTGTGGGTTACTGCTGTTAAAAAGGGTTCGAATTGACTGTTGAGCATAATATTCATCCTTTCCATAGCCCAAACAAATCAGCTTTTCTTGTGCAATTTCTGGTGCAAAAATATTAGATAATTTGTTGAACCACTGCCAAGGATGCGCAGGAATGAAATAATAATCTTCTACATTTAAGCCTTTATTTTGAAGAATTTCACAAAAGCCATCAATTGTTTCTTGATCCAATTCGTGGCGAATTAGTTGATGATACTCCAACTCTTTCGTTCCTGCATAAACAGTTCTGTCTTTGTGTCCCGCCAACCAAAGTAAGGGGAAAGAATGGCCAACTTCGGGAGCATAGGCTCTATAATCGCCACTATCAAAACCAATTCTACCATTGTTCGCCACAAAACCTGGATGCCCCTCCATCATTGTTTGTTCTATCGTTTGAAAATCCGCATTAACAAGTTCTTTGGACAAAGGGTTCCCTTTTAGATGTTTATAGGCACTTCCATATAAGGTACTGGTTATTTCTTCCAAGTACACCGCCAATCTTTCTTTTTCTAAGCCTAACACTGCACTAAATTCTTTGATAAATAAAAGTGCATCCAAGTTCAATTTCTCTTCCTTTTGGAATTTGGCAATGGAATCCAATTGAATATACAGATGATTCAACTCCATTTTTTTTGCCTTAAACCTATAATAAATGTCATTTTTAGGGACGTGTAGCAGGTAGTTACTCCACCCTTTTTCGGTTCCTTCTAATTCGGGTTCTATTAAGTGTTCGTGTGCAAATTCCGTAATCGATTTTTTGATTAATAAACGATTAACCTGCTCCCATATTTGGGGTTGAATATGAGCAATTGCTTCTTGTGGCAATAATGCCTTGTCGTTAGTTGTATTCATTGTATTTTTATATTTTTTCTAGGGCTTTCCTATAAAAATGTTTGCACAAAATTGTTTTCTGATTATCAAATCGGTTAATTTTTAAATTAACGCCAAAAGTGAATCATTAAAACGCTGATTTTGAGCCGTTACGCCCCCACAGGAAAACCCTTTATTTGTTGATTAATAAGTGCAGCCCAATTAGCTGCTAAACTGCTCATTCATTGCTTGTCCTCTCTGAACGGTTTATTGATCGTTCTCCATCTTCACTCAAGATTTAGCAAGTTGTTCTTTGATTTTTATTTGTGCATAAAAAACAACCACATACAAAATTAGTGTGAGAACAAAACAGCCCAAAGCGATTATAAATGGCATTTGTAAGCCCTCAGCATCTACTATAATTCCGACAAACAAAGAAGCCAATAGGACTCCTAAATTTTGGAAAAAATGAATCTTGCTATAATCCATAGCATAGGAATCTGGGTGGCTTTTTTCGAACAATAAAACATCAAAGCGAACCATAGCCTGAAAAATTGCCCATCCATAAATAACCCTTCCTAAGACTAGAATCCCATCTACAGAAGAAGCCTGTAACCACAAACCAATTATCCCTAAAAATAAGGCAGACAAAATTCCTTGGTATAGATTTTTTACCGTTCTTCTTTTGTTGATAAACAAACCAATCAAGGCGACAAACCCAGGAATGGCATACATGGTTCCCGACACCAATTTGCTGTCATAAACAGAGATCAACTCCCAATACGATGAAAAAAACGGTCGAATTAAAAAATCTCCAAAATAGAGTACGAGCGTTAACAAGCCTACTTTTAGAATAAAGCTATTGTTGGTAGGTGCTGTAGCCCTTTTTGTCTCTTGATTGGCAATATCTGCTGAAGCGAATTGCTTGTTATTGAGTAGATAGACACTCATTAACATCTGAACAAAATCGCCCAATGCCATAATCAAAAAGATATACCTAGGGTCTAATAAATCAACTGCTAATCCTCCTATTACGGCTCCAATAATTCCTCCCAAATGAACAATGACCGATAATAAGCCTATCGTATCGGTATGTTCTTCCTTCTTAACTATTTTTAGGATAAAAGGATAAATCAATAAATAGCTCCCCTTAAAAAGAATCATCACTAAGGAGGCAATCCAAAAATTTAAATAAGAACTTGTTTCAAAACAATACAAGGCCAACATTCCTGCAATGGTCTGCGTTACAACCAATATTTTTAGTGTTGGTATTTTTTGAGAAAGATAAGCCCAAAAGGGAAAAGCGATCATTACCATAAAACAAATTGCTGCAAAATAATAACCCACCATTTTAGGGTCGGTAACCCCAAATCTCAATTCAAAAAATTGAGGATAAAAAGGATGCAATAAATAGTCACTTAAGACAGCAACTAAAGTCATTAAGATTAAAAAAGATCTTAAATTCATGATCGTTTTTTTAGATTTGATGTTCAAGGTCTGTTAAGCATAATTCCTTCTTGGCATCAATGCCAAAATCCTGAAAGGCAATTTGTTTTTCGATGGGATAATATTCTATCCCTGTTAACTCCTTGATGATGTAAGAATTGCGATAAGCTGCCATTCCCAAATCAGGCGTAACAAAACCATGCGTATGCAGCTCTACATTCTGAACAAATATTTCTGTGGCATTTTGATCGATTGTATAATTTCTGTTCACATCAAACCTTGCCTTATTATCCCATTTAATTCGCCCTTTGATTGGCTCCAAAAAGGCAGGCATTTTGTATTGATAGCCTGTTGCCAAGATAACTGATTCTGTTTGATGACTATAATACTTGTCTTGCTGTTGTTGGTGAAAAACAAGGTCAAACATATCGTGGGTCGGATCTATTGCTAATTCTTTGAGTTCTGAATGTGTTCTCAAATTGATTTTCAGAGATGGGTCGATTAATTTTTTGGTATAAATCAGATCGTAAATAGCATTAATAAGATCGCCATTTATTCCCTTATACAAATGCTTTTGGCGATTAATGATTTCATCTCTTTTTTGAGCGGGCAAATTATAAAAATAATCCACATATTCGGGCGAAGTCATTTCTAGTGTCAACTTGGTGTATTCCAATGGAAAATAACGAGCAGATCGAGTCATCCAATTGAGCTCATAATTTTTGGCATCGATATCTTGCAACAAATCGTAGAAAATTTCGGCTGCACTTTGACCACTACCAATAACAGTAATGCTCTTTTTCTTCTGCAAATCTGCTTTATGATTCAAGTATTGCGCAGAGTGTATCAGTTCTTCTTTTTTATGCGCACAACACTGGGGTATATGTGGGCTAGTTCCTGTGCCCAAAATCAGTTTTTTAGTTTGATAAACTTGTTTTTCTTGATTATTGTTGTGTACCACATGAACAGCGTAAATTCCTTCCTCCTCTTTATAATAAATCCGTTCTACTTTAGATTCAAAATAGACATTGGGCAACTGTTCAATAACCCATTGGCAATATTTATTATACTCCTGTCTAAGCAACAAAAAATTCTCTCGAATGTAAAACGAATAGATTCGTCCTTGCTGCTTAATATAATTCAAAAAACTATAGGGATTCGTTGGATCTGCCAAGCTAACCAAATCAGCAATAAAAGGTATTTGTAGTGTCGTTCCTTCAATCATCATACCTGGATGCCAGTCAAAAGAAGTTGCTTGATCTAAAAATAATCCATCCAATTCTTTAATAGGCTCTGTGAGCGCAGCCAACCCTAAATTAAAAGGCCCAACTCCTATTGCTATAAAATCATAGCTATTCATTTTTTTCATTGTGTGTGTTTTAATTTTTAGTAGAATACAGACGACCTTGCTTAACAATAAGCTCAATAATGTGCTTAAGATCTTCAATCGTTGTTTTAGGATTTAATAAGGTAAATTTCAAATAGACAATGCCGTTCACTTTTGTACTAGCAATAGAAGCCTGTCCAGTATCAAACAGTACTTTTTTAATGTATAAATTCACAGCATCATGAATGGTATTATCTTGAATTTGTTGGTTGATTTGGTACCGAAATACCACGGTGCTTAATTCAGGCTGATGTAGCAATTCAAAGCAATTGGCTTCTTGCAACAAACGATAAGCATCTAAGGCTCTTTGATGGATAATCTCTAAGAAAGCAGCAATTTTTTCGACTCCTGTCATCCTAAGCGTAAACCACAATTTTAGCGCATCAAACCTTCTTGTTGTTTGGATTGACTTAACAACTAAATTAGGCGTTTCTGCATCCTTTGTCTCTATTGGGTTTAAATAATCGGCGTAATGAGAAACATATTTAAAAGAATCGGCATCAGCAGCTAAAAAGACACTAGAACAAACGGGTTGAAAAAAGGTCTTGTGAAAGTCTATCGTAATAGAATCTGCATATTTTATAGGTTCTAACGCCTGCTTGTGTGTCTTCGTAAAAACAAAACAACCTCCATAGGCACCATCTACATGCAACCACATTTTATTTGCCTTAGCAATTTTTGAAATTGGCGCTACAGGGTCTATACTTCCAAAGTCTGTTGTTCCTGTCGTTGCAACAACTGCAATAGGAATATTACCGTTTGCCTTCTCTAAAGCAATTGCTTTCTCTAAGGCAACCGCATCCATTCGGTAAGTAGCATCCGTTGCGACTTCTACCACAGCATTGTATCCCAAACCAAGTAGAGCAGCATTCTTTTTAATGCTATAATGTGCCTTTTCGGAACAAAAAATTCTAAAGCGATGTACTTGCTCTGTAAAGCCATCTTTTTTTAGATTCAAGCCCAAATATTTATGAGCATAATGATCTCTTGCCATTAAAAGTCCCATAAAATTAGATTGAGTGCCCCCGCTCGTAAAAACGCCATCGGTTGTATTGGGCAGTTGAAAAACAGCGGCAATCCAGTTGATTAATTCTTGCTCAATTAGAGTACCAGAGGTGCTTTGATCCCATGTTTCAACCGCCGTATTAATCGTAGATGCCAAAAGGTCACCGATAATGGCAGGAATAGCTACGGGGCAATTTAAATGGGCGATATAAGTTTTGTCATGAAACGAAATGGCATGGTCCAAATAGAGTTCTTTTATTTCATCAAGTACCGACTCTATATTTAAAGGTGCCTCTGTCTTGTTAATCACCTGTTTCATTTTTGCCTTCAAATCTGTTACAGAGGCTCCACTATAAAACTTTTCACGCTCAAAAAAGCCAATTAAATAGTTTATTGTTTTTTCTATATTAATCTTTAAATCCTGGACAGATGAAACATCTAATATGCTATTAAAATCTATTTCACTCTTAGGAAGATATTCTACAATCATTTCTTATTTTTATTTAGTCTAAATAAAATCAATGCCACAAAACTAAATAAGAAAAAACTTAAAAGCAAATTATTTAGACTAAATCCAAATAACATTTTAATATGTTTGTTTTTTTCTAAAAAAGCAACCCCTTTATTACCAGAACCCTATCTTCTAAAAAAGCCCTCTTAGTGCTTTGAAAAAAAATTGTCATTTTTTTTTATTCGTTAAAAGTAGATATTTAATGCTTTCAAAAAAGCAATAGAAGCATGCAAGATCTAAATAAATTGGAGCCTGATAAAAAAAATAAATAAATGGTTTATAAACAGGGGGTTATTTTCCACCTAAGCTAGTCGGATAGTTATTTAAAGACTCAAAAAGGTTTTCTTTTAATTGACCAATGGCCTAATATTGAAATTCAGAATAGCCCAGAATGGGTTGTCCTCTTTATTTTTTCAACCTATAATATTTAAATTATGACAGGTCTTAACCAATTGAGTTATTGGATACTTTTTATTGTTTTATTTTTTAACTACCAAGCGCAAGCAACCATACAGCACACAGATATTACAGATGTTGTTGTGACAGGTAGCACTACAGCAGCAATTGATTTTAATGGCGATGGTACTGCTGAATTTAGTTTAGAAGACGGAAGTTTTGGTGGCAATGCTGAAGTCCAAACATTTTTTGACCCAGCCAAAGTCAATTTTATCACTCAAACAGCTACTTGGGATGCTTTTGATCCAATTAGTTTGGGAACTAGAATTGATGCTTCTAGCGGCTACAATGCTCAAGGAGATTGTTATTTTAATCCTTTTTGGGCATCTACTGTCTTTACCGTTGGGACAGATCGCTATATTGGTGTAAAGTTTGACCTTGGAGGAAACGTTCATTATGGTTGGGTTCGTGTTCATCTGGCGACAACGGGCGTTGTTACGGTAAAAGATTATGCTTATGAAGATAATGCTGGAGTGGGAATTGATGCAGGAATAACCTCTAGTGCCATTTTAGTAACAGGAATCAATGTACAAGGACAAAGTGGTACAAGCACGCTATCTGTTGGCAACAGTTTGCAAATGGAAGCAATCGTATTGCCTGCCAATGCTAACAATAGTAATGTAACTTGGGCGGTGACAAATCTAACAGGAACGGCAAGTATTGATTCAACTACAGGAATATTAACAGGATTGAGCCAAGGAACCGTTCGTGTTATTGCTAGTGCCCAAGATGCTTCTGGAATTAGTGGAAATACAACGATTACAATCAACCAAACAACCGCACTGAATCAAGTTGAAATCGAAACAGTTCAATGCTATCCCAACCCCGCACAAAAATACTTTTATATCAACAGCCAAGAAGAAGGCAGCTATCAGTTGCTAGGTATTCATGGGCAAGAAGTTCTGACCAATACAATAAACAAGGGAGTAAATAAAATAGAAGTTTCCTTACCCCAAGGCTTGTATTTGATCCGTATTATATCCAAAAAGGGAGAACAAACACAACGCATTCTATTGAAGTAGTACTCGTTATTATTTGTTCCTAACTTAGATTTTCTCCCAAAGCGCCCCAATTATTTGAAGAAGAGGCTTTGGGAGAAAAATCAAGGATAAATTCTAAACTAACTCTAAGGCTTCTTTTCTAAACGAAAGAATTTTAGGTAATTCATCTTCCAATAGTTCTTTTAGAGGAGAGAAAGGCGTTCCATCAAAATACCTTGCTATTGTGCCAGGTCCTTCAGGACTGCCATGATCTGCATTAATGGATTGACGCCACTTTTCTGCGTGATCTGCCCATTCTTCTTGATCGACCAATTCAGGTGCAGTAAACCATACATTCCAAGTCAGTACATTGCCTTCTTTTAACATATTCCCCGACGCTATATTAAAGATGTCCATAACAAATTGGTTAAACTTGTCTACCTTTTCAACGCCTGTTTTTTCGATTGCGCCAATTTCTACTCCCAAGTGACCTAATGTCCAAGCTATCCCTGTGTGTTTGGCAAAGTTAGGAATTGGGAAATCTTTGCTTGAACCTTTCATCAATGGAAAAATAATTTGCTCAGGCTGACCTGGGTTAAAGGTTCTCACCACAATTGCATTCTCTTTGGTGGAAGGGAAAGGAAGTTTATTTTTATTAAAATCCTCCATAAATTCTTTGACAAATTTGTTTTCGTGTGCACTTGGGCTAAACCAAATTTTGCCCACTACAGACATATCCGCTGCCAATTCACGATCAGACTCATTCGCCCAACCTCTATTTCCCGTTACGGTTACTTCTACATTCATAGAACCGAGATTGGGAGAACAAAACCCTTGCTGTGGGCAAATAATCGAATAAACCCGTCCTTCATCGGTGTAGCCCAATCTAGAAATATCAGGAGCAAACATCTGATAACAGCGCTTTGGGTCATTTTTGCCAGGTTCCGATTCCCAGCTAAACTCTGGCCACACTACTTTCTGTTGACGTTGTAGTTTGGGAATATTTGCCAAATTATCTAGCATTTCCAAAGAAGTAAGATTGGGTGTTGGGTAAGCAAAATCAGGATTTGATGTACTGAATCCACCTTTCCATCCTTCTACAGGCACTTCATTAATAAGCTTTCTTAATTTATCGTTTAAAAGCCCTACTTCTAGGTTAATTGGAGGAGTAGATTCATTGGCATTTTTGATCACATTATCTTCGGTATTCAGCAATTCTAGACCTGCATCATTTACAACAAAATACAAATCTGGAGATCGATCAAACACATACAAAAATCTAAATTTGGAGGCATCAAAACTAACACTAAAGGCTCCTGTAGCATCTGTAACTCCTATTCCGAGAAAGTCATCTTCTCCTATTGAGTCTTTGTCATAAACTAAAACGTGAAGATCTATAATCCCCTTGTTATCTGCTTTGTTTTTAACTGTTCCTGTTACCGTATAAGTGGAACCTGAAATGGTAATCGCATTACTCATGATGGTTAATAATTGAGGTTAAATAATCGAGGTTGAAATATAACATTACAAGTATAACAATTATAAGCCACATACATATTACATTTTATCAAATAAATAATAATATTTGTAAAAAAAATTGCCAACAACAACAAGAAAGATCGTTTATCTAGCGTACAAAACAGCTCTAAAACAACAGCTCCTAGAAAGGAAAAGTACTAATTTTTTCTAGTCCTTATTATATCCTTTAAAATGTTTGTATTTTGTTCTTCATTTTTCACCTCAACAAGTAATATGGACTCACTTTCACAGGCTCTTCTTGGAGCATCAACTTTTGCCTTAGTAAAGGACAAATACATTGGCAAAAAATCGCTTATTATTGGAGCCATAGCAGGCACTATTCCTGATTTAGACGTTTTTTTAGCTCCTTTTTTTAATGAGGTAGCGTTTATAACAGTGCATAGAAGTGTCTCTCATTCTTTGATTTTTGCTGTTATAACTAGCTTTTTTTTAGCTTTTGGGGCGCACAAAATCACAAGGTATAAATATAATTATAAAGATTGGGCCTTGGCTTTTTTCTTAGCTATATTTACGCATTCTTTATTAGACTGGTGTACCACTTATGGCACCAAAATACTATCTCCTTTTAATGGTCATCTATTCTCACTCAATAATATTCATATTATTGAGCCCATCTATACTTCCATCCTATTAATTGGCGTTTTATGGTTGTTCATAAAAAAAACGATTCCTGTTGCTAAAAGAACCCAAATCGCTAAGAAGACATTAATCTATTCAACGCTCTACCTCGGTTGGACTTTTGTTTCTAAAGGGATCGCTAATCAACATTTTATAGCACAAATTCAGGAACAAAACATTGAATATAAAAAAATGATTATTAGCCCTACTCCACTTAATTCTTTGCTTTGGAATGCCATTATCAAAACCAATAAAGGTTACTATTTTGGCTCTTATTCTCTGCTAGATCGGAGAGATAAAATAGAGTTTTTTTTTGTTGAAAGTAGCAATGAATTACTCCCTAAAATAAAAGCGTTTAAAAGAGGGCGACAATACCTTGAATTTACCCAAGATTTCCCTTTGGTGCAGGTAAAAGAGGGGAAAATAAATGTTTATGCCATCAAATTTGGTCCTATGAATTATTTTGGAGAGCCTGAGTTTGTCTATCCACTTTCGTTAAGTTTAAATGAAAGCGATGATCGTAATTTACAAATCGACCACTCTTCTAAACAAAGAGGTCCTATTAAGAATTATCGCAGTTTATTTAAGCGAATCAAAGGCATTTAAACATCATATTATTATTTTTAATACTCCGCTGCTTTTTTAGTTTTTAGTTCGCTATGCTCATGAGATAGTTAACAAAAAACATAAAAAATCATCTTGTAGCATTCTGATCAGTGAAAAAGTATTTTGCTGATTATCAAATTGATACGATTTTGTAACGGAGTAATGTATTTCTAAAATAAAAATCGATCTTTGACAACCCCTAAGCATATATTATCAATGAAGTCCCTTATTATCATATTTCTTTTAATCCAAGTTGTTGCCTTTTCTCAGGGCGACTATAGAGCACATTTAGATGCTGACTTAGCCAAAAAAAGCGATAAAAAACAACAGTTAATTGACCTCAAAAAAACGGAAAAGGACAAGATTAAGCGGTCTATTATTAGCAATAAACTAGGGCTTATTTATCAAAAAGAAGGGCAGTTAGACAGCGCCTATTTATTGCATCAACAAGCCCTAAAACTAGCCTTAGCAGATGCTAACCATCCAGAGGAAATAGCAATTTCTTACAACAAAATCGGCATCATCCATTATTATAAAGGGAGTTACGATTCTGCTGCTCATTTTTTTGACTTGTCCATCCCCTATTATTCCACCCCAACGTTAAAAGCCAATAGCCTCAATAACTTGGCATTAATGAATAAATATAAAGAACGTCCTGATTTAGCCATCCAAAATTATTTAGCAGCATTAGGCATTTATAAACAGGAACAGTTAGCAACCCAACAAATTGTTGTCTTAAATAATATTGGTGCATTGCATTATGCGCTCAAAGAGGATTCTCTTGCTATTCTGTATCATACTCAAGCCTTAGATTTAGCCCTCAAAACCAACAACAAAGAAGATGAAATGACCAGCAAATCGAATTTGGCGAATTGTTATGATCTTCAAAAGAAATATCAACAAGCAATTTCTATCTATAAAGAAGTACTTCAGTATTTTGAAGCCACCCACAACAACCATCTAATCGTTCCTAGCAAAAATAATTTAGCCAATTGCTACAGTAAGTTGGGCAATCATCAAGAAGCACTAAAAAATTATTTAGAGCTGTTAGATTTCATGGGCGCTGAAAGACAATTCTCCAACAAAGAAGCTATCTTATCTAATATAGGAGATTGCTACATTCATCTAAAAAAGCCTCAGAAGGCACTCATTTATTACCAACAGGCACTAGCATTCGCCCAAGAATATCAAATTGTACTACGATACGAACCTATTTACAAAGGATTGGCAGTCGTTTATAAAAACTTAAACAACATTGATTCCTCACTCTATTTTAAAAACAAACAACTGGAATTAAGAGATTCCTTGGATCGGGTTGAGAAAGAGAAAAAAATGATGGAATTAGAAACGAAGTACCAACATAGAGCATTGACAGCCAACTTAACTAAAACTCAAAAAAAACTAGCCGATACCACCAAAGCCAAATCATTTTTTTCTAAGGGCTTTTTAATTGCCCTATGTTTTATTTTAATTACAATAGGCCTTGCTGCTATTCTTTACCAACGCTACCTAGACAAAAAAGAACTTACCGAAGAACTTCGCCATAACATTGCCTCTAAAAACCAAGAAATTGAACACTTAAACCATCAACAAGAAAAAGGTAAGCTGCCTTATCCCTCTATTTATAGCCCACTGACCAAAAGGGAAAAAGAAGTCTTGCAGGCAGTCCAAGAGGGCTTAAAAGATCAAGAAATTGCCGATAAGCTATTTCTATCGGTTACCACTATTCGCACACATTTGCGCAAAGCATATTCCAAAATTGGCGTAAGAAATCGTGCTGAAGCAACGCTTTTTGTCACCCAATACGAACTTTAAACTTCATCAATCCAACAAGCATGAAAAAAACATTCCTTTTAATCCCCCTTCTAGTCCTTTCTTATTCACTTTTTGCTCAAAAAGATAAATGCTACACCAATCTTAAGGAAGCACTCCAATCGGCTGATTTGGTTTATCATCTGGATTTGGCTAAAAAAGGTTTAGATACCTTTCCTGACACCATTCTGTTGTTCAAAAATTTAGAAATACTTAATTTATATGGCAACCAAATCAGCAGTATTCCTGAAACAATTGGAACCCTTAAAGCATTAAAAAAACTACAATTAAGCAAAAATCAACTTAGCGCAGTCCCTGAATCATTGGGACAACTTAAAAAGTTAGAAACCTGCTATTTAGACCACAATAAACTCACAACATTGCCTGAATCGGTCTGCCAACTAAAACAATTAAAATCACTCTCGCTTTCTAACAATCAAATCAAAACTCTGCCTGCTTATATTGGTCAACTACAAGCCCTCGAAACGCTTTCCGTGCAGTTAAATCCACTTGCTAGCATCCCTGAATCCATTACCAAGCTCAAAAATTTAAAAGAACTGTATCTTTGTTGCAATCAGTTTACAGCAGTTCCTGAATCGGTCTGGAAGATCAAAACATTAGAATCATTGCTGCTTTTTAGAAATCAGTTGACTTCTTTGTCCGAATCTGTTGGGCAATTAGAACAACTGCAAAAACTCATGATCGATGAAAATCAACTCACTGCATTGCCAGAGTCCATTGGCAAACTCAAAGCACTAAAAGAACTTTCTTTGGGGCACAATCCAATTACTCAACTTCCTAAATCTTTTGGGGCATTGAGTAACTTAGAAATATTAACCATTCACCATACGCCACTCCGCACTTTACCAGAGACATTTGGACAATTAAATAAATTACAAACGCTTGGAATGCGCCACAACAAACTTCGCAGACTCCCCGAATCATTTGGACAACTTAAGGCATTAGAAATTTGCTACTTAAACCACAACAAACTTACAACATTGCCTAAGTCTTTTGGTGATTTGGGCAATTTGCGATATTTATTAATAGAAGACAATCGACTCGTTTCTCTACCTGAATCCATTGGAAATCTTAAATCCATTGAACGAATAGATTTGCATGCCAATCCACTCAAAACCTTGCCTTCCTCCTTCCAACAACTAAAAACACTAAGCTCTCTATCCCTAGACGAAGGACTTGAAGAAATTGGATGGAAAATATACTATGCATTACCTCATTGTCACATTACCTATGGCCACTAGCCAAACTATTAAACCTTAAACTTCATGAAATTTTTAGTTTTAATTCTTCTTAGCCTTATCTTAAGTAGTGTACTAAAGGGGCGATTAATTTGCTTGAAAATGGCTTAAAAGACCATCCTACCCACGAAGATATGTTCTTTACTTACTTACAAACACTTATTTTATTCGAAAATACTAACCCGTTGAGTGAAGGTTTTGTTAGCAAGCTTCAAAAAGCACTAAAAATGAACCCACAACGGTTGTGTCAATGGATTGAGTCCAATTATCAACTTCTGCATTTCACCCATTTAAAAAATCTCTATTGTAAGAATTGTCTTGCCCAATAAACTAAAATACTGAATCATAGATATAAGATCAATAAATAAAGTAGAAATGCTTAGTTTTAACCAACATAAAGTTCCTAAAATAAGTCCTAATTCAACATTACCAAACAATAAATGGATCCTATGAATAAACTATTATTTGCAGTATTAGTCCTATTATTCTCTAGTTGTTCCAGTTCTAAATTGGTTTTAATTGCTACCCAAGGTGATTTATCACAACATGAATTTAATCGACAAATAGATTTTTATTATAAAGGAGGGCATATCTTTATTGATGTTTCATTGAACGATAGTAGTTATACCTTTCTTTTTGATACAGGCTATGAAATAACGATGATTGACCAAAGTCTAAGCCAAGCACTAGACTTCAAACCCATTAAACAATACAAAACAGAGGGTAGTTCTTTTAAAACGCAAAGAATACAGTATGGATTTCTTTCTGCTGTAGAACTTGATGGCATTTCTTTTCAAAATATCGGCATCGGCATTCAAGATTTATCTTTTATAAAATCTCCCTTTTCGGACAAAAGAAAAATTGCTGGAATTATTGGCACCAATATTTTGAGGAAAGTTTATTGGCAACTAAACTATAACCGTAAAACCATTCAATTTTCGGATAAGTTAGAAAATTTAACCTTCTCTTCTGATGCTTTGGTTTGCATAATGACTCCAAGAAATTCAACGGGTTGGGGCTACAATAACATTAATGTCAATCTAAACAACATCCACGAGGAATTTATCTTTGATACAGGATTTTCTGGAAGTTTTATGGGAAATTTTGAATTATTGGATAAACTCCAATCCAACGATTCTCGGATTAAAAGCAACGATAATTTTGTCCATATAGATCAGTTAACATTTGGGGAAGTTCGTTTAGAAAATGTTCCATTAACGATAAAAAAAGGAGTAAAAAATTTAATTGGAAATAAATTTTTGGAAGCATTTATTGTGACAATCGATTGGAAAAACAATACACTATATTTATCATCATAAGTAACTAACTATATTTATTATTTTTAATTTACATAGCTCATTGAATACTTAATTATAACGACCATGAAAACGATTCAGATAAAAAAAGGGCACATTTTGCAGTTTAAAGGAGATCTTAATAGCTCTGTCTACAAAGTTCATTCTGGTCTATTGCGTAGCTACACCATTGATAAAAAAGGAAAAGAACACATTTTTATGTTCGCTCCAGAAGGTTGGATCATAGCGGATTCTGCGGAACCTGATACGCCCTGTGATTTTTTCATTGATGCTTTAGAAGATGCTACAATTAGCATAACTGGTAAAGATTTTAAAGCCATAAGTCCCAACATTACCCTATTAGCAAAAAGAATTGCTGTCTTACAAAAAAGGGTCATCATGTTAATGAGCTCTTCTGCTATTGAGCGCTATGAACATTTTATTGAAACATATCCTGACATCACGCAAAGAGTTTCCCAAAAAATGATCGCTTCCTACTTGGGAATTACACCAGAAGCTCTTAGCAAGGTAAAAGGAGACCAAGTAAGGCAAAAAAACGATAAATTAAATTCTTAATCTACATTAATGCATAGCCATTAACAAGCTCATAAATTTGCTCCTATTATTAATCATTTAAAAATTTAGTTTTATGAAAGATTTAGGGGTAAAAAAAGTTAATAAAGAAGAAAAAAATCAAATACCTGCTTATATGGTTGCATTTGTACGGGTGGAAGATCAAGAAACATTCAATCGTATTTATTTAGAGAAATCTGTCAAAATTGTTGAAAAATACCAAGGGGTAACGGTTGCTGTTGCTGACAACCCTCCACCCCTAGAGGGGACACTTCCGCAAGGACGATTAGTAATTTTGCAATTTCCCTCTTTAGAACATGCGCAAGGTTTTTATAATGATCCCGATTATCAACCCTTGAAAAAGGCACGGATGCAAATAAGTCAAAGCGACTCAGCAGTATTTGAAAGGGGCTTTTAAACATTGTATTTTCACAAAAAACATTGCGGTTTAGGGTTGGTTCCTGAACCGCTTTTTTATACTCTCTCTTGTCCCGTCTAAAATAACGTTACAAAAAAACTATAAGAATGAAAGAAACAGAAAAACTGTATAAAAAAGCACAGAGAGATTATATGCGAAATTTTAAGTTTTGCTTTAGCATTGGTATTTACTTTTGTATCTTCCGCTTTATAGACCTATGTCATAGGTTGTGTACCAATAAATCTCACAACGTTTTGTTGGATATAAACAAGCTTTCTAAATTATTATAATCTTGCGTTCTATGGCTATTGTAGAAATCCCTTATTTAGACGAAAAGTTAGATTCCGAAAATTTAAAAGAAGTATACGACGGAGTATTAGAAATTGATGGAAAAAAGGTATCCTTGGATCTGTGGTTTCAGGATTCAATGTGCAGCATTGAGGAGCTTAATAAGTCCATAAATTATCTTAATAATTTTAAAAACGTCTACCAAAATGCCGTTCATGCCATTCAAGATAGCTTTGAAAATAAGGGCGAAGTAAGAACCCTCATCGAAGACCATATTGAGCAATTCGAAGCAGCAGACAAAAAAATCCTTGGAATCGACGAAGCCATGACACCCAACGATCAAATTCACCATACTTATAAGAAAATTCATTTATCTAGAATAGGACTCTATCCACAAACAGAAGAACAGTTTGCTATTTTAGATTTTACCATAAGCAAAGCAGTGACTCAATACGTCTTTGTTGTTAGAACAAACAGTTTGGGAAAGGTAATGGAGGAAGTCTATGTTGAAAGTTAACCATTTAACGCTTAAAAATTAACCGATTTAACATTTTTACAGGAAAGCCTAATTAAAAATATAACTACACGATCAATAATAACAAATTCCCAAGGCATATAACATGACCAATAAACTCCTAATTTTACTTCTACTATCCTCCTTGACTTTTAGCTGTTCTAAAAAAAGATCAATGGATACCTTAAGGCAAAAAATTCATACTCTATTAGCCGATAAAGATGCTACTGTTGGTCTTGCAATCATAGGCAGTACTCCTAGTGATACACTTTCTATCAATGGCGACCAACCGCTCCCCTTGCAAAGTGTGTTTAAATATCATATTGCTTTAGCGGTATTAAATCAAGTTGATAAAGGAGCACTTCATCTAAAAGAAAAAATCCCCATTAGCAAAGCCGATTTGGATAATAATTTGTGGAGCCCAATACGCAAAAAATATCCTACAGGTATTGATTTACCGCTAGAAGAAATTCTAAAATATACCGTTATTTATAGTGATAACGTAGGTTGTGATTTGTTGCTAAAACTTATTGGAGGTCCCAAAGTCGTGGAACAGTATCTCCACCAAGCTGGCATCACAGATTTAGCCATTAAATATGATGAGGTCACTCAACAAAGTGTTTGGGAGCGACAATATGAGAATTGGACAACAGCAAAAGCTGCGAATAAAGCCTTAAAAGTGTTTTTTGACAATGCCAATCAGCAGTTATCTCCTGAAAGTCACCATTTTTTATGGGAGGTAATGAAAGGTTCAAAAACAGGAAAAAACTGCATTAGGGGCTACCTGCCTGAAGATGTTGTGGTTGCTCACAAAACTGGACATTCAGGAAAAAATGAACAGGGACTAACTGGCGCTCAAAATGATATTGGGATTATTTTTTTACCAGATGGCAGGCACTTTTATTTAAGTGTTCTGGTGAGCAATTCTAATGAAACGCCTAGTGTAAACAAAAAAATCATAGCGGATATAGCCAAACTCACTTGGGACTACTTTAATAAAAATAGCCGTTCTTTGACCAAATAATTAGATACAACCATGCAGCAAATTATTTCCAAACGCTCCTTCTATATTCTACTCCTTTTTATTATAGGTTTAGATTTAATTAGTAGCTATTTTTGTTACCTACAAACCCCACTGTTAGGAGATCTTGGCAATATTGTGCTTCCTTCGCCGAGTTATAGTCATGTATTAAACGATCCCTTAGGTTTTCGAGCATTATTAACAGGCGAAAAATATGTTGGTCCCAATCGTTTTTTTGCCCATTGGTTGCCTTATACTTATTTTAATACCGTTCCCTTTTTTTTTCAACGATTCACCAATCCAGTCGATAGTCTGTATATCAGTGCTGCTATTCTTAAGCTTTTCACACAATTGGGAATAACAGCGCTTTTAAGCCATTGGATTGTTGGAAAAACGAGTTTATTAAACAGTCGTTATTTACTGATATTTACTTTGCTCAGTGCCCTGTTTTTAGCCTCTCCACGTGGCTATTTCTTTCCAATGCGGGTCGTAGATCACTCGATTATCTATACCTTTGCTTATCCATTTTCTTTCTTTTTTGTTTTGTTGTATTTACATCCCTTTGTTGGTATGTATCAAGGAATGCGCTCCACCGTCTTGCGTTGGTGGGAACATATTGTTTTGTTTTTGCTTTCTTTTCTAGTGGTTTTCCACGGTCCTATTAATGCTCCAAGTGCCATTCTCATTTCAGGTTTAATTTTGTTGGTCTTGTGGTGGAAACAATTTCAAGCCTCTAACTTGGACTATAGCATCAAGCGATTTTTTAGTGCGATTCAAGCCATTCCATTTGCTTTTCTTTTTCATTTTATAGGACTAATTTTATTGGGGCTCTATTCCTTTTATTTGGGGCTATTTAATGCAGAAAATCCTACCACCATTCCAAGTTTAGGAGAACGTTATGTCTATCTAGGGCAAGGTGTTTTAAAAGTTTTATTTCAAATTAAGGCCACTCCACTTCCCTTAATTGCCTTAACCGCTATTTTCTATTTTAGTATTGCTAAAAATTCTCCATCCAAAGAAGCACAAAAGTTATTAAAATCCATTCAATACATTGCATTATTTTCTCTTATTTATACCCTTTTATTACCCTTGGGAGGGCATCGTTCCTATCGCTCGCTTATCTTCCGTTTTGACACCATGCTTCCAATCACTTGCGGACTTTTTGTACTCTTTGGAGCAACCACCAATTTATTAGTCCAAACGCTAACTGGCAAAAGAAAACAACAATTACAGCTATTTCTTAGCATGCTCGCATTGGTTATTGTTCTAATTGATATGAACTCTTTATATCCTGCCCGTTATGATTGTGAACGTTCTACATTTTTTCAACTTTCTAAGGCAACCGAAGAACCTGTTTTGATCCCCGACTGTACGATAATGTCTTGGGAAACAATTTCAGCAAGCCCAACACCCAGCAACCAAGCAAAACTCTTACACCGTTGGAATATTACACAACGACCTTTATTGTATTATCATAAAAAATAAAAATCCCCAAGAATAAATTCTCAGGGACTCAACTAAAGTGTACAAAAGGAATTTAGTTTTTAACGCTTTGCCTAGTTGTCTGCCTACCCCAACAAGCAGACAACGACAAAGGCTATTGCATCACTATTTTTTGTCGATAAGTCTTAGACTTAGCGGTAACCAAAACCACATAATTACCCGACGACAAGGCACTTAACAAAAGTGTATCGTTATTCATAATCGATTTAGACAATACCAATTGCCCCCAGTAGTTATATATAGATACTTCCAAAGGAATTGATCCTTCTTTCTCCAAAACAATTTGAATTGTTCCACTAGCAGGATTAGGAAAGACTTGTAAGGACTCGGAAGTAGCAACTTTTGTAATGCTTGTGTTGGTTGCTCTACGCACCACCCGAAATCCCATATGATCCGTGGTAACAAAAGGAGGGGTATCAAAACGGTGACTACTCATTGCAAAAGGATCAGGATAAGTATGATTTCCTCCTCTGATTACTTTTACTTTCATGCTGTCTGGCTCAACCTCATTAATGGGGTTACAACAATAAGCACTATCTATACACGTCTGATAAAAATCCTCCCTATACCAATCCAAACACCACTCTGAAACATTACCTGCCATATTATATAAACCAAATGGATTAGCAGGAAACAGTGTTCCTACAGGAGCAGGATAAGGTAAAAAGTTTGGGTCACTAGTTGGGGTAAAACTTCCATAATTAGCTTGCCCAAAACTAAGCATTCCATCATCCGTTGGATAGAGCAATTGTTGGTTGGCTCTTGCAGCATACTCCCATTCGGCTTCTGTAGGAAGCGAAAGACCATAATAATCAACATACATCATTGCTCCGTACCAACTCACCCAAGTCGCAGGCCAGTTTTCGTAGCCCGACACCACGGAATAAACATTAGAAGAGGAATCCCACTCAATCCAACACCTGTTCAACGAATCCTGCCCGCCTCCTGCAATGTTACTCAACTCAATTAATACTTGTCCAGCCCATTCACCTACCAAAGTGCTATCCGCCATAATATTCCAAGAATGCCCATTGGCAATATCTACCGAATCGCTAGACCAATCTCCAGGAACCCCCTCTTCTGCAAACAGATTTCCTTGTTGAGCCATTTCATTTAAGAAGGTCACATATTGAGCATTCGAAACCTCTGTTTCGCCGATTCCAAAAGAATCTATTGTAACCGTATGCTCAGGAGCTTGGTCATTAAACATAGCGGGAGCGTTATTGTTGCCCATTGTAAAAGAGCCCGCTGGTATACCGATTATATTACCAGAATAGACTTGGCAAAAAGCTGCTGTTGTCATAAACTGGAATAGCAAAAGCTTCAATACTTTTTTTTTCATCGTTTTTTGTTTGAGTACGGGGCAAAGCTCAACCATAGAGTCGATTTATTATTTCTAAGCTTTGCCCTGTACGCTTTTTTATTTAGTCAATTAGTTTTTTACTACTCTAAAACCAAAGTGATCGTTTCCTGTGTTTGGTTTTGCTGCATGGTTCCAAGTTATTTTCATAGTCATTGGAAAGTAATTGAACGATCCCCCAAACAAACCTTTTAAATGATTTGGATCTTCTGGCTCATCGGCAATATAATAATCTTCATCTTGCTTGCCCATAGAGAAAACGTCTGTACCTCTGTACCAATCCTTTGTCCATTCCCATACATTTCCACCCAAATTATAAACTCCTAGTGGATTTGGAGATAATGAATTAACAGGTTGTACATGTCCTTTGTGAATTGGAAATGGAGGACTTGTAGCATCTACATTGTACCAAGCAGCACTAGGATTTACGGTTCCATCAGCGGTAGCATAAGCAAAATCTTGCCCTCCTTTTCCCGCTAGTTTCCATTGTGTAAAGGTAGGTAGGTCGCAATTGTAGAATTTTGCAAACGCTTCTGCCCCATAGTATCTTACAAAATTAGCTGGCCAAGTTTTTACTTCTTCTAAGGTTGGCATCAAACCATCGGTATCCCCTGCACCATAAAAACCATTAGCATTGCCACTCAGCTCATACCAATCGTTTTTTGAGTCAACTACATTAGCGTATATGTTAGGATCAAAATAAGGGTCCCAATCTATTGTTGCAGGATCTTTAATCTCAAACGTTTGCGTTGTTTCATCAAAATAGATAAAACAGATATTGAGCGGATTTTCCATTTCATCCAAGGTATAAACACCATCGCTATTATGGTCTTTTACTACTCGACTTCCCCCTAGATAAATCAATTCTTTTCCATCCAAATCATACACCTTTTCCGTAGTAGCATCAAAGGTAATTTTATCTTCTGCAAAAGCTCTATTTAGAAAAAGAGCATACTCTTCATTAGAAACCTCTGTTGCCGCTATTTCGAAGCTAGCAATTGTTCCATCCGTTGGGACGGTTACAAATTCTATATCCAATTCAGGACTTGTTGCAATTGGTTCTTCTTTAGCACAAGAAGAGATTAACAAAACTGTAAACAAAGCAAAAGCTATTTTAAACATACGATATTATAATTTTTAGTAGTTCGCTAATTACCTCTATGAATTTGGTACGATTGTATGGTTTTTAGCGAACGATTGAGTTGATATTATTATATTTAATTCTTTACTACTCTAAAACCAAAGTGATTATTCCCTCTATTTTCAAAATCAGCCGCCCTAGCATACGTCAGCAAGGTGCTAGCATGATAATTCCATGATCCTCCTCTTCTTACCCGTTTAGCATCGGTTCCAGGAGTAGTATTAAGCGGGTCTGTTGCTCCATCTTGGTAAAAAGAAGCACTATAATAATCTTGGCACCACTCCCATACATTTCCTCCCATATCATACAAACCGTATGGGTTGGCTGCATAAGTACCTACTTCCACAGAATGACCATTGGCATTGTAAACTCCAGGAAGGTCTCCATTGTAATTTGCTTTGGTCAAAGAAAGCGTTCCATCATCCGTTGGGTACTCCAATTGTTGTCCACCTCGTGCTGCACATTCCCACTGAGCCTCTGTTGGCAGACTAATCCCATAGTATTCTGCAAAAGCAAAAGCACCAAACCATTTCACCCAATTGACTGGCCAATCTGCTTTGGTAGCATCCAACAATTCAAATTGATTATTCGTTGTATTAAATGCAATCCAACTTTTATTGTCCAAATGCTCAGGATCACCGTGGCTCGTACAGCCCCCTGTTTCGCCTAATTGCAAAAACACCTCGCCTGCATTGGGCGCATCTCCTGCACCAATGACTACTTTTTCGGTATAACTTCCACAAGGATCTTGCAGTTGTTGTTCTATCACTGTAATCCAGGCATCTTGATAAGCCGCATTCAAAAAGTCAATATACTCCTGATTGGTAATTTCTTTTTCAGACATTTGAAATGCAGATAGACTTATCGTTACCGCAGGCGCATCATTCTGGATGGTGGTTCCCCCCATTTGGAAGGTTCCTGCTGGAATTTCTTTAAAAATTATACTTGAGGGTAAGCTTGTACTTACTGTCGTTGTTGTTGGTACCTCTGTTTCTTTACAAGAACACAACATCAATAAAACTGCAAAAAAGACACTACTAGACTTCATTTTATTATTTTTATTTATAAATAACATGGAACTTCCACTTTTATCTGAAATAAAAATACGACATAAAATCAGCCTTAGATAAGATTATTGGTTAACGACTGGATTCCAAGGGTAAGCGATTGTTTGGATTATAATTTTGCTATTTTTTTTCTAAACTTTTGTAGAAATGTTCTGCCAATTGGAATGTTCTGCCCTTGGATGGCAATGGATTTATAAGAAAAATGGTCAACTTTTGACAAGGCAACAATATAAGATTTGTGAACCCGACAAAAGTTATCTTCTGGCAAACTTTGTAAGGTAAACTTCATGCTTTGTTGTGTCAAATAATATTTCTCAGCTGTGTGAATTTTGACATAATTATCCATTGCCTCTACATATAAAATATCAGCCAATAAGATTTGTACATTTTTATATTCTACTTTAACAACAATAGAAGCTCGTTTCTCTTCTTCTTGCTCCATAAAAGTCGATCGAGCCAAATGCTTTTCAACTTTTTGAACTGCTTTGTAAAACCGTTCAAAATCAAATGGTTTTAGCAAATAATCTAGGGCGTTAAGATTATAACTCTCAACAGCATATTTGCTATGAGCGGTTGTAAATATTAGGGCAGGAAATTCGGGAATTTGCTGGATTAGTTGGATGCCAGATATTTCAGGCATTTTAATATCCATGAACACCGCATCTGGCTTATGATGCCTCAAATAATCCAAGGCTTCAAAAGGATTGTCAAACAAATCAATTAATTCAAGCTGTGGAATTTTTGCACAAAAATCTTCGATTAGCGCCAGCGCAAAAGGCTCATCATCAACAGCAATGCAGGTTATTTTTTGCTTATTTCCCATTGTTTTTTTGATTGTTAATCTTAAGTTTCACTTCAAATACATTTCCATCGTTATTAATCGATAAAGTATGTCGATTGGGATAAATAAGCTCTAACTGTCGTTTCACATTGTCGATCCCTGTCCCCGTTTTAGTCTCTATTTCTTCTTGCTCTGTTGCAATAATTGTATTCAAAACTTTCATTGACAGTTGGTCTGCATCTGCTGTTATTTGAAGATAAATTGTTGTTGCTTTGCGAGTACTGACCCCATACTTAAATGCATTTTCAATAAAAGGAATCAGTAATAAAGGAGCAATCATCAAGGTTTCTTCTTGAACGCTAATTTCGCTTTTCACCTCGGTATGTTTAGGCAATCGCAATCGCTGTAGATCAATATATTTAGTAATATAATCTATTTCCCTCAAAAGAGGAACAGAATCATTGCTTGCCTCTGTAAATACATAACGCATCATATCAGAGAGCGCAATAATTGCTTTTGGTGCCTCATCTGCTTTTTTGATGGCTAAATAATAAATGCTGTTCAGAGAGTTAAATAAAAAATGTGGGTTCACTTGCGACTTTAGCAAAGCTAATTCTGCTATGTTTTTTTCGCTTTTTAAGCGTTGATTTAATTGTTGTGCGTCCTTTAAACTTTCTATAATAGAAATGACTAAGGTAATGACAAAATACATAAATAGCGCTCCAAGTCGCATCTTTGCTTTTAGTTCCTCTTCCAAGCCAAAAGGGTCTTGCGTCCACGGATGCTCTGGCAATAACCGACACACCACTTTGGGAAAATGTCGATAAATCATAAAACAAACGACAATTAACCCTAAGTAGATAAAGATTCTATCGTTTAATAAGTATTGAGGTGTGAATTTGAGATAAAAAGCATAAAATACAACTATTAATACTAAAAAAGCCGCTATGTAATAAACGGGAGCATAAGTGAAAATCAGTCCTATGTTTTCTAGCAAAAAAATAGGCGCAACAAAGAGCAACAACCAAAGTATTAGATGCTTCAAATAAGTTAGCTCTTTACCATTTTCTTTTGTAATTATTTTTGTTCTTAGGCTCATTTTTAATTTCATTTGTAACTCCTTCTCTTGCAAGGAATAAAAAAAATGTGACTTTTATTAATTTGCAATCGAAAGATATTCCCCCAGTTCCTTTAAAATTGGCAAACGTCCAAAATATATCGGTCAACAACACTACCTTATTCGTATCTTCAAAAACTCTTCAAAATTTATAGCTTGTTTTATTTTTCAAAATCATTACCTTAGTTCAATGATCAAAATATTATTAGTAGAAGACAACAAAGAGCTTAGGCAAAACACCCTTGACTTTTTAACTCAAGAAGCCTATATTATAGAAGTAGCTGAAAACTACAAAACGGCTCATCAAAAACTCCAACAACATCGTTATGATATTCTTTTGTTAGACCTCATGCTCCCCGATGGGAATGGAATAGAATTGCTAAGGCAACACATAAAAAGCAAACAGTCTAGTGGAGTCCTTATCATCTCCGCAAAGGGTGCTCTAAATGATAGAATTGAAGGACTAGATTTGGGGGCTGATGACTATCTTCCCAAACCCTTCCATTTATCGGAACTCAATGCGAGAATAAAAGCTATTTATCGTCGAAAAATGCAACAAGGGCAACAAGAAATCAGTTTTGGTCAACTCAGAATAGATACACAAGCCCAAAAAGTCTATGCCAAAAACAAAGAACTTGTCCTTACCAAAAAAGAATACGCTCTTTTAATCTACTTTGTGAACAATCGAGATCGAATGCTAAGCAAACAAGCCATTGCTGAACATGTATGGGGAGATTATGTCCACGATTTGTTAAATTGTGATTTTGTATACCAACATATCAAAAATTTGCGCAAAAAATTGGCAAAAGAAATAGGAGAAGATTATATTCAAACTGTTTATGGAGTTGGTTACAAGATGAAAAAAACACCCAACATCACTTAATTTAATACTCCGTTAATTATATCCTTATGAAACTGGTTACCAAACTTACTTCTTCTTATCTATTAATAGCTGGTTTTGTATTTATTTTGGGAGGGTTTATTACGTTTGAGATTATAGAATCTGAAATAAAATCTGAACAAATGTGGGAATTAAGAAAGGCTACCACTTATATTAGTGATCGAATAAAACTTGGGATTAATCCCGCCTTATTGGTTTCTAGCAAAATACAAATTGTAGCACTTCCTCAAAATGCAGTAGAACAGCCCATACACTTTAGGGATACTTTAGTTTGGGTGGAAAATCTCCAAAAGTTGGAGCCTCATGAAAAAGCTATTAGCCAAAAAAGAATTAATGGGCAGGTCTATCAAATCTCTGTCTACAATGTACTTTTGGAAGAAGATGAAATCTCCAAAACGGCTATCTCTTCACTTAGTCTTACTTTTCTTATTTTATTAACGCTATTTGGGCTAACCAGCTTAATTTTATCTCGTATTTTTTTAAAGCCACTTCACCAAACACTAAAAACAATTGAAGAATTTGACCTGACCCAAGTTGGTGTCCCCTTCGCTTCTAGCAATACCAAAGAGTTTGATCAACTCAACCAATTTTTGAACAACATGTCCCAAAAGGCAAAACAGGAATATCAATCCCTTAAATCCTTTAGTGAAAATGCTTCTCACGAAATGCAAACGCCCTTAGCCATTGCCAAGGGAAAATTAGAGCTCTTGTTAAACACAACACTCAATGAAAATCAAACGGAATTGATTCAAAGCTCCTATCTCGCTATTGATAGATTATCCCGTCTAAACAAAACATTGTTATTGCTTACTAAATTGGACAACCACGAATTCCAAACGGCTAAAAAAATCAACTTTAGTAAGTTGCTTAATGAAACCCTATTAGACTACAAAGAAATTATCGATTTTAAAAACATTCAATTAACTGCAAACATTCAAGGAGACATTGAGTTTCCGATTGATCCCTCCTTGGCTTACATTCTTATTACCAACTTATTAAACAATGCCATCAAACACAACCTCCCTGAAAGCGGTCAAATTGCCATAGAATTGACCGCAGCATCGTTAAAAATAAAGAATACAGGGCTTGAATTGACGGTTCCGCCCCAAGAGTTGTTCAAAAGATTTAAAAAAGCCAACCAAAGCTCCTCGTCCATTGGTCTTGGGCTATCCATTATCAAAAGTATTTGCAACAAAAATTCAATGGCCGTCGCTTATACTCTAGACCAAAATTGGCATCAGATAGAAATAAGCTTCCTCAATAAGTCTTCAAATTTTCTTCAAATTTCCAATTAGTTTATCCATTAACTATGATTTATTTTTGCAGAATTATCAATATTATAATCTAAATCAAGTTATGTATAAATATATTTTTATCGGTCTAACCTTATGTTTTTATTGCAGTTGCCGTACAGCAAAAAAGCAGCACCATCACCACCATCATCATTCACATCAACATTCTACCCATCATCACCACCATGCCCATGATGTACCCGATCATTCCCAAACAGGGCAGCAAATGACGAACACTGGGAAAGAATTTATAGCTAGCCTTAGCAAAGAACAACAAACAGCCTTGATTTACGATTTTGAAAACGATAGTATGAGAACATACTGGACCAATGCACCAACCCACAGCCAAAGTAGAAATGGCTTAGCAATCGGGAGGCTGAGTATCGCACAACGAAATCTATTTCACAAGCTACTAATCGCTTCTACGAGTTCTCAAGGTTATTATAAGATTTGGGCAGCTATACAAGGCGATGATGAATTAAAACGAGAAGGAGAAAATAGAGAACTCCCCAGTGAGAAATTCTTTGGTAAAAATCAAAGCTTGGGTGCTATTGGCTATTATATTTCTTTTTATGGAAATCCTATTCAAGATAAAAGTTGGGGATATATGATTACAGGACATCATTTAGCAGCTAATTTTACGGTTGTAGATGGTAAAGCAACCTTTGTTCCAATGTTCTATGGCTCTGACCCTGCTTCTATTAGTCATGGAAAACACGCTGGGTATACTTTTTTGCCTAATGAACGAAATAGAGGTTATGAGTTATTACAAAGCTTAACAAAAAAACAACTGGCTAAAGCCGTCATTGCTCCAAAATATCCTGAAAATAAGTTTGGTCCAATTGACTTTCAGGGACCAGGGGCAAAAGATAAAAAAATTACCAATAGAGGAATTCGTGGCGATGAGTTAAACTCGGCTCAACAAAAATTACTTTGGGCATTGGTAGAAGAATATGTTAGAAATGCTGATTTTGATGTCGCTGAAGCTTGGCTCGATAAAATTCAAAAAGACGGTTTGCAACAACTTTACTTTATGTGGATGGGACCTACCAATGGCAACGAAAAAATATTCTTTAGAGTTAATGGTCCCTCCATTCTTATTGATTTTGCCGATCAGAGAACAGGCTTTGATTGGAATACACACCCTCATACGATTATACGAGACCCCTCTAACGATTATGGTGAAAATTGGCTAGAAAGACACATTGAAGAATACCACAAACACTAGGTTCAATTTATTCCTTAATGCAATAGCATTGCCCCTCTAAAATCAATGCTATTGCGTAAAAAAAAGACACTGGATCAAACGCTTAAAAATGAAACATCAAATCTATTGGCTCACCAACTCTGAACTAGAAGAAATCGACTTGTATGATACTAGTTATAAAGAAGTTATTGCGCCTCAATATTCGGTTTTCAACAAATTTAAAACCTTGTTTAGAGCTAATCAAGACATATCTTTCGACACAAAGGTAGAACCTGTTGTTTTGAAACCGATCAATCAAAACACCTATGAAGTGGTCAACGAAGGACATTTACCCTTTTTGATTTACATCTTTAAGTACTATTTATTTGAAAAAAAGATTGCCGCTAAAATAACGGCATTGTCTCAAAATAAAATCAAATTTGAAGCTGTAAAAATCGTAAAAAATGGGCTTCCCTATGGCCACAAAGAATATTTTAGACTAAAAGGGAAAATGGACTACCTAGCGGCTGACTATTGCGCTGAAACATCAACCAGCAAGGATGCCATCTTTTTGGCCTTTGGCAGTTGTTTATATTTTTCTGAATCGCTAAAAAATAAACTAGAACCCTTTGTTCAGAAGAATTATAAAGGCTATCGTTTTGTGCCAGGCATACCAGCTTTAGTTTGCTAAAACAACCCATCAAACACCATAATAGAAGGTATTTTTTCTTCTTGCCAGTTAATATTTTGCCATAGATAAATGGAGCTAAAATAGACCGTAAAAAAATAGCCTTCCAGCAAAAATAAAATTCACATTTTTAGTTTTCCTTTAAAGAAAAAGATCACATTTTCTTTTGTTAAGTCAGCTTGTATATATATATTCTATATGAAGATATTTTCGTTAAACTTAATTCAAAAGACAATGAAAGCATTTGATTCTAATGTCGAGTTAATAGGAGCATCTGTGTTTCCTCCTATTTTTTCGAGATCTGATTTTGTAAAAAAAAGCTTATTAGAAATATTAACTAAGGAGGGCATTCCTGATCCTCAATTAACAGAGTGGTATCCTGTTCAAAAAGTGTCCAATTTTTATAAAACAGTAGCCAAAGAATTTGGACCGAACACTCTTTTTGATATTGGGAAAGCTGCCTTTAATAATATATCCCTTCCTGAAGGATTAACTACACTAGAAGAATTTCTAGAGGTTTTAAATATTATTTATAATACAGGATATAGAAATGGCTACATTGGTTTCATCAAGATGGTTAGTCACAATCGAGCAAAAAAGGAAGTTGTGATTCAATCGTATACACCTTATGTCAATGAGCTAATAAGAGGCTCTCTTACGGCTTTCATTCGCAAATATAAAATGAGTGTCCGAGTAATTAGAGATGAAGAAAAATCTACTATAGAAAGAGGATTTGAGAACAACTGGTATACCGTTACTTATCGCTAAAATTTAATAATTATAATAGGGAAAAAACATTATTCACATACGTTCAAAGTGCAATGAGGTGCACTTTGAACGTATTTATTTTTAGGGGAGTGCTAGTTCTCTTTAGTCCTCTTATTGATTCTATTTTTGCTACCTTTAACCATCAAAAATAAAACCATGAAAACACAGAAAGAATTTGACTTATCCTCTGGGAATAAATACCAATTGATTCAAATCAAAAAAAGCCTTATTCCCAATTATTACCTACTGACATTTCCTAAAAATCAAGGACAACCAACAAGCGAGGAGGTAACAGAAATGCTCCAACTAGGAATCAACCACGCCCAAAGTATCGCTTACGATTTACTGAACGATAAAGAAGCTTTTAGTATTTTATACAGTGGCTATAGTGCTAGGCGTGAAAAGGGTTGGCATGTTCACATTGTCTTATTAGGGAATAGATGGAAAAAAGCATGGCTTTATATCGTTTTATCAGCTAAAAACTTACTGCAAGCGCTAAGACTTAGAAAGGACGATGCCCCTAGGTTAAATGCAAAATAAAGCTCGTTCTAAAAAAAATAACTCTTCAGGAACAGAATCTCATTGAAATATGTTAGAGAGTCACCAAGTATTTTATCCACAACTTAAACCGCTCCAATGAATCTCAAAGCTCCCTTGTTCTCTTTTTTGCTCTTCTGTTCTCTCATTCAATGCACAGCCCCCACTTATAGAACCAAAAAGATCAAACAACCTTCAGCGGCCACAGAACAACTTATAAAAACCACTTACCAAGAGGCAAAACTAACCTCAACGCTTCCTTTTGATCTTTTTAGAACGGCAATGATTGGTTTTTATAATATAGAACAAAAAAAACAATCGGACAAAATCGCAATTATTGACTTTTCAAAACCATCTACTAAAGAACGATTTTATGTCATTGATCTTGATAAAAAAAAACTTTTGCATAGCTGTTTAGTTGCTCACGGAAAAAATTCTGGCAACAAAATTCCTTCTGATTTTTCAAATACGCTCAACTCCAAAAAATCAAGCCTAGGCTTTTTCCTTACGGCTGAAACGTATCAAGGAAAACATGGCTTTTCGCTGCGATTAGATGGAATCGAAAAAGGGATCAATCACAACGCTAGAAAACGATCCATCGTCATTCATGGTGCCGATTATGTCAGTACTAATTATATTAAAAAGCAAGGTAGATTGGGCAGAAGTTGGGGCTGCCCTGCACTTCCTCTAGCACTTTCTGAAGAAATTATCCAATCTATTTCTAATGGCACTTGTCTCTTTATTTATGGAAAGAATGCCTCTTATTTTAAGCATTCTAACTATATTCTACCAATATAAAAAGTCGCCTATGAAAAGTTTTTTCGGTAGTTTAAAACATGAATACTTATTAGAAAAACCACTCAAAGAAATAATCCCTAATCTTGAATTATTAATAAAGGGAACAGATAAATTTGAAGGTAAACTGGAAGAAATTACAGAGAAAAATAATCCTACACAAAAAATCTATAAACTCTCCTTATTCTCAGAGGATACCTTTCGCTATCGACAAAGCATATCGCACTCCCATAAATACACTTGTGATGGGATTATAGTTAATGAGAATAATTTCACTAGAATAGTTATTAATATATACTCCCATGATCAATTAGAATTTGCTAATATTCTTGCTTTTATTTTCATTCTTCTTTTTTCTATCATTTCCTTTTTGAATCGAATAAATCCTTTTCTTTCAATAAAAAGTAATAATTTTGAATTCACACTAATATTTGCTTTTGTTCTAAATTGTCTTTCCATAAGACAGGCTTTTTTATATAAAAAACAAGGTCTAAAAGACGTTGACGAACTGATCGGTAATTTAAAATCAAAAAATCATTGCAACCAACTCTAATTTTAATACTAAGCCTATTCCTAAGTTTTAACTTAGTTAGTCAGCATAAAAATTTCCTAAAAAAACCAGTTGTTATACACAAGGAATTAGACCACAAAGAGCAATGGCGTTTTCTTACAACAGCTATTGGAGATAAAAAAATTGTGTGCTTAGGCGAAAGCCTGCATGGCATCAAAGACCACAATGCCTGCAAACTAGAACTCATTAAATACCTGCATGAAGAAATGGGCTTTAATGTATTGGCAATTGAGTCAGATTTGGCAAAGAGTTACATTGGAAATCTCTATAGAGATCAAATACCAGATCTTCTTTTTTTAGAAAAGGTATTCAGTCCTGTTTGGCATACCGAAAAACATTTGGAGTTGGTGCGTTATATCAAATCACACCCCAAGCTCCAATTAATTGGTTTTGATATCGAAGGGAAAGTGCCTATTGCTACTATTTTTGAAGATTTTGGAATTCCTTTAGATACAACCACTCCTCCAATTCAAAACTTTCTTAAACACTATGCAGATTTTAGAGATCCCTATGGAACAGCTCAGCCTTTTATAGACTATTATCGAGATTCTGTTATGGCGCAAATTGCACAATGGATTATTAAAGATGAATATAGCGGCGAAAAAGTGATTCTATCTGGTGCCAATGCTCATATTTCGAAAGTGGAGGTTCCTGAGTCGATGGCCTATATGGGAGAAATGTTGTTCCATGAATTTAAAGAAGATTATTATGCAATAGGACTTTATCATTCATTGGGAAATCCAACCCATCTATTTCGTGATCTCTACTATGTTAACCAAGAAGCATTGCTACCAAAAAAAAGTTTACAATTTCAGTTGCTTAAATTAAAAAAAGATTACCTTTTTTTAGAGCTTCACCTGCTCGCTAAAAAGAACAAATTCAAATGGGTAAAGGATGAAGTGCTAGATGTTATGCAAACCCAGAAATATCAACAAAAGGTAAATTTAAAACAATCTTTTGATGCTGTGATTTGGATCAAAGAAGTTACCCACCCTATTTATGTAATAGACAGTAAATACCATTATAAAAATCGCCGCTAACAGCATCAAAAAAAGAACAACCAAAACCAATGAAAAACAACATACTAGACTATTCACAACCTCAAGAAGCAAACATCTATACCCAAAAAGCCTTTAAATACTTTGGCTATTCTGGTTTACTATTCAGTATTGCTCTATTGGGAATTATTGGTCAAATCACCCTAGTTCTTGGGTCTGAAATAATGATTTTTATAGTTGGTCTTCCCTTGCTTTCTATTTCAATTACAAGCACAATAGGCTTAAAAAATGCGCTGACCAGTTTCTTAAAAAAAGAACCCCCTCAATCCAAAAAGTACATTGGACTTATTGGGAATTTTATTTTTTTCTTTTTCTTCTTGTTTTTAATCTTCGCCAATTTAGTAGATGTTTTTCATTTTGCTAATTAATGCGGTAAAAGGATCGGACGAATCCCTCTCTTTCGACAAAACAACAAACAGCTCCACCTAGCCACAAACAATTCATTTACAAGCAACTAATATTCTTTGTAATTATTGCAATAGTCTATCCTTTTTACAATCTTAGCATAAAATTTGAACAACACTTCTATAGAAAAACAATAATTACTGGCTATATCCTATAACATTCCCCTATTATATACCTTAAAAATTATTGACTATGCGCTACAAAAGATGGCTAACCCAACGTATACATGAACTTGAATCTAATGCTAACATTATTGAGACAAAACAAGGAATAGTTGAATATCAAATAAGAGGCAATGCCCCCTTTTTGCTATTTTTTCATCCAGGAAATGGCGGTTACGATCAAAGTTTCTTAAATAACCATTTGCTAGAAGCAGGCTTTGGTTGCATCAGCTTTTCAAGACCAGGCTACCTCAGAACGCCCCTTTCTACTGGCAAAACCTTTGCAGAACAAGCCGATGTTGCAGCAGCATTATTAGAACAACTAAACATTCCAACAGTAGCTGTTCATGGAGCATCAATGGGCGGAGCCGCTGCGATTCAGTTTGCTGCTCGACATCCTGAACGAACGACAGCACTCTTATTAACCAGTGCTATATCCACCATATATCCCTACGTTTTTCCATTTTGGGCACGCTTTATGACAGGATCGGACTTCGGTTCGTGGCTCTCGCTCCTATTGCTTAAAAAATTTCCTCAAGTCGTACTAAAAGAAGCGTTGAAACTATCTAGCACCTACAGCAAAGCAGAAGTACAGCAAGAAATAGAAAAAACAATCGATCAGTCCGAAAAATTAGATTTTTTTTATAAAATGACACACAGTACGACTCCTGCAAAATTACGTAAAGCTGGAATTTTTAACGATTTGAAACAGTGTGATCACATAAAAAAAGTACCACTACCACTGCATAAAATTACGTGCCCTACACTAATTGTTCATGGGGATTCAGATGGAGATGTAACTTTTTCACATGCTGAATATTCAAAGCAGCAAATAGCCAACTCAGAACTGCTTACCCTTAAAGACGCTTACCACTTGGTTTGGCTAAGTGATTGGGCTCCTAAAATGAATCAGGCTCAAATTGAGTTTTTACAAAAGTATCATATCGAACAATAAGATACGGTAACAAAAAATAGCCCCAGAAAATTTTGGGGCTACCTATAAATGCCATAAAAGCATCTTATTGCTTGCAAAACTTAGGATCGAAGTCCTTGCTCTTATTTTTAGTCATGATCCGTATACGGTTTAACCTCATTGCTATGTTCTATCGTAGTATTTTCCGCCTCAATATGCGTCACTACAAATTCAACGCGTCGATTCAGTTGGCGACCATCTGCATATTTATTGTTGGCAATTGGTTTGGTTTCTCCATAACCTATATACTTCATTCGTCCAGCATCAATTCCCTGTTCTACTAGATATTCGTAAACCGATTTGGTGCGATTTTCTGACAAATTCTGATTGTAAGCATTATCTCCTCTACTATCGGTATGCCCATGAATTTCGATCTCCATAGATGGATATTCATTCATCAAGTTAACCAACTCATTCAATTGCTCATGAGATTCAGATAACAAAGCCCACTTAGCCGTCTCAAAAAAGACACGATCTAATTTGATTACAGCTCCAACTTCTGGTGCAGGAGCCATTGGCTCTGGCTCTGGTTCTGGTTCTGGCTCAGGTTCGGGTTCGGGCAATTCAACTGTTCGGCACAACATGACATCATCAATAAGATAATAAGCATTATTAAAAGCCTTTTCATCTACTGTTGCTTGAATAGGGTCTTTGACCTCAACCATTTTGGTATCTTCATTCCCAAAGAAATTACCAATACAGATATACTCTGATCGATTGGGTGAAATAAAGGTAAATGAAATTCGCTGCCATTCTCGTTTATCCTGATTGATTAGTTCGCCATAATTAAAATCTGGTTTAATGCTCGTTAATGGCTTCCATCCTTCTTCGCTCAAACGAGTTGGTGACAAAGCCACCCCAATATTATTAGAAACAAATTTGGATAACCTAGCTCGGCAGACCCAAAACTCACAATAATATTCATCTCCTTTTTTTAAAGCGCTTTTTAGCTTTATTTGAATATACTCCCGATAAGTATCATCTCGTTCCGACTCTGGATTATGCGTTAAAATACCCACCATTTTATAGCCAGAACGAGGTTTATCCAAGTCGATGCCATCTCTTTTGGCTCGTTTAATTTCTGAAGGAAGTGCTATTTTTAGATCGGGTGTTGTTTGAGTAGGGCTTTTCCACCCAACGACATTATAGCGAAAAATCCCAGAGCCGTCAACATCTGATTCAGGCCGCCTCCCAATCAATGCTTCAAAATCAGGATTGGGAATTAAATTCTCACCATGCCCTTCTGGTGGTTGAGCACTAAGATTAGTTCCTTGTAAAGCAAAAAAAACGAATAGTAATACAATTTTTTTCATACTTAAGGTTGATAGTTTACAAAAATATGTGTTTCGATTTTAGCAGCTTATTGATTAACTCAATAATTTTCAACAAACTACATAATGAAGTGTAATATCAAATACATTGCCATTCTTTTACCATAAATTTTATCCAGAAAGAACACTCCAGAGAGAAAAGATAGGTTTTCTACTACAAACATTCATTTGAGATAAAATTTACTATTTAAGGTACAATATTAGTCGCAATTTTTAATACACTTTCCAGCTTTATTTATCGTGTACCACTTATTATTCTTAAAAACTCTTGCTTCCCCATTTTTAAAAGGTTCTGTAAACAAAAAATCGCCTGCAATAACACGATTTCCCTTCGTATCAATATAATTCCACTTATCATTTTCTACCTGTACATTTGCCAAGCCCTCACTAAATGCCTGACGGGTAGGATCTGGCTTAAAAAAGTTAACATTCGTATATTTAGGCTCAATCGCTATCTCTAATTCTAGGTTTAAAAAACCCCATTTTCCTTCTTCGCTCAAAAAAGCAGCTAGCCCATTGCTATAAGCCATTAATTCGATGTATTTGGGTTCTAACAATACATTGCCATTAACATCCATGATGCCCCTTAAACCAAGGTATTCATCATAAAACGTAATCCGTCCTTCTCGAACAATACCTATATCTCTAAATGCCAAAGGAATGGTCAATACCCCCGCTTCATTTATCAATCCAAATTTCCCATTTTTAGAAACTACAGCATATCCTTCAAAATATTCACCAAAACTATCGTATAGCGTTGTATCTGAATTTTCATGTTGATGGCAATAGGTTCTTCGAAAGCTATAATCGCCTTCTAAGTTTTTAATTTTTCGATTTTTTGCCACTAAAACATCTTCGTTTATTTCCCAAGTTTCTATATGCGTAAACGTTTCTTTTGAATCCCTTGAATTTGTTGCTACAATTCTCATTTCAGCTTGATTTCCTTCTAGAATTCCTTCTGCTATAAGATTATAGACGGCTTGATTAGCTCTATATATTCTGACTCCCTCCCCCTTTATTTTATTGTTGTAAATACCAAGTTCTATGGCTTCTTCTACCCCATCTTTCGAGAGCTGAAAACAATACCCTACCGCAGTATCTAGCGTATGAGTAATTGGTCCTCCTCCATCATTTTGGGTAGCCCCCCCTGAACCTGTGTCGCTTGTACAGCTCCAAGAGGTCAAAAAAATAAGCGCATAGAATATATAGCAATTTGACTTCATTAAACGATTGTTTTAAGAATTAAAAAATAATAGCTAATTTGTGAATTATTATCTATATAAATAAGTTAATAAGAAGTAACCCTTTAAGGGTCTATTAAAAATAGACTTACTTATCCACTAAACTTTTCAACGATTTGAAGTTTTTTTGTCCCAATACTTCTAGACATTGGAACATCTTTAAGTTTTGATCTTAGACAACAAATAGAAGTGTTCTTCTCATCAAGATTCCTTCTTCGTTTCCGAGCTCAAAATGGGTCTTTTTATGACAAAAAAAAAATTAATTTAGGGTTAACTCACCCAATTTATTTAAGGAAGTTGTTTAAAAATGGAATTTTGTTGATAATGAGTACTAATTTTTAGATAAACAAGGCAAAAATTTTCTTCATAGCAGCGCTATGGAGCAAATTTTTAACGCCGAGTAGCTAAAAATTAGCTTTCATTAGCGATGTAAGGCTATTCTTAAACAACTTCAAGATTATTAATACTAACCATAAATCTTAACAACTAATGTTAAAAACAACCAAATTTCTTTCTGCAATTTTTGCATTTATTATTCTCTTTTCAATGAGTTCTTGTGGCGACAGTGCAAAAGTTGCAGGATCTTCGGACATATCCCAATCTATTCCCGCAGATGCAACAGCTGTTTTTTTGATGAATGCCAAACAACTCATGCAAAAAGCGGATTATGCAACCGTAAAAGAAACGGACTTTTTCAAAGATTGGATACAAGAAGTTGAAAAACAATCGCCTGAAATGGTTCCATTTCTCAATGATCCTGAAGCAGCAGGTATTAGCTTGGCTGGCAACATGGGTTTTTATTTTTCTGTTCCTGAAGACTTTATGAACAGTAGAAATATTGAGGTTGCTTTTATTCTTCCTGTTGCAGACAAAGCAAAAATGGATAAAGCTGTAAAAGTCGCACTTAAAGACAATAAAGAAGCTACACCTGAAACAAAGGATGGTTACACGATTACCAAATTGAACAAACAAATGAGTATGGTGCAAAGCGACCATATTCTAGCATTTACGACGCTTAAAGATGAAACAAAAATCAATAATCTTGTCCACCCTTCTGGCGATAACATCCATACTAATGCCAGTTTTGCTAAGCACATGAAAGCAAACAAAGATGTTATGTTTTGGATGGGTGTAGATCCTCTTGTAACAGCAGCTTTGAATAGCCCATTTACCGCAATGACAATCCGAGGAGGCTTGGCAGGTGCACAGATTCCTGAAGAGGGCTTAAAAGGAAACTCTATGTCGCTTTTCTACGATTTTAAGCAAGGCGAAATGGAAATGGGAACTGCCTTTGATTTCAACGATATTCTAAAAGAAGAATTGGGCGATTTATTTCCGAACAAATTGAATATTGATTATTCTAATTATATCCCTTCTGATAATTTAGCAGCAGCGGCTACTTTTGGTGTGAACTCTGCTGGAGTATTAAACTTTTTGACCAAACGTGGTTGGGATTTATATGCAGATTCATATTTATCAAAAGCTGGTTTGGACTTGGGCAAAATCAGAGATGGTATTACAGGTGATCTAGCAGTAGGCATCTATCCTCCTGCATCGCAAGCAACAGACCCAGGTTTGGTTGTTGCCATGGGTATCAAAGACAAAAAGTTTGTTGAAGGCTTATTTGCACAAGCAGGTCCTTTCCTAAAAAAAGACGGAGACAAATATACATTTACGGGTGGTAGCAATATGATGGATCCTTCCGCTGCTCCAATGCAACTTTTTGCAGTCGTAAAAGATGATATTTTAGTGGTTTCCAACTCTAATGAGCAACTTGAAAAAGCACAAGCAGGAAATAGCAATAAAATTGTAAATGAAATTCAAGATGGTTGGATGGGTATTTATATGGATTATAATTTAATTAACGAAAATTATGATGTTATTGCCAACTACTTGCCAATAGACCCCAATAGCCTAGCCTTTTCAAAAATGATGAATGAGTACCAAAACGTTAGCACAGCAACGTTATTGGCAAAAGGAGATGTTATCAATGGTACAACTACTCTTAAAAACAAAAACGTTAACAGTTTAAAAAGCTTGATTGAATCGTTTGATAAAATGTACAAGGATAGAGCAAAAATTCAGGAACAAATGGATCAACAAATGAAAGATGAATTTGAAGGTTTTGACGAAGAATTTGCTACCGAAAAAGAAAATACCTAGAAAGTAATTAGCTTAGTACAAAAGATGAGTTATCTTGGCAATCAGGATAACTCATCTTTTTGTTAAAAACAAGTCTTTGGATTACAATTGCATGAAAAAAATATACCTTACTGTTACCAATGATTTAACCTATGACCAACGAATGATTCGCATCGGAACTAGCCTTGCAACAGCAGGTTATGAGGTTTGGTTAATTGGTCGTCACCGTTCCAACTCCAAAGCCTTAAAACAGCAAGCGTTTCAACAAAAACGACTATCTTGTTTCTTTAACAAGGGAAAATTCTTTTATTTGGAGTACAATATTCGCCTTTTTTTCTTTTTGTTATGGAATCGTTTTGATGCTGTTTGCAGCATAGATTTAGATACAATTTTGGCGGGTTATTATGCAAGTAAACTCAAACGTAAAATCTGCATTTACGATGCTCATGAATATTTTACAGAAGTTCCTGAAGTAGTTCAACGCCCAACTACCAAACGGATCTGGGAATGGGTCGCTCAACACACCATTCCTAAATTAGAACATGCCTATACTGTTTGTGAGAGTCTACAAAAAGTCTTTAAGGAACGATACCATACTAACTTTGAGGTCATTCGAAATGTTCCCTTCCAACAAAACAACAGTCCCCAACCACTTCCTTTTCAACAGCCGTTTATTTTATTGTATCAGGGCGTTCTAAATGACGGCCGTGGTTTAGAAGAGATGATTGCTGCCATGCAAGACCTTGAAGGGGTAGAATTTTGGCTGGCAGGAGAAGGAGATTGTTCCCAAGCACTTCGAGCACTCACCCAACAACTAGGGCTGAATAATCGGGTAAAGTTTTTGGGGTATGTCCAGCCACATGAATTAACTGAAATTACTAAAAAAGTACACCTTGGAATTAACTTATTGCAAAACAAAGGGCTTAATTATTATTACTCATTAGCCAATAAGTTTTTTGATTACATTCAAGCTCAAAAACCTTCTTTGAACATGAATTTTCCTGAGTATGCAACGATTATTCAGCGCTTTCCTGTTGGCTTACTCTTAGACAACTTAGAGCGTAAAACCATTGTTGAGTGTATTCAGAACCTTGTTAATTCTCCAGATTTGTATTATGACTTGCAAGAACATTGCAAAATTGCCGCCCAAGAATTCATCTGGGAAAAAGAAGAACTAAAACTGATTCAGTTTTATCATAATATCTGGGCTTCAAATTCGCTAACCTAGAAAAAAAAATTGAAGATGATTCATTTGTTTCATCTTCAATTTTTTTAATCCGTAAAGTAGGTTTTATCAACGCTTTTGTATTCTTTTACTACTTGTTTTTGTTTTTATATAATAAATACCTCTCCCTAAATTGGATAAATCCAAAATCGCTTTGGTTTTATTTTGTTCCAATAGGCTCACCAAAATCGTTACATCTTGCCCCAAAGCATTAAATAGTCTAATCTGACTTAGTTCCTCTACTTCTTTTGCCTTTAAAATCACTTGATCCGTAACTGGATTAGGATAAATACTTAATGCGCTTTTTTGTGCTTTCCCTGTTGTTACTGCTCTTATTTCAGAATAAGAGAACTCGCCATCCAAATCAACTTGTTTCAATCGATAATAAGAGATTGGCAAAAGAGCTTGATAATCAAAAATTTTATAGTGTTGCAATTCCGTAGAATTTCCAGCACCATCAACTTTCCCCAATACTTCCCAATCCAATCCATTTGGGGAACGCTCAATCATAAAATAATCAATATTAGTCTCTGAAACTGTTTCCCACTCAATTTGAATGGTTTGATCAGCTATCTTTGTACAATCAAAATCACGTAATTCAGTCGGTAATAAAATACAAAGATCGTTTGCCATCATTTCGGTAGAAACCGTATAAAAAGTTGATGGAGCATTTTGGTTGTTGTATTCTGTGGCAATCCAATCTGCGGTTTCTTCTCTATTGGTAATTTTTACTTCATCAATATTCCCTATAAAATAACTTCCTACTGCTCCGTTTCCGCCTCTCGCTCCAATTCTCAAATCTTGATCGTTTAACGTTAAGGGATTAGAACAATCTACAAAACTCTCTATAAACACACCATTAACATAATGCTTTTGAAGACCACCAGCAAAGACAATAGTTACTTTGCTCCAAGTAGATAGCGGAACAATTCTAGTGCCAGCCCAACGCCAACAACTGGGTCGAGCTGCGGCTTGAAATGCTCCAGTATTATCTTGTAAGCCCATTTCGTAGGTGCTCTCCTTATTCAGAATCATTCCTCGGTCAGCTACCACATTATAATTGGTGGGAAAAATCCACGCACTCATCGTTAACTCTACCAAATCCAAACTCGTTGTTCCAGATTCAGCAACATTTAAATATTGCCCCGAACCGCTAAAATTTCGAGCATCTCCTATTTTCCCTGCAACATTCGTTGTCAGATGGTTCGTGGCATCCATTCCATTAGAAGTTGCATCATCAAAATCGTTATTGGATAGATGATATACTGCTGCAACATTTGCGCCCCAAATCGATTTGGTAGATGGATTGCTAGTAACGGCATTATTTCCATAATACATGTGAATTTCTGTATTCGCACTTGCACTTAACGAAGGAATATTTACCCATGCAATATACTCCCCTGTTGCAGGATCATATTTTTCTATTTGATGATGAAGGCTTGTATTACAATCATCTAAAGTAAATGTTATGTCATATCCATTGGCATTTTCTACTTTTCCTCCATTGGCAACCAACCTCAAATCGGGGTCTGTAAAACTAACTAACAAAGGAAAGTTTGAGAGCGTAGAAGTTCCTGAAACTTGCGAAGATTGAATTTCTATTTGCTTGCCAAATCCATAATTGGTCGGTTGGGCTAAGGCAATAACGGTAAGGTGCATCAAGCTAATGATGCCAATAAGTGGTTTCATTTTTAATTTATTTTCTATCAAAATTTGCTAAAAATCAATAATTTTTGTTTGGGGAAAAATTATTGATTTATGTATTAACTCAATAATAGGGCACAAAGGTAATAAAAGATTAACTATTTCACCAAACAGAAAAGTTATTTCAATAACAACTAAATATTTGGTTCCCAAGAATGTTATATACATAAAAAAAACAAACCATTCCCTTTCAGCCTTTATTCATTCTTTATCAAGCTTAAATAGTTTATGTTTTATTATAATATATTTTCACTTTGTATAATCAACTCTTAATCAATAATAAAGTTTAACCATTTAGTTGCTTGTTTTTTATCTCTAAAAACCCATAAATCTGGTCTTAACTTTCCTCTTCCAGATACTTTCCTCTTGATAACAAACAACTCCATACTCCTTATAGTAAAACCTAATACACGCAGCCATACCTTGCTTTTTCATGAAAAAAGAAAAAAATTAGCAGACTACTCTTATCTTTATACCAAGTAACCATTGAACCATACGGCATAACTATTGCTCATCCTATATGAAAAAAACCTTAACGGTATGAATCACATCAATTGCCTTTTACTCCTTTTATTCAGCAATTTGACTTTTGCTCAACCCCAAGGTGACAAAGCCTCTTATAGCTTGCACTTGGTAGAATTAGTTGATAAAAAAGGGAGCTTATACAGTGTTTTTCATCCAGAAGAATACCTAACAGCAAAGGCTTTGGATCGGCGATTGAACCAAGGTATTTTAATTGATCAGTTAGACCTTCCCATTTCTCCAAATTATATTCAAAAAATTGTTCAGCTAGGAGCTCCTATTCAGGGAAAATCAAAATGGTTGAACGCTCTAGCCGTCCATACGGAAAGCATCAAAACACTGAATAAAATTAAGAACTTGCCCTTTGTAAAATCTGTTCAACCGCTTGGTAAATTTCGCAATGCAAAACAAGGTAAACTGTACAGTAAACGCCCCCCTATAGATAGTTCCAACCATCAGGCGAATTATTATGGTCTTGCCGACCGTCAAATTGATATGCTCAAAGGAAAAGCCTTACATCAATTGGGATATACAGGCAAGGGGGTTCATGTTGCTATTGTGGATGGAGGTTTTAGAAATACCTATAGGATGACTGTATTTGATAGCTTATACCTAAAGGATAAGCTTTTGGGCACGCAAGATTTTGTAGATGGAGATGATTTTGTCTATGAGAGCAGTGTTCACGGTACCAATGTATTGTCTATTATGGCAGCTAATCGCCCCCATTTGATGGTCGGAACAGCTCCTGATGCTTCTTATTATCTATTTAAAACAGAAGATGTAAGAGGAGAATACAAAGCCGAAGAATTTAATTGGGTCGTGGCTTTAGAGCATGCCGATAGTCTTGGAGTAGATGTGGTCAATTCATCCATGGGGTACAACCGCTTTAGAGATACGGCCATGTCTTACCAATACCATGATTTAGACGGAAAAACAACACTCATTACTCAAGGCGCTAACATTGCCACTGCCAAAGGAATTTTTATTGTTAATGCAGCAGGGAATCAAGGGCACAAGGATTGGCATTATTTAGCAGCTCCTGCTGATGCGCCAAATGTTTTTACGGTGGCTGCTGTTGATGAGCATCAAAAACGAGCGAACTTTAGTTCTTGGGGTCCTACTTATGATGGACGGATTAAACCTGATGTTGCGGCACAAGGAAGTAATACCGCTTATGCTTCTATGATAAAATATGATGTAGGCTATGGGGACGGCACTTCTTATGCTTGTCCTGTAATAGCAGGGATGGTTGCCTCTTTAAAACAAGCATTTCCCACCTTAAACAATGCTATTATCCAACAGGCTATTCGAAACAATAGCCACCAAGCCACTCGTCCAGACTCTTCTTTAGGTTATGGCATTCCCAATTTCTGGGACACTTATCTATCTCTATCTGATTCTAGCATCTTTATCCAAAAAACAGGTGCCCTAAATTGTTCAAAAAAAATCATCCGCACTGCTGCTCATGTTTATGTTGAAACAACCGAACAAGCAACCGTTCTAGAACTAACCCTTTACAATCTTTGGGGGCAGCAATTACACCAACACCACAAAGAACTTCCTGCTAATACGATTAATAAAGTATCTATTTCTAATTTTCAACAATATGGATCAGGAGTATATGCACTCAAAATAAAAATAGGCGACCAGACTCAATGGATTGAATTGGTTCGTTAGTTGATTCGTCGAGCCAACGATACTATATTTCTAAATATTTGTTACTTTGGGAGATTTCATCTTATAATCATAAAAAGTCATGTTCAAAAAGTTATATTTGTAAGGTAGCTTGCAATTCTCTCCCATAAAATTTTAGCGCACTCTTTAGCTGTAATTTGGGGTATTTCCCTACAAGATTATCTACAAAAACTTTCAAAAATAACGGAATGAAACTATTAACATTGCTATTTATTATAATTGTTTTTACAAGCAGTCCTAATCTTGCTCAAAAAGTAGATTACAACCATCACAACCATAGCTTGCATTGGGTCGAATTGACGGACAAAAACAAGACTCCTTATAGCATTTTTCGCCCGCAAGATTTTTTGTCTGCCAAAGCAATACTGCGCAGGGAGACAATGGGGATTCCGCTAGAAGAAAATGATCTTCCAATTACGCCTGCCTACATTCAAAAAATTAAATCGATGGGGGCTCCTATTCACGCCAAATCAAAATGGCTAAATTCATTAGCCATCCATACCAGAGATGAAGCACTATTAGAAGCCATTCGCAAATTACCTTTTGTTAAGTCGGTAAAACCATTGGGCAAATATAGAAAAGTAAGTAAACCCATACTCAAAAAAAATCGTCCAGCAGTGGATCCTTCCAAACACGAAATTGATTATTATGGTCAAGCAGATAATCAAATCAAAATGCTAGGAGGCGATGTCTTGCACAATTATGGTTATACGGGCAAAGGGATTCATGTTGCCATTTTTGATGGTGGTTTTTTAAATGTATATCGAATGCCAGTTTTTGATAGCATTTATGCCAACAATCGCTTATTGGGGACGCATGATTTTGTAGAAGGCGATGATTTTGTCTACGAAGGTAGTTCTCACGGTACTAATGTATTGGCTTGTATGGGTTCCAAAGCTCCTCATTTAATTGTCGGAACGGCTCCCGATGCTTCTTATTATTTATTTAAAACGGAAGATGTTAAAGGAGAATTTAGAGTGGAAGAGTTTAACTGGGTGGCTGCACTAGAGCATGCCGATAGTATTGGGGTTGATGTTATTAATTCATCCTTGGGATATACTGGCTTTAATGACTCTACCATGTCTTATAAATACCATCAATTAGATGGCAAAACAGCCTTGTGTAGTAGAGGTGCTGAAATTGGCGCATCTAAAGGGCTCTTGATTGTAAATAGTGCAGGAAACGAAGGGGATGGCAAATGGCATTACATTGGTACGCCTGCTGATGCCAAAGGCGTTTTGAGTGTTGCTGCGGTTCGCCCCAATGGAACAAGAGCCAGTTTTAGCTCTTGGGGTCCAACCGTAGATGGACGCATTAAACCCGATGTAGCCGCTCAGGGACGCTATACAGTTGTTGCTTCTATGGACAAGTACAATATCACTCGCACCAACGGAACTTCTTTTTCCTCTCCTGTTATGGCTGGGATGGTCGCTTCTCTAAAACAGGCCTTTCCAAACAAAACTAGTGAAGAAATCAAAGATGCCATTCGATTGAGCGGTAGCATTTCTTACCAACCCGATTCTTCCTTGGGTTATGGTATTCCCAATTTCTTTTTTGCCTACATGACAATGTTGGAGGCGAGTATCATTATTGATCATAAGGGGGGAATGTATTACACGCCCAAGCCCATCCAAGAGCAATTGCACTTATTTATAGAACAACGCAAACCTGCTTCCTTAAAAGTGACCATTTACGACAAAATGATGCAGGAGAAGTTCCAATATACAGGAGCAACAAAGGGCAAAGAAATTAAAGAAATTCGTCTTCCCAATGTTCGAGAATATCCTTCAGGGCTCTATATTATCAAAATAGAAGTAGATGCCTATCCTTATTGGGTAGAAATGGTAAAAGAGTGATTAGAAATGGGTACTATGAGTGGTGTTCTTTATTAATCTGTAGCGACAAACCTCATTGTTTCTTTTTATTGAAGTGAACATTGGAAGTTTTAATCTAACATCCCCATTTTAGAGACAAAATCGCAAAAACGGGATAATCAACACCTCTTGTTCTTTTTGCATTAGCTTCGCTGCTACTCCGTGGTGTTATTTTAAAACTTTTTATTGCAAATAATAGCATCAAAAACACTTGGAACAATACATTTATTTTACCACTAAAACCCCCTATTTATGTATCTAAATAAAGCAAAAACAATCCTAAAGGAAATAAATCCTATCTTAGAAAAACAATTACTTCCTTGTTCTATTGATGAAGTCCTACAACTGGAAAAAATTATCCAGACCAAACTACCACTTGCTCTTAAAGAATTTCTCTTGTGGATGGGTAAAGGTCCTTCTGATATTTTATGTGGGAGTGATTTTTTCTATAACTGTTGGATGAATAATGACTTTTTAGATTGGGCGCAAGAATTGCTTGAAGAAAATAAAACTTCAACAGATGTCATCCAAGAATCTTTTATTCTATTATTCCACCAAGGCTATTATTTTCAATTTATTCCATTGAACCAAGGAGATAACCCTCCTGTTTTTGAGTATTTGGAAGGGAAAAAAATAAGAAAACTACATGCTTCATTTTCTACATACATTGAAGAGTCTATAGTAAAAGAAAATTGCCAGCTCCCTACTTCTCTATGGATTGATTTAGAAGAAGACTTAACTAATCATAATTCATTAGATGAAAAAATAGAATCAATAAGCTTCAACACCTTCCAAACCTCTAGTTTACCAAAGAAAATTTTTGATTTTATCAACCTAAAAGAATTAGACTTAAGGGGCTTAGGGTTAAAACTTCTATCCCCCAAAATAGAAAACTTAGTCCATCTAAAATTACTAAATATCAATTCCAACCATTTAGAAAACCTTCCTAAAGAGCTTTTTGCCTTATCAAACCTAGAACAGCTTTATTTATCTTCCAATCGCTTAAAAAAAATACCGCCAGAAATCAAAGAGTTAAAAAAACTTAAGAGCTTAAGTATAAATGGAAATTTACTGAACAAAAAACAGATCGATGAATTACAGACAATGCTAAAAGGAGTAGACATTTATCACGGATAACTATTAGTAATAATATTCATGACCATCATATTTCATAAACCTACATTAACATAAAATTCTTCTTTTTCTATAAAAAAAGCACTATTTTATGCTTCTATTTTTCACCTTCTAAAGGCATGCTATACATGAAAAAAGTTCCGATTATCCCAGCCGATCATTGGTTTATGAGAAACTCCTTGGTCATTCTAAAAGATCCGCTTGCTTTTTTTATAAAAATGTTTGCTGAATATGGTGATATTTACGATGTCAATTCCAATTTTTTCACCATTTATGTCGTTGCCAATCCTGCTTATATTCAAGAAATTATGGTCAGCAACAAGAAGGATTATGCCAAGAGTGATGATTATAAAATTCTAAAATATTCTTTGGGAAATGGCTTATTAACCAGTGAAGGGGATTTTTGGAAAAAACAGCGGCGCATTGCTCAACCTGCCTTTTATAGAGACAGTATGAAGCTGCTGTTGGATACCATGATTGCTTCTACCCAAGCTACCATCCAAACATGGAAATCCAAAAAACAAGTACAATTAACCGACGAAATGCATTTTTTGACGCTTGATATTGTCACCAAATGCTTGTTTGGAACCACCTTAGAAAGTGATTATAGCAAAATTCAAGAATCCATTACCATTGGCAATGAATATTTGGCTGAAAAAATCATGAAGCCGTTTACGCCTCCCATTTGGTTGCCCACTGCCAAAACTAAGCGTTACAAAAAATCTAGAAAATACAGCAGTGATGTTATCTTAGACATTATCAAAAAGCGAGAAAAAGACAGCACAGAACATCACGATTTGTTGAGTATGTTAATGAATGCTCAGGATCAGGATACGGGAGAAAAAATGAGCCCTCAACAGCTAAAAGATGAGTCCATGACCATTTTTGTAGCTGGTCATGAGACGACTGCCAATGCACTCAGTTGGACTTTTTATTTATTGGTTCAACATCCCGACAAGCTACAATTGCTTTTGGATGAAATTGAGACGGTACTTCAAGGAGAAGTTCCCAATTTTCAAAGCTTAAAAGAGCTTAGCTATACTCAAATGGTTATCGAAGAAGCCATGCGTATCTATCCGCCAGCTTGGTCTATTGGTCGCAAAGTAGCCCAAGATACCACCTTAGATGGCTATCCTCTAAAAAAAGACATCCGCCTAATTTTAGATGTTTATACCTTACACAGACATCCCGACTACTGGGAAAACCCCAATAATTTTGAGCCCGAACGCTTCTCCCCAGAGCGAAAAAAACAACGCCATAAATATGCTTATATTCCATTTGGCGCAGGGCAGCGGATGTGTATTGGGAATAACTTTGCACTCATGGAAATGAAAGTTGTTTTGGTGCTGTTGTTGCAACATTTTGAGCTAAAATTGGCTAAAAATGCTCCTGAAGTAGTCCCTGAACCGCTCATTACCTTACGCCCTAAAAATGGTATCTTAATGGATATTGCCCCTCGCTAAAATAGGGGGATTAATCCCCCAGAATTGGCGCAAAAATATCTTCGTCCCAACCGCCTTCTTGCCAAGTTTGATAACTTTTGATATTGGTAATTGCAATATCGGCAATGCCTGCATTATGATTTTGAGCAATTTTAGCTCCTGAAGCTAAGGTTTTCCAGTTTTCCCAAGATACCTCAATTCCCCCAATAGGAATGATTCCAACCCACATTCGCCAAGCCTTAGGCAAACCGTCCTCATTCAGCATCCAAAGATAAGAATCTCCTGGCGTTACTCCCCCTGTAGGATACGTAACCAACAAGCCCTTTGTGCCATCTTCTAAATCAACTGCTCTTAATTCAGGATTTCCATTTCGAATTTGTACATAGCCGTTCATCCAAAAAGCATCGTTGGTAAAATAAGAATAAGCGGTTTCTAGAATGCTTGGGTCTTCGGCTTGTTCCTGTCCATCTCTATAGATTTTTCCTTTCATGGTATTGGGATTTAATAAAACACTATAATCTTTCCAAGACACCTTTACTAAATGGCGTTTTTTGTCCCATACAAAGTCGTGCATTCCTACAAATGTCCATTCTACGTAATTGGTAGAATCCCAAGCTTCCTGATTAACGGCTTGCAACATTTTATTGGCCAATGCTTCTGCTTCCGCTCCTTGTTTTCCTTCTGGAAGGGGTTGGTTGTAAACTAAATAAAGTACAGCAAAAGCAACCAATAATAAAGCAATAACAATCCCTAATGCTTTTAATAATCTTTTTCCTATTTTCTTAATCATAATTGATTTTTGGTGAGGTGAATGTGTTTTTATATTTTTAGCATACAAATAAAATACTATTATACAACCAAAACAGATAAAACAGTACAGCACCATAAAAGTTTAATCCTAGATCTACTTTTTTTGGTAGAAAAAAATAGTTATTGGAAGCCCCTAGGCTGCAACCTAGAATCTAAGCTTCTTTTTTTATCATATTGTCTTTGCTTCGGTATACCACAACCATCATAAAAACACATAAAAAACCGATTAGTAAAAGCATGCCGCCAATAAATAGAGCCGAAGTGTCATTAATTGTTACTTCTTGGGGAGCATTGGGATTATACACCACCTCTATTTTTTTGCCCATTACACAGTAAGAATCGTAAGCAGCAACAACTGTCGTTCTATACGCATCATAACTCAACATCAAATGGCAATCTCCATCATTGTATGCCGTTGATTCTTTTACAAAGTCAACCACTGTTGCCACTGTTTTTACCCCATTGCTTAAAAAACGTTGTGTCGTCACATAGTGCTGAGCTCCTGTTATCATCAAAAACAGTCCGATTAACAACAATGCTATTTCTAATTTGTGTTGTTTCCAATTGAACAGACATTCTCTAACTGTATTTCCAATGCCTTGCATAAGTGGTGGTTTTTGTAGTTTACATTATTGTTCTTTGCCTCTCAAACCATTTGACAACATAGAAACCAACAACCAAATTGAAACCAAAATAGAAACTCGTCCTATCAAGTCACCATAACGTGTATAAAAAGTGGTTTTGTCATTGAGGTAAATATCATCTCGAATAGCAATAGGCTCATCATAGTTAGAAGCACGATAAACATCGCCTCTACTATTGATAAAACAAGAGATTCCTGTATTGGCAGAACGAACCACATAACGCCTATTTTCTATGGCCCGCAAAGAAGATAAGTATAAGTGTTGTCGATGTCCTATGCTATTGTCCCACCAACCATCATTGGTAATGACAAATAAGGCTTCTGCTCCTTCTTTTACATAATCCGTTACATAATCGCCATAAATTGATTCATAACAAATCAAAGGTCCTACTTTGCCATATTTAGAGGAAAATACAGCTCGCTGATCTTGGGTTCCTAAACTTAGCCCAGGTGCGCCTCCCAAATCTAAGATAAGGCTCTTAAAAAAGGAAATATTCCCAATATAAGGCATACTCTCTGCTCCAGGTACTAATTTTGATTTTTTGTAATAAGGAATAGATTGGCTTTCTGTATTCAACTGAATCGCTGCGTTGTGGGAATCGAAATATTCACAAGAATTCTGTTTACCACCACAATAAGTATAAACATGAGGTGGGTGCTTCTCTCCCTTTTTGTAGTAAATATAAGCGCTTAGACCTGTTATAATATTTAAATGATCGTATTTAGCATTAAATGCTTTTAGTTTTTGGATGATGGGAGAAGCCTCTAGTTTGTTTGCCTCAAGCCTTCTGAAAGAAGTTTCAGGGAATAATACATAGGCGGTTTTATTCGTCACTCCTTCCTCTGTTAGCTTAATAAACTGTTTCAGTTGTTCTTCTTGTGGAATGTTAAATTTTTCGTAATGTGGTTCATAATTAGGCTGCACACTAAGCACTTCAACAGATTTGGCAGTTGTTACCTCATAATTGTAATAGATTCCCAAAGAAATAATAAGGGGCAATAATACAACAATAAGCGGGCGAATTAGAGCAGTCCCCCATGAAAAATTGTCTTCTTTTTTTAGGTAAGAAAACAAAATATTTGCCAGCCAAATATTAAGGACTAAAATCCATAAAGAGCCACCAAAAACACCTGTAAATTCATACCATTGAACCAAAGAAGGTAGATGGGCAAAACTATTTCCCAAGGTCAACCAAGGCCAAGAAATGTCCCAAGTCATGTGCCCAATCTCAAAGGTCATCCAATAACTAACAAAGCCTAAGTTAGCGGCCCGTTGCCCCATATTTTTTTTCGTAACGTGATAGAACACGAAGGGAATGCACATAAAAATAGCATTGAGCGTATTGCCCAACATCCCTGCAATAAAAGAACTATTTTGAATCCACCAAGTGCTTAATAAGTTCCAAATTAGAAAACTATTAAAGGCAAATTTAAACACCGTCCATTTGGAATGCTTCACCTTGGCTTCCGTTATAATATGCTCAACCCAAAGCAAGGGAACAAAACCAACAAACATCAAAAAGAAAGTAGGCATGGGCATAAAACCTCCTGCCAGTAAAACACCTGAGGCACAACTGGCCAATAACAATTGGTTCGCCTGAGGCAACGGAGTTCTCATACCTCCAAACAACGCTAAAATTCCTCCCCACAAAAACAACCAAAACCACAATACTCGTTGTCCCCACAACTGTTTTTGGTGGTATAAATTCATTAAATCATAACCCAAATAAGCAGCAATTAATAAGCAGACAACTCCTATTATTAACCTTGCTTGTCTTTCTTTTTTCATTCTATTTTTTTAGTTGTGTATTATACTGTTTGTTTGGATAATACAATATAAATAACCATTGGCGCTCCCAAAAAGGAAGTGACAACATTTATTGGTAGCATCTGATCACTTCCTGGTAATTGTGCAATGAATTGGCAAAATAACAAAGTTATCATTCCCAGCAAAATTGTTCCGATTAATAAGGTCAAATGCTGATGGGTTTGAAAAAGCATTCTAGCCAAATGAGGCACTGCAATACCAACAAAGGCTATGGGGCCACAAAAGGCGGTTATTCCTCCTGCCAAAATTGCGGTAACTAAAATGATTTTTTGCTGCGCTTGTCTTACATGAACGCCCATGCTCAAAGCATACTGCTCTCCTAGCAAAAGGGCATCCAAGGACTTTGTCAAACCAAAAGTCAACCCCAATACAGCCATGCAAATTGGCAGCAATAGCTTTAATTCTTCCCAAGTTACTCCTGTTAAGCTCCCCATTGACCAAAGAACAAATTGCTGCAAAGCCTGTTGACTACTAAAGTATTGCAATAAGGAAACAATAGCGCTAGTAGCACTCCCAAACATTAAACCTAAAATAAGTAAGGTATTAATGTCTGAAATTCGCCAAGAGACCAACATCAACAAAAAAAGCACCAAGCCTGCGCCCAACATTGCCATTATAATAAGCATCCAATTGCTAGTCCCTAAATTCGCAAACAAAGCAAAGGAACTTAACCAACCTGTTGCCAAAATGAACAAAGCTACTCCTAGCGATGCACCAGAACTAATTCCTAACACAAACGGTCCAGCAATAGGATTTCTAAAAAAAGTTTGCATCAGCAAGCCACTGACGCCTAAACTTGCACCACTAATCAAAGCAGCCAAAATTTTTGGCATTCTAAAATCCCACACGATTGTAACATCACTCTTCTGCGAAGAATTGCCCAGCAAAACATCCAAAATTCGATGGAGTGGAATCTCTACAGATCCCCAAATTAGGTTTAGCCAAAAAAACAGCAGCAAAACAAAAAAAAGAAAACCTATTTTTAACGTTGTAGACACTCTATTTTATTAGTTTAAAGCTGTTTGTAATAAAATAAGCTATCGGCAGATACCACTTCATCATGAAAAATATGGATCATGTCTTTTAGAACCCGATGGGGTTGAACAATCGCTGATTCAAAAATATCTGAGCCGCCATTATCGCTCGCTCGTTTATAATAATTATAGAGCCTCCCTTCTTGAAAAGCCTTAAAATCTTGATACTTTTGTTCTGCTTTCCCTAAGGCTTCCTTAGTCGATATATGAGACATATTGATCCAATAATCAACCTCCAAAGCTTTGGCATAAACTGCTTCAAAATCTAATGGAACTCCGCTAACCGTTTGGTCTTGTTCCCATAGGTATTTTGCCCCAGCATCTTTAATAAAAGTAGCCATTAGGCTCTTTCCTCCTGCAACGTACCAAGTTCCTTTGTATACAGCCCCTGTCAAAACAGTTGGTTGTTTGGCGCATCCTGCTGCCTTTTCTTTGAGGGTTTGATATTGCTGGGCAATCTTTTCAAATTTAGATTGAGCGAGTTCTTCTTTGCCCAAAAGGTAGGCGACAAACAAAGCCCATTCTGCTCGTCCCAAAGGCGTTGTTTCCATAAAATCGGATAGCATTACAGGGGGAATATCCATCTCTTTAAACTTTTTGTACATTTCTTGATCTCCGATGCTATAGACCAAAGCGATATCGGCATTTGTTGTCAGTGCTTTTTCATAGTCAATTGTATTCGTCCCTCCTATTTCTACAATTGTTTTGTCCTCTATTTTTTTTCGAATCAATGGGTTATAAATATACCCCCCATTTGCCACAGCAACAATTTTATCACCAGCTTCCAAAAAGTCCAAATAAGCTATATCGACCGTACTGCTGCAAATTATTCGCTCTACAGGAACTGGAATTTTTAAGGCATTAGGATGGGTCGTTGGCGCTGCCTCATTTTTGGGATAAAGCAGGTATTGAAATTGTTCTTTTGAGTTTTTCCAAGCAGACTTTATCGTTAAAATTGTATGCTTCCCCTCTTTTTCTATTTCAAAATTAGTAGCATGGCTCAACAAAACTGCTTTTTTATCCAACTGATTATCAGACACAGGTGGCAACTCAGGAGTAGAATTGGTACAGCTTATTAAAAAAAACAGGCAAAAAGCAAAAAAGTAAATTGGCATAAGTTGATATTTTTTGTGGCACAAAAATACAAAAAACGTTAAGCTTTTTATTCCTATTCTTCCTTTCATTAAAATCACTCGATATTTCACATTTTTTTTTGTAACTTATGAGTTTATCACAGATATTACTTTAATTTATTCAAACCTGATTGTCAATCACATAAACCCCAGAATCATCTTTATAAAATGTAGCCCCTAATTTCCTTTTTTGTATTTTTTATAGTTTAAATTTATTAAATATGATTTGTCCTGACAAAAAACCAACTATTATAAGCTCTAAATTTACACAGAAACATTTATTCATAGGGCTTAACTTTTTATTCTTTTCTACCCTCTCTTATTCCCAAAATGTAGGTATTGGTACAGCAAGTCCAACAGAAAAACTCCATGTTGTTGGAAATGCTCGTATTACGGCTTTATCTAATCCTGGTACAATTGGTGATCGAATGGTAACAGTAGATGCCAATGGAGTACTGGGAACACAAGCACTCCCTGCTACAGTAACTGCTGGCAACGGTCTAATAAGCACCATTACGGCTCCTCCATTTACACTAGAATTAGATGTTGTTGCAGAAAATGGACTGACCACTAATCCAGATAATATTCGTCTTGGAGGTTCTTTGCTAGAAGACACTAGAATTACGCATGACATTTATAATTTAATACACGAATTAAACAGTTCTGGAGATTTTCATATTGCTACTGGCGGTAGCAATAGGTTTTCGGTCTTGGACAATGGGCGTACTACCGTAGGAAGTACCGCCAATGCAGGGCGCTTTAATGTAACAGGCGATTCCTATTTTTCAGACGATCTATTCCTAAGAGATGGAGCTGTTGACAATGGAGATATTTTGGTTAGAATTTATGATTCTTCTGATGACGGAATTATTGATATTTATGAAAATAATGCCTACAACATTCGATTACATGGAAATGGTCCTAGTATTTTTAATGAGCAGGGAATCAACACCAATGACTTTAGAATAGAAACCTCAGGGCAAGCCAATATGTTTTTTATAGATGCTGGAACCAATAGAATTGGCATAAGAACCAACACCCCTGCAAGCATGCTAGAAATGAGCAATGGAGGAGTTGCTGTTGGGGCTAATGCTATGGCAGACTATGAAAATGCTGGAGCCGATGGTGTTGCACTTTCAGGGCATAATCAAGGAGCCACCAATCCATACAATGCGGTAGAAGGTATTAGCAATTATGGTGGTACCGCTTTTATTACAGCTGGCGTTTTTGGCTTAGCTATTAATGCGAGTCAAACGCATAGAGCGATAGGTGTTCGAGGAGCAGCCAATGGAAGGGATGGTGTTGGCGTTCGTGGTTCTAGGCAAAATACAGGTGGTACAGTAGGTTGGGGAGGCATTTTTTATAACGATTTAGGGTATACGGGCTTTTTTGGTGCTGCTTCTGACGAAAAAGCAAAGAAAAATATCCAACCCATACAAAAAGCCCTGACAATTGTTCATCAACTCAATCCTGTCACCTACTATTTTGATTTAGAAACCTATCCTAATATGGGCTTAAATACAGAAATGGAATATGGGTTCATTGCTCAAGAGGTCCAAGCTATCTTGCCTGAGATTGTACGCAAAAAAAACTTAAGTACTGATGCCTGTCAAAAAATTAACAACCAACAAGCAACAAAAGAAAACCATGAATCTTTTGTTGTTATGGACTATACCCGCATTATTCCAATTTTAACAAAGGCTATAAAAGAACAGCAAAGTATTATTGATAATCAAAATCAACGCATCCTAAAATTGGAAGCAATAACGAAGCAAATCCAACATAGCCAAACAAAATAAGCTTTATTGCAGTCTGTTTAATAGAACCTTAAGACATTGTTTATCTTTAGATGCATTTACCCTTTTTGTGAATGCATCTCTTTTTTTGAATAGCAAATGTATTGGTTTATCAACAAAAATAATTACTTTTGTTTTACTAGAAACAAAACTGTGCACATATTTGTTCTTTTTAAATTATGACTAGTATGGCAAAATCAATATACTATCCAACCCCAAAAAACGAATTGGAAGTTCGTTCTAATATTGTTCTAAAATACTTTTCCAAATGGTCTAGTTCGTTAATTACCAATATAAAAACGGAGCAGTTGGAAGAAAAATTTGCTGTGGTAGATCTCGCTGCTGGATGGGAATTAGAAGAACATAATGATGCCATCATCACTAAACTTTTGGATTGGGCAACCTCTCAGCCTCAATTGAGAAATATGCTGTCCACTATTATTAATGACCGAGACGAACAGCAAATTGCAACGATTACCAAACACTTAACGACAATCCATCATATCGAGTTATTAAGATTTTCGCCTCACATTCATTTTTCGGAAGTGGACAACAAACTACAGGCAGCTATCTCCTCGATAAAAACATTACCAACTTTAGTCTTAGCCAATTGGGGTACCTATAAAGGATTAAGTTTTGAATTCCTTTACAACTTAGTCCACCAAAGTAAAAGTGATTGTTTACTCTTGTTTGATTATAAAAAGATGAGTAGTTTTATCCATAAAAAAAACAAACAAGAAGAGTTAGCTCGACTTTTGGGAGCCAAAACCAGTACTGAATTACAACAAGTATTAAAAAAACGATGTTCTGCCTTAAAAAAAGAAGAACTCATCACCAAGGCATTCGAAAAGAAGTTAAAAAGTACGATGGGCAAAGGGCTTCTCAATCCTTTAAAGTTCAAATTTTATGACCATAAAAATAAAGCAAGTCACTTTTTATATTTTCTAACCCAAAACCAAGAGGCTTACACCTTGATGAGAGAGATTTTCTGCTCAGAAAGCCAAATTATAGAAGATGGCATTGGCAACTTAGCCTATAACCCCAACAAAGGAGCTCAACAAAAAATAACAAGCCCAACGCTTTTTGGTTCTATGTTTGAATTGGAGCAAGAATTGCTAAAAACCTACCAATCTCAGACCTTGCAAATAATAGATATTTATGAAAATCATCATTTGGGGCGATCATTGATTAAAAAAAATTATATTGATGCATTGCTCAACCTAGAAAAAAAGAATAAGATTACCGTTACTCGCAAACGTCGTCCACGCATTGGTCTAAACAATCCGCTCCATCTCGGCGACAAAGTTTTTGTATCCTTTAATAAGTAAGCAAAATTAACACAACTCATTAATGATTAATCCATTTGTACCAATCGTTATGCATTAAACTGCTGAATATTTTTTGATTTTTACAAAAAAATAGCCGACTACTACTTGAAAAAATGCTTTAATTATTGTTTTTTGGGTGGGTGATTCTATTTTTTCTAACAAAAGAATTTTAGCTATTTCTTTTCTCGTTTATATAGCCTTTCGTTTGCTTGTTTTGTTGTTTCGTATAATGCCTTTTTGGTTATTATACCGACTTTCTGATTTTACCTACTTATTGTTATATAAAATTATTGGGTATAGAAAAAAAGTCGTTCGCAAAAATCTCAAAAATGCGTTTCCTCAAAAAACAGCTAAAGAACTAAAAACAATAGAAAAGAAATTCTACCAGCACCTTTTTGATATTTTACTAGAAGGCATCAAAGGTTTTTCCTTATCTAAAGAAACCTTACTAAAACGACAAAAGTATCTCACTCCTGACTTGCCCCAAAGTATCATAGACAAAGGAAAATCTGCCTTGATTGTAGGCGGCCATTATGGCAATTGGGAATGGGGAGGCATGAGTGCTTCTTTTCATGTTAGCACCGATGTTGTTGTTCTCTTTTCCCCTATAAAAAACCCATACATTGACCGATACATCAAAGCTTCTCGTGGAAGTTATGATACGTTTTTCTGGGCTAGCCCACAGGCTCCTAGAGCGTTTAAGGCGTACAAAGACAAAAAAGCAACCTTTGTGCTAATTGCCGACCAGTCTCCAAGCAATCCAAAACGTGCACATTGGCTTCCCTTTTTAAATCAGGATACTGCTGTTTTGCGTGGTCCTGCCTCTTATGCTCACAATTATAACATTCCTTTATTGTTCATTGATATACAACGGGTAAAAAGAGGCTATTACACCATGGCCGTTTCAGTCATAACAGAACATCCGCAAGACCATAGCCCTCAAGAACTATCAGCCATGTATATGCAAAAACTAGAAGGGCTTATTCTTAAACGTCCCGAATTGTGGCTTTGGTCGCATCGACGTTGGAAACATAGCAGATCAAATGAATCAACAGTAAACTAAGATTTAGACCATCTTTTTTCAACACTCTGCTAAAAAAACATACAATAACAGCTTGCGATGCACCAACAGGTGCTCCATAAGTTAACAAACGAAGTATTATTTTTCATAAAATGAATAAAACTCGTTATATTTAGAGCAACTCAAAACTCCTTGATGCTTTATTTAAAAGCAAATCGATTGTCCTTCAATCCATTAATCGTGTGCTAGAAAGCCTCCCCCCCCTTACAGTTTGATTTTTATTCTTACTAATTCATAAGTTTTTAATAAAAAATAGCTCTTTTTTTCTCTTTAAGGCAGAAAAAACCAAGCTATTATTAAAGTAATACTCCGTTAATTAGCTCGTTACACTCGTGAGATATTTTTTTGCATAGCTTTAGCTACAAACTAGCGCAGTTAGTACGCTAACGCTTATGGTTTGCTTTGCTCATGTATTCGATTGATTAACGGAGGAATATAGAACAGAACACACAAAAAAACAAGTATGAAATACTTCTTAACACTGCTATTTACCTATAGTTTTCTCTTTTTAACTGCCCAAAAGGATTATACAATTCTACTTTCTAAGGGTAATATTTTGCTCTCTAAAGATGTACAAACCGAATGGGAACGATTAAAAAACAATCCTCAATTTGTGGTCAACAATCAATTGTATGTCTTAATCCAATTGGACGACATTCCCAATACCGAAGAAAAAAGAAATCTACAACAACAAGGAATTCAACTTTTGCACTATATTCCTAATTATGCGTGGATAGCAAGCATTTCTAAAGGGCTTACAAGCTCAGCCATTCAAAATGCCAAGATTCGAGGAATTTCTGAATTTAAAAGCACTTGGAAAATGTCTTCTCAGTTAGAAAATGCAATCATCCCTTCTTATGCTGGCAATATAGAGTTGCTTTCTACTCGGATTTTGTTTTGGAAAGGTGCTAATGGTTCTAATTATACCTCTTTGTGTGAAGCAGCTGATTTAAAGGTTGAAAACAGTAGTTCAAAATGGTCTTGGGTTGAGGTCAATAGCGACTGGAAAAGCCTGATGGAATTTGCCAAACATCCCTTGGTTCAATATATTGAATTCCCCGACCCTCCACAAGAAAATGAGTTCCAAAATGAAATAACTTTAATCCAAAGCAACTACATTTCTAATAATCCCGCACAAGGACTATTTTTTGATGGAACAGGAGTTCAGATTGCCGTCAACGAAGGTGGGATTATAGATTCTGCCCATCAAGCTAATTTTAAAGGTCGATTGGATCGAAGCTTAGAATCAGGGAATGCTTCTGGGCACAAAACGGGTGTTGGAAGGCGCATGGCTAGTGCAGGAAACATCAACCCTGATTTGCGAGGTACTGCCTTTGGTGCCCACTTACATTCTGGGGGAATCAACTTCAGCAATGCCGCTTCTAATGGAATCAACATTATCAACAACTCTTTTGGATGGGGCTGTATTGGCGCAGGAACGACAAGTACTTATAATTCTGGAGCAGCCAACAATGACAATTTAGTCCGAACCCATCCTTCTTTTATGATTACTTATTCTGCTGGAAATATGGGCGGCAGTGATTGTGGATATGGCAATGGAACAGCAGGCGCTGGCTGGGCAAATATTACAGGCTTAACCAAATCGGGAAAAAATATATTTGCAGTGGGTGCCTTGGGAACCAATGGCAATTTAACAGGATTTAGTAGCCGAGGCCCTGCTTGGGATGGGCGAATTTTACCCGATATTTGTGCGACGGGTCCTGGTGGGACATCTCATGCTTCACCCAACCTTGCAGGTGTTTTTGCTCAATTGATGCACGCCTACAAAAGTCACCATTCTGGCTTAATGCCCAAATCAGGGTTGCTCAAAGCCATTCTAATGAATAGTGCCGACGATATGCTTAAACCTGGTCCTGATTTTAAGTCTGGATATGGGAAAATTAACGCTAGAAAAGCTTATCATACCATCGCCCAGAATCATTTTTTGACAGACAGTATTACACAAGGAGCGACGAATACTCATTCTATCACTGTTCCTCCAAATGTAAAAGAGGTTAGAGTAATGGTTTATTGGACCGATTATGAAGCCGTTGCAGGTATTACAAGTCGTGCTTTAGTCAATAATTTGGACATGCAGCTAGAAGATCCCAATGCCGTCCAATGGCAACCTTGGGTACTAAATCCTAGCCCTGACTCAGCCCTGTTAGAACTACCAGCCGTTCGAGCGGTTGATTCACTGAATAATGTCGAACAGGTAAGTTTGTTCAATCCGATTACAGGCAATTATACACTACGAGTAAACGGAAGCATGGTACCACAAGGGCCACAAGAATATTTTGTAGTTTATGAGTATATTTTTGATGAATTATGGGTTACTTATCCCTTGGGAGGGGAACATTTTACCCCCAATACCAACCAACGCATCCGATGGGATAGCCAAGGAGACAGCTCCAATACCTTTGATTTATTTTATTCTATTGACAATGGCGTTAATTGGTCAACAATTGTTACAGGGTTGGCAGCCAATAATAGGTTTTACGATTGGACCGTTCCAGATAGCTGTTCATCCCAAGCATTAATTCGAGTAGATCGTGGAGCTTTGACAGCCGTTAGTGACACCACTTTCCATATTTTAGCATCTCCTCAGAATCTAGCCATTATTTGGTCTTGTGGCGATTCTAGCCTACTCACTTGGGATAGCATCCCCAACGCAGATGGTTACATCCTTTATAAATTGGGAGCACAGTATATGGATTCTATTGCCTATACCTCCGCTACTTCAATCATTTTAAACAACCTATCTTTATTAGAAGCTGATTATTTGGCGATTGCTGCTGTCAAAAACAACGCACTCAGCCAAAGAAGTATTGCTATAGAACGCAGCCCAACCAACTTTAATTGCATGCCCAATGACATTGCCTTAACGCATATCCTTGCCCCTGGTGGTTCTGCACTTCCTTCTTGCCTTTCTAACCAACTAACCATCAAAGTAAATGTGCGTAATTTGGGTGTAAATGCCCTTCATAATATTCCCATCGCTTACAGTTTGGACGGAGCTGCACCTATATTCGATACCATTACAAGTTATTTGCCAACAGGAGCCACCGCTCAACTTGCTTTTAGCAGCCCAATTAATCTATCGCTAGGTCATCACTCGTTGGACGTTTGGACACATTACCCTGCTGATGGAAATCTGCTGAATGATAGTTTGAGCGATAGCTTAGTTGTTTATAATAATAGTCCTGCCACCCTGCCTCTAATGGAATCTTTTGATTCATTTATAACTTGTAGTACTGCTTGGGGCTGTGAAATGGACACCTGTAATTTAACACAAGGCTGGTACAACCTGTCTAATCTGCAAGACGATGATATTGATTGGCGAACCGATGCCAATGGAACCGCTACAGGAGGTACAGGACCTAGTGGCGACCACAGTTCTTCTACTGGAAATTATCTGTACTTAGAAGGCTCTGGTAATAGTGGCTCTGGTTGTATCAATAAAGAAGCTATTTTGCATTCCCCTTGTATAGACCTAAGCAATAGCAGTCAGGCAAGTGCTTCTTTTTGGTATCATGCTTATGGATCAAGTATCGGTGCCTTGCATGTAGATGTTGTTGCTGATGGGCATTTGCACAAAGACGTTATCGCTCCCATTGTCGGAAATCAGGGAGATCAATGGGATTCACTTTTTGTAGATTTATCTGCTTTTGTAGGACAACAAATTATTATAGTAATTAGAGGCTATACGGGGAATGGTTATCGTTCCGATTTAGCCATTGATGACATCAATATTTCCGCACAGCAAGTTATTACCCATCATCCTACGACAACAAAAAAACAGACATTAATTAATGTATTTCCCAATCCCAATAATGGGCAACTAAACATTGATTTAGGGAACAGCACGAACAAAGCAACTGTTCAAACTTTTAATACGCTAGGAAAAAACATACACCAACAAATCTATCAAAATCAACAACTTATTTCGCTAACAATAAACCAGCCTGCTGGAATGTATATGGTCTGTATAAAAACAGACGATGGTGAAACGCATATTTTTAAAATTATAAAAAGATCATAAAATGTCCAAGATTTTAATTTTAGGTGGAGCTAATTTTGTTGGGCGAAATTTATTAAATGAGCTGCAAAAAAGCAAGAAACACCAAATTACCTTATTCAATAGAGGAAGGACAAATTCTGAACTTTTTCCAGAATTTGAACGCATTGTAGGAGACAGAAACAGTCAAGACGTACAACAACTCGCTCAACAAGATTGGGATTACATCATTGATATATCCTGTTATTATCCTGCTTCTTTGGCTGCTATCTTAAAAACGATTTCATTCAAACAACTAAAACGATATATTTTTGTATCTACTTGTTCGGTATACAATCATAAACAATATCCCTCTGACCAACCTACGTTAGAAGATGACCCTATTCTATCCTGTACCAAAGAACAAGAAACTTCAGAACTTCCTGCCGCTTATGGCGAAAAGAAAGTTGCTTGTGAACAACTTTTGGCTGCTGCTGGAATAGATTATATCAGCCTGCGCCCTGGGCTTATCTATGGTGCTTATGATTATACCGATCGATTTTATTATTGGCTTTATCAAGTTCAAAAAAAGGATTGCCTCCTCCTTCCCAACAATGGAGCTTCCCTTTTTTCAGTTACTTATATTGACGATTTGGTTCAGGCAATTCTAGAAGCACTAAGCCACCCCAAACCTTCCAAGCTATACAATGTCATTAGCCAAACGCAAATTTCTATTCAAAAAATTGTCGATACCGCTTGCTCATTGTTGGATAAAGCCCCCAAAAGGGTCAATGCGCCAGCAACTTTTTTGCAGGAACAGAAGATAAGCGAGTGGATAGAAATGCCAATTTGGGTAGATGGAAATTACTTTACCTTTTCCAATCAAAAATTAGTGACCGATTTTTCTTTTAAGTTGAGTGATTGGACAGCGAGTGTAGCTGCTACGATAGCCTATTATCAAGCACTAGATTGGCCAGTTCCTACTTATGGCATTAGCGAAGAACAGCGATTAGACTTGTTAGACTTATTAACGACTGCCTAATGAATACGGCCCATTTGAAAACAAACCTATTTTCAAATGGGTCTAATTTAATTTTTAATTTCTTCTTTGATTTTAGTAGAAGACTTTTGGTAGGTCTGTCTCATTACTTTATACGCAAATTCTTCAATAGCTTCTTGCTGCTGTTTAGGGTTTTTCATCTCTACAATTTCCAATATCTTCCGTTGACCACTGGGTGAGCTAATAATTCCCCTAGCATAGCCAGAAGAATAATTTTCATATTTTTCTATTGTTGATTCTACCAAAGAGTTATAATTTGAAAAACTTCGTCTCACCGTCGCCAATTGCCGACTTAATGTTTTTTTCTTTGCTTCCGCCAATTCCTTTTCGTGCTTTATTTCCATCAATTCTTGATTGATGATTTCCTTCTCTATTTTTGCACTATCTCTCCCCATCTTCAACTGAGCTAATTCAAAGGCCAAGGTCGCCTTTTCAGTTTTATATTGCTGAATTTCATTTTTTGTCAAAGCCTTCTCTAATGCTTCAATTTTATCCACATTATCTTGATTTACTTTAGCAAAATACTGGTAAAATCCTACCGCAGTAGTAATGACAATCGTCAGGGCAGAGACTAGAATTGTTAAATAGGCTGGTTTTAACCAATCTGGTTTGCTCAATTGCTTCACCTCTTGCCTTAGTTTTTCTAATTTTAATTCTTCTTCTGTCATCGTCTAATTTTTAATTATTAGGAATAAAAAAGCTACCTTATCCTCCTTATTATGCAGCACAAGGTAGCTTTCGATTAACAGCGCAACGATCTATTTAATGGTATCAATCTTATTAAGAAAACCAATGCTAGGTGCAAAAAAATACTCCCCACCTCTCATGGTTACAAAGTCACCAAAATAAAAATCTACCTTATCTTTACTATTATAGGTTTTGGGCCATTGCTGCTCTACTTTTTTGCCAGCGCCAATAACAGGATCAATACCTGTTTTAGGTCTAGGAAAGGCAGGATTATTAGCCCAAGCTTTTTGCAAAAACACAAATTGCGCACGCAAATTGCTCTGGAAACACATAAAAAGCAAGCCCTTTTTGTTAGAGTCATTCGGCTTTCCATAAGGAATTGCTCTTCTGGTGATAAATCGCTTAGGGATCAATCCTTGCCCCCTTGGGTTGGTTTTGCGAATATGGGCATGAAAAGGGCATTTTCGACCTTTCCGATCTGTATTTTCATAGGTAAAATTATTGGGACTTGGCACATCTCCATTGGGCATTTTATTTTCATAGGTATCACTCAATGCCAAAGGTGTTCCATCTTTAAACCGTCCTACCGCCAAGGCTCCTGCATATTCTTCTGCCGTTACGCCCTTCATTTTTTGAGCCTTTGTTAATACTAGCTCTTTAGCTAATTCCGCAATTTTATTGTCAAAGCCTTCTACATCTTGCTCCAACTTGCGATAAACCAAAAAGCTCCCATAGTTATCGTCATTTCGATCCGTAAAAGGGTCTTTGATTAAGATTTTTTTTAAGGGAAGAATAGGATTCCATTGATCTGCCCCCGTTCGTTCTACAATTTCTTTTTCAATATCTTGGCTAATAAATCGAGGGTTGGATATTCCATCCTTGTAACCAAAATGCTCTTTTTGATTGTCCAGTGCCGCTCCCTTTTCTTCAACAAAAACCATAGCAATGCCATTGCCTTCCAAAAAAGATTTGATGCCCTCTGTTTTTTTAATCAATTCCTGTTCGTCATCATCTGCCAGTAATAAGAGTGCGTGAATCTCTTCCTTATAGCCCTTTTCAAATTTGGTAGGAGAATCGCCCAACCATTTCAAAGATCGCTTAGAATTCATTCCTTCTTGAAAAATTTTATTGCCTTGCTTTCTGCCCAGTTTTTTAGGGTCAAAGCCCAATTCTTCGTAGCCTTTAGCCGATAAGAAAAAATTCATAACAAGACCACCATCATGTGGTTTCACCCCCTTTTTAATGCTTAATTTTCGGTACTTTGAAGCATAAAGTTGATCCATCGTCGAGGTGAGTTTTAAGCCCTTTATCCATTGTTTCACCTCTTGTTCCTCCCCTTCAAAATTCAAAAACAATAGCCTCATATACTTCCTAGCAAATCCTTTGAGTATATTTCCCTGCAAATTTTCAAATAATTTGGTATACTTTCCATTTCCGCTGCCTTCTGCTTCATTGGGTACGCCATGCGGTGTTTTTAGATCAATTGCCATAATTTTTTTATTTTTAAGTCAAATTGACGGTGTTTTTAATATTTTGAGTGTAATGGTCTGAGTACAGGACAAAAGAGGTAAAGGATGCTGATAAAGTACTGTTTAAGCTAAAGCTATATTTCGATCTTAGATGCTAGACCGCTTTGCTTTTAGAGATTAGACCCTATAACAGCCTAATAGGGTCTAATCTCTAAAAGTTCAACGATCTAATATCTGAAAAACAGTTCCATTAATCCCTTACTTTATTTAAGTCCAATTGTTTAGCTATTAGCTCACTTCGTTCGTGAGGTCGCTACGCTTAGTTCGTTCCTCATGAGCGGGCTTTGCCTTTGTAGCTTTGGCTACAAGCTTACATCGTTCACTTCGTTCATACTTATAGTTCGCTTTGTTCGTGAGTCAGCAAGCTGGGTTGTCCTGTACACAGGTGTAATATTTAAAAAGTTCAACTGAACCCTTCAACAGTCCTTATTCATCCTCCCATTGATTATCGTAATCAACCTTATCAAAATAAAGCAGAGACTCATCTTCTTTTGCCTTATCAGGAGTCATCAAATCCATAGCTGAAAGCGCTCGTATTCCAAAAACAGGAGGCATCAAAAAACGGCTCTTGACCTTAGAGGCTCTAAACAAAGGCGTTAAGTTTTCTTGCGCAATAATTTTGGTAGATAAATCTTTGGAAAAAGAAATTTCAAAATTTAGCTCGGCATTAGCAATATCAATGGTAGCAGCTTCAGCATTTCCTTTGGCTTTCAATTCTACTTTTCCCTTGTTAGACCCCGAAATTAAAATGGTGGCACTCTCTGCGGTTACCAACTCGGTAATTACGGCCCAATCTTTATCCCACTTTCCTTCTTGGTACAATTTCAAAACTTTTTTCCCCAACCCAATTTGATCTTTAATACTTGGCGATAAGGTTCCGTTTGCCTTAAACAAAACGGCATCTGTTTTAGAAAATTCAACCAACATTCCAGCATCCAATTCCCCCAAAACACTATTGGCTGGTGCCATAGATCCAGATGCCTTTGTACTGATAGATACGGCTCCTTCCGAGCTGTGTTCTATGTCCGATTTAGAATTGTCTTTTATTACTTCAAAATCAATCCCCAAATCTGCAAGGTTTGAAATTCTAGTAAATTGATTTTTTTTGAGAATACCAATATCTCCTAGCGCCAAAGGGGTTTCAGGCAACCAAGTAGCTAAATAGCCAAATTTTCGACTTAATTCTCCAGTATATTTTTTATTGACTTTCATTGTTTTTTGTTGTTAATTTTTGAGATAAAAAAGGGCAAGATTTAGTAGTGTATTAAGGGGATCATAAAGCGTAGAAACAACTGCTTCGCAACTAAATCGTAAAGGGAGTTTGTCGCCTAAAATCAGGGTTGGCTTTGCCTAAGATCATAAAATTAGGCGACTGATAATCGGGTAAACGATCAACAATTCGAGCTCTAAATTGCTGATAATCGCCTCTAAATTTGCCGCCATTCCACACTATTTTTAATGCTCTGGTAAACCATCCGTTAAAACTCCCCTCATAAGAAGACTGGTTATCTTGGCAACCTGAAATTAATAGAACAGTGGCTTTGATTAAAGACTCATCTACGGCCTTAATATTTGCCAAAATAGGATCGTAAAAGCTTCTGTTGGCCATATAAGTCGTTAGCGCATTTTCGCTGGGCATTATTCTAGCAGGTGCATCTGTATATTTCTCATTTGGAGTAGCGTGAAGCCTAATAATCGATCCACTGTGGCAGCTATCAGAAGTTACAAAAATCCGAACCCCTTCTTTAAATTCTGTCCACAACGCCTTCAATTCATCATCCACTAGTTGCCCATCAAACAAACACCAGGTTTCATCCTGTCCGTCTGGCTCATCCCCATTTTGATCGGGCAATTGCCCCCCATGACCAGAATAAGAAAGATAAAAAATATCCCCTGCCTCCAATGTTTTGGCAGCTTCTTCTATAGCATTTTTCACTCGATCTCGACTGGCTTGTTCTCGTAACAAAGTTGAGGTAACAAAACCTTTTGAGGCCGCAATAAATTCCATATCTCTAGCGTCTTTTTCACAGGCATTTAATTTACCATCCCAACCTTGATAATGTGTAGGGTCAACATAGTTTAACCCCACATGCAATGACATTCCTTTCATCTTGTTTTTTTTAAATTGTTTTTTAATTTAATACTCCACTGATTTTTTAGTTTTTTAACAAAAAACATAAAAAAGCATCTTGTATCAATTTGATAATCAGCCTTTTAACATCACTGATCAATTTAAATTTATTTCGCTGATTATCAAGTTGATACGATTTCCTAGCGGAGTAATGTTAATTGGTTTCCTTCCGAAATAGCATAGCATTCCCTCTTGTGCTAGGCACAGTTTTTAAATTTACACCGCAAAAAGAAGGAGTTTGGCTAAAAAAACAGCCTTATTTAATTGCTTGGTTTGCTATCTATTCCTTGATTATAATTCAAATATAAATCCTTCTAAATAGAGAAGAAAACCAACTTTTTAAAATTTGTAGAATCCCATTTCTAAGGCTCTTTTATTCTTTAAATTAGAAAGCCCGTATTATTGGAATAAAAGAAGAAGGGAGGCAAGCAAAAAAATTAGCAGCCTACTATCGCTTAGTAGACTGCTAAAACATGGAGCATAAAGTCCATCAATAAGAACACAAATTTTAGTACCTATCTTAACCTTTATAGTCCAATTTTTTTCATTAATTCATTCGAAAATAGTTCGCAACCTTGCTCCCCCAAGAGTTCTGAACGCTGCTGCTTCCATCCTTCTACAACCTCTTCACCATAACTGGTAGCAACCCACTCAGTATTAGCAGGCATTCTCTGCCCCCAATGATAGGTATGTGGAATGTCACTGGCTGCTAAGGCTTCAAATATAGCTTGATGCCCTTCATCTGCTAGGTTATCATCTAAGCCAGGCATTTCCAAGGTCACTGTAATTGGAGCATACTTAGTAAATGCCAAGGTTGCCGATGAATTTTTTACATAGCGAAAGGCAAGTGGCGCACCAAATACATGTTTTTCTGTTACGCTAAAAATCAGGTTCATTGCGTCCTCTATTCGTTCAAATGGAACGCCTATTTCAATACTTGTACCAGGCAAAGGAGAAGGAGACGTAGGATCGCTCGAAGAAGCATTACCAAATTGATCCCCAGGGAACCCTACTTCAAGCTCTCCAGGAGGTGAAACAGGGAATGATAATTCTAATGCAATTTGTAAACCTTTTGGAATTAACCATTTTACAGGATCAAACCATCTTCCGATGCCATCTATCAAATCATTTTCTAAGTTAACCGCTGTATTTTTTCTCAATGCTGCTCTTTCTGGGGTATATTCACTCTTGTACAATACCCGAACAAAAGCCCCTTTTTTTCCCGCCTCCAAGAAATACGGATTTACAGCGACCTCAAAATGAAAAGGCAACTCATCTCCTTTTGGAAGTCCTAACCCAGTCATGTCCAATGTGCAAATTGCATTTTTAACTTCGTCGAAGTCACAGTTTTTGATAAAACGCTCTAGTAGATACAAGGGCTCTGTTTCTATCAATAATCCATGCACTACCCCATAACTACCAAAACTAACCAAGGCAGCATTAAATAAATCATCGTCTTGAACCAGTTTCGTGTCCCCCAGCCAAGCACAAAACGCTTCCGTTATTACAGGTTCTGATTCACGCTGCACAAATACGCATTCATCTGCTAGCGTCACTAAATGAATACCTCTAACATAATCTTGCATAGACCCCACTGAATGGGCAGCTCCATGTGTTCCTGTTGAGGCAGCCCCCACAAAAGTTTGTCCATCGCTGGCTCCCGAAGTTGGCAACGCCAACTGCTGTTCTTGCAATTTCTGATTAAGATCCTTTACCATTACACCACACTGGACAAAAGCAAAACGGTTGCGCTTTGCTTCAAATTCAGGATTAACATGACTAGGATCGCTCAAGCCAACTAAACAATAATCAAGCGCAGAACTATCAATGAGATAATGATTGGTGAATGCAATGTTATTGAGCGACCAACGAGATCCATAAGCACGAATGACCTTGTTATCGGCAACGGCTCTTTGTACAATCTCTTGCAAGCCCGCTAAACCAGGTTCAAACCCCTTTTCAGGCGTAGTACTATCTTCATATTTATTGTGTGGCTTAAAAAGCTTATCAATGGCTCCCCACTGATTTCTCGTTCTATGCCAATTTTTCTTGGTTTGATTTTCTTCTACATCTATCAAAGGGACTTCATCTATTAATGTTTTTTTCATCTGGTATCATTTTTTATTAATAACTCACCTTAGTATTGAGGTGTTACATAATTAATATTTTTTCATTAAAATATAAAATATTAATATGCAATTAATAAAAATATAATATCCCTTAAAGCAATATCCCTACTCTTAAAAGCCTCCATTAACAATCATGGTAATTGATGCCAAATACGACTAACTCTTTGAGACAGTTCTTTTTCCAACTCATGCGTTTTAAAATTAAGAACAGAACGCTTAGACTGTCTAATATCCAAGCGTATCTCTCTAGGGTTGTCCTCCTTCTCGTACACCAATGCTATAAAAGCAATACTTTGCCTATATTTTTTTAGTGTTGAGTTGGCAAAATCATAAAAATACTGCTGCTTAACTTGCTGATTAAAGAACGCAGCAAAGGCATTCCGCTCTTGACTGATTTGTAAAAAAGTAGGCTCCAAGGCCTTTTCAGTGGGAAGCATCAAGGATCTTTTGTCTTGTATAAGTCGATTCGTTGGTCTTATATGGTAGCCCGAAAAAGTTTTCACTTTCTCGGCTGACCATTCTAAATGGTCTATTGGTTTTTGTGCATCAAAAAAAGTAAACGGCTCATTCCTCTTTCCCATTTTATCCATCAAAAAATAGTCAAAATCTATCGTTTCCATATTTTTGACGTTCATTTCCTTAGCCAAGAAAGCGACTCCAATATCTGTCAATTCATAAATCGCTTCTATCGTTTCCCTAATAAGGTTATTTTTTAACAAGAAATGAAATTGCATGGTAGCAAAACTATTGGGTTCAAGTCCCAAAAAAGCGCAAATTTCATGGTGCGTATCGATCCCCTTTGTAATCAACTCAAGAATAATTCGGCTAAAACGATCCAATTCAACCTCTTTTTCAACAACAATAGCCTGCTTACATTTCCAAAACGGCAAATAAATATCCTTGATTTCTATCAAAGCATAGCCGTCTGTTGTGTATTTGTCTTTGTAAGTTTCCCACAGTTTTTCAAATCGTTTCCCTTTTATTAAATGATTCGTTTTATTCATTGATCTAAAATTTCATCTAAGTTATTATAAACTAAGCCCTCTTGATCTAACTCCGCTACAATTTGTTGGAGCTTAAATTCAGAAAAATTACTCTTGGGATGCAAAATAGCTCGGTCGAGCAAATAGTCTCGATCCCCGATCACTAACAATAGCCGTTTAACACGAGAAAAAGCAACATTTATTCGTCGATAGTCATCTAAAAAGCCAATCACATCTCTAGGGTTAGGGCTACTGCGCACAACATCGTAAATAATAATATCTCGTTCCGTTCCTTGAAATTGATCTACTGTATTAATTTCAATTAAATATTTGTCTTTTTTCCCAGCATCAGCACCTGTTGGTTTTACGACAAAGTTGTTGTACTTAGCTAAATCAATTTTTTTCAATAAAGCAACCTGCCCCCGATAACCAGCAATAACGCCAATTGTAAGGGGTTGTTTTCGCTCTAAATTTCCAGCATAAAGTGCATTTAATTTTTCCAAAGTTTCCTCAATTACCTTGGCATTACAGTTGTTCTTTCGATCCACCAAATTCCCATTATCGCTCGGATTTTCTCGATTAGAGGTACTTATAAAAACAATAGAGGTTTCTTTTTTAAACTTCAAACCGTGCTCTTTATCCATTGGAATATCAAAACTAGGATTTTGCAATTTCCCCTCGTAAAAAAATCTAGAAATCAAACTCCCAATTTGCCTAGGCATTCTATATTGGATATTTAACATTTTGGTGAAAGGACTTTTTTTATCGTCTTTCTGAAACGCTTCAATTAAGGTTTCAAATAAGCTAGTCCCAAATTCTTTGTTAAAATCTAAGCCATTATCTTCCAATTCTTCTTTCACATTCTTTCGCACCTTTTTATCCCTAGTAACAACAGGAGGCAACTGTTTGTGATCCCCAATTAAAATGATGTTTCGTCCCATGTTGATGGGCACTAAGGTCTCAGGAGGCGAAGCCTTACTGCTTTCATCCATAATCACATAATCAAACTGAAAGTTAATTCGGCTATATTTACCACTAGCAATGTGAATACAAGTAGCTCCTATGATATTAATGTCTCGCATCATAGCAGTTAAAAAATCAACTTCTGTACTACCATCTCTTAACATTGCCTGTTTTTTGTGGCTCCCTATGTCTATATTAACGCCATTCAAAAATGCCACCCAATCTCTTTGAATTTGCTTTAGCTCCAAAAATTTTTGCCCCAACACTTCCTGAAAAACCAACTCTGCCGCTGGCAAAGTGTCGCAGTTTTCAAAAAGGCGTTTTAGGTAAGTGCTTCTTAATTTTAATTTTTGCACAAAAGTTTTCCACCCTGCTTTCCCCTTTAGCGAAGCATAATCATGGTACAACTGTATGAGTTCTTTTTGTTTGTATTCCTTAGGAAATAAGGTTTCCAAGTGCCTTTCCGATCGCTTACTTACTCCCTTTGTCCATTCGTCTAGTTTTCGTTCAAAAGTATGGGGAAGCACCTCAGGAGTCACATTTTCTTTTTCGATAGCATGTGTACTTGCCAAACGTATAAAGGGTAAGGACTGCTGAGCCGATTCGTTAATTTTTTTTATCCGTTCCAAGACATTATCAACCGCCAAATTAGATTGAGAAGTTAACAGGATTTTTGCTGTCTTTTTTTGCTGAATTATTTGTTGGATAAGCTCTACAATAACCGTTGTTTTTCCTGTACCTGGTGGTCCTTGTATCAAATAGATGGGCTTTTGGTTCAATCCTTCTAAAACAGCTTCAGATTGGGTGGTATCATTGGCTAGCTGCTCATTAAATAGTGTTGCATTGAAACGATCATAGTCGTCTTGAAACAAACGCTTGTTGTTGGGCAAAACGACCGTTTCTGGAGTTGCCAAAATACTACACAAGGCGGGGTTAGCAACGTCAGATTGCTGAAATTTTTCGCAAGCATCAACCTGCTTTCTAAATTGACTGGTTTCTTGCCGAACATCCTGCATTAAGGTTCCCGTTTTGGGGACTTCATCGAGCAAACAAAATGGAGCTGTTATTGTCAAAATAAATTCTAGGGCTTCATAGTTCCCAATACTCCCCACTGCTTGTTGACCAATCCATAAAACAACCTGCTCATTTTTTACTTTCCGAACAAGCGTCCAATCCACCTCGCTATCCTTAGCCAAGTAAAATTTAAAATCACCTTTCTTGGTTTCTTCTCGTCTGGTATAATTTACCTTAAAGGCATCCGCTTCAATAACAGCCTGCTCATTTTGGGGCAGCACTTTCCAAGTCGTCAACAGGTTGCGTTGCTTTCTATGTAGCGCAGCCAATTCGCATTTTTGCTCAAATTTCTCTGTAAAAAAAGGACGACAATCATAATTAGTAGCGTATTCGGTAAAAGAGGCATCTAACCGAAATGCTGTAACAGCCTTCAACACTTTATCATTTGCCTGATTATTGCAATGAGGAATAAAAAGAGATCGATCATTGTTGAGTACAAATTTACCATTCCAATCAGAAGTACTAAAATTGCCTTCAATTGTCCCTTTGGTAGAACGTCGAGTTGCCATATCCATATAGACCCCATTACTCATATCTTTGAGCAACAAACGAAGCGTAGCAGCATCTATCTTTTTTTTATTGACGACCACTCTAATTGCTCTGCGGTCTTCGTCTTGTGGCGTTTTGATTGGCAATTCTTCTAATAACTGAATAACCTGATGATAATTGGAAAAACGCTTTATTCGCTCTACTTCTAGTCCTTTTGATAATAATTGCACAACAGCCGTATGCCTTTCATGCTGTTTCAAGACTGATTTAAAAGATTTTAGTAGCGAATAAATGTCATCTTGAAAATTAGGACGCAGGGCATCCGCTTTATTATCCATCCAATCGATTACATTTGCCGCCAAACAAGGTCTTTCTAACAAGTCATAATGCGCCAATAATTCAAACACTCCCATCCAACACAACATTCCTCTTCCCTTAAAGTTGACTCGTACAAATTGTGGGCTGATGGCATAAGCTTCAAAATTGTTCATCTTTAGCTTACTCAATCCCTTGACTATATCCAAGATACTTTGTACACTTGCCTCTTCTCGTGCATTCATGATTCCACGGTAATCCTCCAAATGCAAATAAGCAATAAAATAACAGTTGTTGTTTTCATCTTCTCCAACCTCTTTTATTGGCTGGATTCCTTCTATAGTTTGGTGCACCCAAGGCTTTATTTCCCTGTTCAAAACCCGCTCTATACGCCTTGAATTATTATCTTGTTTTGCGATCGTTAACAGCTCATAAGTTGCTCCTCCACTATCTTGAGACAACCAAACCTTGATTTGGTCATTAAATTGCTTCAATTCCTGAAGGACAACATATTGATTGATCTGTTTCATAGGGTTTTAGCACTTTTTTTTGTAAAATAATACTACTATTTTGAAAATAAATATACAACAAAACCACTAATCTATAAGTTTTAAGACTGAATACATCTTAAAATCAATTAAAACCTCATTCCAAATGGATCCACTAGATAATCCTAATTTTAATGCTTCTCCTCCTCCTAAAGACCGCCTAAGGGATCAACTAAAGGTAATTGTTTTGCCTCTTGTTGGTTTGATTGGTGCATTCTTGATGCCAATTGTTATCGCTTTGATTCTATTTTTAGTGACGATCTTTTTATTCTAAAACAATTCTAAATCATTGAATTAGTTTCCTATAAACAACAACCATTAGAAAGTACTGCAAATTTCTATGACAATTAATTGCTGCCAAAATGGCAGCTTTGTTTTTTTTTTGTACCTTTGTAAGGTTATTCTAATCGCTTTAGATAAAAGAATATTGATATTGCATTTTAGTAGAAATACAATATTAGGTCTAACTATTTCAACTTCATAGTGAAGTTGTTTAACAACAGCTTCCATATTCAATACGATACAACAAGAATGTATAACAATAATCCAACGATAAAAGACATTGACGAAAGCAAACAAGGAGATGCTTTTTTCAAAGAACAAGTTGCCAACAATACAGGAGATAAGAATAAGAAATTTTATATTGAAAGCTATGGCTGCCAGATGAATTTTAGCGATAGTGAAATTGTCGCTTCTATCTTAGCAGATGTTGGTTATTCATCGACTAGAGATATGGAGGAATCTGATTTGATTCTTATCAATACCTGTTCTATTCGTGAAAAAGCAGAAGATACTGTCCGTAAACGTCTGCGTGTTTTTGATAAAATAAAAGACAAAAAACCAGGTACCTTAGTTGGTGTTTTGGGGTGCATGGCAGAGCGCCTAAAGCAAAAATTGTTGGATCAAGAAAAATTGGTAGATTTAGTAGTTGGTCCTGATGCCTATCGTGACTTGCCCAACCTAATTGCCACAGCAGAAGATGGGGACAAAGGAATTAATGTATTCCTTTCTAGAGAAGAAACCTATTCTAATATTAATCCCGTTCGTTTGGGAAGTAATGGCGTTAGTGCTTTTGTAACCATTATGCGTGGTTGTGATAATATGTGTTCATTTTGCGTGGTTCCCTTTACTCGTGGTCGTGAACGTAGCCGTGATCCTTTTAGCATTCTAGCAGAATGCACCGATCTATACAATAGAGGTTTCCGTGAAGTGACGCTTTTGGGGCAAAATGTAGATTCTTACAAATGGAAGAACCCAGATACAGAAGAGAGCATTGATTTTGCAGATTTATTGGAATTAACCGCCAACATTAGCCCAGATTTGCGGGTTCGTTTTTCTACCTCACATCCCAAAGATATTACGGATAAGGTGTTGATGAACATGGCAAAACATGAAAATATATGCAAGTATATTCACCTGCCTGTTCAATCTGGCAACTCGAATATTCTAAAAAAGATGAATCGTACCTACGATAGAGAATGGTACATCAATAAAATTCATCGAATTTATGAAATCATGCCAGATTGTGCGATTTCTTCGGATATGATTGCTGGTTTTTGTGGAGAAACGGAAGAGGAACACCAAGACACTTTGTCTATTATGGAAATTGCTCAATACAGCATGTCTTATATGTTCTTTTATTCTGAACGTCCTAATACCTTGGCACACAAAAAATATGAAGATGACATTCCACTAGAGGTAAAAAAACGTCGATTGAGCGAAATTATTCGCCTGCAAAATCAAATGTCTTTTGAGCATAACCGAAAAGAAGTTGGACGATACCACAAAATTTTAATTGAGAAGGTTTCTAAAAAATCAGATCAAGAATTGGCTGGACGTACCTCGCAAAATAAGATGGTTGTTTTCCCTCGAAAAGAGGCAATCATTGGCACCTATGCTTATGTCAAAATTGACGATTTTACTTCTGCTACACTAAAAGGGCATTTGGTCGATGAAGCAGAATATTTGGAACAAACCAAACAACCTAATTAATAAAAAGCAATTGCAAAATATATACATCTGCATTTTATTTTGCAGCTTAGTTAGTTACGTATAACCATTATCATTTTGCCTATTTGTTGCTTTTGTACTCCTAATTTCAATTTTTATGAATGCAACAAATAGGCTACATTTTAGAAATTTGGCGCAAGAAGATGCCCCAAGAATACTGGAAATTTATTCCAATAAGGAAGCCATGAAGTTTAGGGCTAGCAAGCCTATTAGCAGTCTTTCAGAAGCATCAGAAATGATTCAGAATTCGATTGCCCAAACCATGGATTACCAATCTATACGACTTGGAATTATTGAAAGCCAAAGTAATCATTTAATAGGCACCATCTTAATAAAGTACTTAAAAAACAGTACTCAATGCGAGATTGGCTATTCTATTGATAAAGCGTTTTGGAATAGAGGTTATGGAGGAGAATCCCTAAATGCTATTGTACAAAAAATTAGATCAACTCATTATCATTTAATTACTGCTTGGGTGCACCAAGAGAATATTGGTTCTATCAAAATTTTGGAAAAACAGGGTTTTAAAACAATCCATCAGCAAGAATTCCCCAATTTATTCTGCTACCGATTAAAACTAACCGCTCCTAACCCCTGATTTTCAACCCTAGTAAACAAATTAATTCTTAGCCCCAATTTAGAGGACACCATAAAAATAAAGACCAATGGTAAAAATACAATTGCTGATTATTACAAGTATTTGCCTATTCTTATTAATAGGTTGTAATTCATCTTCCTCCACTGTTCCTACTCGTGAAGAACTACAAGCACTCCCTGACCCAACGCCAACACCAACGGCAAAAGGAGCTATGACCAATCAATCCCCAGAAGATATTACTCCTATAGTAATTGATGAAACTACAGCCATTCCACCAGAGGAATTATTGGGCTACATTCAAAATGCTATTATTCCGATCTACAAAGATTGGGTCATTCTAAAGAACGGGACATATATTATTTTTGATGACATGAATAATATTCCTGATATTCAAACAGCCGCTATTCAACTATTAAACGATCACAAGCCCAAAACTCCTGAGGACAACAACTGGGATTTTAGCATTACAGATTTGGACCGAGCAGAAGGTTGGTCTGTTTATGGAAATGGCTATGGTATTTATACCTATGTTCATCCTAAAGAAATTAGCGTAGAATCTAGCCCTCAAGAAATTAGTGCTTATGCCAAAGCTAAACGAGCTTTGGATGAAAAAAATCCTCAGATAATTTTTGTTAGCAGCCCCCAAGGTATTGTTAAAATTCAATAATCATTCGAGTATATTTAGATATACTTTTAAGTAAGTTAATCTTCTTATTATCTCAAAAATCGCAGGTCTATGCAACTTAAACAACTTATTCTAACTGGTTTTATCTTTGTTTTGCCCATTATTGGATTCGCTCAAACAGATTTAAATACTAAGTCCGTTTCTATCTTCAAAAATAAAACTGCTTTTTTTGTAAAACAGGGCTCTGTAACCACAAAAAATAGCTCTTGGGCAATCTATGGCGACACCATTCCTGCTGCTCTCAACGGAACGTTTTGGCTCTCTTCTCCAAACAATGATTTTGAATTGGTAAAGGCGTATCAAAAAGAGATAAAAACCCAAGAGCAGGCGGTTGCTCAAGATTTTGCGGCAATGCTAGCGTTAAACAATGGAAAAGAGGCAACCTTATATTTTAAGGATACCTTATTTGAGGGGACTATTTTATTTATGCAGGTAAAACCCAAGAAAAAACCAGCGATTCCCAACCTAAAAGCACCGCTTTTTGCCCTTCAAACCAAGCTGGGAAAAACAATCATCTTTACACAAGCTAGTATTAATGCTTTAGAGCGATTAGAATTTAAGGATACGCCTGATTTTATTTACGATTATACCCAAACTAAACAATTGGCAACCCTCCAAATAGATTTTAAATCGGACAAAGCAAAACAGCCGCTTGACATGATGTACCTAAGCAATAGCTTAGCTTGGAAACCCGATTATAAAATTGAGTTAATTGAAGAAGAAAAAGCTCGTTTGTCATTGCGCTCAACTGTCATTAATGAAGCTGAAGACCTTAAAACCAAGCAATTGAATTTAGTAGCTGGAGTGCCTAATTTTAAGTATGCAACAGGAATTTCTGATCTAATTAATTTTTTAAATATTCGCCCCTATGCTCAAATAGGTCGGGCTAATCTTGAAAACTTTACCATTGCCCAAAATAGCATCTCTAATAGAGCCGTTTACGACAGTCCTTCGCCAACTACCATAACGGGTACAGCAGGAATGCCCAATTTTGAAGAAGCAACAGCAATGGAAGATCTTTATTTCTATACCCTCAAAGACATTGAACTAAAAAAGGGAGAGCGTGCTTTCTTTGATATTTTTAGTGTGGAGGTTCCGATTGAACATATCTATGAGGTAGTTTTATCCGATAATAACATCAATTATTCTCTAGAGTATAGCTTTATACAAAAAGAAAATCCTGTTATCCATACTATAAAATTGACCAATAATTCTGGCTATACATGGACAGCGGCTCCTGCCTTGGTCTTAAAAAATGAAAAGGGACAAAATGCTCCTATCAGCCAAGATAAATTGGGTTATACCTCTCAAAAGGACAATATCTCTGTTAAATTAACAGAAGCTCCTGATGTTAGCGTTCAATTTTTGGATAAAGAGGTTGATCGAACGACCAACAAAAAGAGTATTAAAAAAGGAAACTATACCTATTATAACGATCTAGTTACGGTCGAAACAGAAGTTACGGTACATAATTATAAAAACAAAGACATTAGGCTCGATCTAAAACGAGCGCTTATTGGCGATCCGATTAGTTCTAATGTTGACTGGAAATTGGCTCCACGAGTTCAATTTGGCTATACCTTAAATAAAAAGAATGATGTCTGTTGGGAAATGAAGTTAAAAGCTGGCGAAAAGAAAGTAATCAAGTATAGCTATTCTTTTTATACGACAGAACACAGATAATTGTCCATCAATACCATTTGCGACTAGTCTCCTTGGGGTTAGTTGTAAAAATAAACACACACATGAACTTACAAACGATAAAACAACGTTTTGGAATTATTGGAAACTCTCCTGCACTTAATCATGCTCTAAAAACAGCCGTTCAGGTTGCTCCGACTGATTTGTCGGTATTAATTGAAGGGGCGAGTGGGGTTGGTAAAGAATCCTTTTCCAAAATTATACATAGTTTATCTACGAGAAAACATCAAAAATTTATTGCCATCAACTGTGGCGCACTGCCAGAAAGCACCCTATATTCAGAGCTTTTTGGGCATACAAAAAATGCCTTTACAGGGGCAACAACTGAGCGTAAGGGCTATTTTGAAACAGTTAGCGGTGGAACTATTTTCTTGGATGAAATTGGCGAAATGCCTCCTCGTTTGCAACAATTCTTATTGAGAGTGCTGGAGCAGGGAGAATTTGTTAAAATGGGCTCTAACAAAGTTGAAAAAACAGATGTTAGGGTTATTACTGCTACCAATGTAAAATTGTTGGAGAATGTACAACAAGGAAAATTTAGAGAAGATTTGTATTATCGTCTAAATACGGTTCCTATCAAAGTTCCTACCCTCAAAGAACGCCCTGAAGATATTCATATTTTGTTTCGAAAATTTGCCTCTGATTTTGCAGAGCGCTACAAAACTAGCCCTGTTCGACTTGATGAACGAGCACAGTTACTGCTAGAAAATTACGCTTGGCCAGGCAACATCCGTGAGTTAAAAAATATCGCCGAACAAATATCGGCTCTTTCTGAAAATAAAACCATTGCTGCTGAGGAATTGCTACAGTTTATTCCCAAAGCATTGGAAAGACATTTACCTGCGGTTAGCAATCAATTTGGAGGAAATTTTGATAATACTGCGGGCTCTGGTTTTTATGAACGAGAAATTTTATTCAAATTTCTCTACGATATGAAAAAAGATTTAGCGGATCTAAAAACATTAATTGCCGAACTTGCGCATACCAATAATTTGCAGATGCCTTCTAATAGTGCTGCTCCTACGGCATCTAATCTAACACCCGTTCCTAAATTTCAAACGCCACCGACCAACAACTTTGAAACGCCTGATTACAACAATGATTTTGAAACGGAGGTGAGTAATCCCTCTCCTATTATTATCAATACAGATCGTACCAATACCAACAAATATAGTGATGTAGAAGAAATCGAAGAATCCTTATCGATTGAGGATATGGAGCAAGAGTTGATCAAAAAAGCGCTGTCCAAACATAGAGGAAGACGCAAAGAAGCAGCTAAGGAATTGGGAATATCTGAACGTACGCTCTATCGAAAGATTCGACAATATGAAATTGAAGCTTAGTATGGTTGATGATAAAACAAAATAAATTTTCTTCAAATTATTATTATTTTTATAAAAGTAGAAATAAATTTAAAGAACAGTGCCCTAAGCAAACTATGAAGTTGTTTAAAAATGGGATTGCATTATAAATGAGTACACCCCGAAGGGGCAACGAAGCTAATTTTTCTATAACCAAGAGAGTCCAAAGGTGCTTTACTTTTAAAATCGTGTAGTAAATGCTAAAAAAGGGTAAGCTTTTAACTACTTTTTAGCTTTGTTGTTAATGGCTTATGATCGCTGCTACTACCTAGTCTTAGAAAAAAGCTATAGGTCGCAAGTCGTATGCTTAGTTCCTGTAAATACAGGACATACGACCTATAACAAAAGTAGCAATAAACAGGCAAGATAGTTTTCTATTCCACACGATTAACTGCGTTGCTACTACGTGGTAGCTTCGCTGCTACTGCGTGGTTACTGCATGAGCCTTGTTACGCACCCTGTTCGGGTTGTCAAAGAAGCAAAAGTAATTTCCAAACACTCAATCTAACATAACTATGCCAAACATTTTTGTATTTTCTCTATTAATCCTATTGAGTGCTGCCTGTGTATCTGTTCCTAAGAATACACATCAGACAGCTGACCGAATTGCCACAGGAGTAGGTCCTGAGGATTTACTGCTAGATACAATTTCTTCTGATCTACCACGAATACTCGTCTCTTGCATGGATCATCGCTTACGAGAAGCAGCACCCAATGGAGCTATTTATGCGATCAACTTAGACCAAGATTCCTTATTTAGCTATCCTTTAGAACGAACCAATGAGCCTGACGGGCACGATTTTCATCCTCATGGATTTGATTTAATTCGTCGCAACGGCAAAGCCTATCTTTTTGTAGTATCGCACGATGAAAAAAACGCCAAACATTTTGTTTACAAATACGAAGTTCAAAAAAACACCATGAAATTTATTGCAGCGTATGAAAACGCATTGATGAATTCGCCCAATACCGTTGTTGCTCTTCGAAATGGTGGCTTTTATACTAGTATAGATCAAGGCAAAAGAGGAAATAAGTTGGCACTTTTATTCCGAGCTAAAACGGGTAGCATTGTTTTTTGTGACGAAAAAGGCGGATGGGCAAAAGTTGCCTCCAAATTAGCCTACCCCAATGGGCTATACATCACCGCAAAAGAACGCTATCTTTATGCCAGTACAACCCGCCAACATCAGATTTTTAAGTTTGGAATTAAGTCTGATGGTAACCTAATTAGCAAAGAAAAAGTTGCAAAATTAGCAGGAGGTGACAATATACGATTAGATCAAAACAAAGAACTCTTAATACCATCTCATCCCAAAATATTTAAATTTGTAGGACATTCTAAAGATTCTACCAAACATTCTCCTAGCCTTGTTTATAGTCTAAATATGAATAATGGAGAAAAAAAAGTAGTATATTCTAATGATGGTCAGCAAATTAGCGCCTCCTCTACCGCTATTAGTTATAAAGATTATATTTTTATTTCTCAAGTTTATCAACCTTTCATTTTACGCATAAAAAAGAAAAAATAAGGTCTTAAAAAAAAACTTTTTTTTTTATTTTCGAAATAAATTCACTTTTCTTTTCATTTTTCTTGCAAAGAAAAAGAAAAATTTAGACCTTCGAAATGGATTGAACAAATATCCAATCTTCAACTAAAAAATATAACAAAGAAATTTTATTCTTTGTATTAAAAATATAATGGTTTTCATAGCTTAGGTTTGATGGGGTAATCAAGCCTAATCAGGGTTGGTCTGCTCGGGGGAAATGACCAACCCATTTTTTATGTTATGAATTAAACTTTTTTGCTATCCTAAAAAATAGTATCTACTACTCTTTTCTTCCACTTCCCTTTCTTCGCTCTATCTATTAATTTCCGAGCTTCCTTAATTAGAATTAAAATTTTCTGTAAAAAATAACGTACCCCAACAGATAGCGTACTAAAAGGGTCTTTAAATTACTCTCAGCATAAAAAAGAAGAAAAAAAAGCAACCTTTAAAAAAAATGTACGTTAGGTTATACAATTTCTCATTAACTTTTTTACATTTGCACGGTTCTACCAAAACTCCTATTCTAACAGTTGTTGGTAGGGTCTATTAAATCGAATTTAAATAATTAAAATTATATAATACTATGTATTGGACTTTAGAATTGGCCTCTCACCTACAAGATGCCCCTTGGCCAGCAACTCGTGATGAGTTGATTGACTACGCTATCCGTTCTGGCGCGCCTATTGAAGTAATTGAAAATCTTCAAGCTCTTGAAGATGAAGGCGAGGTATACGAAGGCATTGAGGATATTTGGGCTGACTTTCCAACAAAATCAGATTTTTTCTTTCCAGAAGATGAATACTAAGATCTCACAAGTATAAATCTTCCATTCAGTTGGATTAAGCTCACAAAGAATGAGAAAGCTACTAGCCAATCTCACTTTATAAATCGGCAGGAATTTTTTTTCTGCCGATTTTTTTATTTTACCTTATATCCTATCGCATTCGATTGCTTTCCTCTCCTTCTTCAAACCATATAAAATTCTAAAAAAAAGGTTTCATAAGGCATTTTCAAAAACTATTCTATCTTTTATAGTTCAAGGGTAAAATAAAATTTCAAATTCCAAGCTCAAAAACTTGCTTTTTTCCTTGGATTGCAATTACTTTGACACACTAAAAAAAAATAATTTTCTAATGGAGTATTTTTAGTTGTCTAGGGTACTCTCAGGGATTAGAATACCGAAAAAAAAATACAACCTACCCGCTACTTAAACTAATGTCTATCCAATATTCAAACGGATCGTATATTACTTGGTTTTATTCTAATCTCAAACTAACAAAAAAGCGATGAAAACGCCAAAGCACAACCGCTTCCAAAAATTGCTGGTTGCCAATCGAGGAGAAATAGCCATTCGTGTATTACGTGCGGCCTCCGAACTAGAACTCACTACTGTTGCCATCTACACCCATGAAGATCGCTATTCACTGCACCGTTACAAAGCAGATGAAGCTTATCAAGTTGGAAAAGATGAAGCGCCATTGAAGCCCTATTTAGACATTGAAGAAATCATTCGAATTGCCAAAGAAAACAAGGTCGATGCCATCCACCCTGGCTATGGTTTTTTATCTGAAAATGTACAATTTGCCAAACGCTGTGGCGAAGAAGGAATTGTTTTTGTTGGTCCTTCTCCTAAAGCAATGCAACAATTAGGCGACAAGGTAGACGCTAAAGAAATTGCCAGAAAATTAGAAGTGCCTCTAATTGAGGACAGCCAACTACCTTTAACGACTATCGAAATTGCGCTAGAAGAAGCTGATAGAATTGGTTACCCCATCATGGTCAAAGCCGCTTCGGGCGGAGGTGGTCGTGGTATGCGGGTTGTTCGTGCTGCTTCTGAGTTAGCCAAAGCTTATTCTGAAGCCAAGGGAGAAGCAAAAACAGCTTTTGGTGACGATACTATTTTTTTAGAAAAGTACATTGACTCGCCTAAACATATCGAAGTCCAAATACTTGCCGATAACTATGGCAATATGGTGCATCTTTTTGAGCGAGATTGTTCGCTCCAACGCCGATTCCAAAAGGTAGTAGAAGTTGCCCCTTCAGCAACCTTAGGGCAAAACACCAAGGATGCCTTGTATGAATATTCGCTTCGGATTGCCAAAGCAGTAGATTATAGCAATGCTGGAACAGTAGAATTTTTGGTCGATAAGGAGGAAAATATCTATTTTATTGAAGTCAATCCCCGTATTCAAGTAGAACATACCATCACAGAACAAATTACGGGAGTTGATATCGTTCGTTCTCAGATATTAATTGCCATGGGCTATCCGCTCTCTCACCCTCAAATTTATATTTTGAGCCAGCAGAGCATTAGTCACATGGGCTATGCCATTCAGTGTCGAATTACCACAGAAGATCCAACAGAAGGATTTAAACCAGATTATGGGCAATTAATTGCGTATAGAAATGCCGCTGGATTCGGCATTCGTTTGGATGCAGGATCGGCTTATGCAGGAGCTCAAATATCGCCTTTTTTTGACAGCATGCTGGTCAAGGTAACAGCTTGGGGACGCACCCTAAAAGGAGCTTCTTTGCGTTTGCATCGAGCCCTAAGAGAATATAGAATTAGAGGCGTTAAAACCAATATTCCATTTTTGCTAAACGTATTAAAAGACGAAACCTTTCAAGCGGGCAAAACCACGGTTACCTTTATTGATTCTAACCCCCAATTGATGCAATCCTCCAAACGTCGTCTGGACAGAGGAACCAAGATGCTTTCCTATTTGGGAGATGTTATTGTGAATGGAAATAGCGATGTAAAATATAGTGATCCTAACAAAGTTTTTAGGAAGCCCGTTGTTCCTGCTTTTTCCAAAATGGCAGATTTCCCAAAGGGTACCAAAGACAAATTAAATGAACTAGGGCGAGCAGGCTTTGTTGATTGGTTAAAAAATGAAAAATCCATTCAATTTACCGACACTACTTTTCGAGATGCGCACCAATCCTTATTGGCTACAAGGGTTCGTACACACGATATGATAAAAGTAGCAGAATCTTTTGCCAAAAACAACCCCAACATTTTTTCTATGGAAGTTTGGGGTGGAGCAACCTTTGATGTCTGCTTGCGCTTTTTGAAAGAGTGTCCTTGGGAACGACTCCGCCTATTGCGCCAAGCCATGCCCAATACCTTGTTGCAAATGCTGCTGCGAGGCTCCAATGCGGTTGGCTATACTGCTTATCCCGATAATTTAGTAGAAAAATTTATTGAAAAAGCAGCAGAAACAGGAATTGATGTTTTCCGAATTTTTGACTCACTCAATTGGGTGGAAGCGATGAAAGTAAGCATTCGAACGGTTCGAGAACGCACCAATTCTTTGGCAGAAGCTTGTATTTGTTATACAGGAAATATTGATGACCCTACTAAAAACAAATACACCTTACAATATTATCTAGATCTCGCCCGTCAATTGGAGGACGAAGGCGCACATATACTTTGCATCAAAGACATGGCGGGGCTATTACAACCCTATGCCGCAGAACAGTTGATTACGGGGTTAAAAGAAGCTGTTGATTTACCAATCCATTTGCACACACACGACACTTCTTCTATACAATCTGCTACCTATTTAAAAGCTATTGAAGCGGGAGTTGATGTAGTCGATGTAGCCCTTAGTTCTGTTTCTGGTTTAACCTCCCAGCCCAACTTCAATTCTATTGCGAGCATGCTTAAATTCCATGAGCGTTCTGCCAACCTAGACATTCAATCCTTAAATGGCTTTTCTAATTATTGGGAAGCGGTTCGAGAGTTTTATTATCCTTTTGAATCTGAGCTTAAAGCAGGAACAGCAGAAGTCTATGGGCATGAAATTCCTGGGGGGCAATATTCCAATCTGCGTCCACAAGCTAGGGGGCTTGGTTTAGAAGATCAATTTGAAACCATCAAGCATAATTATGCGGTGGTCAATCGCTTATTTGGCGATTTGGTCAAGGTAACTCCTTCTTCTAAGGTCGTTGGTGATATGGCTTTGTTTATGACCGCCAATAATTATACAGAAAATGACATCATGACAAAGGGGACTACAATTGATTTTCCCGATAGTGTCAAAGCCCTTTTTAGGGGTAATTTAGGGCAACCTCATGGTGGTTTTCCGCTTGAATTGCAAAAAATGGTCTTAAAAGATGAGCAGCCTTTTGTAGAACGTCCTAATGCTCATTTAGCGCCGATTGACTTTGACAAGGAATTTAAAGACTTTCAGGCTGAATTCGATGAGTTTTGCACAGAATTGGATTTTATCTCTTATAAGTTGTATCCTAAAGTTTTTAGGCAGTTTTATGAACATCATGAACAGTACAATGCCGTACAGCATCTTCCCACGTTGCCATTCTTTTATGGTCTGAAACAGAATGAGGAGACCATCGTAGAAATTGCCGATGGTAAAAACATTCTAATTCGCTATATTGGCTGTTCAGCTCCTGATGCAGCAGGAATGCGCAATGTCACCTTTGAACTCAATGGACAAACTCGTTCCGTTAAAATAAAGGACAACACCATCAAAACCGAAACCGTTGTTCATCAAAAAGCAGTTGGAGAACAACAAATTGGTGCCCCTTTGCAGGGTAGTTTGTCTCAAATTTTAGTGCAAGAGGGAGAAACGGTCGCCATTAATACGCCCTTGTTTATTATTGAAGCCATGAAAATGGAAAGCACCATTACGGCACCAATCGCAGGGAAAGTAAAAAAAATACACCTAGCAGAAAAAACGATGGTTGGGCAAGATGATTTGGTGATTGAATTGGAATAAATCTATTCTGTTCTTTTACAAAGTGTTCTAGCCCTCATTCATTCTATGGTTTAGAAAAACAAAAAAACAGAGCTTGTTTTATTAAAAATAATCTTATTTTTAGCGCTAGAGGTACTGCTTAAGCAGTACCTCTTTTTGCTTTTTATTCTAACCTTAACTGTTATATGACTGATTCAATTTTTTATACGCTTGTGTATGGGTGGATAGCGCTCGCCTGTATTACTTTTTTTTCGTTGTTTTTTGTTACCGCTCCCTTTGGGCGACACACTTCTAAGGAATGGGGTCCTATGATTAATGCACGACTGGGTTGGTTTATCATGGAAATTCCATCGCCTTTAGTTTTTACCTACTTTTTCTTTTCGGGAAGTACAGCCCCCAATTCCGTCACCCTAATATTTTGGGCCTTATGGGTACTTCATTACTTTAATAGAAGTGTTATTTACCCGCTACGCCAACGTGACCACAGCAAAAAAATGCCCATTATGATTATGGGTTCTGCCATTTCTTTTAATATAATGAATGGTTTTATCAATGGTTATTTCCTAGGAAACTATGGCGATAGTTATACAACTGCATGGCTGTCTTCTCCTTATTTTGTTATAGGGGCTTCTCTCTTTTTTATTGGAATGTTTATTAATGTTCAGTCTGATAATATCCTATTAAATTTACGCAAACCTGGAGAAACAGGCTACAAAATTCCCAAAGGAGGGCTCTTTGGTTATGTTTCTTGCCCTAATTTGTTGGGAGAAATCATTGAGTGGTTTGGCTTTGCCCTCATGCTTTCTGCTTTGCCTGCGCTATCTTTTGCTTTGTGGACCTTTGCCAACCTAAGCCCTAGAGCCATTGCGCATCACGAATGGTATCACCAAAAATTTGACACTTACCCCAAAAAACGCAAGGCTGTATTACCCTTTCTTTGGTAAGTTTACAATCATTGGTTTTACTTTGTTACTTAAGTTCAATAAATTATATTTGTTAGAGGGAGTATTTTATTATTACCCCTAACTGATCCTAGTCTTCCAGTTAATTGATAAAAAAATAGTGAAGATTTGAAAAAAAGTATCAACTACTCCTTTTCAAATCTTCATTTTTTTATCCAGAGATCTTCTTTCTTAAAACATTTTTTCCGAGCTTAAATGCTTCGTAAGACAAACGAGCAACGACAGCCGTTTTTTCTCCCAAAGATTTGGATTGAATAGAAGCCAAAGATTGCCATTCATTAATTTCTTCATCGGCTTTAATTTGTTCGTCTAGATAACCAGCAATATTACGAATAGCAGCTTTAGCCTCAGGTATATACTGCCAGAAAAAATGCCATACATGTGGCATTCCCTCTTCAATTTTTAAGGTAACAACAGAGTCTTTCATCGCAGCAAATGCCGCAAATCGTACCGAATCGCTCAATAAAATTTCTTCTGTTCCAACTTGTATTAAAATGGGGGGTAAATCGGATAAATCTCCAAATAAAGGTGAAACAAAGGGGTGGTTTAAGGGAGCGTTTCCTGCATACCACTTTGCCCATTCTTTTGCTTTGGACACATCTAAAATAGGATCTTTTTCTGGTTCGCTCAAAGCAGATTCTCCACTCATTGTCAAATCAACCCAAGGAGAGATAACCACTGCTGACAAAGGATTGGGTAAGCCCGTTGCCTTTATTCTTAACAAAGTTGCCAAGGTCAGACCTCCTCCCGCAGAATCTCCCATTATAATGATGTCGTTTGCATTAAAATGCTCTTTTTCCAACAACCATTGATAAGCCTTTAGAGCATCCTCTAAGGCTGCGGGATAGGTATACTCTGGAGCCAACCGATAATTGATCGCAACATGAGGTATCCCTGTTTCTAATGCTATTTTCCCAATCAGCCCTGCGTGGCTTTTGATAGATCCTGAGGTATAACCACCACCGTGAAAATACAAGACTACCTTATGCGCATATCTTGATTTAGGAGGAACAAAGCGAGCAGCCTCTACTCCATTCATATCAAAATACTTAACATTTACTGATTTGGGGCATGCTACACGACTGAATATTTTTTCTTTTTCTTTTCGAAATTCATCATGGTTTCCCATTAATCTAAACGCACGACTCTTAAGTTTTCGCAAGAAAAAACTCATCATCTTAGCCTGCACACTTGCCATATTTTTGATTTTTGTTCACAAAAGTCAACCTTTTTCAAAAAGATTGATGTATACTATCAAAATGAGATTTTTTTGGGGTGAATGGTAGGTGTTTTTTGAGATAGGAACGACTAAAGGTAAAAAAATTATTGTGTTTAAGCAAATGTTATTAAATCATTAGCCCATCCTTAATAATAAAACTTAGGTTATCAATGCATGAACAACTTTGATCCACAAGCCGTAAAAAGGAAGTCAATTTTTATACGTTCTATACGCTATTTTTCATAATTTTTAGAAAATTTGATTACTTTCCAATGGTACATTACTTAGTTTTGTCGCTACCTTGAAACCATTAAAAATCGCACTAACTTATCCGTAAATGTTTTTTTTCATCATCCAAAAACTAACAACCATAATCTATGGAAATTAAATACTCTTTCATTATTATCTGGATGGTTCTATCCTTTTTTATTTCAACAACTACGCCACTTAGCGCTCAGAAATTACAGCCTTACAATAAAGCTCTTATTTGGCGAGGATTTGAACATAAATGGACTTACAACCACCGCATCAATCGAATTGGAAGCTTGGTGTCTATGCAAAAAGATCAAGGGTACTGTATTCATTATAGCGCAACAGGGTTAGGTTCCGATAGTACATTTGCTACGACCTATTATTCTTATGTAGAAGCACCCAATGTCTATTTTAAGGAGACTGAGGTTAAAATCTTGGTCAATGGCAATGAGGGAGATTTGCTAACCAAAGCAGAAAATATTTATCTCGACCTAGATGAGTGGATGCAAAACAAAGCACATTATGATGTCTTGGTCAATGGTTTTGAGGTCAAATCTATGATAAAATCAGACCAGCTTCAATTGCTTCAGTTCTTGGTAGAAGATCCTCAATATACCAAAGAGACTCAACAGATTTATTTGACGGCCAATTTTAACTTAGTAACCAATTGTAGAACATTGGAATGTGAACTATTCAAAGACAAAACAGCTTACGAACTTACCTTGCATTTATTGATTTTGGGGTTTGATGAAGATGTAGCAGAAGTTCGCAATTCGTATACCACTAGAAATTATGCTTGGGACACCTCTGTAGAAGTAGAAGAACTGAGCAAAAAATTAACCATATCGGGGCAAAAAGATCATTATCCTGCGGCTTGTTTGGGCATTAAAGGGCTGGGGATTGTCCTCAACGAAGAGCATTGGTTATTGGAGTTAAACAATTATGTGACACCGCTGTCTTATAACCCCCAAAATGGTCAAATGGATAGCCATATAAACATGAAAGTTGTTGCGTGGAATAACGGTATGGAAAATTTTTCGGTCGCACCATTCAAGGCAGAATTTGCCAAACGAAAAAGTGGCTTTGCTATGTTGGACACCAACCCTAGCTTGATCCAATTTTCCAATGCAAAAATAAAGCATGGGAAATCAACAACATCACTTTATTGGAAGGGACAAAATAAAAGTGCCGAAGCTCCTGAGGCTGAAAGTATCAAAAATATTAGCTCAAATCTAAATTTCAACTAAACAATGAAAACAGTTTTAACTTTATTCCTTTGTCATTGCCTCTTTAATCTTTACGGGCAAAAAAGTGGTGTCAGTGGCTATGGGCACAGTGAAATTATTTATATGGGTTGTGAGTTATCAGGCGATATTTACCTAGGTGCTGGTGGGGGAATTGTTGTGAATGATAATTTTCAATTTGGTGTTTATTTGCGAGCACTTAACAAACCGTATAAATACGACGTTTTTGAAGCCAGCCAAAAAAGTGGTTTTCAAGACAGTTTATTAATAAACCCACTCTCCTTTTCAGAAAATGTATTCTCCAGCAGTATCAGTAATATAGAAACAGGGGTTAATGTGGGATTTAATATTATGCCTGACAAACCTTTTCAAATTACCTTCAACGGAATGCTGGGTCTCAACACGGTTTCTTTTAGTGAAATCACAGCAACAGAGGACTCTACTACCCTTTTGGGGCTTAGAGTTAAGGATGAATTATATACCATGTTTGGCATCAATACCGCCTTAGAGGTAAATTTTCAATTTAAGATTGGAGGTTTTCTAAAAATGGGCGTAAAGGGAGGCTATCATTTTGCTTTTATTAATGGAGAAACCAGAAATGGTAATTTATTAAGAAGGCCAACCATGTTTTCAGGACCTTATATTGGTGCTAGCATCGTCTTTGGCAGTTTTTAATCCAATCAATGCTTACAACGGGCGTTATATTTCACCTTTGGGGTTGAATTCAAATTTTAAGTACAAAATTTTCTACCACTTAAAATGACTTTAGACAATATATCTGAAGGAATCATCCCTTTCAGTACTAACATAGACGCTAGAGTTCTCAAAGAATGTTTTTATTACTAGCTGCTTTTTTTTGCATAGCTGTTTAGACTTCTTAAATTTGTCCGTTCAACGACACAAAACACTATAATTATAAACAAAGGGACAATGATACTATCCGATAAGGAAATACTAAAGGCAATTGAAAACAAAGAAATTGTAATCGAACCATTTGACCCCAACTGCTTAGGTACTAACTCTTATGATGTTCACTTAGGTAAATACTTGGCGACTTACAAAAATCGTGTACTAGATGCTAGGGCGCACAACGAAATTGAATCGTTTGAAATTCCAGATGAAGGTTTTGTTTTACAATCGGGCATGCTTTATTTAGGAGTAACAGAGGAATATACGGAAACGCACAATTCCGTTCCTTTTTTAGAAGGAAAATCAAGTGTAGGGCGTTTGGGAATCGACATCCATGCTACTGCTGGAAAGGGGGATGTTGGCTTTTGTAATACTTGGACGCTTGAAATTTCATGCACCCATCCTGTTCGAGTTTATAAAGGAATGCCAATTGGGCAACTTATTTATTTTATGGTGCATGGAGACATTCAAACCTACTATAACAAAAAACAAAATGCCAAATACAATGAGCGCACGATCCGCCCTGTTGAATCGATGATGTGGAAAAATAAGTTTTAATTTTTTACTTTTTCTTTTGTTGCTCTTCAATCCATTTTGTATGACTTTTCTTGTTGTTGTTGGTGCCTTCCTTCCTTTTGTGATAATATTTGTTATTGTCATTAGAAAAAGTGCCCGTATTCAACAAAAAGTACAAGAACTTGAAGAGCAACAAAAGGAGTTACGTGCCATTAACTCTCTATTGGAAATTGAGAAGGGGGACTTACTAAAAAAACAGGCCGTACTCGACAAAGAATTGGCTTCCGCTATTCAAGACAATGCAAGCCAACAAGAAAAACTAAACCAATATGCTGCTCGTCAACAGGAGTTTCACATCATTAAATTTGGTCGTATTTCTGCTTGGGGCAGCCCTGCTTATAGCATTTCGGTAGATGCATTGGGCAATGTCTTGTACCACGGAAAAGAAGCCGTTCGTATGATTGGCTTTTTTCAGTGGAAAATCTATAGAAAACGGATTAACAACATCAATCACATCATTAAGAAATCTGATTTTTTTAAGATTGAAGAAGATGAATTTAAAAGTACCTTAGAGAACATTTCTGCTGTTGTCATTGAAATCTACCTCAAGAATGGCCTCCACAAAAAAATAAGTTACGATCATGCTGCTCAATACCCTATGGGCTTAGGTTTTTTAGAACGCAAATTAGATCTTATTTTGGGTACTCAAAAACTCTGGCTTTTTTGGGGGCAAAATGTGGTTCAGTTTTCCATCAAAAGGGGCTTAAATTACCAAGTTTCTTTTATTGTTAACCAAGGTCTGTTGTATACCATATTAGGGCAAGAATATTTTAGCGATTGGTATATAAATGGCTGGAAGGACATCAATGATTTGGTACTAAAATACGAAACTTCGCTCATTGAAGAGACGCATTATTCTTACCAAAAACATCCTAGAGATACCATTTGGGTAGAACTCGAAACTGGTTTTCGTTTCCTCATTAGTCCGAACAAACAACCTGAGTTTTATCAAGAATTTGCTCTGCTTGTAGAACTTCATGGTAAAGAATTGCAAACTAAAGTCTAGCACAAGACATATACAATTAATTCTAACAGAGCTAAAAAATGAAATTCTTAAAAAAAATAAAACAATGGTTTGGAGCCCCAAAAGTGCTACTTAGTATTACTGACGAAGTATTCGGGAAACTTATATTAAAAGAGTTTAAAAATTCAAACTATTGGCAAGGCATATTACTTTTTAAGCCGACTAGAACAGAAATAGAGTTCTTTATACGTACAAAAGAAAAAGAACGACCAAATTCTAGGCAAAAAGATTTTTTCTTTGACCTAAATCAAAACTATTCTCTTTTATCAAAAAAATGGAAAAAAACAATCAATGGTGAAATTGGCGATTCATTATTTGAAATGGGAATTACTCTTGAAAATGCTCCGCTAGAAAATTATTTTAAATTAAGTCATATAGAGATTCCCGAAATATTCAATGATGAAATAAATTGGAGTGTTACTTTTTTTGCGATTCCCGAAATCGATCCAAATCATGAATTTACTATTGAAATGAAAGGTTGGAAGGCTCTAGGACTTTATATAAACGGTTAATTTAAAAATAGTAAACATCAAAGAAGTTAGTAAGGGCTTATAAAAAAGACATATATACACACAAATCGAACCAACACCCCACCTATCCGCCAATCAGAATCATAGATCGATTTTGTCCATGATTTTCAGGATTAGCCAAGTCTTCAAAATTATCCCATCCGCCTCTTTCAGCAGCCTTAGATCGAATGCCATTAAGAATTATAGGTTTAATATCTTCTCCTGCACGAAAGGGACTAAGTAAATCTGTTTCAGATGTGGAAAAGAGACAATTTTTGATGCGCCCATTTGCCGTTAGACGAATGCGATTACAAGTGCTACAAAAAGGATTGGTAATGGTACTGATGATGGCAAAGCTACCTTCATACGTTTTTATTTTGTAATTTACAGCTGTGTCATTGGGCTTATCCTGAATTCTTAAAACTTGGTCTTCGCCATAATGAGCCGTTGCTTTTTCAAGAATTTCAGCCAAGGAAATTCCTTTCTCCCAGTCCCATTTATTGCCCCCAAAAGGCATAAATTCGATAAACTGTACTTGCAATGGACGGGATTTAGTTAATTCTATAAAATCGATAATTTCATCAAAATTAATTGCTCGCATCAGCACTGCATTTACTTTCACTCTAAATCCCTCTGCTAACAATAAACCAATATTTCGATAGACCTGTTCAAAATAATCTCGCTTGGTCACAATAGCAAACTTATCTCTATCCAAGGTGTCCAAACTAATATTGACCGCTTTTAGTCCTGCCTTTTTAAAAGTATCGATAAAACGATGGACAACAATTCCATTTGTTGTCACCCCTAATTCAACAGGTAATTTCCCCAAAGCTTCAATAATAACATGCGCATCCTTTCTGACCAAGGGCTCGCCGCCAGTCAGACGAATTTTTCGCACTCCCATTTCCACAAAAGTAGTTGCAATGGCTAGAATTTCTTCATAAGTCATCAATTCAGCTTTGGGGGCTAATTCTACCCCTTCCTCTGGCATGCAATAAAAACAGCGTAAATTGCAACGTTCCGTCAATGAAATACGCAAATAATCATGAATCCTATTATGTTGGTCTATTATCATATCAATACCTTATCCATCAATATTTCGAATGGCAATTATCTGAGCAGCAACACTTACTGCAATTTCAGCAGGAGTTTTACATTTTATTGGCAAACCAATTGGTGTATGCACCCGATCAAAATCCTCCTTTGTAATTCCTTTGTCTAACAAGGTTGCTCTAATTCTGTCTACTTTTACTTGGCTAGCCATCATACCAATATAACAAGCAGGTTTATGAATTAGTTGACTTAAAATCAACGTATCCAATGCACTAGAAAAACTCATAATTATAATATAATCATATTGTGTGCTTGGTACAAAAGTAGCTATTTTTTTATAGCTAGTGATGATTTTTTTCGAAATAAATTGGTCATATTTCCCTGTGGGCAAAGCAGCTCGATTATCAATCAAAACAATTTTAAAATCCAACAGAAATAGCTGTTGGCACAAAGCCAAGCCGACATGACCTGCTCCAACCAAATAAACCGTTTCTTGAAAGCCAACAATATATTGATAGTGCCAAGTATCCTCTGTTTTAAGTTGATAATCAAACCTAGGTACATCAATGGGCACTTGTTCTAGGTGGATGGTATTTTCGGCTCTCAAAACTAAGTAATAAGAAGCTTCTTTTTGGCAGGCAATTATTATGTTTTGAACTAAGTTTAGATGGCGTTGATTTAGAAAAAAAATCAAAATTGTCTGCTCCCCAGAGCAAGACAATCCTGACCATTTACTTTTATCCGATGGGTTGTGAATCAACCGCTTTCTTAAGCATTCTTTTTGCCCTTTTACCAAAAGCTTTTTGCAAGCTTCTACCTGTTGATATTCCATCACACCACCACCAATAGTTCCATGCATGGTAGCATCGCTTGCCACTGCCATTTGATGCCCCTGACGCCCTGGACTGCTGCCAATACTCTCAGGCACCCACATTAGCGCAACGCCTTGTTCTTCCTTTAGTTTTTGCGCTACATATAACCACAATTTTTGTTCTTCCATGCTTAACCTATCCTATTTCCCACGACGTCCTTCTAGAATTGCCAAAAAAGAACGGCTGCGAATTTCATCCAAAGTAAGTCCCGTTGCCATTGCTTCTTCCTCTGAAATTGCACCACTATTCAAGCCTTTCAAGAAATAATTTAGCAAGCCCTGTCCTGTAGCAGCATCATCAAAAATATCTGTTGTTAGGGTGGCACGAGCCGCTTTTTCTACAAAATTTTTCAAGCGCAAGGCAGCATCGCTATAACTCTCTAAAAAGAAAGCATATACCGCAGCATATCGAGCTATAAATTGAGCAGGATGCAAATCCCATCCCTGATAAAACCCATTCCATAAAGAGTGACGCACATGATCATAGCCCATTTTCCAAGCACGATGTACAATTTCTGTATTTTCCTTAAGCTCTGCAAACGTCAACTGCTCTCCTCGATGAGGGCCTACAGGCATTACATTCGTTGCACCATCTGACAACCAAATTCCAGTATGCGACAATGCCACTTTGGTAACATGGTGTGCAAAATCACAAACAGGGTGATCCATCGTTTGGTATTTGGCCGTAATATTACAAGATGCCGTATAATCATAGGTTCCAAAATGGCAAGCAATTAAACGTCCTTTGCTTGCACGAATAAATTTCAACAATGGATTTTTGCCATCTTCAGCCATAATTGACTGAGTTGTTTCGACCATCATTTCCATCTTAAGTTGATTCGGCTCAATATTGTTTGCCTTTTCTAGCAATTCAAACAATTGAACCATTGCCTCTACCTGTGCCGCAATGGTTACCTTAGGCAACATAACCACAAAGTTATCGGGAAGCTGCCCACCTGTTTCACTGCACAACGTACTAATAAATATATCTAAGGTACGTATTCCTCGCTCCTTTAAGTCTTCACTAAACGGCTTAATTCTAATGCCAATATAGGGCGGTAAAGAACCATTTTTCATTCCTTTTGCAACTTCCTTAGCAGCTCGAACGGCTGTTTCATCCTCTTCTTGATCGCTTCGATTGCCAAAACCATCCTCAAAATCTATTCTAAAATCTTCTAAAGGTTCTTGATCCAATTTAGCGACCAATTTATTATAAACGGTATACGCCAGCCAATGCGTTTCTTTTTTACGTTCTGTTTCTGAAAGCAAATCCAACCTATTTTTGAGGGTTTCTATTGCTTCAATATTTTGAGGTAAATGTTCCCAACCTTCTAGCTTTAAAACACGTCCTAAAACGCAAAAATTAGGAGCATAAGTTGTTAAGCTACTTACTGCTTTTTCTCTTAACTTGGTAACAATAGCTGAATCAAAAAGATTTGCTCCTCCATAAACCGTATGAACAGGTTGTCGATCTGCTCTATCTCCATTATAAATTTGTTGAAAAGCAAGATTATGCTTACTTAGTTCACTGGTAATTAACGCTTTTTCTTCTTTTGTGATTGATAATTTCATATTTCAAATCAGGATTTATTTAATATTTGGATAAAACAAAGGGCTATTTTAATTAACATTTACTTATTATCATTGCATCTACTATACTAATATTTTATATGTTCTATTCAATTAAAATCAACAAACTCAATAAACTACTCTAGTATATGAAAAATTTAAGATACTCACCCTTCGCTAAAAAGAGAAAAGATAGCTCTTTTAGAGGGACAAAAAAAATACATTGTAGACTTTTTATCTTACATAGTGCAATTTATTGGGTTGTATAAAAACATTACTCCGCTGAAAAACGCACCACATTATTGCATGAGCTAGCAAAGCTAAGCCAAAACTATAAAAGCAACGGAGTAAGTAATGAACCTAAATTATTTATTATAAAAAAATACAAGGGTTAAATTTATTCTGTATACAGGACAAAACAATTGGAATTAAATAAAGTAGGGATTAATGGAACTATTTTTTAGATCTTAGATCATTACATGTTTAGATATTAGACCCTATTAGGCTGTTATAGGGTCTAATATCTAAAAGCAAAGCGGTCTAGCATCTAAAATCGAAACATAGTTTTAGCTTAAATAGTACTTTATAAGTATCCTTTACCTGTTTTGTCCTGTACTCAGAAATTTATTTTTAAAATAGCCTTTCACAATGGAAAATCGAGGCATTTAAATTCTGTCACATTTTCCAGTATTTACAACTAAAAATTGTCTTTATTCGAATCCAATCACACAAATTAATATTCTAAAAAAAGAACAAAAATCAATAGAATAAATCGAACAAGAAATGCAACCGCAAGATAAAGTTTTGATTTCAAAAAATCATTTGGCTAAATAGCATTTAATATATATATTTGCAATTATTTTTTTATTCCCCAAGTTTAATTATTACTAAATGAGTAATTTCTGTCCTATTTTCTTCTTTTAAACCATAACTCCCACTTCCCTTACTTTTCAAAAAGAAAAAACAAAATGACCTTTATTTTTAGATGTATTGTTTGCCTTTTTTTTACTTCCCTTTTGGCATTCCCTTCTACAGCTCAATTATCTTGGAACACAACAAGCACAGGAAACATCAATCTTAACGTTTGCCATAATGAAGATACAGTCCATGTCACATTTTCTAATATTAGTGGCAACCCGATGACTAGTGATAGTTTGATCCTTCAACTTCCTCCTGGCGTTCTTTATATTTCGGGCAGTTTAATCGAAACCAGTAACTATAGCTTAACCCCAACAACAACTAGCACGGCTAATAGAATTGCTTTAGTCCTCAAAAACTTACCAGCCATTGGAGGAAATGTAGATTTTTCCTTTAGAATTAGTGCCAATTGTGCAGCAATCGCTCATTTTGAAGGAGGAGGCAGCTTTAGTAATACCTATACTTATTATCACGATGGTATAACAGAGCCCTCTCATATTACCCCTGACTTTAATATCAGCTATCCTGCATTGAGTTTTAGTAATGTTAGCAATGCAAATGTTAATGCCAATTTGGGTGCTACTTATACGCAAGAATTAACCATCACGAATGGAGGAAATGGTCCTGTAAGTAGTTTCTTTGTAGCCCTTAATCCTCCTACTGGCTTACAGTTTTCTAATTCTACCAACGGCATCATGAATGCTACAAACGATACGATATTTTTTGCCAACAACCATTTGGGCAGTGATAGTTTATTCACCTCCAACGAAACAATTGTCGTTCGCTATCAAATCACAATTAGTAACTGTACCGATATAGCAACTGATTTGCATCTAAGTTGGGGCTGCGACAATGCAGCCTGCGAAACCATTGCTTATCCTATTTCTGCCTCTGTACCTCCAATTGCTCCAATTCTTAGCACAGTAGCGACCCCATCGGGCGTTCAATGTTTTAATGAGCCTCATTTACAACAAGTTCAAATTATTAATACAGGTACAGGGATTTCTATTGGTAATGTATTTGAAATTTTTGCAGGAAATGCTTACGGAAATACCGCAACTATTCCCAATCGTGTTTTTCCGATTGATACTAGTAGTATTCAATTGCAGCTAGGAACAACAAGCCCTCCCTTTTCTATCTCTCCTTTTTTTACACAAAATGGTAATGGTTCTTTTGCCAATCTATGTGGTGCCAACAATCAAATTGGCAGAGCTAGAATTAATTTGCCAGACTTAGCTGTTGGAGATACCATTATAGTATCTTGGACACAAATGGCTTGTTGTTCACAAACTTGTAATCAAGGATTAACATTTAACTCTTGGGAATACAAAGTGGATTATGAAAATGAATGTTTGACCAATTACACCACAGGTTATAGGCGAGGAAGCGTTCGTGGATATGACCATATCAGTGCCTATAGTTCTGTACCTTCAGGACCTACAGACATCAACCACGGAGATACCTCTACGTTCATACTAGAATACACCAATAGCAATGGTCTAACAGTACCCGCTACAGACGGCTGGTTAGAGGTTGAAATTATCTTACCTGCTGGCGTAGCTTTTTCGGGCAACCTTACTCTATTCAACCGTCTATTCACTTGTTCGAGAACTCCTGATAGTTTAATAGTTGTTAGTGATACAGTTAAAGCCTTTTTTGATTTTTCAAGCTTAGTAAGTTGTATTGGTAGCAATGGCTCTGCCAACAAAGCAGAAATGCATGTTGGGCTGGTTGCGGATTGCAATCAAACAGGAGCAAGCAGTGGGCCACTTGCCATTCCCATTAGCACCTATCTTGTTTTGTATCCCAATTGCCCTACTGTTTGCCGAAAACCCATGTATTGCCAAACATGGCACACCGATTTACACTGTCCAGAACCCTGCCCCAATGGAGGCTTGCAATTCACTACATTTACGGCTCAACGCCATAATTTAGGAGCTGCTGATAATGACAACAATGGAGTAGCGGACCCTTCTGGCAGCCTAGACCTTAGTAAAATACGTGCTAAAACACTGATTGCTGGCGATACATTAGCATTGAGGTATGAAGCTAGAATTGATACAGGATCGGGAAATCCTCAATTTGAGTTTGCTTACCTTAATACCCGCATGTTGGGTATGGCTCCCAATGCTAGAACCCTAAATGGCATCCATGCCAATATTCAGATTTTTGATGCTAGTGCCAATTTAACCTATGCTTGCAATAATAGTGCGATTATCACCAATAGCACCAATAACTTTAGCATAAACATTAACGCCTGTACTCCTAGTGGATTTGTCTTTGAAACAGGCGATTCTATTGCGATAGAAAGTTTTTATCGGTTTGTCACCCCGTTTAGTGGTGCTGTTTTAACCCACAATATTGAAAACGATTTTTATGTTAGTCGTATTGCCAATCCAACCGACACCGCAGATCAGCACGCTTGTAGTACATTAGGCGCACAATTCAAAACCATTGGTTATTATCACACTACTTGCTGTGGTAGCTCTCGCACAATGAACTCTTGTGGCAGTACCCAAGTTTCTAAAAATTATTACCTATCAATAGGTCCATGTTGTAGCAATTACGCCAATGGGAATTACTTTAGAAATGAAATTCGACATTTTTCTTATATTGATACCTTCGAATTTTTGCTCCCTCCTGGCTATGTTATGGACACCACACAGGTTGCTGATTTTCGGTATTCTTATACTGGAGGAAGCGTTGGTTATACTCCAATTACTCCTATAGATCCCAATAGCAATCCCGTTCGCTTTGTCCTAGGTGACTTTTTTACACCTAGAGGAGGAACCCATCCCATTTCGGATGAAGGCTATTATGGTACCGTTCGTATGTTTATTCGCCCTTCTTGTAATGCTCCTGCTAGTAGTAGAATTTATTATTATGGCTATTATCAAGACATTAATCCTAGTGGTACCTTTTTTGATTCCTACCAAGGAACAAGTGATTTGATCAATTACACGAGCCCCGATTTAGAATTAGCAGCCATCACTCCTATTGTTGTTTCTACCACAGATACCGTGGTTTGGCAATTTCGAATTGATAACAATTCAAATATAGCGGATGCATTTAATACCTTTTTTAGCCTAAGTAGTGCCTCAGGGGGTATTGCTATTGAAGAGGTTCGGAATCTCAATACTTCCACCTTATTAACGCCCAATGCTAATGGTCTATATGAACTAGGTGTAATGGGAGCATCCACGAACAATGTTTATGAAATTGTGGCCACCCAAAACTCCTGTATTCCAGATAGCTTATTAATATTAGCAGGTTGGGACTGCGGAGATTACCCCACTAATACGGCCACCTATCCTTGTCAATTTGATAGCTCTTATCTCAAAATTACCAACCCTGAATCTGCGCTTCAAGTTGCCGTAACAAGAGATACCACTTCAGGAGTCGATTCTATCGATATTTGCACCCCCTTAAGTTATGAAATAGAACTCACCAGTGCACAATCCAGTTCGGTTAAAGAAATTTTTGCTCGACTACAAAATTTGCCTGCTGGTCTTAGTTTTATAACGGGTTCTGTCCAATATGAATACCCTAGTGGTAGTGGTTATCAAGCTGGCGTAGATCCGACTTTAATCGGTGCTAATTTAGAATTTGACCTCACCAAATACGCAGCAGCCTTAGACGATGAAGGGCTATTGGGTACGGTTGATGCTGATAGTATTGGCGATCGGAAAATAAAATTGCGTTTTCAACTGGAAACAGATTGTAATTTTATCTCTGGCGATGCGTTTAATGTCCAAATTAGTGCTGCTCGTCCTTGTGGTGATCCTTTACCCAATACGACTTACACGGTTGCTCCTATTCTGATAAAAGGAGCAGAAATAGCACCCTATGTAACTCAAATTAATATGAGTTCGGATATTATTACCGCTTGTGGCAATCAGCATTCTTATGCTTATAATGTTTCGATCAAAAATCTTGGCGCAGGAACAACAACTGCCAATGACAGCATTTTAATCCGATTGCCATCGGGAATTTTATTTTCGGCTTACGATCCTAGTGCCCCAAGTTTCCACAATGCTCCTTCTACTCAACCAAGCATAACAAATACGGGAAGCGGAACAAACCTTAGTTGGTCAATGACTGGGGGCGTTGTGCCTGGTGACAGTGTTGTCTTTTCGGTAAGTATAGACGCTGAGGATCTTCCCAATATTTGTCGGACACATGATTTAGAGGTATTGAGTTTAATCAACACTTCTATTTTCTGCTTATCGTCTGGAAGCAATTGTATAACGAGTACTCCCAGCGGAAGAAACAATTCAAATGTTACCGTAAACCGCCCTGTATTAGTAGTTAATGTAGCCCCTAGTGGAAATCGTAATTTCCAACTAAGTTCTGGGCAAAATATCATTTCTATACAAGGTACCATTGACAATACAGGAAATGATGTGCTTGCAGGTGATGTCCTAACAGTCGAATTTTTCTGTGATCAAGATGGTTCTGGAAATTACACAACTGGTGATACCTATATCGATGCCTACACAACCAATGCAGGTTTGTTGTCTGGCAACAGCCATCCTTTTACGTGGACAGATACCTTTAGTTCAGCACTTTGCGATGTTAATAATGGCGAAAATATTGTTGCAGCGATTCGGGCTCAACCCAATTCGAATCCTAGACAATGTGCCTGTGAATACAGCCAACGTCTTGTTCAAGATATTTTGCTTCCTGTTGATTTAGCTTCTTTTTATGCCAATGTACAGCCTGAATCCTGTCAAGTACAGCTAATTTGGGAAACTACAGCCGAAGGGAATCTCGATTATTATGAATTACAACGCAGTTTAGATGGTGTTCATTTTGAAACGTTAAAAAAGATTGCCGCTATCGGTTCTTCCAGAATTCACCAAACTTATAAATGGACAGACAAATCTATCCATCAAGCTGGTTATTATTACCGACTAAAGATTGTTGAATTGGGCGGAGGAAGCCGCTATTCTGATTACATACATGTATTGACACCTTGTGCTGCTTTTCAGGGGCAAAGTGGCATTGTAGCCATCTACCCCAACCCTAGTCAATACAAACTCAACATCAAATTTTATAACCATCAGACCAAGGCTATAAATAGCGAACTAAAAGTACTAGATCAATTGGGTAGAGTGGTTTATCAACAAGCTCAAACAATTGTTCCTGGAATGCAACTCCTTCCCTTGGATGTAACCCAATTGCCTGAGGGCAGCTATATGCTTGAGATTAAAAACGAGGAGTGGTCAAAGCATAAGAAGTTTGTTAAAATAAAATAAAGCACAATAACAAAAAAGTTTACCTTACTCAAAGTGATAAGGTAAACTTTTTTTGTATTGTGATCTAATATACACTTTAGTAATCCCTTAAAACATACAAAGCATTGTTTACTAGACCTTAGCAATAAATTTAACTGATTCTTTTTAATAAAGTAAACATTAGAAGTTTTAATCTAGACCCCATTTTAGAGGCAAAATAACAAAAAGTGGGGTAAGCAATACCTCTTGTTCTTTTTGCATCGCCCAAAAAGAACCAAAAACGCTAGGACTGGATGACTTCTTGGACAAAGTATCTTCTTGCAAGCTTAGGCTTTCAGAAACTCGCTCCGCTCAGACACCTGAAAACCTTATTTTTCTCTAGGAAAAATAACAGCTTTCTGCGGCGTACTTTGTTCCCAATCAGTCATATGCCCACCAAAAAAAACATTCAAAAGAAACTTATTTCAAAACTTTTTATTCCAAAAATGACATCTAAAACACTTGGAACAATACATTTATTTAACTCCTGAAAGCCCCTAACTAAGAGCCTCTATAGGTAGAATATCCGAATGGATTCAACAACAACGGTACGTGATAATGGCTATCGTCAAACACTTCAAAAACGATCCCCACTTCTGGATAAAAAGTCTTAATTTCTAAACGTTTATAGTAAGCACCTGTTTCAAAGAACATTCTATAAACACCAGGTGCTAATAATTTTCCATCTGCTAATAAATTGGCAACCCGTCCATCATTATTGGTAACTCCAGTAGCAATAGTCAACCATTCATTTCCATTAGACTCCTGCAAACTAATTTGAACACCTGCCGCAGGTTTCCCCAAACTGGTATCCAAAATATGTGTGGTTATTTGGCTCATGCTAATAATTTTTGAATTCTTAGTTTTGTAATTTTATGTTGTTCAGCTGCTGCAATCTTTAATTCACTGGCTCTATCATTAGGCAATCGTTTTAACAAAAGATCAAGCATCTGTTTTGCGGTTTTGCCTGTTGCAAAAACAATAAAGATAAACCCAAAACGAGCTTCATAATCGGCATTGCCTTGGGCTAGCGCTTCAATAACGTCCATAGCAGCACCATCGACCAATTCTTGTTCATTCCCTGCCCATTGTTTGGTTGCTTCAAATTTTTTGGCCAAGCTGTTGACATCACCAATTTTAGGATGTCCTAAAAATGCTTCCAAATAATCCGACTCTGAACAATCGGACCAAATTTTATCCGCAGCATTTTCTAAGGCTTTTTGATCTGAGAAAGGAAATTCTGCCGCTAGATTTTTGAACCACTTAGAGGCTGCACAACACTGCTCTAATTTGTCTTCTAGCTCTGGTAAACTTAATTGATTTAGTGCTTCTAATTTCATACTATAAATGAATGCTTAAGTTCTTTGACCACTTGAAAGAAGCAAATTACAAGATTCCTCTCCTTCAAGTGATCAAAGAAAAATTATATATTATACAAAATTGCCAAATAATCGCATCCGACTAATGCCTCCATCTGGATAAATATTAAGTCGAACATGTGTAAAAATTTCTTCGGTTGGAATATCATTGTAATAATGTTCTTGATCCGCTTCTAACTTTTGCTTAGACAAAATTTCTTTCCATTCCAGTGTTTCTACATTGTCATCAGTAATCCTTGTGCCAGCTGGTAAATTTACCCCTTCTAAAGAAAAAGTATCGGGATAATTGCCCTTAAAATGACAGGTATCAATCAAAGCCTGATTGATTCGCCCTGCTCTAGCTAGTTTGACGACCACCCAATCTCGGTTATTAAGCATGCGGTTACGCTTTGTTTCCCATCCATCGCCCATATTAATTCCTCGATTGGGCATAATTAAGTTTTGCATATGGCTAAAAAACATATCATTACACAGGACTGCTTTGCCCCCCATATTAGCAGCAGCTAAATCAATTGTACTTTCTTTATTATACATAGACCAATCTACCTGTACATGACCATATACCTTAAAACGAGCTACTCCTCCATCAGGATAAATCCGTAACTTTAGATGTGTATAGCCATAGTCTGAGTACATGTCTATAAAATGTTGGCTTCCTGGATTTAGTGCAACTTTTTTTACCAAATTATCCCAATCTTCATGTTTAAGAACCGTTTCTACATCCGTATCCAAAGGCAAACAACAAGCCTCTACAGAAGCATAAGGGGGGTGATTCCCAAGAAAATGATTGGTATCAATATCCAAACCTCTCAATCTTCCCACTGCTCCTAGCTTTATAATACAAAAGTCATGACCTTCTGTACGTTTCCTTCTAGATTCCCATCCATCCATCCACTTTCCTCTATCGGTGTACTTATCCGCTATAAAGATCCCACGCCCTGGCTTTAATAAATTCTCTACGGGTGCAAAAAAATCATCTGTACAATATATAACTTTTGCACCAAATTGCTCAGCGGCAAGATTTTGTAAATCTATAAAATCGGGTTGTTTCATTATCATTTTTAATTAACAATTACAAATAACTTAATAGTCTATTTTGAACTAAGTTGCTAAGATAATAATACCTTCGTATAATATGGCATTAAAAAAGAATATCGTCTCATAAATACAGAAAATTAAAGGCATTTTTTGCACTGATTTAAGCACTATTTCTCACTCTTTATCTGCCTTTTATCCAGTTTATTTGCCCAAGAAATCAACAGCATACTGTCTACCTCTTGAAAATAAGTTCAATATGAAAACGAATTTATTTTATAAAAATCTATACAAACTTAATAATCAACATATAGCAGAAATGGCACTAAATTCGTTTTTGGAGAGATCAAAATTAATAAAGGGCTTTATTTTATTAAATATTTTTATTTTTTAAGAATAAACTTTTATGCTCATAATCAATAAAATAGAGCCCGTTTTTTCTCCTTTTCTCTTTTTGCAATCAAAACAAACAAAAAATAATCTTATTTTTCAGTTTAATTATTTTGATTTTTATAGTTTATATAAGTTCAAAAAAAAACATAGAAACATTCTTTTTTTAAGGGTTTTTAGCTTTTTTTTCATTATTTTAGTTGTAACAACTTTTTTTGCACGAACAAACACACTCAACTATGAATTTTAAATTTATTACCATCCTAAATTTTCTTTTCCTCTTTGGAGGTGTCCTACAAGCGCAGGACAACCTAGAATCTCTTTTAGGCATGGTTGAGACAGGCAAGACTTACGCTTTATACAAAGCAAAGCCTAGTGACAAAAAAGTAATCAAGGAAAAACAAACGCATTACCTCAAATTGGTTCCTCCAAAGTATAAGACAATCTTCGACACCATCGAACTTGCCCCTGCTTTAAATGGAAATTTGGATACCAGCAACTACTTTATCCAAACAGAAGTTTTGGTGCTAAAAGAACCTGGCGCAGAATGGAAAACGGCACGAGTTTCTCCTCTCTGTAGAGAAAACGATGGCGTTCCTCATTTGGCACTTTGTCTCATCAAAACCATTCCCGATTATCAAATTATTCACCGCAAATTTTTTCCATTCAAAAATATTTTTGACGTCAGCACTACGGATTATATTATTCCTGCCGAAACAGTTGTTGTTGAACGAAAAGTTCTTGTTCAACAAGCAGGCATTTACTATGTCACTGCTGAGCAAAAAAACAACATTGGACCAGAGGAAAAATTAGTAACAATTCCTGCTGGAAAATGGAAATACTGGGAAGAAATCACTTGCCCCTATGGAGAATTTAACGATCCTTCTATTACGGACATTCAAGAAGCACTAAAGAAGCAACAATACGAGGTTAGAGTTACTGGTAAATTTGATGAGCAAACTAAGCGATTCTTAATGCTATTCCAACAAGATAATATGCTGGAAGAAGGAGGAATTACTCCCGAAACATTACAACGTCTAGGCGTTAAAAGAGAAAAATTAATTACGATTGAATTTTAAAGATTTATTCATAAAAATAATTCAAGAAAAGTCATTCTAACTATTAGGATGGCTTTTCTTGTAAAGATAGACCACCCAACTTAACTTCCTATACAATGAGCACATGGCAAGAATTGGTACGACAAGCTTTGATTGGCAATGTTTCTAACAAAAAAATTATTCCTATTCTCCTTCGTCAATTGGAGCAGTATGGCTTAACATTGCCTCAAAATCAAGCACCTGAAAAAACGTTGCTAAAAGCAGCTGCAATACAAAACAAGTTGTACACCTCAGCTCAAATTCTTACTGTTCATTCCTCTAAGGTTCCAAATGCGATTGCTCCCGAAGAAGAATTGGACTATTGTAATCCTCAACGCAAATTTCAATTTCAGTATATACTCAAGCATAAATACGATGACATTCTTTTAGAACTATTAGAATTATTGGCGAATAGACAGTTGATTGTCATGCCTGAATTATTGCCTGAGTTATTGGATTATGGCATTCAAAGAAATGATTTACAGCCTTTTATTTGTGCATGTATTGGTCAGCGAGGGCATTGGTTGGCACAACAAGCCCAACAATGGAACTATGCGCTTAAGCAAGCTCCAACAGAAGCGATCTTTTTTTATGGCAATCAAGAAGAACGAGTTCAATATCTAATTCAGATTCACCAATCCAATCCAGAACAAGCCATTGAATTGCTTCAACAAGTTTGGGATCAAGAAGGTTTTATGACTAAAGCAAATTTCATCCGTGCCTTAGGTCAGCACTTAGCGCCATCGGATGCCCCTTTTTTGGAGTTTGCGTTACAGGATAAAAGGCAAGAAGTTAGAAGCCAAGCTGCCAAGCTATTGGCATTACTCCCTAATTCTAAGTTGGTCCAAAGGATGCAAGATTTAGCCCAACAATTGATTAGCTATCATCCTAAAAAAAATATTCTCGAAGTTGAATTGCCTGCTTCTTGTACCAATCGCATGAAAATAGATGGCATTCTACCTCGCCAAGTTTTCATCAAAGATCATGGTCCCAAAGCCAACCAACTGGCTCAAATCATTGCTAAAATTCCGCCCCAATGGTGGGAAAATTTATTTTATAAAAATCCACAGCAATTGCTACTGCTTTCTGCCAAAACAGAATGGAAAAATGTTTTGGTTTGGGGTTGGGCTAAAGCTGCCAAAAATTTTGGGGCAACAGAGTGGATTATAGCCTGTCATAGATTCTATTTGGATACCTTCTTTAAGCACAACTGGTCCAATCTTTCTATTGATTTTTTATATCAAGATTTACCCAATGACTTATTTAATGCGTTGGCAAATGAATATTTAAAAACAGACAATCGCCCTACGTTATCGGATGACCATCCTATTGTTTCCTTCTTATTAGCGGAGGGGCAAAAATGGAATGAATCCATTAGCAAAAAAGTAATTCAGCGAATAAAAAATACGATCAAACAGGATACTTACGTTTTTCATTGGAGCCTAAAAACCGTATTAAAACGAGCAGCCTTTTCTATTTCTCCCAATTTATACGATACCATCAAAGAGGGTTGGCCTACTCAATGTCATGCTTGGCATTCTTGGCAAAAAGAAGTAGATCACATGCTCTCTATTTTAAAGTTTCGCCAAGAAATCAGCCAATTAGAAGACTAAATCTCTAAGACAATCCATCGTCATTAATGGACGCCCAAAGCATATCTTTTAGCTCTGTTATCCCCTGTTGAGCAACGGAGGAAATAAAGATCGTAGGCACATCCTTGGGCAATTCTTCTTTCAAAAGCTCTTTTAGTTCTTCATCCAAAATATCAGCTTTTGTAATGGCTAAAATATGGGGTTTGTCCAACAATTCCTCATTGTATTGCTTCAATTCATTCAACAGAATGTGATATTCTTTTGCAATGTTATCGCTATCTGCTGGAACCATATACAACAGGGTTGCATTCCGTTCAATATGCCTCAAAAAACGGTGCCCTAATCCCTTTCCTTTGTGCGCATCCTCAATAATACCAGGAATATCTGCCATTACAAAAGAACGATTGTTTCGATAACTGATCATTCCTAAATTTGGCACTAAGGTCGTAAAAGGGTAATCTGCTATTTTGGGTTTTGCAGCAGAAAGCACAGACAATAGAGTTGATTTTCCAGCATTCGGGAAACCAACTAAACCTACATCTGCTAAGACTTTTAGTTCGAATATTTTCCATTCTCTTCGCCCCATTCCAGCAGGTGAAGTGTAAGTAGGAATTTGATTGGTCGGTGATTTGTAATGCCAATTCCCTTTTCCTCCGTGTCCTCCAGCAGTAACAATCACAGTTTGTCCATCCTCTGTTATTTCATGCTCTACCTCTCCTGTTTCCGCATTTTTTATAATCGTTCCCAAAGGCACTTCTAAGATAATATCTTTACCCTCTGCCCCCGAAGATCGGCTAGAACCACCAGGATTTCCCTTGGTAGCAATCACATGCTTTTTATATTTGAGATGTAGTAACGTCCACATCTGGCTGCTACCTCTTGCAATGATATGACCACCACGACCACCATCTCCACCATCAGGTCCACCTGTACTAGTAAACTTATCTCTAAAAAAATGTGCAGAACCAGCCCCTCCTTCTCCAGAACGGCAGCAAATCTTTACATAATCTATAAAATTCGAGTTATCAGCCATAATTTACACCTATTAAAAATATACAGTTAGAGATCTCTGACATGGTAAAAATCACCTCCTTGATCAACAAAGGGTACAAAGATACAGCTTTAGTTTTAGACTCTGACACTTTCAAGGTTTTAAATTCTATTTTTTTCGCAAAAAAAATCGGTTAGACCAATCCAAGATTGACCTAACCGACTCCAATTCTCACCTCATTTATAGGCAACTTCTAGCATTTTTTTTACTCATCACTTGACTTGGTAATGCCCAGGTTCAAAACGAAAAACTTTCATTAGCGTATTCCAAGTATTAATTTGCCCTATAGCCAGCGTTAAATAACTTATCTCAGCCTTATTAAAATAAAGCAATAAGGACTCATAGGTAGCTTCTGACAGTTCCTTGGTTGAAAGATTTGACAACTCCTCTACAAATTGTAAAACCACCCGTTCACGCTCAGAGAAAAAAGGCGTTTCTTTCCAAACACAAAGCGAAGAAAGTCTTAACTCAGTCTCTCCTGTATGTTTTAATTCCTTGTAATGCATATCAACACAATAGGCACATTTATTAATTTGTGACAACCTTAGTTTTATCAATTCCAACAGCTGATAATCTATTTTAGAATGGGTAATATAGTCTTCAATTGTTCTCAAATTTTCGAACATGCCCTTTGGTATGTCTTGATAAGAAATTCGTTCCATAACATTTCGTATTTTAAATTCATTAATTGAAGTTGTTTAAGAATAGCCTTACATCGCTAATGAAAGCTAATTTCTAGCTACTCTGCGTTAAAAATTTGCTCCATAGCGCTGCTATGAAGAAAATTTTTGCCTTGTTTATCTAAAAATTACTACTCATTATCAACAAAATTCCATTTTTAAACAACTTCATTGTATTTATAATACTCAAAGCTATTGCAAATGAAATGGAAAAAAATTAAGATTTCTTAAGAAATCACTATCGCTTTATTTTTCTCAACTCACTTAGATATTCTGGCGTAATTTCTAAATAGGAAGCCACCATATATTGAGGGACACGTTGTGCAAAATGAGCAAGTCTACTGATAAAAAATTCATATCGCTCCTTGCTATTCCTTTTCATAAAAAAGTTGGCTCGTCGTTGTATTGCAATTAATTTGTTTTCTGTAATGAGTCTAAAAAAACGCTCTAACTTAGGAATGGTTCTATACAGTGTTTCTAAATTCGTTTTGCTCAAACAAAGCACACTAGTTTTTTCAACAGCTTGGATATTTACCATTGAGGGGCATTCCATTTTTAAGCTTTCTATTTCTGTTAACCACCAATTCTCTATGGCAAATTCTGTAATTTTTTCTGTTCCCTTCTCATCGATGTAAAAGGAACGAACGAGCCCTTTGGTTAAGAAAAAATATTGCCTACAAATCTGCCCTTCTCTCAATAAAAAATCCTTTTTATTATACGTTTTAACCGTCAATGCCTTATAAATAATTGCTATCTCCTGATCGCTAAACTTAACATAACGAAGTAGGTATTTTTTTAATTGCTCTTTTAGTTCCTCCATCCTTCAACATCTTATGATTTAAGTCCAAATTTCGGTTTTGTAACGTCCATTCCTTTTCATATTTTCCAACCAAGTTGTTGCCTCATTGTCTGAGTTATTTTGATTATAAATCTGTTCAAAAGCCAATTCAACTCCTTTCGCCATTCCTGCTGCATCTCCACAGATATAGACAATGGCATCTCGCTCTAAACAGTCCCAAATTAGATCCTGTTGCATTAATAGCTGATCTTGAACATAAACTTTATGCTGAGGCTTCTCTCTTGAAAATGCTGTATACAGCTCCAATACGCCCTTTTCTACCGCCGATTCTAGTTCCTCCCTATAGAGAAAATCTTGCGTGGAGGCTCTACAGCCAAAAAACAACAAAGCATTGCCTAATTCTTGCCCTTCTTTTTGCCTCCATAACCGCTCTTGAATAAAACCTCTAAAAGGAGCAATTCCCGTCCCCGCTCCAATCATAATGATGGGTCTTTCGTTTTTTTGTGGCAAGGTAAAATCTAGATTTGGTCGCCGAACAGCAACTAAAATTTTTTGTCCATGCTTTGCCCTTCCCAAATAATTAGAACAAATTCCCTGATAATTGCCCTCGTCCAACACTCCAACCGTTAAACTACAAGTATTACCTTCTACCAATGGAGAAGAAGCAATGGAATAATAACGAGCTTGTAAATGGGGCAACTGCTCCAAAAACAACTCAAAGGAAAGTTCGCAAGCCTCAAATTCTTCTAGTAAACTTAGTAAAGAGCGCTTTTTGGCAACAATTTCGGCATTAAAATTTTGCTCGTATAACTGCAATCTCATTTTTTCTGGTGGGCAACTTGTCCAGTTTATCAACAACTTAAGTTGTCTCCTAGTTGCTAGCGACTGCAACTCCACAAAATGGCGCAACAAATCGTAGAGTAAAATAGGTTGCTGTAGTGGCAAATTTCCACTTTTATCATTGCTATCTATTTCATAACAATTTGTAGCCGATAGTTTAAATCGATGGCATACCCGTTCGATAAGTTTCGGGTTATTCTGAGGCTGTACCAACAAATAATCGCCAATTTGGTAATTGCTTCCTTTTGGCAAAGCTATTTGAATCTGCTTGGTAGAACGTTGGGACCTTTCAGTATTTTGTAATTCTTTATTTTGGACAATTGTTCCCCAATCAAACCCCTTAGGTACAAAATTAGGGCATTGATAAACTGCATTTTTTTCTACTTTTTTAAGCTTTAAAACTGTTTTTTCTACAGCGGTCTCTTTTGCAGTAATTTTTAATTGTTTTCGTAAATTTGCCCAATAATTAGCGTACCATTTTTCAAAATCTGCATCAAAATCTACACTAGCATCTGCTGCCCCTTTTGCACAAAAAGCAACTGCGCCTAATTCAGACAAGCGTTTATCAAGCCAGTTTGGAAAAGCCTGATAACTCTTCCATTGAGAATTTCCACAGCCAAAAACAGCATATTTTAATCCCGAAAGATTATGCGTTGCACTCTTCAACCAATCCGCAAACTGTCGAGCATTGTCAGGAGGCGTTCCATTATAAGTAGAGCAAATAATTTGCACCAAGCCTGTTTGTGGCAATCGCTCTTTGTAGGCATCTAAAGTTGCTATAGTTGTTTTAAAACCATGTCGTTTGCCGTCTTTGGCCAATTGATGCGCCAACTCTTCAGAATTTCCCATATTTGACCCGTATAAGATCAGTAAAGGAGTTTTATGTTGCTGTTCTTCATTGGCTACTTCCGTTACTTTATTTGCTGCTTCATTGGCTATAAAACGATAACGGTCTGCCTTGGTTCTTGGTTCTAAACGAACCTTTAAATCCAAGGGGCGCAACGTCACCGTTTCGTTAAATCCAAAGGTATAATTAGGGTCTAAATGCAATTTGTAACGTTGTAATATCATGGCAAGGGCAAGCGTTGCCTCCGTCAAGGCAAATTGACTCCCAATACAGGCTCGCTTTCCATTGCCAAATGCTTTAAAGGCATCTTTGTCTCGTTTAGCTACCTTTTCTGGCAAAAAGTGGTTGGGGTCAAATGTTTCTGGATCATCGCCCCAAATTGCTTTATCTCGATGCAAATGATACGGCCAAACGGCAATAGAAGTTTCCTTGGGCACTTTATAGGCTCCATTTTTTAGAGTAGTATCTTGAGTTGGGGCAAGGGTCATAACAGGAACAGGAGGGTAAAGTCGTAGGGTTTCGAAGAGTACCTGACGAATCACCTTCATTTTTGCCAATTCCCTATGCGTAATTTCTTGTTCCAAATCATCCCCTAGCACTCCATCAATTTCCCGATACACCTTATCTAGCCATTCCTTATGGGTCAATAGATTGTAAAAAGCAAAAGAAAGCAAGCCACTGGTCGTTTCGTGTCCTGCAATCATAAATGTCAAAATCTGATAGCGCATATTTTCGTCGCTCAATTGCGTTCCTGTTTCCTTGTCGTATGCATTCATCATCAAACTCAAAAAATCAAACTTATTGGCATAAGCTTCGGGATTTTGTTTGCGTTTGGCAATGATTTCATCAATCAAATTATTAATGTAAGTAAGATGCTTTTTAAAGGCTTTGTTCCGCTTAAACCTAAATGGCATCAAAAAAGGAATGGTTCGAGCTCGTCGCACTGCTTCGTCTAAAGCAAACAACATAGCAGGAATAAAATCGTGCTCTTTTTCAGATTTAAAGCTATCAAAGTTATAATCAAAACCACAGACACCTATTGTATCAAACGTATAACGAGTCATGTCGTCTGATAAGTTGAAATATTTTGTTGGGGGAATTTTCTCCCATTTTTCTAACAAACGATCTACAATTTTCTTCATAACGGGCACATAACCTCGCATGGAACGCTGAGAAAAACCTGGCATTAAAATATTGTGTGCCTTCTTCCAATTTGGCTCATGAGACCAAGCTGTAAATAAACCATCTCCTGCTATTACCCGCAAATGTTGAGTTGGCACATTGATGTGTTTTGGAAAGCGCTCTTCGTCGGAAAGAATTTCTTTGCTGAGTTCAAAATTATTGATGAATAATAATTTTTCGTTTAGAATCGCAATTTCGAAAATGGGACCATATTCATAGCCCAACTGGATCATTTTATTTAGTGTATCTTTTCCTGCAATTTGAGGTAGATTTCCAACGAAAAAGGTACGTGGTGGATGAGGAATTTTGTTAGCCATGTATATTGTTTTTCAGATTAAATGGGCAATTAAACTACATTTACCTATTTTAAATCTTCATATTTATTATTAAATAAATTTACCTTTTATAAACTCTTCAAAAATAGCTTGTAAGAATTAGAAAAAATGCTATCAGTTGGCTATTTTTTTTCTTTAGAACTGTTCTATATAAATATTAAAACTCAAATTGCACCTTATATAAATTCGGCATGTCTTCCAAAAAAGATGGTTTTTCCGTAAATTTATTGTGATAGACGGTCAATTCTTGAAGGTTAGATAATTTATGGATGGACTCTGGGAGTTTGGTGAGTGCGGACTTTACAATGGTTAATTTTTCTAAGGATTTTAATTCCCCTATTTCACTTGGTAATTCCTTAATTTGGCTGGTATAGATTTGTAAGTGTTTGAGTTTTTTCATGCCCAAAATCACTTCTGGAAATACCTTAAGTTCCTTTCCTCCTAATACTAATTCTTCTAACTTTTTTAGTTTTAATAGTTCTAATGGCAAGTCTTCTATAGGGTTTCCAAATAGTCTAAGTGCTTGTAAATTTTTGAGATTACCGATAGAAGCATCAATTGTTTTTATTTTGTTTTGGGCTAAATTCAATTCCTTAAGTTTGGGGAGAGTACAAACTTGACTCGGAAACGTCCTAAATCGATTTCCATACAAAACAATTTCTTTTAAGCCAACCATTTTTTCTATAGAATCGGGCAATGCCTTGAGGTGATTATCTGATGCATCTAGTGTTTTTAGCCCCACCAAATTTCCAATGGACACTGGTAATGCTTTTAATTTATTCTGGTCAATTTTTAGCTCTTTTAACCCAACTAGGTTTCCAATAGACTCTGGCAAAGTCTCCAACTCGTTATAACGCAAATTTAACTTCTGTAAGTTTTTTAGTTCTCCCAATGACGCTGGCAATTCAGTTAGGCGATTGTAATCCAATCTCAATCTATTGTTATGCTCTAATAAATGCATAAAATCAGGCAAAAAGGTTAGCTTTTTGGATCGTATTAAACCTGTCTTAAAACTAGCGATGCCTTTTGCTAAAGTAGCAATCGTTTTTATATCAAAAGCTTTTATTATTGGCTGATAATGCTTCCATACTGCTTCTTTTAAAGCAGCATTTCCTTTTAGTATTTCTAAGGCAACTTTTGCGCTTTGGGCATCTGCTTCTAATAAAACACAAACATTTTTTAATTGATCCGTCATTTTAAACAATTTGGCGTCATACAATATATACGATGGCGTTCCTAACGAGCGTCAACACTAAGATAAAGTAAAAATGATTATATTAACAAAAAAGTTTATCCTTGTCCTAATTGGTGGAAGTACACATCATTTTATCCTGTTGTTGTCTGAACACCTTAAAATTATCAAGGGAATAAAATATATATACGCCATTGTGTATATTGGTTTGTTAGCTTCCATATAAATCCCTAAAATACTAAATTAAATGATTCAAAAAATAAATGAGGCTTTTATAAAATTAGGCTTCTACCCTTCTCGAAATTTCAATCCAGATTATGAATATCACCTTGTACGAAATATTGAAAAAGGAAAACAAGTTATTACTCTCTCTGTAGATGATAATTATCCAAACGACAAATATGTCTTTGATGTTTCTCTAAGTATTTACTTTGATGAAATCGACGAAATAACACAATTCGGAAATCTAAAATATATTCGTTTTTCTAAAATAGAATCTAATTTTGAATTAGACTTCCTAAATATACCTGTAGTTGATTTTGATTTTGACTTTATTACCAATACTTACACAAACCAACCACTATCAAATAAATTAAAAATAGATGATGAAGACTCATTAAATTGGTTAATCCAACTCTATGATTATGATTTAAAAGATTTTTTCAAAAAATATTCAAATATTGAAGAAGCTAAATTAAGTTTAAATCATCCTTATTCATTCTATAAAAAAAATGAACCTCATTGGAATGGCTGTATTCTAAAACTCCTTTTTACCGCTCAAAATTCTAAATCAGATTTCGAAAATCAAATCCTAGAAGTATTTAAAATATATGAGAAAGCTCATGATGGTTTTAAATTAAACCTACCTAAAAGTCTTTTAGAAGCATATATTATAAAACTAAAATCAAATTTTGGTTATTAAAATAAGAATAACGGAAGCTAACAATATGTACAGAGCCATGCTAGAAAAAAAGTACAATTTATACGGTTAACGCATGAACTACACCGCAAAATCTGTGATTTTGCCACTAGACGAAAATAAATTTACTGCCAAAATCACAGATTTTGCTCAGGGAACACCTATATTTATTCTCCGCATGGCTTTCGCACGGTCTATACATGGGCCGTTAGTGGTAATTGTCCTTTGCTCAAAAATCCTTCGTCCAAAAGCTAGAAAAAGAGATTAATCTCAACATCTATCAAAACATCACAAAATTAATTTCTCCAGATACTTTATTCCTTTTTTTAGTACTAAAAGAATTTAAACCTTGGCTTAAACCAAAATAATTACTAATTTTCATTTATCGAAAAACGTATTATAAGATATTAGATGATTACATTATCAAAGAAATTAAAGCTAGAATTATTTAATGTAATTTTGAACGAAAAATCTCCATTTGGCTTTATCTCAGATGAAGATGGTCTTATCCCTTTTTTAAATAAAATCTGGGATTTAAAAAATATGCCTTCAACTGACCCTCGTTTTTCAACAGCTGAACAAGATATTGCCCAACATACGATAAGAAATGATGATTGGGAGTTAGAGTTTCTCTTTGATGAAATATTAAACCTTTTTGAGGATGATTCTAAATATCGTCTTTTTATCGAGACTATACTTAGTCCAGAATTTAGAGAAACCGAGGATGGAATTACTAAATACTTCTATTTAATAAATCCTTATTTAGAGAAAGAAAGCTATGCCTTAATTATAAATGAATACAATAATGAGGATTTACCTATATACAAAGTTGGGCTAAAAGCAGAAGCAGAAGAACTTCTCATCGAATTAAAGGAAAACACTATTCCCTTCATAGTAGAGACTCAACTAACTGGAAAATCTTCATTAGCTAGATCTCATAAAACACCAAAAACAACTCCATCTTTTGTTTTAGCATTTAATAGTGGCTGGAATGATTATAGTGTTGTCTCTAGTTTTTCTCTATTCTATTATTCAGAAGGTATACAATATGTATATATTGGAGATGTTAAAATAATACACATTGAGACCTTAAATACCTCAAAAAAAATTCCTTTATCTTTCAATTCTTTACCTGATATTTTTTGCTCGTTAGGTCAAAATATTAGTTATTATAATAGGTTGAAAGAACATTTTGGAAAAGAATTTAAAAGTATATTATTTGCGTTAAGAGATGCTGCATTCTTTCCTGACATTCACGAAAAATATGAACAAAACTCGAATTTCATTAATTCCCTAATTCGAACTAATACTGCCGAAAGATTACTCCGAGAAGCAAAATATCAAGTTTACAACTATGACTTATCGAATTTATACAGTTTTAAATATACTTTCCAACCTAAATACTCAAAAGAATCTATTGAAGTAGATTTTAACTTTAATAACAATAAAAATTTACCCAATCGAATTTATGCAATTATTGGGAAAAATGGAATTGGAAAAACACAGTTAATCTCATCTCTTCCATTTGATATATACAAAAAGAAAGACGATGTTTTTATGCCCAAAACACCATTATTCAGTAAGGTAATAGCTGTGTCTTACAGCATTTTTGACTCATTTAAAGTCCCTCAGAAAACAGCATCTTTTAACTATTTATATTGTGGTCTAAAAGATGAGAATGGAGAAAACATTTCTGAAAAAGACTTAGTAAGACGCTTCCATAAATCCTCTCAAAAAATAAAAAATTTAAAACGAATTCAAGAGTGGAACCAAATCTTACTCAATTTCATAGACAAACAGTTGCTAAGTCAATTTATTCGCTTAAAAAGAATAGACCAAAGAAGAGAATACGTCATAGACTTTGAGGGTTTTTCAAAAATTAAAAACATCCTTAGTTCAGGGCAAAATATTATATTATATATTATCACAGAAATAGTGGCTAATATAAGATACGATTCTTTATTGTTGTATGACGAACCTGAAACACATTTACATCCCAATGCTATTTCACAATTAATAAATACCATCTATGAACTCGTAAATGAATTTGAGTCTTATTGCATTCTTGCTACACACTCTCCTCTTATCATTAGGGAACTTCTCTCTCGAAATGTATATATCTTAGAACGGTTTGATGATACTCCAGCAATTCGTAAATTAAATATTGAAACTTTTGGAGAAAACCTTACAACTTTAACAGAAGAAGTTTTTGGGAATAGAGAAATTCCTAAACAATACAAAATTATTCTTGAGAATCTTGTCTATGAAGGTAAGAACTATGAACAAATTCTCTCGCTTCTTGAATCTGACAACATTCCCTTAAGTCTAAATGCAAAGATTTATATCAAAAGTTTACTAAATGAAAAATATTAGTGCTTATAGTAAAAATTCTATGGATTTTTTTGATGAAGTCCTTAACTCCAAAAAAGATCCCATTTTGGTATCTAGAATTAATGTTTTATACCCAAACATTACTCATCTATTTCAAACTTATGATACACTCTTTAGCTCAAATTCATTGGTTAATGCTAACTCATTTGGTTATTCAGGACAGAATAAAAGTGATTTAGAAAAACTATATAATTATAAAAGAAAAGCATTTAGAATATTAGAGCTAGAATTAACAACTAATAGTAAAAACCGCCGTAATAACACCTGCCAAAACTGCACACTTGAGTCAATTAATTCATTTGACCATTTACTACCTCAAACAGAATTTATTGAATATGTAATTCATCCTAAAAATTTATTCCCTAGTTGTACTACTTGCAATAGTCATAAGAGTAAAATATGGAGGGATAATGGAAAAACTCTTTTCTTAAATCTATACTTAGATACACTTCCTCAAGTCCAATATCTATTTGTAGATATAAACATAACTAATGGTCTAGTTGAACCCACTTTTTATCTTGAAAATAGACATCATATTCACCCTGACTTATTTGAATTACTAGAAAACCATTATACTAAACTGCATCTTTTTAGAAGATTCAAAGAAAAAAGCGGAAATATCATTGAGGAATTAGAAAATTCTTTGAAGCCCTATAAAAACTCAGGAAACTTATCAAAAACAGATATTATTTCTATTGTCGAAGATAAGATTGCTTTTGACAAAACTAGCTTTGGGATAAATTATTGGAAATCAATTTTAGAATATGAATTAATACACAGCAATTCTTTCATTGACACCTTAATAAAATAAAACTACCACTAACAAAGTGCAAATACGGTCATGCTAAAGATTGGGCTAAAGAAAAAGATGGTGGGCTTTGCTTTACTTCCGCAAAATCACAGATTTTGCTAGTACTAGAAGATAAATTACTGCCAAAATCTGTGATTTTGCTTCGGGGAATGCTTATATTTCTGTTCGCATAACTTGTGGCACGATATATAGCAAGACGTTACCAACAAGCTGAACAAAAAATCTGCTAATGAATAAACTTTCGACAGAGAATCTTAATCTTCTACCAAACTCAAAGGAATTAAGAAGGATTTGTAAATCCATTTCTGCTATAGAGGCAATTATTTCTCCTGAATGGGAATACAGGTACTACTCTTATCAAAAGGATTGGAGTGAAACAGAAGAGTTTTGTGAAATGCGGAACGGGCAAGGAGACCAAATGTTGATTCTATTTAGCAATGATGGAATATGCATAAATGGATTCGCTAGCGAAAGTGAAATGAATGGTTGGAAAAATGTTCACATAGAAGAGAAAAAGTCTTTTATAGACAAATTATCTGACTCAAAAAAAGAACCTACAACAGAATTGATTCAAGAGATACCAAGTGGGGTTGTCACAGAATTACCAAAAGCTTTTAACGAGTTCATATATGGAGAACCTGTAAAGAGCATTGGAACAACATTTTGCATTTGGAACACTGGAACAGATACAGATTGGAAAATTGGAAAAATCAATCTTCCTAATGATGATTACAAAGATGGTTCTTCGGACTTACTTGAATTATTGGATGGGAAACCAACGACTTACAAAAAATGGGCAGAGGAATACTATGAAGAAGAATTTGAGAATAGAGAACTTAAATTAGAAGTGGTAGAAAAGATTTATTCGGGAATTATTATATCAAAAGACTTAGTTCTTGACATCAATCCAGAATTTGAAGATTTTGAAAAACTGAAAAGTGATTTGAATGAAATTGGGTATGAAAATGAATTATAAAAAGCCAATTGGTAAAAATGTGTAAAAACGCATTTTACACTAAACGTTATCTGCAATCAACTAAAATGAAAAAAGAGAATTTATCCGACATACAACTTCATTCAGCAGGAGCGACGGTTAGGCATAAGAGCCCTTTTGAGGATTTAGATTCTTATGTAAATGATGTTGAAATTTCTCAAGAATTTAGAGAGAAATGGGTTATCCCTTTTTACTTTGAATTAAACAATCAATCTGACGAATGGATTAATAGAATAATTGAATTAAAACCTAAAATAAATGAAGAGATAATTCTTCAGAATTTAGGTAATTTTGATTGGAGAACAAGATCGACAGGAAGCTATTTTGCTGCAGTTAAAAAATCGACTCATCTCGAAGAGATCATTGGGACACATCTATTAAAAAGTGAAGTCTGTTATGCTGGCTCAGAATATGCACTAACATTGGCTTCATTTAATACTTCAAAATCGGTAGGTTATTTCGATAAATACCTTGAATTTTATTTAAAGCAACCCCAATTATATTTCGATCAAAGTTCAGTAATAACCGCCATGAAATATCTTGATGAAGTAAATAACACCAATAATACAGAAAAGCATTTGAAGAATTGGCGGGACTTTCTTTTATGGCGGGATAAAGCTCAATTAGAAAATCTCAAAAACCTAAAAAATATAGTGCCAGATAAGAGTGAGGAGATTGATAAACAAATTAAAGAATTGGAACCACAAAATTCTTCAATTGACACAGAATATTTTCACCAATCGATTGAATCAATTAATCGAATTAGTAATGGATAAAAAAGCAGATAACGTTTTGATATATGCAGTACCACAAGTCCTGCGAACAGAAATATAGCTAATCACAAAGCAAAATCTATGATTTTGTGGTGTCTCACACGCAGATGGACTTTAGCTTTAGCCCTAAACGACTAAATTATTTAGTCAATCTTGTAAGTCACAAAAGATAAAAGTTCTACACAATCCATTAGTTTTATTACACTAAACAGCCCTATGCATCAATATTCAAAAATTATTTGTGCCTTTTCTCTCTTAAGTTTTTTGGGAAATATGCCTTTGACAGAAGCTCAGAATCCGTTCAAGGTATTAGATAAAGCAGAAAAATTTTACAGAAATGGGCTTTTACAAAGAGCCTTAATCAAAATAAAAAAAGCAGAGAGTACTAAATATTGCTCTTGTGGAGATTGTCTTGACCAAATCAACAAAAAAACACACTTGCTTCGGTTCAAAATATTTAACTCATTAAAGAAATATCAACTAGCAAGGAATTCTTTAGATGCTATCATGTCTTCTTCTTCTGAGTATGATTCTTTAAAAATACTAACTTATCAAGCTGAATTTGGCAAAAAATTCTTATCCCAAAACATTGATTCATTTGAAAAAATAAATATATACTGTGAGGAAGAAGCTTGTTTTTTAGAAATTCCATTCAAAGAAAAACGCCCTCCCATTCTATTAAAATTAGATCCTGGTGAGAGCATTGTTTATCTTTTGGGAAATGAAAAACAATCAAAAAAGATAAAAGAGTATTGGCTTGAAAAATTTAAAACTTCAAAAAACTATGAATTAATAAAACAAGAAAATTAATAACAATTCATCCTCAACATTATCAAGGGAATAATATATGCGCCATTGTGTATATTGGTTTGTTGTTGAGCAAGGAAAACCGAGTGAACGCTATACTGCAAAAGCTTCTCTTATTTTGAAAATTAAAAGTTAAACTCTAAAAGAAATTTCATTTATTTTTTCCTTAAATTTTAAATCAGATTTTATGCGTATAATTGATAGTACTCTTTTTTCTCCTTTTTATATTTTTATTAAAGCGTCTGATTTATCAGATTCAGAGGTGTTAAATTTATTAGGAATTAAAAAATTTGAATTACTAAATAAGTATCAAAAACATCCTAAAAATTGGCAAAAAAAAAGAACTTTATTCATTACTGAATGTAAAAATTGGATTCATATAATGGACTTTATGGATTATAATTTATGGCATAATCCTCAACTACGCATAAACTTAGAGCTTATTTCGAAAAAGTATGATATTTTCTATTGTTCAACAGGAGATGACGATTATTCATATGATTTTACATACTTAAAAGAAGGCATTCTAAAACGCAAATTAATAGTTGAGTATCCTAATTATAAAGGACCTATTATTAAAGAAAATATTGGTAAAAGGCTTTTGGGCGAATCAGAAAAAATTGTACTAAAAGATGAAAGAAAAGAAGTATTATCGATTGCAAAAGCAATTGGTATTAATTTAAATCATGAAGAAAGTAAAATTCGGCAGTATTTGTATGAGTTATAGCCCAAGATATAAATCAGATCAAAATTGAAACAAGCATTGTTATATCAAGAGAAAAAATCTTTAGACACACCATAGGCACTCACATTCCTAAAAATTTAACACAAAAGCATTCCACCATTCCATGAAAAATAAAACCATCTATTTTGGATCTGCCATAGTCCTTGCAATTTTTTTCTTTACCATTATTTATAGCAACCGCCCCAGCAATGCTGAAGCAACAGAACACTTGGTTGAAGAAAATAATAAAGCGTTTAAGGAGGTAAAAAAAGCCATTCCCTTTCCTTCAAATACCCCTGATATTATTCCTATAACTTCAGTAGAATCCATCATAAATCTTGGCTTGTTGGGACACTATTGGAATCATAATTTTGTTCGTCTTAACACTCCTAATAGTGGGGACGAATCATTATCTCTTAGCATTAATCCAGAAAATGAAAATAGCCTTGCTTTGGAATTTACCGTTTATACTGTTCATAAAGATCGTACTGTCGAAAATCTTTCTAGTTGTCACACCATTCCTTTAAACATTATTAATAACACCCTATTTATAGATACTACTGAATACACCTGTTTTCAGCAATTTAATCGTATGTGTTTCTTGAAAATAGGCAATCAAATTGGACTTTCTTTTAACGGAAAGCATATTGCTTTTTATAGCCAACCAACTATTTTTCCTAATGTCTATTCTCCTACTCTATTAAAAGGATTGTACCCTCATCCTTATTATACCATCTTAGGAGATAGCATAGCAGATGGTGGCGTTGATAGTAAAGTAAGCATTCGTTCGGTTGAAACATTAGCGCTAAATAATGAACAATATAGCCTTGCTTTTCTAATAGACCAATTTTATGTTGAATATGATCCCAGACAAGGCGGAGACCTAGCTAGAGCGCTAAGTATTGCGCTTTTCAAAAAAACAGAGCAAGGGCATCAATTATTATACTTTGATGATAGACCTGATTATAGTCATTTTAGCCATAAAACAGGTGGTCATAAGATTTCTGACCTTCCTAAGAACTTTAGAATTCAACAAATTGGAAAGAACTATTTTTTCTTTAAAGAAGTAGTTGATGAGCTTAACGATAAGCTAGTAAAAACGGTATATTGTTATGATCTATTTGAACGAAAAGAAGTCTTCTCTCATAAACTAGAGCAGTATACTGTTGGTGTAAATGGTAAGAAAAATTATAGCTATCGCAAACAAATAACATTTGCTGAAAAGACTAGTGATTGTGCTATTATTATCAATGCATGGAACCTAGAAGAAAATGTTATCAAGCCACTAGGATTAACTGTTTATGTCTATGATGAAGATTCAAATGAATTTGTCAATCCTAATAATCTAATAAATTAGCAACTTTAAAAGCCTAAAAAACTAAGTATGTTGCCTCCTTGGAAAAAATATCCTAAAATTTGGCGTTTTTCAATTGGTTGGAGAATGGGAAAAGGGGAAAGTTATCTCTACCAATGGGAAAGTTGGTTTCTAAAATTACCAAAAGAAGAGCAAAGGAATTATATCTCTCAAAACATAGGAAGTAGTGGTGGTCTATATGAGGAATTCGCCATTCTAACTAAAATTGAAACAACAAATGAACTCAAAAATCGCAGCCCAAGGATTTAAATTGCTCATCAGCCTAAATTGTATTTTTCTATTTATTGTTCCATTGAATTACTCCCTTGGCCCTCTCAATGATACGAATCGTGAATTTGGATGGCGGCCTGACTATTTTTACAACGATGAAATATCCTTAATTTTTATCGCCCCTTTTTTATTTTTATGGGCTATGTATATAACTAATAAATCAACTAAAACTATACTTGCTATTCTCCTTTGGGCAATATCCGCTTTTTATGCATTCATTAGTTTTATGTCCGTTTCGATGTTGGCTCAAGATTATCAACCCTATTGGGGAATGCTCTTGCTCTTTTTGTTTTTCCCTTTACTAAGCATCTTCTTTATTCTTGAAAAAAAAGCAGCACATACAAAGAAAATTTATAGCGACAGGATTCTTGATGAAAATAATTTGTAAAAACAGAACTGAACATAACAGTTAAAATACAATTCAACCGAATATGAAAGAAAAGTTAAAAACCATAGGGGTTAAAATAAGGCTAAAAAAAGGCTCCCTAAAAAAAGTACAGCGTTGGGCAAAAGAGCTTAACCATAGAATTGAAGAGGCAATGGAAACGCTTCGTGATGAAGGTGTTTTTCTCGAAGCTGCTTTTTTGGACAGAGGGGAAAACGACGATTATTTAATCTATTTCATGAAGGTTAAAAACCTTGAAAAAGCTGGCGAAATAGCCCAAAAATCTACCCATGCTATTGATAAATTTCATCAGGCGTTCAAGAAAGAATGCTGGGTAGAAGGCAAAAATCTTGAACTCCTGATTGATTTTGACCGTTATCATGAATTTCACGAATAAGGTATAGAGCAACGTTAATCTTACTTAAGTAATGAATCTAAATTATTGATAGTTTATTCGAGCAATCTTTTTAATCTTAACTGTGTTGAAAATACTCGCCATAGCTAAGGCTATGACTGTGTTTTTCGCCTTGTTAATATCAAAAATCTTTTACTGCAAATTCTATAAATAATTTTGCCCCATTACTTATTTTAAATCATAATACTCCAATTTGCGTTCTATCGTTTGGTGGATCTCCCCATTGTTGTCTTTTTCTACCTGTTTGATCCAATTCCCTTGCGCATCGTATTCATAATCCCAAGTAAAAATAGAAGCCTCTTCTTCTCCATTGTACAACAGTTCTATTTTAGTAAGGTCATTGTGCTGATTGTAAGTATTTTGTACTTTTTCATAGCGTTTTCCGTTTTCATAAATTGCTTCACTGGTGCAATTTCCTGCCTCATCAAAGGTTCGAATAGTCTTGCGAACTGACTTTTCACCTCCTGTCTCCAAATCATCTAATTCGCTTAGCATCTTTTTGTCCTCCTCGCTTAATTCAGTGCCATATTGTTGGTACAGATGCTCTACCTCATCAATGGTTTCTTCCTTCTCCTCCTTAGACAATTCACGACCAAAATAAACCTTCTGAAACTCAGCATAAGGCAATTCTTGAACACGATATTCTTCCTCTATTGGATTTCCTTTTTTGTCGTATTTATAAGTTGTTGTTGCCAATTGACCATTTTCCATGTAATACTTTTCTCTCAGCACATTGCCATAAGAGTCATTTTCATAGCAATTTTTATACTTTAAATTGCCATCCCATTTTTTTAAAGCGGACGCAGTGATAAAACCGTTTTTATCATACGCATAAGACATAGAGTAGATCAATTCACCTGCATGATCTGTTCTTTTCTCAGCCATTAATTCTCCTTTGTCATTGTATTCGAAGGAATTTTTATAGCCATATTTCCCCCTACCAACCGTCTCATAAAAAGCAAGTTGCCCTTGGTCATTGTAGGTATTAACGATCGAATCGTAAAAAAAATCTGTTATGTTAACTCCTTTTTCTGTGTCGTAAAAAGAACTCGTTTCCTCCGTATAGATTCTAAGCGGATTTCCTACACTATCGTATTCATAAACGTGACAATTTACCTCTCCCTCAAATCCCAACAGTCCATCTCTAAGTCTGCGCCCTGAACGGTCAAACGTAGTAATAGAAGCCTCTTCGTCTAGTGGCAAGGTTTGAATTGATTTGACCTTTCCTCTTAAAGCCTCTCTTTCCCAATCGTTCTGAGGGCTTTTTCTTTTTTGCAACGCATCAGAATGTAACTCAGGTTTTGTTGCTATCTTTTTATTATTCTGAGAAGATAAGGTATTATCACAAGAAACCAGCAATAAACAAATCAAAAACAGTGGATATAATTTATTCATTATAGCTAATTTTTTGCTCTGTAAATTCATTGGCAACGTCATTATAATCATAGCGAATTCTAACCGTCCAGTTTCCTTTGTTGTCGTATTCATACTTATAGCTATAAGAATCGGAGGCATTAATAACCCCTTTGCCATCAAAAGCCAAATCCTTTATTTTATTGCCCATTTTATCGTATTCAAATTTCCGTTTGTAACTCGGAGCATTATCCCCAGTAAAAATAGCCTGTTGAATCTCCTGTCCTGCCTCGTTATAAGTATACAATTGTTTTAATTGCAAATCATTTTTTTCATTGTAGATTTTTGTTTCTCGTCTGCGTCCATTTTTATCATATAAATGTTCACTTTTGCTTTGCCCCTTACTTTCCATAAAAACATCCTTTACCTCAATCTCATTTCCTCTATTATCATAGGTATAACTCGTATTTTTGACTTCCTTATCGTTTACATATTCCTTGCAAATACTAGGTTGATTGGTATTGGTATACGTATAAACCAACTTTCTATTGACGGTAGCATCTGAATAGTTGCTTTCTGCTAAATTATGACTGGCATTATAATGGTGTTTCCAAGTATGCAGCAAATCCTTGTTGTTATCATAGCTGGTTAATGACAGCTTATTGCCATGCTCATCATATACTATTTCAACAGCACCTTCTAGCTCGCCGTTAGTCACATAGCCATCTTTTATCTTAGCGGTATAGACTAAAACTTCTCTAGATTTTATCTTTCCCTTTAGATTTTTCTTTGTTAAATCGTTTGAAACGGTTGAAGTAACTGGACGACTTACTGTGGTGGTATCTTGGGGCTTCAAATCAGTTGTTTTTTCTTCTTGCTCTGATGTACAAGCGACAAGTGCCCATAAAAAAATAATACTTAGGAAATACCTCATATCTTTTGCTTTCGTTTAGGTTATTTTACAATATGATTAAAATAATTTTAGCCCCTAAATATACAAAACCCATCAAAAATTCCCAATCCTTCTCATCAGTAGATAGCTTTGGGACCGTTCTTGTATTAAATTGCCGAGTAAGTAGCCAAGCATTCTACTTAAAATCCTTTATATTTTTTCTTCTTTACCGATAAATTTCAATTCCATTCGGGTTGTCCCAACGACAACAAAATATTAGGAGCTGTTAATTATAGACTAAAGCACATTGACATGCCTATTTATGCACATTTTTTGCTTAAATTTGTCCGTAGACAATCTGTTTTTAACCAGTTCAAAACATCCATGCCAATAAAGTACTTTGTATCAATACTATTTACCCTGTTGTTGCTCCATCCTACTTGGGGACAACTATCAGATACTCCGCCTTCTCCAAGCCATATAGAAAATGATAGTTCTAAAATAGACATTATCAATATTGATAAATACAAAGAGCGCAATACCCCACAAGGTATTTTTCGAGAACTCACAGGCAATGTACATCTCAAACAACAAGAAATGCATATGTGGTGTGATTCTGGTTTTATTCTTCCCAACAAACAAGTAGAGGCCTTTGATAATGTCCAAATGCTGCAAGACGACAGCATTCGCATTTTTTCAGACTCGCTCTATTACGATGGTATTTTGCGTTTTTCGAGGTTAAGAGAAAATGTTGTTCTCAAAGACACGAGTATGACGTTGTTTACAGATAAATTAGATTACGATTTAAATACTCGCATTGCCACCTTCCCAGAAGGCTCTTTGATAGAGAGCGACACCACGACTATGATTAGCAAAAAGGGAACCTATAATGCCAATACCAACATAGCTCATTTTTCAGATTCTGTTCGAGTCACCAATCCTAACTATAAATTAGTAGCGGATTCTTTAGCCTTTAATACGCAAACCGAAATGGCTTTTTTCTTAGGACCAACAATGGTTTATAATGAAGAGAAAATTGTTTATTGTGAGGACGGTTTTTACGATAGTAAACGCAATTATGCAGAATTGTATAAAAACGCTCACTTTGAAAATCGAGAAGACGGAAAATCAGAAGTTGCTCAGGGAGATACCATTATTTATGATGGAGAGCAAGATGTCTATTATTTGATTGGGCACGCTCATTTTAGAAACGATCAACAAGAAGTTTTTGCCGATACAATTTTAATGGATGGAAAAACAGAACAATATTCTTTCCAAGGCAATCCTATTTTTAAAAGCCGTGATAGCACCAACAACCAATCCATCAATGCAACGCATTCGGATTATGATGGCGTTACCAAAACCATGATTTTCAGGGGCGATGTGGTTGTCGCCCAAGATCAACAAATTATGACAACGGATAGCTTGGACTACAGCACCGAAACCAAAAGTGGTGTGGCAAGGGGAAATGTAGTGTGGCGAGATACCTCAGCCAATATGCAAATTAGTTGCGGTGAGGCCTTCTATAATGACAGTACAAAATACTTACTGGCGCACAAAAATCCTCTTTTAACAACGCTAATTGATAAAGATACGATGTGGTTGCGCTCGGACACTCTAATTGCAATCCCTGATTCTTCCGATCAAGACCAACGCAACCTATACGCATTCCACCAAGTACAAATATTCAAATCCAATATTCAAGTACTTTGCGATTCTCTATTTTACAACAGCATAGATTCTATCTTTAATTTTTATATCAATCCTATTCTTTGGGTTGATGGCAGTCAATTTACGGCCGATACCATACAGGTGCAAATGAAAAAATCCAAGCTGCACCGAGTTTCTTTATTTAATAATTCTTTTATTGTGAACACCAATGAGGCAACTTATTTCAATCAGATAAAAGGCAAAGATGCCATTACTCAATTTAATGGAGCAGGAGACATTCAATCCATGTCCGTTTATGAAAATGGAGAAACCGTCTATTATGCCCTTGATGAAGCGGATCGCTATATGCTTGTTAACGATATTGATTGTCAGGACATGCGGTTATATTTCGCCGATAATCAAATCAAGCGCATCAACTATTTAGGGAAGCCATCTGCTGTTGTTTACCCCATGCATCAAGTGGATCACAAAACACTGCAATTAAATGGTTTTCAATGGCTAGACAGCTTGCAAATTAAAACAAAATACGAATTTTTGGGCATTCCTGCCCCCATTGTTTTAATAGACAGCAATTCTATTTCTCCTATAGACAGCCTATCCATTAGCGAACAAATTGATAGCATTGTAACGCCCTTGGATAGTAGTCAAACGCTTAACAAAAGCAACAAATTAAAGTCTAAAAAAATTATAAAATCCAATACAAACCCTCCGATTAAATCTTCTACTCCCAATCCAAAGAAAGACAATTCGGCAATCCGAAAAAGTAAAAAACGCTCTAAACTTAAAAAGAAAAAACAGCAGGCTGAGCGTTAATTATTAAAAATTATTAGAAACGATGAAAGATAAAATTTCACTTTTTATCAAAAGTATACAAGATGGTGTTATTGTTATTAATAAAAGAGGTATTATCATAGATTCTAACCCTGCAGTAACTACTATTTTAGGGTATACCTTACAAGAGTTAGTAGGCAACAATGTATCGATGCTCATGGGCAATCCTCACAAAAGTAAACATGATCAATACATCAAAAATCATCAGACAACTGGCGAAAATAAGATTATAGGCATTGGTCGGGAGGTTGTTGCTTTACACAAAGAGGGCAATAAAGTTCCCGTTCGTCTAAATGTCAGTGAGTTGGAATCGGAAGGAGAACAACTTTACGTTGGGATGATTCACGATTTGACCAACCAACGCTCCCTAAAAAGTCATGTTTCTAAAATTAATACAAGTTTGGAGGAGGAAATTCACGCTCGTAACGAGGCTTTGGAAAAAGCAATGGCGAAACTCACTCAAAATAAATTGACCTTAGAACACGAGATTTTAGAACGTAAAATCATACAAGAAAAACTCCTTGCTGCACAAGAAACCATACAAGATGCCTTAAATCGAGAACGAGAGTTGAGTGAATTGAAGACACGTTTTATTTCTACGGCCTCTCATGAATTTCGTACCCCTTTGAGCAGTATTTTATCTTCTGCATCTCTTATAGAGCGTTACACGACTACCGAAACCAATGACAAACGCTTAAAACACGTCAATAGAATCAAGTCCTCTATCCAAAATCTAACACAAATACTAAGTGACTTTTTATCGCTTACCAAACTAGAAGAAGGAAAAACGGAGCAACAAAAGCATATCTTTGATTTAAGTACACTTATTCATAGTATTATTGAAGAAGTTAGCGTTTTTGCTAAAAAAGGACAAAGCTTTGATTATAAGCACACTGGAGAAATTAGCGTTATTTACTCCAATACCCAAAACATAAAAAATATATTGATCAACTTACTTTCTAATGCTATAAAATACTCTGCTTCCGATAGTAAAATTTATATTAGCAGTATAATTGATGATAAAACAATAAAAGTTGCCGTAAAAGATGAAGGAATTGGGATTCCTTTAGAGCAGCAAAAACATTTGTTTTCACGATTTTTTAGAGCCGATAATGCTACTGCTATTCAAGGCACTGGATTGGGGCTTTATATTGTACGCAAATATTTAGAAAATTTAGATGGTGACATTAATTTTGTTAGTGAACTAAACAAAGGAACAACCTTTACCATTAGCATTCCTAAAGAAGACTTTCAATGAAAAAAATCCTAGTAATAGAAGATAATTTAGAAGTTCGAGAAAATACTTGTGAGATACTAGAGCTTTCAGGCTATAAAGTTTTTAGTGCAGAAAATGGCAAAGTAGGCATTCAAGCAGCATTAGATCATATGCCTGATTTGATTATTTGTGATGTTATGATGCCTGTTTTAGATGGCTTTGGAACACTCAAAATTTTGCATAAAAACCCAAAGACAACCCATATTCCATTTATTTTCTTGACGGCAAAAGCAGAAAAAGACGATTTTAGAAGGGGCATGAATTTGGGAGCAGACGATTATATTACCAAGCCTTTTACTGATATAGAGTTATTGGAGGCGATAGAAATTCGCCTTGAAAAATATCAACATGCCGCTCCTTCTTTTACGCAAAATGTATTTTTTAATGTAGAGGAGCATTTTCAAACTATTCTAGTCGATTTTTTAAAAGATAAAGAGCAGCGTTTCTACAATTCTAAAGATATTATATTTAAAGAAAATAGCCACCCTCGTTCGGTTTTTTGGATCAAAAAGGGCAAAGCCCAAACCTTTAAGAGCAATGAGTACGGCAAAGAACTTACCTTGTCTCTTTACGGAGATCATGACTTTATTGGAATTAGTGACGCATTCAGAAACAGCCCTTATCAAGAAACGGCCATTGCTATTGATGAAACGGAAGTTGTTTTGATTCCTAAAGATGAGTTTATGGACTGGATGCGTACGGACAATAGCATTGCTCAACACTTTATCCATTTACTGGCCATTAAAGCAGGAGAAAAAGATAATCATTTGTTGGAGTTAGCTTACAGTTCTGTTCGAAAACGTGTTGCAGAATCTTTGCTTCGCTTATTTAGGCATTACAAAGAAGACGACCATAGCTTATTTAAAATCAACATTCGCCGAGAAGAACTTGCTCATATTGTTGGAACAACCAAAGAAACGGTTACTCGAACCTTATCTGAATTTAAGGATGAGGGCTTGATTGATGTCAAAGGAAGTAACATTACTTTGTTGGACATTGAAGGGCTTGAGGCAACACCTGTTTAATGCGCTACTCAATTATTTTCTAATTATTCTAATCGTCTAACGAACATGATAACTTGCAATAACAAACAATTTGAACTCTTTTTGACTAGTGAAGCCATCCAAAACCGTCTAAAAGAGCTTTGTCAGCAAATTAACCAAGAGTACGCCGATAAAAAGCCCATTTTTTTGGGCATTCTAAATGGAGTATTTAGAGTGGTTGGAGATGCGTTTAATTATATTGATATTGAATGTGAGGTTAGTTTTGTTAAGCTCAAGTCTTATGAAGGTACTCAAAGCAGTGGAAACTTAACAACTATGATTGGTTTAGATACTGATTTAGAAGGTAGGCACATTGTCTTGCTAGAAGACATTGTTGACACTGGAAGAACCTTGCATAAGTTTCTCCCTGAATTAGAAAAAAAGAACCCTGCATCGGTTGCTATTCTTACATTATTGAACAAACCTGATGCGATGGAACATGATATTCCTATGAAATATATTGGGTTTAAAGTTCCCAACAATTTTCTAATTGGTTATGGCTTAGATTATGATGGTTGGGGACGCCAACACAATGATATTTATACCATTGTTGAAGATTAATTGCTCCATCGGCTGCCTTATCAAAAAAATTGACCACAAGATTATTTTAGAATATTCTATAAAGTTAATACTCCGCTAAAAAATTAGCGGAGTATTAATAAAGTATCCACGATTAAATTTAGGAAAATCACGTTATCCCATTGCACTCGTAATCACATCTATTAAACATTGTAATGCATTCGGTAAAAATATTCATCTAAGAACTGCACCCAATTGGGGTATGTTTTGGCAAATTTTAACGCCGTATATTCTGCTCGGTTGTTAAAATACAAAGGAGCGTCTCCAGGAAACCACAAGGATAAACCATTGGCATTTTCTAATTGGAAACCTTTTGTTTTATTGGCAATAATACATTTCTGGGTTTGCTCCATAAACGTTAAGGCTGCTGTTTGAATTTCGGGGATCATAATTTGCTCTGCTATCAATTCCGCAAAATGAATTGCATCAACATAATCTGCCATATCAAAATACTGTATGGTATATCGAATCACAATTAATTGCCCACGAATATCATTGATGTGCTTGATTAGCAACTTACTCAAAGCATCTAACGCATGAAAAGCTCTATCCACTTTTTGGGTATCAATTGCAGATTGAGTTAGGTTTTGAATCCCTGTATTTTTATAGCTTTTTATATAAGAATGAACAATCGATTTAGCCAAAGAATGGGCACACTGAGCCTCTTTAATTTCATGAATGACCTTATTATAAGGCCAGCCATCAGCTGGTTCGGTCTGTTGAGAACCCACAATAATTTCTACCTGATCCTTAAAATGATAGGCAATTTCTAGCATACTCATCAGACAAGCATCAAAACCTAATATTTTGATTTTTTCATCTTTGGCAATTCCTGATTTTCGTATTGCCCACTCGATTTCCGACATGTTCAAGGAGCTGCCAAAGTCATCGTAAGCAATATTTTTTCGCTTTGCCCTAAATCCAGAACCATGACTCCAAATAACCACCACATAATCCTCTGCTCGGTATCGGTTAAATCCCCATTTTAAGAAACTCTTAATTGTTTTGGGGCTGCCTGAGTCTCTTTCTTGTAGCCGCTCAATTACTTTTCGATAGGCCATTCCAGACCAATCAGCCTCTGGTATTTCGTATCGAATGGATCCTGTATGTTCACCATAAGTATCTATCTCTACTCCTATATATATATCCGAACTAGCCCCTTCTTCACACATTTCTATGATGTCTTTCAAACCCGCATTACTAAGGTTATTATCTCCAGCAATGTAAGTTAAAAAACACCACTTTTTAAGAGGAGCGTTATTTTGTTTTTTATTCGTCATTGTTTATTGAGTTTTGTCCTAAGATTAATAACGCCGTTTGTGTCTATACAAATTAAAAATGGGAATATCGACAACAAAACTAAGTCCAAATCTTAACGCATTAAATTCATTGAGGATCACATCATTTTGTTTTATACTGCGTAACAAAGGAGTATATTGCATTCCAATCATCATAGAAACAGGCGCATTTTTAAAACCATGCACATAATATAAACCTGGAGAAAAAATTTGGTCAAATTTTAAGCTATCGGGAAAACCATTGGTTTCACTGTTTCCATTCCAGCGATAACTCAATGCAGCTCCTATGTCAACAATACAAAGGAAAATAGAGTTAGAAGCACCTGTGATTTCTTTCCATTTGTCATTAGGACTCAGATAATAGTTTTCTTTCAACGCTGCACCAGAATCAACGGTCTTTATCCGCCGACTTCCCCAATTAAGGCTAATTCCTATAGGAGCCGTTACGCCATAAGCAAAACCAGATTGGTCGATGGTAGTTGTAGCTTCTGGTGTCCATTCAAAGCCCCCATACAACCCAGGATAAGCATTTAAATCAATAGAAAAAGCCGTATTTCGCTTAATTTTAAACGATCCAACAGGAGCGGCATATTTGCGCAACACTTTTTTCATTTTAGAAGAACTATCTGCCGAAGCAATATCCACAACAAAACTTCCATAAAAAGAAATTTGACTCAAAACTTCTTGAATTTCTTTCACTCGTTTTATATCATTGAGATTAGTACTACCTAGAATTGTCTTTTCCAAGCCTAGGTTGATCAATTGATTGGTTATTTTCAGGCTATGCGCCAATACTTGGGCATAATTTTTATCGTTAATCCCTCTCAAAATGCTCAAGACATCCTTCATTAGCGGTTTCAAAACATCATTATAATCTACCGTTCCCGCTACATTCGGCAATACACTAAAGCCATAATCTACAATTTGAAAAGCGATTTCTGTATAATCTAGATAAGCTGCCAAATGCTCCTTTTTAGTTTTTTTTGTATCCTTTATAATTTTTGCTAGATCAGAATAACTTTTTTGGATATTCTCACAAATCACTAAAAAAGAATTGATTTTCAGCAGGCTTGCCTGTATTTGAGTATCATTAGCAAAAGTAAATAAATTACTAATCAATGGCTTATTTCCTTGATAGATCAAACCTAGAAAATATTTCTTGGTTCTAAAATCCAACTGAATCAAATCTGACGGATGAATCCAAATTTGTGGCAAAGAATCTACCATTGATTCTTTGCATCGAATATTTTTGGACAACACAAAGGCAACTTGAAGCGCATTTTTTATCCTAGCATCTGCATTACTAAGCGTAGGATAAAAGGTATTCAAATAGGTAATCAAATCTGCTGCATTTGTCCCTTCTATAATTTTTTCGGCAGCATGATAAGCCAATCTTGTATATTGAAATTCAGGGGTTGTTTTTAGCGTTCGATAAGGTTCCGTTTGAGCTTGTAAGACAAACGATTCAAAATTTTTGGGCAGTGCAATAATATCAGCACTAAACGCCTCTGTCCAAGCTTTGCCCACCGAAGGTTCCTTAAAATCCATCAGACCTTCCAACAAACCATAAATGGCTGGAAAAAAAGCTTTGGTTTCAGGATATTTTTCTAATTGCTTTTTAAATTTATCAAAAAAGGCAATTGATAGTTCTTTTTGTGTTCGTTCTACCAAAAACTGGGCGGTTGCATCAATCAACATAGATGTAAAGTTAGCCCCTGAAACATTGCTAAATGCACCAAAAACATCACCAATATCAATTCCTGCTACCGATCCGTTTTCTATTCCCTTATTAGCAGCCTCATTCACCTCTTTGTACAAGGGATATAACCCTGCCCTCTTGGAGGTAGAAACACATTGAAAAAGTTCTAAATAAGTAACCCAATCCTCTTCATAAACGGCCTTTAGAAGATTGGGGTAGTTTTTGCAAATGCCCGTATTGCCTGCTATCGTGGCATCTACATCTATTAGAATTTCTTTGGTAAGAAAGTCTATTTTTTTCTGCTGATTAAAAGCAACTGCCTTTTTTATTGTTTCATAATGATCGATTTGGTACAGCAAACGTTTGTTGTCAATATTGGGATCAAAAGGAGTTGCCAAAAAGGTTAACAGTTCGCTAAAATTGTTTAAAAGTATTAGATCTACTTTTTTGTCAATTAGCCCAAAAGATCGATACGATTGAATTAAATTCTTGGGAGTCGCCTGCGTCCAAGTTGTGATTTCAGCAGCAGAAATGTTGCTTACTGTTTTGGCATTGTAATAAGCATTTTGGGCAGATAAAGAAAGGGAGAAAAAGAAAAAAAAGAGGGCTATTAGTAATTTCATTGGTTGCTTTTAAGGGTTAGAATAATTATATTCATTATTATAAATATAATAGATAAAACCCAAGCGATCAAAAGAAATAATTCTTTTTTTTCACTCATTCACAAGCTCTTGTAAGTTTTGGTCGTCTTTTTTAGTAATACTCCGTTAATTTTTTAGAAAAAATTCATCAAAAGGTCTCTCCAACGCCCCGCCTCTTTGGGATTTTCGGCAGCAGCAGCCAAGGCATTGCAAGCCGTCTGAACATTGGATCGAACCATTTCTTTTGGGGTTCCCAACACAATCGTTTTCATATAAGCCTCCGTTGCCTTTTGGTAATTTTTAGTTTCAAAATAAAGATTTCCCAGTTTTAGAAAAGCCTGTTTTTTGCTTTCAGGATAACGCTTCATCATATCTTCTAAGAGTTCTTCTGCTCGTTGTTTATCTCCCTCAGACAAAGCCAATTCCAATTGCTGTTGGCAATCTTCTAAACTACTATTTGGGGTTGAAAAAGAAGCATTAAAAGCATTAATAATGCGATCCACCTCTGCGCTATTTTGCCATTTTATCAATTGTATATAAGCTCCCTTTTTAAATGCAATAGAAACCATAGGAGGTTGTATTTTTAATGGAATTTGCCTTTTTTCAAAAAAATCAAATCCAACTCTTAACCCCTTTAATAACAATTGAAAATCGTCCACTTGCTTAGAAAAAAAATCTACCTCTACCAAATTTAGCTCTTCTAAAGCTATTTTAAGGTTCTGAATCGTCAAATCTGCCTCCTCACTTCTTTCTAAAACTGGCAAATGTTCAAACAATACATCTACCATTTCAACAGCATCAAAAATTGCATTGTAGGTCGCATCAGAAAATATTAAATCTGAAAAATGGAGCTGTCGAAAGGCTTTGCATAACAAATCCATCGCTTGTTCAAAATTGTGGCTAGAATAGGCAGCAATAGCTTGATGTGTCAGCTCTATATGCTTTTGCATAGTTGATTGGTAAAGTCAAAAAATTAGCTTATTGAATATCATTCACGTTAGTACAAATAGGACTAATATTAGATCTCTCCCGTAATAAAATCAACCATCAATTGTGCATAGACTTCAAATCCCATGACAACAGGCACGGTACTATGCCCTCCACCTGGAATTCTACGCACCACTTTGTGGCTGCCTTTATAATTTTGAGCCACTAAAGCCCCATGATGGATTCCCACATAGTCATCGGCTTCTCCATGTAACCAAAGAAAAGGTTGTTGCACCTTTTTGATTTCTTCGGCATTATCTACTTCTAAATTCGTATAGAAAGAGCCAGGCAGAGTTAATTTTGCAATATCTTGCGTCATAAAGTCAAAAGACGCAAAAGGCGCTTCTAAAATAAGTTTACTAGGCACAAGCGTTCTAGGATTAGCGGTCAATTCGGTAGCAGGAGCTCCGCCCAAACTAAAGCCCTTCATAACTAAACGATCCCCTGTTAACCCTTTTCCTTTCAACCATTCCATACAAGCATCCACATCATAATACATTCCTGCTTCTGTTGGCTCACCTGTTGACATTCCATAACCTCTATAATCCATAAAAAATACACCAAAGCGGTTTTTGCCTCCTGCATTGGCCAGCAATTTAGCCCGTTGCCAGTAATAATCTAAATTGCCAGCATTGCCGTGGCAATACAAAATAACCGTATCTTGGCTAATTTGGTTGGTGTCGCCAATATAGGCTGCATAAATGGTTTCTCGATCGCTTTCAGGACCAGATTCCAACGTCATTAAGTGAACTAAGCTTTCGGAAATTGCATACGAACTATCCAATACAAATCGTTGTTCTCCTTCAAAAGCATCAAATTGATAGGCAGTCGTAACAGTAGGCTCATACAAAAAACTATCGAGTCTACAACTAGACAAAATGGTCGCCATTGCCAATAAAAATAAACCTATTTTTTTCATACTTCTTAAGTTTTATCGTTCTTTGAGCCCTCTAACTATTACATCACTTTGTGGTTCTTGCAGCAGTTTATCCTTTGACCACCTTGTTCATGACTGTTTAAAACTTCCTATAAATAGAAACATAAACACCCCAAGAACCTCTCCCGTCAATCCCATTAAAATGTAAAGGAGTTCCCATATTACTAATGGTTGGCGCAATATATTTTCCTTCAATGGTATAACGCATTTTTTTATTCTCAAAGGTATGTCCCAAAGAAAAGCTAGGATAATACAAATTGGTATTTACCTGCCCATGCGCTCGTTCCCAAAGATCAAACCAAGATCCCCAGTTGAAATAAAAATAGTGCTGATGTTTTGGTAGGTATTCCCAATATAGATTTACATCTAAAACAGGATACATTCGAAAATTTCCCTTAAAAACATCTACCATCATTTGGCTGCTAGCACCTATACTCAAACCTGGGATATATCCCTTTTGAGGATGCAAAACTTCACCCACAACTCCCATATCCCATTGAATGGTTCCAAAAATAGCAGAAGTGATGTGAGCAGCACCAAAAACGGTTACATTAGAATCAATCCCATAACCAAAGGTAAGCGAAGAAAAAGGAACAGGAATTTTAGCCGTTGAAAAATCAATAATAGGCCCTCCCAAATCTACCCCAACCGCCAATTCTTTTTTTGCCAATGGCTTAACAATTCGAGTCGTATTGCAAGCAGACATTGTCCATAAATAAGCGACCAATAATATAGGTATATAGTATTTCATCTTCTTCATCGTTTTCTTTTTGATTTTGTTACTGAACCTATGTTTCCCTTACGCTACTCTACATACAAGACCAAACCTTTTAAATAATTTCCCTCAGGATGAAAGATATTTACAGGATGGTCCGCAGGTTGGGTTAAGCGGTGCAAGACTCTTACTTTTCGTTTGGCTTCAATTGCAGCAGCAGTTATTGTATTGTAGAACAACTGATTATCGACCACTTGCGAGCAAGAAAAAGTAAATAATACCCCTCCCTTTTTCACCAATTTTAAACCCTCTATATTTAGGCGCTTATATGCTTGAACTGCTTTGTGGCGTTTAGAAACTGTTTTTGCATAAGCGGGCGGGTCCAACACCATCACATCATAAGGCGTATCTTGGTCTTTTAGGAACTGTAAAACATCTGCTTTGTAGCTCTGATGGTTTGCGCCATCAAAACCATTGAGTAAAACGTTCTTATCCACCAATTCAATGGCTTTGGCAGATGCATCTACCGAATGAACTTCTGCGGCTCCTGCTTGCAAGGCATAAACAGAAAAACCACCAGAATAACAAAAGGCATTCAAGAGTCGTTTTCCTTTCGAAAATTTTCTCAACAAGTTTCGATTATCCCGTTGATCCAAAAAGAAGCCTGTTTTTTGACCTGTCTGCCAATTAACTTCAAATTTGCAACCGTTTTCTAAGATAACATCAGCCACTTTTTCGGTTCCCCACAAGCAACCATTTTCCATCGTTTGGGCATAATGTTTGGGCAAGGAGTTTTTACTTTTGTCATAAATTGCGGTTATCCTTGTTCCAAAAACTCGCTGCAAACCTTCACAAATGAGCATCCGTGATTGATGCATCCCAATTGTATGAGCCTGCAATACAATGGTATTGTTATAAACGTCAATAATCAAACCTGGCAAACCGTCTCCCTCTCCATGTACTAACCTAAAAGCGGTCAACTCCAAATCAACTAAGCCCAATTTTTGGCGCATATCAAATGCTCCTTGAAGTTTTTGATACCAAAAATCAGCATTGGGATTTACCTGTTCAAACGAAAAAATTTTGACGGCAATACTTCCTTCGTGATAATGCCCCATGGCCAAAAAATCTCCTTGATGGCTATAAACTTCAGCTATACCTCCATCTTCAATTTTTCCTTCTTTCCTAGCAATTGCCCCTGAAAAAATCCATGGATGAAAACGGCGGACAAACGTATCTTTTTTATTTTTTAAGTGTATTTTTATCATTGTGTATAAGCGTAGTAATTTGCTGATTCCGCATTTTGCATCGTATTATAATATGCAAAAAATAGCCGAAAAGCTAAATAAATTAGCAAGAATTTAAACGTTTGTAGAAATTCTCAACGTTTTTTTAAGTTTTTTTATACTATTATTTAATGTTTCTGGATTTGAACAAAAGTCATAAACAATTCGATCTGGGCGAATCAGGACAAATTTTGCCTTGTGTTCTTTCATCCATTTTTGAATTTTTCCTTCTTTGTCGTATAAATTTTGTGCATAGCGATTGTCCTGCACAAATTTCTTTTTGGCGGTTGTTAATTGTATAAACTGAGTTCCTAATAACGCTAGATATTCCAATTGATTTGGACGCAGTGCATCAACAGGATTCGAGGAGATTGCCAATAAAACAAATTGGGTTCCCAAAGCCTTATTAAAAGAAATAACTTCTCCCTTTTGTGTTGCTACCTTAGGTGAAACGATTACTCGACCAGCACCCTTTGTTTTTGTTGCGATTATCCCTGATTTGATGTGGCTACTGCTGTCTAGTTTTCGTTTTAGAAACCATTTGGGTATAACAGGAATAAAGCCTTTAATCCATCTTAACTTACTAGATTGGAAAAGTCGTTTGATCCACAAGTTTAGCTTAATCAAATGCTGCACATCTGGCAAGCGCTCTTTTTGATAGGTATCTAATACTTTTAAGGCTAAGGTTCCCTGACGAATCAGGTTGATTTTCCACGTTAAATTATAGACATCCTTAATTCCTGCGGATAATCCCATTCCCAAATACGGCGGCATAATATGTGCGGCATCTCCAGCAATCAACACTCGATTATACCGCCAGTTCTCTAAAATTTTAGAATCAAAGTTATAAACAAAGGCCGAAACGACCTCTAAATCCAATGTACTCAACTCTGCCAATAAGTTTCGCACTTTTTCTGGCGTTTGTTTGGCTTGAATCGTCTCCGCTTCTATTTGAAATTCCCAACGTTGGCGCTGCTGATCTTTTGTGATTCGAGTAACGGGAAATTCGGCATCGTAGATGGTCTGTGCATACGATTGGCTGTTGGCTGTTTTTTGCCTATTTATTGTATCGACACAAAGTACTGAAGAGTGATAATTAAAATCATTAATATCAATATCCAAAAAATCTGCAATACGACTGTATTGACCATTACAAACCAGCATAAAAGAGGTTTGGAGCACTGTAAAATTCTGTTTGCCTGTTGTTGCAATATAGACATCTATCTTATCGTCATCTACTTCTTCAAAAGTTTCTACCTCGCAGCCCGAATAAACACGAATACCGCTGTGTTTTTGGGTTGCTTGTTGTAGTATATGTTGAAGATCGGGTTGATAAAATCCCATGACAGGTGCAAACTGACTGTGCCGATTTTGATTAAGCTCCAACAAAACACGATCTTGTTTATCAACAATTTGTGTCCCCTTCAAAGGATATAAGACCTCCTTTAGCTCATCCATTAGCCCTAACTGTTCAAAAATTAGCATCACCTCATCGTCAATTCTTGCTGATTTAGCCAACAGGAGATCATCCAGTTCTTTCTTTTCAACAACGGCAACAGACATTCCTAAATTTGCCAACAACAAAGCAGCTACATTTCCCAACACGCCATACCCTACAATCAGAACATCATATTCCGTTTCCATTCTATTTTTTAAATTAATACTCCGTTAATTTTTACCTGTATCATTACTTCGTTAGAAACTACGTAACAGCAGCGTAGTATTACTGCATACAGCTTCTTCTAAAAGGTTTTCTCTTCAATTTTTTCAATCGCAGCCCTCCATTCGTTGGGCACACGCACACTATGCCCTTTTTTGACATCAATTAAGACAATTGTACATTCTGCAATAGCAGCCAAACCAACCTTGGGGCTAATCATTTCGCAGGACATCTTAAGGCTAGCATGCCCCAAACTAGTAACCCCTACCTTCATGGTTAGTGTATCAGGATAAACAACAGGTTTTTTGTAACTACAGGAAATATTAGCTAACACAGGAATTTCGTTTCCATGAAAACCTGCCAATTCAGGAATCGCATCAAAATATTTTACCCTAGCCGATTCAAAATACTTTAAGTATACCGTATTATTAACATGCCCAAAAGCATCCATATCCCCCCAAGCTACGGGTTGTTCTACATTTATTTTTAAATCCATTCGATCAATTTAACAACATTATTCTATATCTAATTAGCTACTATACAGACCCTTTTGCTGGCTCAAAAACCTAGTAAATTTACCTAACAACATCATTACTGCAAAGAAGCAATGAAACTACCATGCAGTAGCAACGCAGTTAAATTTTCAGAGTACTGCAATAAGTAATAGAACAAAATTAACAAAGAGTTTTACTTTTTTGAGAAATAATTTATTTTTCGGAAACTAAATTTTATTATTTGGTGTAGTATATATAAATAATAGTTTTACTTCTAACCTTAATAGCTAAACTATTAAACCAGTAAAATAAATTTTACCTTTTTATCTTCCTTTCTTAACTTTAACAGTATATTTACTATAGATAGGAGGATAACGCTTATCCCAAAACATTTACTACAATCCCAAAACATGAACCAATGGGCGAACTAATCACTGCTGCATTTTCTACCTCAAATCTCTTTTTGACCTTTTTATTAGGTCTTGTAACGCTATACTGGCTAAGCGTTATTATTGGTGCTATTGGCATGGATTCTTTTGATATAGACTTGGACTTAGACGCTGATATTGATGTAGACGTAGACATTGATGTGGATGCCGATATTGATGTCGATGCAGACGTAGATGCTGATGTGGACGCCGATGCCGATGCCAATACAGCTGTAGGGCAAGTTGGGAGTGGTCTAATGATTGGAGCTTTGCGCTTTTTAAATTTTGGACGAGTGCCATTTATGGTACTTTTATCGACCATTGTTTTGTCCATGTGGTCTATATCCATCTATTGCAACCACGATGCGAGTTGGATCAACCCAGGCAACTCTACTTCAATGGCTGCGCTTTTATTTTTGCCCAATTTGATTGCCAGTCTATTGCTGTCCAAGATTTTTACGGCTCCTTTGGTTCCTGTTTTTGCCAAACTCAATACTGCTGAAAAAGCTTTGGTTATTGATGGTAAGGTTGGAACCCTAATGACCAGCATCAAAGAAGAAGAAGTAGGTCAATTAAAAATTGACATTAATGGGTCTATTGTTTCTCTTAGTGTAAAATCTAATGATGGAAAAAAAATTCAGAAGGGGGATCGAGTGGTTGTCGTTGAAAAACTAGAGAATGGAAAGGCTTATATTGTGCAAAAAATTGAGCATCATTAGTCACTGTGTTTAGCTCTTTTTCTTTATTTTTCTCATAGCCCTAAAATGTTCTAATATGCTCCCCACTATCCTTATGGTTCTTGGCATAGGATTCTTTATTATACTCATTGGCTTTTTTCTATTGATAGCTCGTGTTCACAAAAAAGTACCACAGGGCAAAGCCTTAATACGTACTGGTTTTGGAGGCGCAAAGGTTGCCTTAGATTCGGGCATCTTTGTCATTCCTATTCTACACAAGGTAGAGGAAATAGATATTTCGCTCCAAACAATCGTCGTTGAGGAAGAAATCATCACCAAAGAAGAGGAACGTATAAGCATGAGGGTAGTTTTTTATCTTCGTATCAATAAAGATCGTAATTATACGGTAGAAGTAGCCCAAACAGTAGGTTGCGCTCGTGCCTCTAGCCCTGAAACCTTGCATGAATTATTCTACCCAAAATGCCTAGAAGCCATTAAAACAGTTGCTACTGGATTTACAATCAAAGAATTGCGCAAAGAACGAGAAGCCTTCAAAAAAGGAATTTTACAAACTATAGGAGTCGATCTAAACGGTTATATTTTGGATGACTGTGCCATTGAACAAATTCGCAGGATTCCCAATCCTAATTTAGAGCAGGCAGTCTTTGTGCTAATAGATCATAAAGCGCCTTTGAAAAAAGGTGAAAAAGTCCTTGTTGTAGATCAAATAAATGATGGAAAATCTTATATTGTACGGCGAATCATAGAATAGACATCTACCAAAATAGCTTTTTCCTGTTTCTGATTTTTATTAAAAAGATCTATCCGTTCATAGACTTAAAATTTATAGAAATTTGATCCATGAAAAATCAATACTTACTTTATCCACTATTCTGGAACTTTTTGGCTTAACAAAGCATTATATAATTATAGCTTTACTACTATAAAAAATAGTATTACTCTTAAATATAGATACCCTAAATTAATGAACACGAACAACACTACTAACTTAGCTTATTTGTGGATACGTATGCCTTGCTCTTTTATTCTACAATACGATCCTCCTGACCCTTAGTGGTCAGAATCCACCACATAAAAACAAATTATAAAACAAGTATATTTCGCTTCTATAGCGCAATTATATTTCCTTCTCAAACTCAAAATTAATACAAATGCTACCTACAATTCTTATGGTCCTTGGTATAGGACTCTTAGTTATACTTATCGGCTTCTTTTTATTGGTAGCCCGTGCCCATAGAAAAGTACCTCAAGGTAAGGCATTAATTCGTACTGGATTTGGTGGTGCGAAAGTAGCCTTAGATTCGGGTATGTTTGTCATCCCTATTCTACACAAAGTAGAAGAAATGGACATCTCATTAAAAACAATAGAAGTACATCGTGCAGGTTCTGAAGGTTTGATCTGTAAAGACAATATGCGTGCTGACATCAAAGTGGTATTTTTTGTTCGTGTTAACAAAGATAAAGATCATGTTGTTGAAGTAGCACAAACCATTGGTTGTCTCCGTGCCTCTGAGCAAGCTACCCTTAATAGTCTATTTGACGCTAAGTTTTCAGAAGCTTTAAAAACAGTTGGTAAAGGATTTGACTTTGTTGACCTTTATACCGAACGTGAAGAATTCAAAAAAGGAATCCTCCAAACCATTGGCACTGACTTAAATGGTTATATCTTGGACGACTGTGCCATTGATTATTTAGAACAAACCTCTCTTGCTGATCTAGATCAAAAAAATATTTTAGATGCTCAAGGTATCAAAAAGATTGAAGAGCTTACTTCTAAAGAGCAAGAAAGCACCAACCAAATTCGTCGTAAACGTGAGCAAGTTATCAAAGAACAAGACGTTGAAGCTAAAAAGAACATCCTCCGCTTGGAAAAACAACAAATCGAGGAAGAGCAAAAGCAAAAACGTGAAATTGCTGAACTAACTACCGAGCAAGAAAATGCAGCGAAACAAGTTGTAATTAGCAAAAACTTGGAAACGGAGCTTATCCAGAAACAATCTGAACAAAAATTAGGTGAAGCTGAAGAGGATAAACAACGTCAGATTATTTTGGCTAGATTGAACAAAGAAGAGTTAGAGAAAGTTCAACAGCAATTGGTTCAAACCGAAGAACAAAAAGCAATCGAAAACCGTGAAAAAGTGGTTGGTATTGCAAAAATTGAAAAGGAGAAAATCTTAGAAGAAAACAAACGTGACATCCAAGTTATCATCAAGGAAAGAAAAGCGGAAGAAAAGAAAACAGTAGAAGAAGATCAAAAAATTGAAGATGTCAAACAGATTGCTGCTGCTGAAAGATCTAGAAAAGTAGCTGAAATTGAAGCTTCTAAAGAGGCTGAAATGCAAAAAATCCTCCAAACTCGCAAAGCAGAAGCGGATAAATTATCAGCAGAAGTAAAAGCTCAACAGGTTGTTATTGAGGCGGATGCTAAAAAAGCAGCTTCTCAAAAAGAAGCGGAGGCTCGTAAGATTAGTGCGGAGGCATTGGCTGCGGAGGAAGCAACAGTTGGTTTGGCAGAAGCTGATGTAATGAAAGCAAAAGCGGAAGCAAAAGAAATGGAAGGTACCACTGAGGCTAATATCCTACAGAAAAAAGCGGAAGCAGAGTCTAAGGCTATTCAACTAAAAGCAGAAGCAGAGCGTGTAAAAGGGCTTGCTGAGGCGGAAGTTGTCAAAGAGAAAGGTAATATTGATGCTACCGTAACCGAACAAAAAGGACTAGCAGAAGCAAAAGTAATTGAGCAAAAATTAAGCTCTGAAGCAAAAGGTATTGAAGCGAAAGCAAATGCCATGAAGTTGTTGGATGGTGTTGGCAAGGATCACGAAGAATTCAAACTCAAATTGGCGCAACAAAAAGACATCAAATTGGCAGAAATTCAAGCTCAATTGGGTATTGCTGAGTCTCAAGCTCGTGTATTGGCGGCTGCCTTGCAACAAGCTAAAATCGACATCGTGGGTGGTGAGACTAAATTCTTTGATAGCATCATTAATGCAATTAACAAAGGTAAGTCTATTGATCGAATGATTGGCAATAGTGATAATTTACAAGCCATTAAAGGTGCTTTGTTAGGGAATGGTGATGATAATTTAATTGCTAGAATTGGTAGTTTTGTAGATCACTATGGTATCAGTTCTGAATCGGTCAAAAACTTAACGTTATCCGCTTTGCTGTCTAAAATTTATGCAAAGGCTACAGGTGACGACAAAGATGTTGTTATGAGCCTAATTGAGACGGTTAGCCGTCTTGGCATGGGTGGCGAAGATGCTGGAAAACTGCTATAAAATTTTCGATGGAGTTGCACTTAATTTTATGCAGCTCCATCATTCTTTAACTTTCTCCATTTATGGCTGATGATTTTATAAAAAGCTAGAAAAATTATTCCTATTCATCTCTAAATTAATCAAGGAAATTGGTGATCATATTGCCAATCCAAGAATAGTGGTATAAGCATTACTAAAAAAGCTGTTCAAGCTATTTTTAGGCGTTTTATTCGCTCCATCACCTCCCATAAACCTAAATAAAATTTCTAGCAATACCCTAAATAAATAATTTCAACAATGGCTGACGATAATAAAAATATAGAAGAAACAGTAGCGCAAGAAGATAGTACACAGTTAGAAAGTGGTACTTATGAGATCATTAAAAGTCGCCTCAATAAAAGTGGCGATAATCTCCGCCAACGATTAGAACAACTCAATGCAGAACGCAAAAAGGTGTTCGGCTCCATAGAAATGCAGCTGATCAGCAATCAACGCATTGAAACGCATCACGAATGTATTGCTAGAGATATTTTTGCTTTGGGCAATGTTTGTATCTTTGGGTACAACATTCGTATGGGACTCAAAAATATTGAATTACAAGATGTTTTTAGTATTTATGAATTTAAGGACGATCATAGCTTCAAGGCGATTGATTTAGACTTTTTAACCGTAGGCAATGAGAAATTTGTCTCGGATTTTAAAAGTTTATACCGCTATTCCAAAGAGGTTTACTTTCTTAAATTTGCCAAGGATAAAAACGATCCCTTCTTTTATATGATTTTTAAAGATGGGAATAGCGAAAAGACCTTCAAATGGGAAATTAGAGACAAAAAACTGTTTTACGACTCTACACCTGGTGATAAAAAATACAAATACCCCAATCAGTTTGAATTTAAGTGGGAATCGGTACGCCTAGAAATGTATCGTCAAGGAGAACATCCTCATATTTCTATTTTGGATAAAGTTTTTGTAGAGACAGTTGGTGGGGATTTGACCATCAAAATTGAGGACAATACAGATACGGGCAAAGGAATTTATGCAGAAGATGTTAAACATGCCAACCAGAAAATTAGTGATGCAACCGTTAGTTATGCAGACTTGGATAACCTTATTGCCATTCGAATCAAGCCTTATCAAGAGGACTTTAGATATTTCATCTATAATGTAAAATTACAGACCGTACAACGGGTTGATGCGCTTGAAAATTCAGGGGTTTTGTTGCCTGGCAAGCAAGGTTTGGTTTTTTCCAATGGGTTTTATCTACAAACAGGTGATTTTAAAATGTTTGATAAAACTTCGGGTACAGGAAATTTATTTGAACATCGAATTCAATCCCCCAACGGAGAAGATCACCTTTATGTATTTCACAACCCCAATGATGGTTCTTATATATTATTGTCTTACAATGTAATTGAGCAAACGGTTAATACGCCGATTGTTTGCCATGGGTATACTTTATTCCCAAATGGCGAGCTATGTTACTTTAGAAGTGAAGAGGCCAAAACATCGCACCATTTGATTCAAATATGGCAAACGCCTTATATCAAAGGAAAAATCATTCCTTCGGATCACATGGATTCTTTTCTTTATAAAATTAGCAACAAAGACATTGTTCGTGCTATGGCTGAGTGTCAAGAATTGTTAAGCCTCTTGGGCAAAGATGATACTTATAATGATTTGTACTATGATCTGAATAAACGAGCTAATGTTCTCTTAGATTCTTATTATTGGATTGCAAGCGAAGAAGCCTTTAACTTGGGTGCTCCCCTAACCGATATTCGTACTTCTGCCAATACAGCCATTGATGAATTTGAAAAGGTTCAAAGCATCAAAAAGAGTACGAGGGAAGCCATCCGTGAAACACAAAAGAATGCGGTTGCTTTATTTAAGGAAATCAATTCAACCTCTTATCTAAAAATTGATCAATTTGTCCAGCACTTAGCCGATCTTCGGGGAATTCGTGGAGAAGTTATTTCGCTTAGAGAATTGCGTTATACGGATATTCCGCTTATTGAGGAGTTAGAAAGTCAAGCCGCTGAAATCAACAGTACCTTATCTAATAATTGTGTAGAATTCTTGCTCAAAGAAGATGCCTTACAACCTTATTTGGATCGAGTCTCGGAGGCGCAAGGTGAAATTGAGCAGGTTGAAACGGCTAGGCAGGGCAAACAGTTGGAGGAACGCATTGATGCCATTGGTAAGGAATTAGAATTATTGATTGAAATTGTTTCGAATTTAAAAATCGAGGATGCTACTCAAACTACTCGAATAATCGACAACATTACTGCTATTTTTGCTACGCTAAATCAAGCAAAAGCTGGCATCAAACGCCGTTTGCGTGACTTAACAGGAGCAGAAGCTGTCGCTGAATTTGCAGCACAGTCAAAATTACTAGATCAAGGTTTAATCAATTATCTGGATATTGCTGATACGGTCACCAAGTGTGATGAGTATTATACCAAAATGATGATACAGATTGAGGAACTGGAGAGTAAGTTTGCGGAATTCGATGAGTTTATCATTAAAATAGCGGATAAACGTGAAGAAATTAATAGTGCTTTTGAATCTCGTCGTTTGTCTATTATTGAATCCATCAATAAACGTACTTCTGCCCTACAGAGTGCTGCGGAGAGAAACTTAAAAGGAATTCAAAATCGTGCTAAAAACTTTAAGGAGGTATCAGAGATCAATGGCTTTTTTGCTTCTGACCTAATGATTGAAAAGGTTCGGGACACCATCCAAAAGTTAATTGATCTGGACGACACCAATAAGGCGGATGATATTCAAACCAAATTAAAGACGATTAAGGAGGATGCTATTCGCCAATTGAGGGACAAAAAAGATCTTTTTTCTGGCGATGGAAATTCCATCAAGTTTGGTAAACATTTCTTTTCGGTTAACAAGCAAAAACTGGGCTTGTCAATGACCCTAAAAGATAGCCAGATGTATTATCACCTCACAGGAACTGGTTTCTATGAGGAAGTAACCGATCCCGATTTTTTGACCACCAAAACGGTTTGGGAACAAGGGATCGTTTCTGAAAACAATGAGGTTTATAGAGCAGAATACCTAGCCTATATCGCCTTTAAAAAATTACAGACTGAAAACCTTGATTTGCTTTCGGAGGAAGTGCTGCCGTACGTTCAACAATTGATTAACCAACGTGCCACTAAAGAAGAGGGATACAGCAAGGGAATTCACGATCTGGATGCCGCCAAAATGTTGGAATCTTTGCTTTATTTATCCAAGCATATTGATTTATTAGTTTTTGATGCGGATGCGAGGGCAATGGCTAATTTATATTGGAGTAAATTTATAACGGAGGAAAATAAATCTACGTTTGACAAACAACTAAAAAGTGCAGGAATTATCCTTGAGGTCTTCCCTAGAACGCATGAGTTTGATTTTTTGCTTCAAAACTTAGAAGAAGAATTGACTGGGTTTGCTCATGAGACTAAATTATTTGAGCCTTATTTGGCTCCAATGGCTGCCCGTTACTTATTCAAAGAAATCTCACGTCACAATCATTTTATAATAAGTGGGGATGCCCACGATCTGCAAGTTGCTTTTCAGCAATTTTTAGAGCAGAAAAGTGCAATGAAGCATTTTTCTACAGCGCTTCAATCCTTGGAAAATAACTTGATTGAACAATACCAATTAACCAAAAAATGGTTGAATGCTTTTGTAGAACAAAGTGACAATGCCAATTATGCCAATTATGTCAATGAAACGGTTACCTTAACTCTTACCAACAATCATTTAGAAAGTCATGTGGTTAATGTCAAAACACAGCAAGAGTTAACGGGTTTGCATGGCGCTCACAATGTTGTCGGAAAAGGTGGGGTTTATCTATTGGATTATAATGAGTTTATGCAAAAACTAGATCATTATACACGTGAAATTGTTACGCAATATGAGAAATTTGTTGCCATGAAACGCCAATTGGCCAACCAATTTAAGGAAGACTTGCGCTTGGGTGAATTCCAACCTAGGGTGCTCAGTTCTTTTGTTCGTAACAAATTAATTGATCAATTGTACTTGCCTATTTTTGGAGATAACTTAGCCAAGCAAATTGGTACTGTTGGTGATACTACTCGTACCGATAGAATGGGGATGTTGCTTTTGATTTCGCCTCCTGGTTATGGAAAAACGACCTTAATGGAATATGTCGCCGATCGTCTGGGCTTGATCTTTATGAAAATTAATGGTCCTGCCATTGGGCATCATGTTATTTCCTTAGATCCGAGCGAAGCTACCAATGCAGCGGCCTCCAAAGAATTGGAAAAATTAAACTTGGCGCTAGAAATGGGAGACAATATCATGATTTATTTAGATGATATTCAGCATTGTAATCCTGAGTTCTTACAGAAGTTTATTTCCTTAACAGATGGTCAACGAAAAATTGAAGGGATTTACAAAGGTGTCACCAAAACTTATGACTTGCGAGGAAAACGAGTTTGTGTTGTTATGGCTGGTAACCCTTATACCGAGAGTGGGGATAAATTCCAAGTTCCTGATATGTTAGCCAATCGTTCTGATATTTATAATCTAGGAGATATTATTGGAGATACCAAAGATATTTTTGAATTGAGTTACATCGAAAATTCATTAACTTCCAATTCTATTCTTCAAAAAATGGCGACCAAAAGTTCTAAAGATATTTATGGAGTGGTCAAATTTGCACAAACGGGAAGTAGAGAGGGCATTGATTTTGAAGGCAACCATACCAACCAAGAACTTAACGAGTATGTGGAGGTCATCAAACGAATGTTAACGGTTCGGGATGCAATTTTGAAGGTGAACTTAGAGTACATTCGCTCGGCTGCTATGGAGGATTCTCATCGCACAGAGCCTTCCTTCAAGCTCCAAGGTTCTTATCGTAATATGAACAAATTGGCTGAAAAAATTACGCCGATTACCAACGATGAGGAATTAAAAACACTAATTATTTCGCATTATGAAGGAGAGTCTCAAACCTTGACCTCTGGTGCGGAATCGAATATGCTGAAATTTAAGGAGATGATTGGTGCTTTAACCGAAGAAGAAAGTAATCGCTGGGAGGAAATCAAAAGAGCCTTTAACAAAGATCGAATGTTACAAGGGAGCAAGGACGACCCAATGGTTCAAGTTGTGGCACAACTGTCTCAATTCTCAGATCACCTCAAAGATATTCACCATTCCATTCAAGAAGGTGTTGAGAAGGGCGTTAATATGACCAACTCTAAGCCTGCTAAAAAATCGGGTGGTATTAGTTTCCGAAAATCGTAATGTTTACCATTATGGCTAATGAACGAATTGCTAGATTTAGTAATTCGCTCATTAGTCGTAAATAATTATTCCGTCACCTCTTCATTTCGAATTTCCTTCATAGATCCATCTTCTTGCCTTTCTTGAACAACAGATTGATAGGTAGATTCTGAGGAGTAAGTCCGATTCTCAATGCTCTTTTTGATAAATTTTCCATCCTGAACGCCATAAATAGTTTCGGTATAAGTAGCAGCAGATCCCCTTTCTGAAGATTTAATCTCTTGTTTTTGAGGATCAACCGTTGGCAAAGATAAATTCATCTCTGTATTGCGTTCAAATTGCTGGTTTTTGGAGTTATAAATCCAATAAGCGTAATACACATTAACATTTCCCATTGCTTCTGGCATTCTCATGTCGGGAATTCCATCAAAATTTAGATCTTCAAAAGTAGGTTGCTCAAAAAAAGGATTTCCATCTTGGTAGGGCAATTCTAAGCCCTTTATAATCTGAAAAATTTCAGTCGTTCCCTTCTTTCTAATTTCAATTGCCGTAATTATTTCTTGATCGGTATTAATGATATTTTTACCTTCAAACTCCAATTTTTCAGGCTTTTCTTCCTCCATATTTTTCTCTGGCTGTTCTACTACTTCCTTGATTTCTGTAACATTTGCTTCTTTAGTTTCAGTATTACAAGTCATCAATAAAAAAAGCAGTGGTATCCATAAGCAAAATGATATTCTTGTTGTCATTTTTGATTTGTTTATAGTTTTTGATTTAAATATTAGATACGCTATAGCCTTAAAACAACGTTAATAAAGTTTTTAAAGCTACAATTTTTCTATGAATGTTGTATTTTGGTTCGTATAAATAAAAAAAGAACAATACATGAAACAATTATTACTACTCTCTGCTTTTTTATTCTTTTCGATTTCAACCTTTGCTCAAACAACAAGTTCCACAGCCAAAATCAAGTGGATGACTTGGGACGAAGCGGTTGCACAGTCCAAAAAAGATGAAAAGCCTAAAAAAATATTTATTGACTTTTATACCGATTGGTGCGGTTGGTGCAAGCGAATGGATGCGACGACCTTTGTTAATCCTTCTGTGGTAGAATATATGAACCGCAACTATTATGCAGTAAAGTTTGATGCAGAATGCATGGATAGCATTGAGTTTAATGGCACACTATTTACCAATTCTGATCCTACTTTCAAAAAAACAGGCGCAAGAGGAAAAGTTCATATCTTAGCTTATTCTCTTTTAGAGGGAAAACTTAGTTACCCTTCTTATGTCATCCTAGATGAAAATTTCAGCCGTTTACATATTCTGGCGGGTTATAAAGCCGCAGAGCCGCTGCTAGGAAATTTAATTTTCTTTGCTGGCGAAGAATTTAAGCATTACCACAATTATGTTCATGCTCAATGGCAACGAAACATCAAGTTGCAACAACAGCAACAAGCTGCAAAAGCCAAATAAACAGCAGAACAAGACGATTGATTTGAAAATATGCTCGTGATAAACGCAATGCTTTGCTATTGTCAAATCAATCGTCCACTCTTATATTAAAACGCAATGCTTGTTTCTTTACTAATGTGAATCAAAGCATCTCCTTGGTTAACAATTGGAGCATGATTGGCACAAATAATATAACCATCGTAAGTAGCTGTAACAGGCATTTCAAAGTCGCCATAAGGATCACTGATCGATCCAATAGCCTCCCCTTTGTACACCTTGCTCCCCAGCTTCAATTTTGTTCTAAACATCCCCGAATGTTTTGCTCGAATCCAAGTAGATTTTTTGACTAAAATAGGTGTTTTGACATTGAGCGATGCCATTTCTTTTAATTCTTTTGTAAAATCTCGCATTTCCAAATGCTGCATTACTCTAAGCGCTCCATGGATACCGACTTGTGTAACGACTCGATCCAAATGCAGTGATTTTCCTCCCTCAAACAACAGTACTTTTTTGCCCATTGTCGATAAGGTCTTTCGAAATGATTTATCCCTATTTTCTGCATCAACAATAAATTTGGTTCCAAAAACTTTAGCCAACGCTAAGGTCTCTTTGCAATCTGCATCCAATCGGATTTGGGAGTAATTGAACCTTGCTGCTCCTCCTGTATGATAATCAATACAAAAATCAATATGGGGCGTAATTCCCCTTATAATATGATAAGCAAAACGGCTTGCTAAAGAACCTCTGCGAGAACCTGGAAAGACCCGATTGAGGTCTCTGCCATCTGGAAATTCTCTATTCTGATTTAAAAATCCAAATACATTAATCACTGGAATACAGACAACCGTTCCTTTGGTCGGTTTGTTGTAGCCATTGGCTACAATCTGGCGAACAATCTCTACTCCATTGACTTCATCTCCATGGATGCCACCTGTTAGCAACAAACAAGGACCATCTTCCTTGCCTCGTTCAACAATAATAGGAATTGCAAGACTGGTTCCCGTATGTAATTTTGCGATGTTTAGGTTCAACACCTTGCTTTCTCCAGCAGCAACAAATGTATTTAGAATCTCCATGTGGTTTATATTTATAATAATCCTTTTTTCTTACAAATTTACATTTTGCTCCACATAACAAATAATCGACTTGGCTATGTCTTTTTTTGTTGCACGTTCTATCCCCTCCAAACCAGGTGATGAATTCACCTCGAGGATCATTGGTCCTGAATCAGACTGCAACATATCCACTCCTGCGATTCCCAAGCCAAGAATGTTGGCAGCCTTAAGCGCTGCATGTTCCTCATCCTCACTCAATTCTATAACGGTTGCTGTCCCACCCTGATGTAAATTAGAGCGAAATTCCCCCTCTTTGCTTTGGCGTTTGATAGCGCCAACAACTACGCCATCAACTACAAACGCACGAATATCTGCCCCTTTTGCTTCGCTTATAAATTCTTGGACAATGACTCTTGCTTGCAAACCATTAAAAGCTTCTAAAACAGATTTTGCAGCACTTGATGTTTCTGTTAATACGACCCCAACCCCCTGAGTTCCTTCTAGCAACTTAAGGACACAAGGAGCCCCCCCTACTTTATCAATAACACTAGCAACATCTTTAGAATAATTGGTAAAAGCCGTTTTGGGCATTCCTAGCCCAGCACTTGACAACAACTGCAAACTGCGAAGCTTATCTCTAGAATGCCCCAATGCCTGTGAACTAATTGCCGTAAAAACCTCCATCATTTCAAACTGTCGAATGACAGCAGCACCATAAAATGTTACCGAAGCTCCTATTCTAGGAATGATGGCATCAATGTCTTTAAGTGCTTCCCCTTGGTAATAAATTTGCGGCTTTTTTTGTTCAATGACAAGATCACATTTGGTATGATCAATAATTACCATTTTATGTCCTCTTTTTTCTCCTGCCTCTTTTAATCGTTGGGTGGAATATAGCCTAGGGCTCCGAGATAGAATCGCCATCCTCATTTTTTGCCTCATTCTTTGGGATCACTTTTAGTTGATTAATTAGAGCAACATCTACAATAAATTTATTTTTTAAGAACTTAGGGCTAATCCACACAGGATCTTTCATTTCAGCTCTATTGGTAAAGGACTATTCTATTAAATAATTGGTTCTTTGACAACCCGTGGGCTCACGCAGTAACCACGCAGTAGCAGCGAAGCTAATGGTGTGGAATCGTAAACTACCTTGCCTGCTTGCTTATTACTACTTTTGTTATAAGTTATAGGTTATAGGTCGTAAGTCCTGTATTTACAGGAACTAAGCATACGACTTACAACCTATAACTTTCTTCTAAAAAAGTAGTTCAAAGCTTACCCTTTTTTAGTGTTTACCAAACGATTTGTCAAAGAACGAAATAATTTTTTCAAACTCAATTATTCCATTAAAACGTCTAACTGAAGTAGCTTTACAATCGTCAAGAACTAGCTCTTTCTCTTCATATACACAATATAACACATTCGCAAATCTACCATGTAATTTCTTTGATATTTCTTTAATATCATTCGTCACGACATTTCTACTGAGAACAAAATCAACGATTAATCACTCGGTAAAAGTTACACCAACTTAATCAGTTATAAGCGTCTATTAAAAGAATTTAATTAAAATTAACAATTATCTAATCTACCTTAATCTAACTATAAAGTATAACACTTTCAAACAATACATTAAACGACAAAACAAAAACCTAACAAAATAAAAACCAAATAAATACACATTAAACAAATTAACTTTTTAATTTCAAGCATTAAATTTAAGTAAAATTAAATTTAAAAATTAATAATTTGTTTCAAGCCCTAACAATTGCTTATTATAAAATTCTATACTGCCAAAAGCATATTTTTCAATATTTTGTTGTATTTTTATGCTACACACATATAAAAGTTTGCTTGAATTAGGTGTCCCCCGCATTAAGTCAATGCTAATTCTATAAAAACTGCATAAATTAATTTTCCCCATTTATACATTAAATATGCAAAATATTATATTAACGACATGCTTCTGTTTTTTTAGTTTGACAATCCATTTACAAGCTAATGATTTTAATTTGTCCATAAAAAAAGCATTAGAACTAGCTGCAGACCAACAAGTTCAATCGCAACGGGTTGCCAAAGTATACGTTGCTCTCTGTAATAATGTAAGAGAACCCAAGTTCTATCAAGAACGAGATGCTGCAATTGAAACATTTGATGAACAATTACATCAGTTAAGCCTTTTTACTCCTACCAATAACATCAAAGAAAACATTCAAAATGTTCGTACAATTTGGACGGAGTACAAAAAGATTGCTGGTTGGAGTATCAAAAAAGATGCTGCGTCCAAATTGTTAAAACAATCAACGATCTTGTTGCAAGCAACCAAAGCACTCTATAGTGCTTACCAAGATTACGAAAAGACACAAACTACCGCATCTGAAAATAGTGACTTAATCACGATAGATCAATACATCAAGCAAAACAACAACCAACTAATTTTGATGCAGCGAATCATGCTTTATTATTTGGCAGAAAAACAAGGAATTGACGCTACTGCATCTGGACATAGTTTACATGACGCGCAAAAAGTATTTGCTAGGATTTTGGGTATTCTTGAAAAATCTAAAATTACCTCTAAATCTATCCAAGCCAAACTAAAATCCATTAGAGAAAATTGGACAGAAATTAATCAACACTTAATTTTTGTCAATAAAGATCAGAGCTATGTTGATGATATGCTCAATCGATCGGATCTAATTTCTAAAACCGTCAAAGAAATTACCAAAAGTTATCGTGAACTAGGAATCAAACTAAATATTAGTTATTCAATCACTGAAAGTGCTGCACAAAGTATGCATGTGCAAAGAATTGCCAAATCATACATTGCAAGTGTCAATGATCATATTGCTTACAAATACAAAAAAGCAATTATAGAGCATGTTGATGATTTTGAAAAAAAGATGAATTCTATGTTTATCACAGCTCAAAATGACGATATTAAACGAGCAATTAATGTGGTAAAGACAATGTGGAAAAATTATAAAAACTTGGTTACCTCTTCTGAAAAAGTAGATGAGCTAAGTGCCATAAAAATCATAGAGCAATCTCATGTCGTTATGGCGGCCTGTGATAGAGTTTCTGAAGAAATTGAGCAATACGCACAGCAAATTCCAGCTTATAAGGCTTTGAGCGAAAAAGATGGTCAGAAAGTTGATCCTTCTTTAGATATTTCAATCCAAATAAAAGCATCTGGAAAATTAAGGGTTTACTCACAACGTCTGGCGCTTTATTTTATAATGAAAACGCTCAATCTTGACAGCGACTTAACAAACAAACGCTTGCAAACTTGCATCCAAGATTTTCAAAAAAGCTTTAATCAACTACGTGCCTCTAGACTTAATAGCCCTGCTATAAGAGTTCTTTTAGAAAGCTGTGTTACAGAGTGGGATTGGATTCAGACTACTTGCAAAACCAATAATAAGGATGATATTGACTCTATGCTGGAACAAACCAATATGCTTTCCAAAAAATTGGCAAAATTAACCACTCTTTATGAGCATAAAATGAACAGTTTCTTTGCTGAAGACATAAAGGAAGAATCTCCTGCCGCCTTGGCTACTCCTTCCAAAAATTAATCCTCTCCTCTATTTTTACCATTCATAGGAAAACTTAAAGATGTGATCGTAATAATTATTATTATCACATCTTTATTTTTTTTAACTTCGTCCTATAACATTTATCAAATCTTTTATCATGCAATCAGTAAAAACAAAAATATACCACAATCCCCGTTGTTCAAAAAGTAGAGAAAGTTTCAATTTTTTAACAGATGCAGGGCTTGATTTTTCTACCGTTGAGTATCTAAAAACTCCCATAAATAAAGCTGAATTAGAAGATATTTTAAAAAAATTAGGAATAAAAGCGTCTCAACTAGTTCGCAAGAGTGAAGCCATTTACAAAGAATTGTACAAAGACAAAACACTCCAAGAAAAAGAATGGATTGACGCAATGCTAACGCATCCTAAATTAATTCAACGCCCAATTATTGTTCATGGCGATAAAGCTGTAATTGGTCGCCCTATAGAACAGGTTATAGAATTATTGCAAACTAAATAGTTTTTGATTTTTTGGTCATCATTGAAACAGAGCTAAATTGGGCCTTTGTTAAGTAACTAAGCAGAATTGATTATCCGCTAAATTTACCATCATTAGTTCTGCTTAGTTACTTTTCTCTAAAGTTAGAATTAGATATGAAGTTCAGTCCTGTATATCAATTTAATGCTAAGGTTAATCAATGGATTATCCACCAAACAGACGCTTCTATACCTAGCCCCGATTCTTTTAAGATCTTAACGTTTAATGTGTTATTTGACACCTGGTGGGGAAAACCTCATAAAGATCATATTATTTGCTCCTTAGAGCGTTTTAAGCATCAATTTAACGTATTCAAAGAACTTGATGCTGATCTTATTGCACTTAATGAGGTTACCCCCAATTATATCCATAGAATCATTCAAGAAAAATGGGTGCAAGACTCCTATTATATTAGTGATAGTAGTGGCGCTACCATCAACAACTTTGGCAATCTAATTTTGTCCAAATTTCCTATCAAAGAGTTGTCTTTTGTAACACTCCCCCAATTGAAACGCCCTGTTCCTTGTGCAAAAATTCATTTTAAAAATCAACCATTAATCATTGCTGCCACCCATCTTTCTGCCCAAAAAGAAAATATCGAACGCCGACAGCTACAAATCAATGAATTGACGCACTTCCTCCATCAATATTATCCCAAAGAGGATAAAATAATATTAGGAGACTTGAATTATCATATAGAACAAGAAATTGTTCCTAAAGCCTATCAAGATGCTTGGGAAAGTATTCATTCCAACAAAAAGGGCTATACCTTTGATGGAACCATCAATACCATGATTCATGAGATGTGGCCCTTGGCTTGGGTTTATGGTTTTAAGGACGATGTTCAAATGCGTTTAGATCGAATTCTCACCCAACTCTACCATTGGCAACCCTCAACAATTGATGTTTGCCTAAATACACCTATCTACAAAGCCCAATCAACCCCCAATATTATCAAAGATATCATTTCGACAATATTTGACCGATTTAAACTGAATTTGGCAAGAAGCCCTAAGCATTATCTGTTTCCCAGTGATCATTTTGGTTTAATTGCCACCTTTACCGCTTTGAATCCCCCTCCCACAAAAACGTAAGACCTAATGCTAGTCAAAAGAATTAACTAACTAGTTAAGTAATTTTCACATCAAACGATAAGTTTATCCGTGTAAACCGATCGTAAATAAAGTTTTTGTTTAGCTTTGCAGCATGAATAACAAAATTCATCAAAAAAGTAACCGTCCTTGACTAAAAGCCGTGCGTTATCAATGCAAGATAATAACATCAAACCTAAGATTTATCGAGACGACCAAGTCCGAGCAGCTATTCAAGAATTATTCAGTTATCAGGATTTCTTAGCAGGAATGAAGGCCTTTGTTCCCGTTCAATTGAATAAGTTAATCCTAGAGGAAAAAGATCGAGTTGAAACGGCTCATGATTTTCAAGCCAAAGTAATTCGTCCTTTTTTAAAGACGGTTAAGCAAAGTAGTATTAGCAATTTTACCTTTAGTGGTTTAGAGCACCTTGACCCTAAAAAGAGTTATCTCTTTATCTCCAATCATCGAGATATTGTTTTGGACTCGGCCTATCTAAATATGGTTTTGCTGGAACACGGCATGCAAACAAGTCAAATTGCTATTGGCGATAATCTAGTTGCCAATAGATTGACTGAGTTACTGTTCAAAATTAATAAGAGTTTTGTTGTCAAACGCTCTGGAAACCCTAGAGAAATTTATAAACATGCAGTACTTCTTTCTAGCTATATCCATGAAACAATTATACAACAAAAAGATTCGATTTGGATTGCCCAACGAGAAGGTAGAGCAAAGGATGGCAATGATCGAACACAAATTTCCTTGCTCAAAATGTTGACCCTTTGCAAAAACAAGAATACGGACTCTATTGAGCATTTCAAAGCACTCAATATTGTTCCTGTTTCTATTTCTTATGAATATGACCCTTGTGGGTTCTTGAAAACAAAAGAGCATCTAGAAAAAATAGATAATCCTGATTACAAGAAATCATTTCACCAAGATGCACAACATTTATTGCTGGGTATAAAGGGGCACAAAGGGCATGTCCATTTTCACTTCGAAAAACCACTTGACAAAAGACTCCATCAACTAGACGAAAAATTAGATAGCAAGGAAAAGCTCCAAACCTTAGCCGCTATTATTGACAAGGCAATCCACTTAAATTACAAATTGCACCCCATTAATTATTATGCTTATGATATGCTTATGCAAAGTGACCGCTATCAGCATGAATACCCTGCTCCTATTCAATCTTCTTTGCAAGAGTACTTTGATATGTTATTAGAAATGTTGCCCAAAGAAGCACAAAAAGAAGGCAGCGACTTCTTATTTAAAATGTATGCTAACCCGCTAATTAATGCACTGTCATATAAGCAAGGATTTTAATTCATTTAATAAATGAATATTCCAACGCTCCTTTTTCTAATTCAAAAAATAATTTCACGCTACACAATTGCAATAAAAATTGTCATTTTTACTAAAAAAGCAACAATAACAACTTTTTTTTACTAAAAAACTAAGAATCAGTTTCATAAACTACTTTTTTTTATTAAATTGTAGAAACATAAGAGTCAACCCGTCTCTTTTTAATCTATTTCTTCCATAGAAAAAGAAAAGCCCTATACCAACAACAAACGTTTGGATGCTTTAGAAGCAACTTATAAAACACTTTCTTACTTGTGTTTTTCCAAATACATATATCGACAATAATGGCAAAAATAGGCTATTCATTGGCAAAAATGAATATAAATTTTGGCAAGAATAAACACCTATCTGTACGACAACAAGGTTACTTTTGTGGTACATTAACTATAGAGTTAATTTTTTTATTTACTTAAGCAAAAACATATAAATATGAAATTTTTAATCTCTCTCTTAAGCTTAGTGGTTTGTTTAAACAGCACCTTCGCTATGGATGCTCCTTCGCAAGAAGACAAAATGGTTGCGATTGTCCTTTTGATGGATAATGGCGATGACCAAGAAATTATCAGTACAATCTACACCTCTTTAATGGCAGCTGAAAAAGTGGCAAAAATATTAGATGTAGAACTGATTGCAGAAGATGAAGTGAATGACGATGTGTTTGTTTTCTCTTTGAAATCTGAAGAACAAAAGGAAATTGCCATGAAAATGTTTGACGAAGAAGGCTATGAGTTGGCAGCCAATCGAATTCTTCACTTGGACAATGGTAATAACTATAATGCCCTTAATGTAAAAACATTAAAAGATGGCACTTATAAATTTCAAATTACTGACCAAAATGGCGCAGAGAAAACAACTACAGTAGTTATCAACCGCAATCAATAATAATCAATATGAGTTAGCATTTCTAAAACTTAATACTTACTTTGTGGATTTTTTTAGAAAAGCTAACTCCTTTTACACACCCAAATTTTTAATACTATGAAAAAAACAATACTACCTTTATGCTTTTTTGTCCTCTTCTTGAGCACTGTTTCGGCTCAAGAACTTGTTCATAATGGTAACTTTAATGCAGGAACAAACAACTGGCAAATATTGCTTGAAGACCCTAATTTACCAATTAAAGCACAAGTTATTGAACACAGTAAAGATTACCATTCTTATGGCTTAGCAGATAGTTATGTAAACACTAACTTTGTTGAACTAGACGACAAATCTGCCATCCAACAAAAAATATTAACAACCAAATCAGAGAATTATACACTTGTTTTCGCCTATACGCACCGTCCTAATGCTGGTGACAAACAATTGGTTATTACGGCTGATTCTAAAGTTATTTATACTAAAACAATCAAAGATGATGGTAGCATAGGTATGTTCAAATATGTTAATGCTTATTTTAAAGCCCCTAGCAATATGACAAAGTTGAGCTTCTATGCGGTATCTCTTAATGGTGCTGAAGATCAAGGTGTTTTATTAACCGATATTTCTTGCAAAAAAACAGCAGAAATAAGTATTGACAACCCTACCAAAGTTCAAAAATTACGTTAAACGTCCCTCAGTTCCATAGCATTCGTCCTTAAGTGCCTAATATATCTCATTTTATAATCATTATCCCCCTTATTTTATCATGAAAAATTGTTTATACTTTTTGGTAACTCTAACTGGGTTCCTATTTTACCTTAGTTCTTGCGAAAAAGCGGCCCCTACTTATATAATCCCTACTACGTATAATTTTGATAATGTCAACTACTCTGGTCAAACCACTAGAATTAACATGTTAAAAGAACTAGCTGATTACGCTAAATCAGCTAATACAATGGGTGCTCCTGCTCTAAGTGCTGTTGCCATGACCAATATGTACACTAACGTCAATGCTCCTTTTTCAAATGCAGATCTCAACAATTCTGTGAAACAGCTAAAAAGCAAAACGGATCCAATCGTACAAAATAACTTTGAAAGCTATATGACAGCTTTAGCGGCTGCTAGTCAACACACCAACCGTGTCGCTACCGCAGGGCAAGCAGGTATTCTATCTAGCAACGATGGAAGCAAAAGCTATTTGCTCAATAGCAATGGAATGGAGTTGGCTCAAATTATTGAAAAAGGTCTGGCAAGTGCCTGTCTTTATTATCAAGCAACCGTTATTTATTTGGGCGAGACCAAAATGAATGTTGATAACAAGGCGATTATTAGTGGCAAGGGAACCAATATGGAACATCATTGGGATGAATCATTCGGTTATTATGGCGCTCCTATTGATTTTCCAAGCAATACCAATAATTTAGAACTTTGGGCAAGATACTCCAATAAAGTTAATGCTATACTGGGCTGCAATTCAAAAATTATGAATGCTTATTTGAAAGGTAGAGCCGCTATTTCTGCTGGCGATTATGATACTAGAGATGCCATGCGTTCTAGCCTAAAGACAAACTGGGAAGAAATCCATGCTGCCGTTGCTATTTCTTATCTAAATGATGCCAAAACACATCAGGCAGATCCTGCTATTTATTATCATAATTTAACGGAGGCTTATGCCTTTATTGCTGGGTTGAAGCATGGAGCTTCTCAAACCCTCCCTGATTTTGACATCAATGGTATTCTAAGTAATTTAGCAGGTAGCTCAGACCCCTTGCAAGCCAATCTGTATAGTACTTCTATACAAAAAATTGATAATACCATCAATGCTCTTGCTAATACCTTTACCAATTTGGAGACTGTTAAAGCTAGTCTGTAATACTCCGTGGCTTTTTTAAGCATCTTGTATTCGGTTGATTATTAGGTAGAATAAGCTAAGCTATCCAATCCTTAATATTCGAAGGAATAACTCCACCTAATCCAATTTTTACGGAATAATAAAAATAAGTCTTTTTTAACTCTCTCTATTTTAGCTGATGAATACAATGAAAAACATCTACATCATACTGATTTTTTTTCTTTCCACTTCTGTTGCATTTTCTTGGACAGAAATTAGTGGTAACATTCGTGGTCTTGTCACCAATCATGAATCAGGGCAAATCATTCGGGGCGCAACCATCAAATTAATTCCTTTTAAAGGTAAAAAAGAAGAGACAAAATCCTTTTCTCAGGACGCAGGAGAGTTTCTTTTTGCCAATGTAAAACCAGGACTTTACAACTTAGAATGTACAGCCTTTGGGTTTAAAACGACCCGTATTATAGGTATTCAGGTTCGAGAAGATCGCACCAAATTAGCCTACTTTAAACTGGTTAGAGGCTCCGCTGCCGAAGTTACAGAAATATATACTTATGCAGCCTTAGAAGCCAAACAAAATGAGGCAACCGCAACAGGTTCTAGTACCCAAGAATCCATCAAAGATGCTCCTGCTACCATTTATGTTATTACTGCTGAGGATATTGAAGATCGAGGTTATATGGGAATCAATGAATTGCTTTTAGATATTCCTGAAATAGAAATTCAAAATCGCTCCAATTCAGAAGATTACAATACCATATCTTCTAGAGGAATTTATGGCAATGAGAAAATACTAGTTTTGGTTGATGGTATTCGTTATAACAGTATGGTTAGTACTATATATGCACTGCTCGAAAACTATAATATTCGCTATGCAGAACGGGTAGAGGTAATCTTAGGTCCTGCTTCTGCACTTTATGGTGCCGATGCTTATATGGGAGTTATTAATATCATCACAAAAAAAGGCATCAAAGCCAAGGGAGCTGCGTTAACGGGTAGTTATGGCTTATATAATACCACGAGCAATGCCTTTCAATTTGGCGTTGGCAATGAGGAAATTTCGTTTGCTATGTCTGGCGGTTTTTATTATTCGGATGGGGTGAATTTAAATGATCATTATCGAGATGAATTTAGATTTTACAACAATAGTTATTTAACAAATGGACAGGTTCTCAATAGCCCCTTTGATCCTAGAGGTAGTACAAGAACACTTCCTATTGAACCCTTTAACATGAGCCGTTTTAGCTACTTTATACAAGGAAAATTTAGATACAAACGTTTAAGTATTGGTGTTTTTCACAATCAAGAACAACACAGTAGCTCGGTTAGTACAAGGGCTCAATATTCACCTTATTTAAAAGAATCGAAGTTTGGCAGTTCTTTATCAGGGCTTAATGTAGAACATAAGTACATTCCTAAAAATTCAAAAAAATGGAGCCTAAACACGCTGTTTAATGCAACCTTTATGTTTCTTCCTACTAATACTAGATTTCTCAATACGTTTTCTAGTTATAAAGATGCCTATAAAGCAGGTACAGACATGGGTGCTAGGTTAACAGAAACATTTAATTACCAATTTAACAAATACCATAAATTTGCGGCTGGAATTACCCTCCAACATTCTCTTACACTTCCTAAAAGTAGTGATATTCCTACCCGACAAGCTATTTTTATTCCTATGCGCTTGACCAGTTCTGTCGAGCGAGATATTTATTATTTAGGCACCAACTATACCGATGTTGATGGGAATAGTTTAAAAATTTATCAAGATCTTTATTACATCCGTAGAATTATATTAGGAGCTTTTGCCGAGTATCGTGTCAACATCAAGGATAAACTATTAATGACATTGGGGCTTCGATTTGACCAAATCATAGACATTAGCGAATTTGCTGCTGACAAACATAAAAAAGCCTACAACAGTATTAATCCTAGACTGGGGCTAGTGTACAAACCGATCGATAACCTTACCTTCAAGCTTTTTTATGGAGAAGGCTTTTTGCAACCACCGCCACAACGAAAATACGATCACTTTGGTGCCTTTTATCCTATTACAGATAACAACGGAAAATATACCCATATTCAAGGAGGTTTTTGGAGAGTTCCCAATGAAGATCTACTTCCTGAAAAAGTTCGAACCATAGAGCTTTCTACTAAATACACCAAAGAAGATTTTTCGCTTAGTGCCAATGCCTATGCTAACTTTATTCAAAATGCCATTGTTTTTGAAACCGATTTTGACAATCCTACTTTTAAGGGGGTTCCTATTCGGGTTGCTGAACAAGCTGTCAATAGTACTGAGCTAATCCATACCTATGGCGCTACCCTACGTGCAGACTATCAATTTGTATTTGGTAGAGAGGAGCAAACAAAACTCAAAGTACACGCTAGTTATTCTTACGTGGACGGAGCCATTCACGGTCTAGAACGACTACCTTTTACCGCAAATCATACTTTTAAAGCAGGGGTATTGTTTAAATTTCATGATTTTAGCCTAAACAATAGTATTATTTACCGTTCGGCTACGTTCAACACTGGTTATACGGATATAGATGGTAATTTTGCACAATATGGAAATGCACCTTTTGCGATCTGGAACCTTTTTGCCAAATATAAAATTCTCAAAAAGGCAAAAACAAAGCTGAATGTCTTTGTTAAAGTCAATAATGTACTCAATAATAAATACTATCACACAACAGGTAATTCTGCCATTTCTCTTGGAGCTTCTCCGCAAGATCCCATTCGTTTTGTGGGTGGCTTGTCCATTAGCTTTGGTAAATAAAAACTTGAATCTGGAGCATTAGAAATAAAGTTTCTAATGCTTCAGATTATCCTAATTATAAATTATCAATGGTTGTTGTTAGTTGTGCTTGGGTAACAGGCGACATTGGCACGAATAAAGTTGTATTGTTGTTCAGTACGGTCGAAAGCGTACCTAAATAAAGCTGAGTGCCATCCATCCCAATAATAACGATCGTTGCCGATTGACCTACAGGCATTCCCGATATAGAAAAAGTATTGGTACTGCTGTCATACCACAAGTTAGCAACAGCATTAATATTGTCAAATACAATATAGGCAGATACATCTGTCATAGAAACACCTGTTATTCGTGGCTCTACATTGATTTGAGTGGTTTGGGCTGCATTATAAAAATAATCGCAATTAATCCAAGTTAAGCTATCAAAATAGACATTGTAATTCCCTCCCGATGAGTCAACACCAACCCAAGCCGTTGAATCAGCAGGAGTCCATGTAGAATCACTCTCATTGGCAACAAACAAATCCATCGCATTTGGATTTGAGGTAGCACTACTAACAGGTACTTCCATTTTATAATCTCTATTCAAAAAAACCTCTTGCCCGCCTGATGTTGCACTTAAAAAGAACTCACCGCCTGACTCTAACAATTGACCATTTGATGCCATAGTCATTCTATTTGACCAAATCATATCTCCCTTGGCGTAAATTTCTTTCATTTCAAAATCCACCGTTCCTGTAATAGCATTACCTTGGGCATCAACAAAACTATTGGCATAAAAAGTAAGTTTGGTTCCTTTTGCCCCTGTTATTGTTTTTGTTGTGGTAGGATCAATCGAAAACGTTTGTTTTTGAGCTGCTTTTGTATCAAAAAATTCATCCAAGTTATCGAATGGCAATGTCGGCTCTGGATCAATGATGACGTCGTCTTTACAGCCCATAAAAAAGAACGTTGAAAATAGAGCTAGAACCAATAGCGATTTAACAGAATTAACAATCATATAGCTTTGTTTTTAAGTAATCGTTCACATTAATTTACAGGAAAAAATAATTCTTTTTTACCCATACTTTTTTATGCTTAGTTACTGTTTAGGTAATTAAATTTTACCCTACAAATATCTTTTCTTCTCAAAAAAGAAAAAAAAACAATTATGCAACTCAATTTCACAATTACAATAAAAACTACTATATATAAAACTAATAATCAACTAAAAGAACAACACAAAACTATTTTTCACTTATAGAAGTTGTTTAAGAATAGCCTTAAATCACTAATGAAAGCTAATTTCTAGCTACTCTGCGTTAAAAATTTGCTCCATAGCGCTGCTATGAAGAAAATTTTTGCCTTGTTTATCTAAAAATTAGTACTCATTATCAACAAAACTCTATTTTTAAACAACTTCATAAAGAGCGTACTTTTCAGGTATTATTTTTGTGCTTATCATCATTAGGATAAGCAATTCGTACATGATTCATACTTTTTAACAATTTTTTGAAAACTACTTTAACTGTTTCTAGCTCTCGAAATGACAAGTTAGTATTCTCCAATTGCCCCATTGTAATCTTTCCTCTAATGATATTGTCTACTAAATCATTAATATCTTCTTCGGTTGGCGACTTTAGACTTTTGGAGGCTGCCTCTAATGAATCTGCCATCATCAAAATAGCTTGTTCCTTCGTACTTGGCTTGGGACCAGGATAGGTAAAGTCAGCAGGGTCAATTTCTAAATCAGGATTTTCTTTTTGATAGGTACGGTAAAAGAATTCAACTCTGGTTGTACCATGATGCGTCAAGATAAAGTCAATTAATACCGTAGGTAATCTATGTTTTTTTGCCAACCTAACCCCTTCTGTTACATGATTAATAATCATTTTGGCACTTTCCAAACAGGTTAAATTATCGTGAGGGTTTTGATCATTTTGGTTCTCAATATAATAATGAGGATTAGACATTTTTCCAATATCGTGATACAATGCAGCCACTTTGACCAATAAAGAATTGGCACCAATGGCCTTAACCGCTGCTTCTGATAAATTGGCTACTTGTAGAGAATGCTGTAGTGTTCCTGGTGCTCTGATTGACAATTCTTTTAATAGAGGATGGTCCATGTCTCCTAATTCGACCAAGGTAATATCAGAGGTTAGTCCAAAAAATTTCTCCAACAAGGGAATTAAAGGATAAGACAATAAGGTCAAAAAGACATTAAATAAAATCCAGCCCAACATGTGCCAACGAACCCCTTCTTCGATGACGGTTCCATTAGCAGAGACAATTGGAAAAACGGTTCCTGCATGTATGATTTCTAAGCTCAAAAATCCCGCACCATAGGCAATTCCGATATACAGTAGAGAAACAAAAAAATCCGACAAATGCCTTGTCTTTAGTTTGCTCACTACAGCTACCATTCCAACCAAAATCTGAATTAGTATAAAATGATAATCTAACGACAATAGCATACTTACCAATAGTACGATAATGACATGAGTAAATAGAGCCAACTGTGCGTTAAAAAAATTAATGATAATAATTGGAATGATGCAAAAAGGAATGACGTATAAATCCAAAATATAAATTCCATTTACAATATAGGCCAAATACGCATAACCAGCAATCATTAACAAAACCAACGACAAATGCCGTATATTATAAAAAACTTGTGGCGAGTAAAATTGCACAAAAAAGGCAAAAATACCAATCAACGCAATCGTTAAGGCCAAATATCCTAAATAAATGAGTAAGCTATTTTTATTTTGGTTGATTTCTTGATTGTACTTTTTTTTATAAGAAATCAATTTAAAATAAGTAACCGAATCAATTAATCGATCTTTGGTTATAATGGGGTCGCCTGCCTTCACCATTCCCCTATAAGGAGAAATACTATTAAACGCAGCTTGCCTACTTTTTGCCGTAACAATGCTATCAAAAACAACGTTGGGAATAGCTATTATCTCTTCGAGTATATCAAATAAAAATTTTGATTCTGTCAATGCTTCTTCTACGCTATAAAGCGTATCGACCAAAAACTGCATTGCAGCTTTGTTGGTTAGAACATCAGCAGTTGTGTGCTCTCCTAGATCGACGTTTCCATCTAACAATTCAAATACAAAAATATCTTCTTGTTCTGCATGTTCAGATTGTAGTTCAATCAACCGCTTATGGTACACATGATCCAAAACATCGAACCCAAATTGAATATAGGCAACAGAATCCATCAATGCTAAAGAATCCGTAGGCTCGTAAATCGTCCACGCCTGGTGAAAAATGCTTTTAAATCGCTCTTTTTGGTCCTTTATAAGGTCTTTATCCCATCGATAGTAGGGCACAATTTGATTGGCAATTTTGGTTCTCTCTTCGCTAATTTCTTGGCTTGTTTTCTTGATCGGAAAATCAAAAGGAGCTTTTAAATCGTGATGCTTCCAACGCTTCCCCTGCTCAAAATCATAGTCAAAATCGAGGTTGGTTGGAAAAAAAAGACTGACAAATAAGACCAGTGTTCCCAACAAAATTAACCGAACAATATGCGGAATTGTATGTATTGAGTTTTGTATTATCTTTAGACTCATATTTTTTTATCTAGTGAGACACGCTACTCTACTAAAAATTCGGCAGCGTATTAGAGATAGTAATGTAAGGCTATTCTTAAACAACTTCATAATTGCTCCTCAATAATTTCTTATAGATTTGAACAAAATTAAGATTGCTCCATTTATTCTTTTGTATCTTTGAACAAAAAACTGATCGCACCAAATCTCTATTGTTGCACTATTTAAATCTTTTGTTTCAATAGAAATAGATCTATGTTTCTACCGAATTAGTACATCAAACAATCCATTATAAAAATTGATTCTATCCATATGCATTATCTGAGTAAATATTTTTTGTTTTTTTGCTTATTAACAAGTATTTTTTCTTGTCAATTGCCTATTAAACCTCAAACAACAGTAACCAAAACTACCTTTTTTGACCTAAAAAACTTTCTAGATCAAGAAGTTAAACACTTAAACAGCAGCAACATTAAGGTTCAGAAAAACATTCGTTACAATAAAAAAACAGAAGAAAAAGTAGTACAAATAGATGATTGGAAAAAAGAATTGAAAGTCTTCTACGAAAGTGATATTAATAAACCATCTTGGAGCGATAAATACACCCTTGATTCTAGTAGTATCGGAGATGGCTTATCCTTACTCCACTACAAAGCCATCGATCAAAATTTAAGTACTCAAGTGCTAGACATCAAATTGATTGGACAAAAGGTTCACTCTATTCTGGTTGTCAAAAAAACATCGAATCAAGTCTATGAATCACAACAATATTTAACCTATATCCCAGGCAAAAGTTATACAATAAAAAACACTCAAGATGTTATTTTATTTGATAAAAATGACTATCTGATTGAGGCAAAATATATCTACTCATGAATAAATTAAGCAAAATCGTTCGCAATATATACCGACTTCCCAAGTTTATGCAAACCACGGCTCTTTCTTATAGCATTGGAAATGTGGTAAAATTTATAGGCACAGCAGGTATCCTTTTCGAAAAAATGAGCCACCAAGAGGTCATTTTATCCCTAAAAAACAAACCCAAAATCCAAAATCACATTGGGCAGGTTCACGCTGCCGCAACTGCTCTACTGGCAGAAACAGCAACAGGTATGGTCGTAGGCATGAATTTGCCAGACCATAAGATTCCTTTGATGAAAAATATGTCGATTAGTTATATCAAACGCAGCCAAGGAGCTCAAACGGCTATAGCTACACTAAATGAAGAAATGATCCAACTGATAACGGTTGAGGACAAAGGTGAAATATTAGTACCTGTAACCGTTACCGATTCTGTAGGAACAGAAGTCATCAAAGCCGAAATGCTTTGGGCTTGGATTCCAAAATCCAAAACATAGTTGCCTTATAGCATTTAATACACTGCCCTTTAAGCCTTCCTTTCTATAAACGTACACAACTTAAAGGGCAGTGCGCCTAATATTACTTTGTAAGCACTCCTTTGTTTTGTTCATTCGGTTCTAACAAATCCCACAAATTGCCATATAAATCTTCAAATACGGCTACTCTTCCATAGGGCTCTTCCTTTGGAGGGCGAACAAAATGAATCCCTCGATCAAGCATTTTTTGATAATCTCTCCAAAAATCATCTGTAAATAAAAACAAAAATACTCGCCCTCCCGTTTGGTTGCCAATTGCCTTTTCTTGTTCCTTATCGGCAGCTTTTGCCAAAAGCAGGCAGCATTCCTCGGCACCTGGTGGCGCTATAACTACCCATCTTTTGGTTTCTGATAATTTAGTGTCTTCAATAATTGTGAAGTCTAATTTTTCCGTGTAAAACTGAAGGGCTTCGTCGTACTCTTTTACCACTAATGCGATGTGGGCTATTCTTTGTTTCATGCTATTTAAAATAATGGTTCTTTGACAACTCTATCATGCAGTAAATTGTGTGGAATATTAAACACCCCAGCTCTCTTATTACTACTTTTGTTATAAGTTATAGGTCGTAAGTCGTATGTTTAGTCTCTGCTAATACAGGACTTACGACTTACGACCTATAAACTTTCTTCTAAACCACTTAGTAGCAGCGAAGCTAAAAGTAGCAGAAAGTTTACCCTTTGTTAGTGCTTGTCACACGAGTTATCAAAGAACGAAAATAATTAATTAATCCTCTACAACGCCATAAACATCTAGACCAGCCAACTCCATGCTTTTGGACCAGATACGCCTAGCATTTTCAAAATTTTTGGCCTGTTTAGTTATTCTAGCTTTTTTTCGATGGGCATAATACACCCCCGTTACCTTCGCCACATCGGGAGAAGTAGCTAAATAAACAGATGTTTTAGCACCATTTTCGGGCGTTGCCAAGAGAGGGCCGCCTATCTTGACAAGTTTAGCAAAAAATTTGCTTCCTGTTGCTCCAAAACCAGTATAAACAGTCCCTGGATGCAAACAATTGACAGTGATTCCCGTTTCTTCGTTGGCTAATTTTTTAGCCAAAAACTGAGTAAAGTAAATGTTGTACAATTTAGACAAAGCATAAGCTGGAAATTGGCGATATTTAACGTTATTCAATTGCAAATCTCCCCAAGGAATAGCAGGTGCCATCTTGTGCGCCAAAGAAGCCACATTAACAATACGTTTTTGAGTTCCTTTTTTTACCAAATCTAACATATAATGCGTAAATAAAAAGTATCCCATATGATTAAGCCCAAAAGTCTGCTCCAAACCATCTACTGTTAGTTGGTGTTCTCCAAATATTCCACCTGCATTGTTAATAAGAATATCTATATGGCTGTACTTGTTGCGTATGTTCTGGCTACATGCTCGAATCGATTCATGAGCGGTCAAATCACACAACTCTAAAAATACATTTGCATTCGCACTGGCCTTGATTACTTCTTGTCTTGCCGCTTCTCCCCTTGCTTCATTACGGCAAACCATCACAATCGTCCCTCCCTGTTTCGCCAGTTCTATGGTTGTTGCTTTACCAATTCCTGAATTGGCTCCTGTAATAACTACTATCTTTGACATATCTTTATTTTTTGATGATGTCATAAAGATAAAAAACACTATCGAAATACTATGCGGTATCTAATCTTTTATCATCCAAACCCTGAATTCATGCCTATTAGAGCCATAATTTGTACACTTATAAAAAGAGCATTTTTTTTTACAACCTCTATCCTATTGATTCTAAATAAACTACCTTTTTTCTTATTCAAAAAGACAAAAAAAAAATGAATTAGATTTTTTTATTCCAAACTAAGATTATATCTTTACACCGCTGTAGGAAACATGGTGCCTGTAGCTCAGTTGGTTAGAGCATCGGTTTGTGGTACCGAGGGTCGTGGGTTCGAACCCCATCAGGCACCCAGAAAAGCAAAAGATCTTCTCTTTTTGAGAAGGTCTTTTTTCTCCATACACTTTATGGCATGTTTATCACTACAGTTTTTATATTTTCTTTTGCAGAGAAAAAAAATGGATTAAATTTCTTTATTTTAAATTAAATTCATATCTTTGCATCGCTTCAGGAATATGGTGCCTGTAGCTCAGTTGGTTAGAGCATCGGTTTGTGGTACCGAGGGTCGTGGGTTCGAACCCCATCAGGCACCCAGAAAAGCAAAAGATCTTCTCTTCTTGAGAAGGTCTTTTTTTTATAAGCATCACTATCATTTTACTCCACTCCATTTTTGCCTAATAATACTTTCCATATTTGTTATTTTACTCCATTGATTATTTATCTTTATTTTCCCAATTGTCTCTGAAACAAGTCATTTCAGAACGGAAATTAAAAACCAAAGGAATCAATCGAAATAACAATGAAAGAATTTTTTAAAATAAACAACATTGATGTTGGATTTGCCAACCACCCAACAGAAGAAACCTTTTTCACCAAAGGTTCTTTAAATACAGAGGTTCTCATTCGAAAAGGAAAACTGCGCATAAGCCTACTGACACCTGCCTTAGAAATTACTGATGAAATGCACAATGGGTTATTAAATGACCCTTATTACGATAACTTAAGGCATATTGACTATTTCAGGATGGTTACGTATTATGACTTAGCCATTGAAAAGGGAGCATACAACAGTCAGATTGCTTGTCCTTATAATACGAATTTAACGGGATTTGAAACCTATAATTTTCCTGAAGCGGTCGAATTTCATGGCATTATCGATTTGCAAGAAGGTTTTGTACACATAAAAGGGGAATTAAAGAGCAGATCCAATGAGAAGAAACCCAGCATACCCGTTGAGGCTTTAAAATGTTTTGTGCCTAAGCCATTACTTCCTATAAGAGAGTTGTACACTTGGGAACAAGCACTAAAAGCCAATCCAACAGATGTTTATGATTTAAGTATTGGTGAAGGAGATTTTCAAACTTTTCCATCCAAGCTATTAGAATTTAAAAACTTAGAAAAAATATGGATCGGTGGTGCTGCTCAATGTAATTTTACGGAACTCCCCGATCCCTTTTATGGGCTTACCAATTTACATACCATCCAAATTTACCAGAGCAAAATCAATACAATTTCTGAACACATCAATCAATTGCATCAATTAGAAGAATTAACCATTGAGTCCAGTAATTTAAGCCTTCTTCCTGATGCCTTGTGTGATTTACCTGCGTTGACAACATTAAATTTAAAACACAATAAGCTAATTAGTTTACCAAAGCAAATTGGCGCTTTACCAAAGCTAAGAGACTTAAATATTGTTGGTAATAACTTTAAAGCATTACCCAAATCTCTGGCTAATATTTATGCTGTTAATGCCGACAGAAAGCATAGAAAATTATTTATGGATTTAAGCTATAAAAGTAAAAACCCAACTGCTATTGATTCCTCGCTTTACGACTGGTCCAACTATCCAGCACAAAAAGCATTGTTGGAAAAATCAATATTGGCGATTCCTGAATTGGAGGAATTCAAGAATCTAATTGTTGATTACAGTACGATGGCTACTTTTTTGATCTTAAACAAAGAAGAAAAAGAGATTCCTATTGGGCGTTCAAAAGTAGGTGGCAGCCCTGATTTGCCTAAAAATTGGGTACACCCTGCCAATAAAAATGGGTTGTTATATTTATTCCACGCCCAAATAAATTGTGAAGAAATCGCACCTTTTCAAAAATACCTGCCTAGAAAAGGAATGCTTTATTTCTTTGTCAATGACGAAGAATATGCAGAGCGCCCTATTGTATTGTACGCAGCAGATAATCAAAACTTAGTTCCTTCTATTTACACCGAAGACACAGCCTTTATCGATAGTGATTTTGATTGCGATTTTAGAACTGCCGTTGCTGTTACTTTTCAAAATTATCTTTCTCTGCCTAATTTTTACAATGCTTACTATTATGGCGCCGAACGCTACCCTAACTATGCTACGTTTTGGGATGCTCCCGACAATGATGAAAAAATTGAACAACTAGAGGACTACATCGAAGCACTTAAAAGTTCAATAGATTGGTCTTTGGGTGCTGAACAAGGAGCAACAGCAACACGCACACACAGTATCCACAGTTCGGTATTTACGCAACACGAATCTCCACAAGAACAAGCTGCTAATAAATTTGGTGGGGAGCCTTCAGAATGGTTGGTTTTACTAAATATGGAAAGCGTCGATGAGTTTAATTTCTGGGATGCGGGAACCTTAACCTATTGCATTCATAAAAAGGATCTAGCCATAAACGATTTTTCAAAAATCAGTGTTAGTATAGAGAGCAGCTAAAAATTGCGTCTTATAGGCCTGTTTTCTAGCATTTATTTAATACACAATACTATAAACATTACGATAAAAATGGTTGAAGAATATTTAAATAACATTAGAACACAATTCAAATCTTACAAAGCCGTTGCTGATAAAACAATTTCGCAATTATCAGAACAAGATTTATATTGGAAATACAACGAGGAAAGCAATGATATCGCTTGCATAATTGTACATATGTCCGAAAATATGCTGTCTAGATGGACTAATTTTTTTGAAAGTGATGGGGAAAAAAGCTGGAGAAATAGGGACAATGAATTTTTAGCGCAGCAGTTAAGCTATGCCGAATTAATTGAAAAATGGGAAGAAGGCTGGAATTGCCTTTTTGCTGCTCTAGATTCAATGAACGAAAGCAATTTTAATACTCCTATCATCATAAGAAACAAAAAAGTAAAGTTAATACAGAGCATCACTCGACAAATTGCACATTATCCTTATCATATAGGACAAATTACCTATATCGGAAAAATGATATTAAACGACAAATGGGATTCTCCATCCATCCCTAGAGGAAAATCAAATGAATATATTCAAAAAGAATTCAAAAAAAATCTGTTGGATAAGTAATTAAAATACCGATTTTAAAGACATAAGGCGCTCCTGTTTTTAACAACCTTAATTGATGAATGAAGCAATAAAAATATTTTTAGACCAAGTAGAGAAGGTACTCAATGGCTCTACGTTTTTTGTGGTTATCGACCATAATCTTAGTGGAATCAAAGAGGAAGAATTAATTCGAACTGTAATCCACTCTAGGGAGTTTGATCTAAAATTATTAGAAGCAGATTTGTTTCAACAAGACGGTGATTTTTTTCACGAATTAGACAAAAGTGGAAAATTGATTCCCAAACGCTATACTTTCCCCAAAACGGATTCTTTGATGCGTAATTTAGATTTCCAAGGGGCTTATGAATACTTGGTTTCAATGTTAACGGCAAATACAAAAAATACTTTCTGGAGCCCTTACCATAAGGAACTAGACCGCCCAAAAGCTCAAGAAATCGTCAATTCTTTTTTGGATGAATTGGGAAACAGCAAAGCGCTTAGGTTTTACCAACTAGAACCCTCATTTATCTTCCAGTCTCTGGATTTCTGGAAAAATTTAGGTTCTGATAGCATCACAGCAATCCTAAGCAATCATAGGCTTTTTTTCCTTTTTACCAATGGTACGGATTAATCGTGTAGTGTGAAAATCCTTATTGGGATATAATTCTATAAAAACACATACATTTTCATTCCTCTTTTGAATAAAAAATTCTCAATTGGATTCGAGGATAAGATCATTACTAAAAGATTTAGAATTTCATCTCTTTCATTAAAATAAAACACCCTATAAAATGCCAAATAGTATACTAGACACCTCCATCCGAACTCCCTAAATCAAAAAAATCAGAACTTAAACCTTGAATGTTTTTTTAAGTGATTAAAGAATAAACAAAAGATGGCTACCATTCAAAAACTTATTGAAGAATTAGAACGTTATGGAAAAACCAAAAAATTCAAGCTCAATGATACCTTTATACGAGAAGGTCAAATCCCTAACAAAATAGGAATTGTAAAAAAAGGGCTATTCAGATATTATTACCTTACTTCTGAAGGAAAAGAATTTACAAAAGTTTTTATGAAGGAGGGAGCTATTATTTCTTCCTATTCCTCTATGATTTTAGGGACAAAATCAATCTATACTATAGAAGCGCTCGAAGCGTCTAACGTCATTGAAATAAGTTATCACCAATGGGTAAAACTAAGGGAAGAAGACAACAAGTGGGATAAGTTATTAATTTCATTTCTCGAAAAAGGGTATAGAACCAAGGAAAAAAGAGAGCAAACATTTTTACTGATGGATGCTGAGCACAGATACAAAGAGTTTCTCTTGGAATATCCAAATTTAGAGCAGCGAGTAAAACAATATATGGTTGCGTCCTATCTTGGTATAACTCCTATTGCATTAAGTAGGATACGAAAAAAAATGAAGCGGATAAACCTATGTTAATGTATTAAGGTTAAAGAACAAATAACTTTGTTTTTTTAACAAAAAATTTTAACATGAAAAGAGTAATTCCACCATTTTTGTTTGTCCTTTGTATTCTACTTATGATTGGATTAAATTTTTTAAGTCCAACACCAAAACTATTAAAACCACCCATTAATTACTTCGGTATCTTACTACTTCTTTTGGGCCTTGTAATGACCGCTAAAGTCAGAAAATTATTTGACGATGTAGATACGGAAATCCATACCTTTAAAAAACCCAAAAAATTAGTTACAGATGGCTTATTCAAAATTAGTAGAAATCCTATCTATTTGGGATTTTCAATTTCATTAATTGGCGTGTGGATGCTGCTAGGAAATCAGACATCAATAATCGGAATCTTTTTATTTATCTTAATTTCAAATTTTTGGTACATTCCTCATGAAGAAAATAGAATGGAAAAAGAATTTGGAATCGACTATAAAAAGTATAAATCAAAAGTGCGAAGGTGGATTTAAGTGCTAAAAATTTGCTGTGTTGATTCTTTAAGTTTGGTGTTGAGACTATTTCAAAAACTGTATCAATGACTAAGCTTATAAAATTCTATTGATCATTTAGGATAAAGTGGGCTTCTTTTTTGAGGTTTACTTTTAGTTAAACCAATAGGTATTTAGTGCAACAATGTATATCGCCATCCCACATACAGGCTAAAGCTAAATTCTCTGTATGCAAGGAGATTCTGAAAAATCAAAGATTTGGCTCGTTCCGCAAGGAAAAAATACCACCAAACCCGCTCTTTTACTTTGGGATGGCGCTCTCTTTTTGGACTTTTCTTATATCCTTGTAGAATATTAGTCTAGTAAAAATGAAGTTATTTCTCCGTTTTGTTGAGCTAAGCCTATGGCGAACTCACGTAAGTATAATGAGTCCCCCAAAAGGCGAGTTTAATAGCGATGTAAGGCTATTAGCTTTGCTGATTTCTAGTTCTTAAACAACTTTATTATCAAAATTTTTAATTTAGCTCTGATTACAACAAAATTAAATTTTTATTACTTTTTTACTCAATATTCCTCTATTGCTTTGGATAAACAAATAATAAACACCTGTGCTTAATCCCTTGATATCTATTTTAATTAATTCTTTATCGGGTGTGTTATTCATCAACAGCACTTCACCTAACTGATTAACAAGGCTATACTGAATTTGTCTATTATTGGCGTTCTCAATAAAAAGTATATTTTCAACAGGATTTGGGTAAATATTTACATCAAAACTAGCTTCTATTTTTGAAACATTAACTGTTGTAATAGGGATGCAACTAGAAACCTCTGAACAATTAATATTCGATATAATAACTGCATAGTTTCCATTAGCTAAAGGCGAAAAAGACCGATTAGTTGCCCCTAGAATTGGATTGTTATTATTATCACAATCAACCCATTGATAATTATATCCTATGGCATTTGCTGTTAAAATAGTCCCATTTTGAGTTATACTTGTATCTATCGTATTTTCAACCGTTAAATCTAAATAAACAGTACTGTCACAGCCCCAATAATTGCTATAAACACTTGAATAATTGCCACTAGTAGTATAGTATTGCCCATTCATTTCAAAACTATCGCAAATAATGGTGTCTATATGACTGAAATTATTAAGAATATCAACATTGATTAAGTAGAGCGTATCGTTCCCATTATTCTGAATGGTCTGCAAATAGTTACCATCACTATTGTAAAGCACCCCATTATATAAAACGCTATCACATGCTGTTACATCGATCGTATCAGACCCCATGGAATTGTTTATCTGGGGAGCGCCAATCGTATGAAAATAAGTATTTGTAACTATTGGAAGGTTAAAATCAAAATAAATGCTAGCCGTATTCTCAATCCTAGTTCCAATAGGTAAATCAGGGTTCTGATCAACAGAAAAACGAACAAAGCCATTACTACCTTCTAAGTTTGTCAAGCTATCTGGCAATAAAATATCATAGAAAGTCCATTCTAGAACTCTTTCTCCATAAATTCTAAAATGATAATTATGGCTAGAGGCTCCCGATCTTACTGAAAAAACATCTAATTCGCTCGAAAGTGTATCACGAATAACTACCGTAAATGCTGTATCTGTTCCTGTGTTTTGAAACCGAATTAAATATTCAATTTGTTCATTCGCATCAATCTCATGATTTGCCCCTATCCCCAAAGGGAACCCCATTTTATCGTTAGGATCATAGGCACCAGATACAACGACACAAGTAATATCAACATGTGAATCACCATCATCATGGGGCAGCAGATTCACCAAATCTGGCGTCCAATTAGCTTCTGGACCGCAAAGTTCAATTGTAGTAGATGGATTTGAATTACCAGGATGTAATGGGTGTTGGCAAACTTCCATTCTCCATGTTCGACCATCAGCACCATAATTATAGACCATTGAATCACCAGCGGTTAATTGAACAGAATCCCGACTTATAAACTGACCATCTACATAAAGATTAACAGGTGACCAACAAGACATATTTCCACTTCCTGTATTCTTTATTTTAAAAGAAATATTAGTTCCATTGCAAGTAGAGCCAATTTCAAGATGAGATAAATCATAAGGTGTAACGCAAGGACTAAAATTATTCGGATAAGGTTTTGGAATCGTATCTAAAAAACAATTATGGATTGGATGCAAAGTTGCCTTCATACACAAAGATTCACCAAGCAAAATTGTGCTATCAATATGACAAAATAAAACAACCGTTTGGCATTGTGAGGGAGCTAACCTCCCGATATATACACCATATCTATTATTCCCTAAGGTATCCAAAGGCATGGTAGCGGATTCAATTGTTAACCTATCATCAAACTCTAAAATGACATAAGCACTATCCAGTATATCCGAAGCTAAAAGATTATTGCAAGCTTCTACAAAAATTATCTGGTTTGAGAAGCCAGGTCTCAAAGAAAGAGCATCTATGGTTACGTGATTATCGGTACAAGGATTATTAGCAATTAAGCCAATACCGCCTACTGAAATTAATGTATCATATGATGGAACCGTAAAAGTTTGAGTAGAAGAACATGTCGCACTCCATCCTCCAGAGGTATCAACAGTTATGGTATAATTACCAGGTGCTAAAGAATCTACACTCCATATTCCACCTAGAGTTGATGTAACTAAAATATTCCCTGGCTGAATCTCTAGCAATCGCTCCAAACCAACCTCAAAAGAATCTAAGGTACAATTTTGATTAAAATCTTGGAACACACTACCATAAATTCCTTTTTGGCTTAATTTTCTATAAAATCTTGTTGGAGTTAATCCATCCAAACTTTCAAGTAGATATACATCCGCTGTTGGGTCAAAATCTACTATAGATTTAAACGTGCCACTTTGGTAAAGGTTGTTATCATTATCCAGTTCTAAATGATTAGGATTAAAAGCCCATTCAGAACTTATATTCGCCCAAATAAAATCTCCCTGTGAGCTCAGTTTAAGAAGATACTGAGCATTTTGGCTAGCAGTAAATATCCCAGTTCCTGGATCTAAATCTGGCGCTCCAGATCCAGTCATACCAGCACAATAGAGATTATTGGAATTGTCCAGTAAAGAGAGACTGATGCCAGTATCGGTCAATTTTTTGACCCAGATAAAATTACCTTGAGGAGTCAATTTTAAAATATAACCATCAGAATATCCTGTACTCGTTAATTGTTGCGTTCCCGCTCCAAAATCAAAATCAACCGTCCCCACAAAAGAACCTGATAGTACAATATTGGTATCAGAATCTATAGTTATTCCAGTTGCAGTAATCACATTAGAATTTGACCCAAGTACTGAACTTTTGACCCAATCAAAATTGCCCAAATCATCTAATTTTAAAAGAAACAAATCATGGTGTGATGAATTAAGAGATGCCACAGCAGGACCAGGGTCAAAATCTATAGTATCTGAATACCTCCCAATAATATATAGATTATTTAATGCATCCAATGATGAATTAAATAAGACTGGATACGCTGTACTACCACCAAATGTTTTTGCCCAAATAAAATTCCCATTGGCATCTAGTTTTAAAGCAAAGATATCTCTAGTCCAATTATTTAGATTATTATTTGGAATCTGAGTAGATGCTAAAATATTGTTATTCGATCCAGGGTCAAAATCTATTTCTCCCTGAAAAAAACCAACAATACAAAGATTTCCTTGATTGTCTAAATGACATTGTGAGCCTGTTGTTTCTCCTCCTCTGAGTTCTTTAGCCCAAAGCGTATTTCCATTTGCATCAATTTTGAGAATAAAACAATTGTTACCATTAGCAAAAGAAATCCATTCTTTGGTTAGGGTATCAACCCCTGAAACTGTATTAAATGTGATAGTATCTTTAAAAGTACCTATTACATATGAGTTCCCATTTACATCTGTTGAAAAACTTGAAATAAAGACGTTACTACTTTGACTGTGTTCAAAATACCGAAGCCAAATTAAGTTGCCAGATGGGTCATATTTTTGAACAAAAAAACTTTTACTTGTTGGAGAAACAAGATGATTAACACCAATCCCAGGGTCAAAATCTAATGTATCATAGAATATTCCCGTTGAATAAACATTGCCAAAATCATCTAAGCTAATGATGGGAGCCATCACAGAACTTCCACCTCCTGGCCCAACAGGTCTTTCTAAGATATTTACCCATTCCAAATCCAATTGTGCATTGGCTCTTAAAAATGTCAACAAAAAAAAGATTATCAAAAAAGAAGAAATAGAAAAAGATCTACTATGTTTCATGCTTATCATCATTGAGTATTTAAAGGTTGTGTACAAGACAAAAATCATTGATCTACCTCAACATTGGTTTGTCCGATGCTCAGTCAAAAAAGTTTAATTTATTTCCAGTCCTAACTAATGTTTCCACAATAATACAAGAGATATAGGGCTAATTCTTAGCCACATTTTATCAATTATTACTTGTGCAGCCAATAGCTCCAACACCATACTCGATTAATAACCAATAACTTACACCAAAAATAAGTTACACATAAAAGCAGTTTATTTGCCTTGCCCCCATCCTTCTTGATAAATTCTTTTCCTCTTTGAAATGGGATTATGGAAATTTAAATGGTTTCCCAAGCTATTCACTAGGTTTACACGCTCATTTTCAACAAAATATACAATTTAATAAAAAAATTAAAATAAGAAGCTTTTTATTGCATTGTAATAATGCAGTAGCCAGAAGATAAAAGCTAATGCTCAAAGAAAAGATACAAGCAAAACTCATAATTTTGCTTATTTTTAACGCCAATATTTCGTATTTTGTTTTTTTGCACCATAATATCCCTAGAGAAAAATGAATCGAGAAATTGAAACCATATTAAAGGCATTAAATGAGACTCCTAGATTGTTGAGGGAATTAATTACAGAAATTGACCCAGAACTTTATAAAAAGAAAATAATTAACGGGAAGTGGTCCATTCACGAACATGCAACTCATATAGCAGTTGGTGATGTATATGGATTTCAAAAAAGGCTTAAAGATTTTAAAAGGAAAGCAAAACCAATCTTTGAACCACTATCTGGAGATAATTTTGATGAAGATTTTTTTATAAAATTAGAGTTGGAAAAGACTGTAAATGATTTTTTTGAAATTCGACAACAAACAATCGAATTGGCAAAAGCATTTGATCCGAACGACTGGAATAAATTGGCGATTCATCCCGAATATAAGACCTATACGCCCTATATTATGCTAAGGCATTTGTTAATGCACGATCACAATCATTTGTATAAAATTGAAGATTTGGGATTTGGAATTGGGCATGTAAAATAACGAAATTACAACATATTGCGCTTTTTATACGGACTAACCTTCAATTAAACATTAAAACAACTTTCATGAATCGCCATCGGTTTTTTAGCATTTTTTGTATTATTTTTGGATTCATTTGCTTTTCCGAAACCGTCCAGATCATTAAAAGCACTAATGATTTAAGTACACTAGCTATTGTTGCTCCATTGAGCCTTGGTCTTACCTTCCTCGTTTTTAGACAAGCTAGAATTTTTTGGAAAAAAGGCGGTAAACCTAGTTCTAAACTTTAATAATAAGAGATTCTTCTAAAACCCTATAGTTTATCCTCTGCTATGGGATATACACGGATCATTACAACCAATAAAATTCAAAAACCAAAATACTTTTTTATGTCTAGTTTAAGTAAAATCACGATTAAAGTCCTCAATAACAAAACATATCGCCTAAAAATTGAACGCATCCACCCTGATGCACCTGCTCTAAGTTGGTTAAATGATCAAAGCGAAAAAAACATAAAAACAACACTATTATTTAGAACATTAAACCTATTAGAAGCAAACCATAAAGAAACAGCAATCATCTCTAAATTTTACGAACATATTTTTTCTTTGTTATCCCCTTTTATAGAAGAAGAATACGGTGACAATATAACACTCAACCAATACACTGAACTTACGGAATATGGCAGCGAAATTTTAGAAAATATTGTAGAAAACATCTTACTTTCTGCCACCCCAATTGAGTCTGACATCAATGATAATTGGGAAAAAGGGCTAATTAAAAATTTCAATCCTTATAAAGAGGTCAATGAAGGGGTACCATTTGTGCACTATGAAATTACCTTATCAGAGCCGTTACTAGATAACCTTGAAGAAAACCTAACAACTAAAGTTGATTATTCTTCATTAAGCATTTCTTGTCAATTTAAATAAACTACGGTAAATCAAGGCATTAAACGCATATCACACCTACTATTATTGTGTTCATTTTTGCAAATTCCCCTAATTCACCCCATGAAATCAAAACATAAAAATCAATCCAAGCTATTACGGAAAATAAAAGAGAAATCTGAAAGAGCTGCTTTGCTTGCAGAATCAAATTATGCCAGAAACTTTGGTTGGTACATTGAACTAAATGGGGAAATCATAGGTGAATTAATAAAATGCAGATTTGAAGATATGTTTTGGGACTCTTATGAAATTATTCCTCAAAACACAGCCGCTAAAAAAATACTTTTTGATTCCGAAAAACTACTAAACAGTGATTTTCGATTTAAAAATAAAAGGCTTAATGAATATGCACCAAATGCATTCTTAGGAGGTAGTCAAAATCTATTATTAACAAAAAAAAGAATCATTGTTAGAGCTTTATATTTAAGACCTAAAGATATAGTCGAAGAAAAGTTATTGCGAAAGGTTGGAGAACTTTTACAGAGACTACCTGAGGAAGAAAAACAAATTTCTTCCAAAAAATTTGAATTTATCAAGCTTACTAAAAATACTTCAAGAAAAAATATTGACTCTTATTTTATCGAAATATATACAGATGGAAATATTCGATGTATTGACGATCATCAAGCTCCCCAAATTAATCGATATGAATACAAACTAAAGAAAAGTACAATTAATGAAATTCAAAAATTAATTGATGACTATCGCTTGCTTGATTTAAAACCATCTAAAATAAACACGTCCAAAATTTTCAATTGGCTTGTGTCAAAAACTTATCAATCAGACATCTATACAATCGAAATCACAAATGAACTATTCGAAAAATTTTTAAAATTCAAAATATCTTTATTTAATCCATCGGAATCTCAAAAAAAATTAATTGATTGTTTTAATCAAATTGAAACGCTTGCTAGACTAGGATTACCAGAAAGCTCTTGATCAATCTCTAATGGTGCAAATTTTATCTACTCCCTATCGTTTAAAACATCCTAAATAAAGCATACCATGAATAGCCTATACCGCTTTCTTTTCATTATTTTGCTTCTTTTTTCGTGCGAAAACCCCAAACCCTCTGCTCCTCAAAATCCGCTTCAAAAAGATGATTTTATTGAAAAAAAAGAATACAAGTCTGTAGATCCTCAAACCTTTCCACAAGGGCTTTGGATCGGAAAAAGCTACTATGATTCCCTTCAAAAAGGGAAATTAACGCCCCTATTTATCGAAAATCATTTAAAAACGTATGTAAGTGAACATCAGGGGCATCTTGAAATCGGAAACGCTTATGGTTTTGAGTCGGGAATAGTTTCCATGACAGAAAAAAACTATCGTTTTGAACCGTCAAATCAAGAAAAAGAAAGGGATTATTTTTTTAACGTTAAAGAAGAAAATAATTCACTTTTACTTTCCACTAATTTCTATTGGGGGGTTAGATATATTGACGAAATGAATAAAGACACGCTTTATATAAAAGTTAGTGCTGATTCTGAAGATAACAGGCATGATGGCCATTATCATCTCGAATTTCCTATCGAGTCGCTCTATTTTAGCGGAAAATATACTGTTTTAGATAAAAAAAACAACCAAAGCTATCCGAATGTAACAATCGAAAATCAGACTATTCAAAATTTTATAAAAGGAAAAAACTATCCTTTCCGCTACGAAGCACTGTTCCCAGGCTCGCATGTGATATACATAGCTCTTGAAGAAAAATTTGGAAGAGGATATTCACTAGAATATTCTAAAAGAGCATATTATTTACCTTCTGAAAGGAAATATTTTGTTGTTGAGGATACCGAAAAAGGATTTCAACTCTTTGAATTATTACAACCATCTCTTAAAAACCCTAAGGGTTGTGTAGAAGCTCATGACATAGAATCTGAAGCAGAAAAAGGAGAATTGTTATTTGACTTCACTAAAACCAATTAATGTTTAAATAGAATTTAATCTCAGGTGGAATAGAAATAGTAGAAATGATCAAGTACCTTTTGCTTATAAATGCTAAGAAAGAAATCAGAATGCTCCAAGGCTAACACCTTGATATCTAGCCCCTTCTATATCAAGATAAAAAATGATACCAAATTTATTCTTTAACTTCGCTATTATCATCTATAAAAGAAGAATCATCAAGGATAGTTGATTCTCCTTTTATAGATGGCGTTTTTTCTCTTAAAATTTGATTTGTAGTACTTTCTAAAAACTTTGTAATGGCAAGATCACTATAAATTCCCGCAACAAAAACAACAAGATAAGTTATAACTGATTCTTTAGCGTCAACAAATGAATTAAGAAAAAGGAATAAAATTGCTCCCAATATAATTCCCATTAAAGAACGTACTACTATTAATTTAAAAAAAGAATTTATTTCATCCTCTTGATAAAGAGTATAGATTAACTTAAAAAGGCTTCCTACGAAACTCACCAGAATAACTCCTAAGGGAATGCCTAAAAAAGTATACGTTTTGATGTTTTCCCAAGATAAATCAAGTGAAAGGAAAAGAAAAAATAAAGAAATAGGAACTAAAATTAGTAAAAATGCTTTTGTGTTATTCGCTTGATTGTTTGCCACTTCTATTCGCTTATAAAGTTTATGTAGAATTAGTAATATACACTAACTTAATGAGAAAAACAACATATAACAAGCATTACACTACATTAAAAATTATTACTTTTCTGAATACAGTAATCGAGCAACCTAAAATTCCTGTTTTATTAATTTCCCAGTACTTTCTAACCCATCTAAACTTTCAACCTTGTAAAAATAAATGCCATTGGGCAGTGTTTTTTGTAATCTGATTTGATTGCTAATATTGTATATTTTTTGACGTTGAATCAATTGCCCATTTACATTAAATAAGCTAAAAATATATTCTACATGATTCAATTCTTCAAAATCAACCGTGATATAATCAAAAAATGGATTGGGGGATATTTGAGCAGATAACGTTTCGATATTTGATACATTAACCGATGCACAGGGATTACTTAACATACTAATTGTATCAGAAATAATAATACATTTTCCTGGTCCAATAAGCGTATCCAAATCCATGTAATCTATTTCACCATTCATTACAAAACCTTCACAATCATTCTGAAGAATTCCTCCAACTCGATCTCTATTTGGATAGTTATAAATAGTTTGATTGATGATATTTCCCGTTGCATCCAAAATACATACACCAATATCAACGTTATCGGTTAAGGTATCATGAAAATTAGAGGCGAGGTAAAAACTACCATCTGCTCGCTCTAATAGTTGATGTGCATCTATCGTAGGGTATTCTTGGGACCACAAAAGGGTTCCTGCTGGGGTAAACTTATGCAATTGGGTAGAAAGCGAAAGGGGCTGAGTGTATGGATTATATTTACATAATAATATGTAATTGCTATCGCTGGTTTGATAGATTTCACGAGGAGTACTTGTAGCCGAATCAATCAATTTAACCTCCCACTCTTCTACCAGAGCGCTATTGGATTTTGTAATAAATATATCTCCTTTTTGACCTAGGGAGCGGATCTCTCCAAAAAGAAAACCATTATCAGCGGTCTGTATAAGTCCTCCTTGTGTACAATTTGGATAAATGCCAAAATCAAATTGATTTTGTTGCACAATATTTTTGTTAGAATCTAATGTTATAAGCCCTGTATATGGCGTATAATTAGGGGGCCAAATCCACCCACCATTAGAAACTCTATCTCTCGTCAAATAAGTATATCGATTGGGTCCAGATTTAATAGCATTGACGGTGTTGTGCAAATGATCCTGCTGTAGAATTGCGGCATCTGCTGGATTGCTTACCATATTCCCTAAACTATCAATTCGCAAAAGCATTGGATCAGAACTAGGGGTCTGAAGGCTGCCATTAAATCCTCGTCCTACAATGGTATATTCTCCTGTTAGTGTATCTTCATAGACATTCATATGATGCCCCCCATCATTAATATAATGTTGTTGAGACCACAAAAGCTGCCCTGCTGGAGTCGTTTTATTGACATAGAGGTGTGTAGCTGTGCCATGAAAAAAAATAAGATAAGGGGAATAGATTCGACGGTCTCCTACCGTTAAATAATTTCCGTCATGGCATTTAAAAATAAGGTTGCCTCCTATATTATGAGCTGTATCTGTATTAATATTGGTAAAAATAGGTTGCCCCAATACATGACCATTTATTAGGCAAAAGGCAATGCCAAGTAGTAGTAGTGTTTTCATAAGTTTTTATCATGGTTAGTTTAATTATATTTCAAAAACGCATAGAAAAACAAATTTGCTGCCTTGATTTTATTATTTTTTAGGCTACTACTTCTTTATAAATTTCTTTGAGGTATATGTATTGTGATGCGCGGCGAATGCCGTTAGGACGTAAACACCTCGGGGTAAATCTTCTATAGGAATTTGTAGGGTTGAGTTGGTTGAAATATTGAGATTTTTTTCTAAGATTTTCCTTCCTAGCAAATCCAAAACAAGCACCTTTGTAGGATTGCAATCCACCCATTCTATGTTGATCCGATTGTCAATAGGATTAGGGAAAATTTTAAAATCGAGTGTTTCTAAATCAATGATTCTCGAATCTTCATCCGCAAGATAAGCGACCCATGGACGAGCTTGCTTAATGACAAGTTGATTATCAGCCGTTATTTTATATTCAATTTCCATGGCAAAAGTAGGATTGCCAACCGCATTATAAAGCACTTCAAACTTGTTATGAATAACCGTAAGATAAGCCCTGATTTGATCCAAATGCTTTCTTTCCAGAATAAGCCCTTTATTGGGTACTAGACTCGAATGCTGCAAAACAATATAATCTGTTGCACTGGTTGCTACAATGTCTAGCAATAATTCTTCAGGAACAGCCGTATTATTAGGATTGGTGATTAGATCTTCTCCAACCTGAGAATTTAAATAATAAAATGCATCATTGGTCTGGTACATTGGGTCGGTGCTAACCCCTACACCATTGGCTTTTTCATCCGAATAATTGGAATGGCATAAGACTCCCATTGAGGCGGTAAGATGATTGACTCGATAAAATTCCCGTTCATCAAAAGCTCTTAAATTCCACAAACTAGCATAGATCTGCTGGATGGATTTAGCAATATGCCCCTCGTTGGGATGCTGTGTATTGGAGGCATATAACCCTGCCCCATTAAATCCTGGCAAATCCTCATTGTTTGTACTCGATCGACATCGTATGGAAGTATTTTCAGGAAAAGAAGCCTGCATTTCAGCCAATTGATCCAACATCCAGTAGGGCATTTCTCCTTTTTCTATTTTCTTTCTAAAAGCAGCTAACATCGCATCCCTCAAATTTCGGTCTGTCCTAAAATCTGGATTCTTAAGCATCTCCCTCGCCACTTCAAAAAAGTGATTGTGCTTCATAAATTCTTGGTAAAAATAAAAGGGAACGCCAAAACCATCTGGAATTGTTTCCGCTGGAAAACCAAAGGTTCTCATTGTTGCGACATTAGCACATTTTGCGCCAAACCCATCAAACATCGAAAACGTTATTTCATCCAATGGCAAAATAGAGGTATAATCCAAATTTAAGGGAGAAGTTTGATTTTGATCGGGTCTAGCTTTTTCAAACCAGTTGTTTACTTCTTCTAGGCTTGCTTCTCGAATGAAAAATTGGTCTTGTTCTACTTTAAAATAAATATAATGCCCAAGTAAGTTGGCAACAGAGTCAATTAATAGAGGGTCTCTGATAAACGCATTGGGAACTCCATCTTGTATTGCTCTTAGATTCACATGTGACAATGGCGTTTGAATGACAGAGGTTATAATACCACCAACACGAGGGAGCGTATTGGGCAATGACGAATACAATACAATGTCTTTTATCCCTGGTATGTCTCCTGCTGCCATCTCCCGAAAAAGACCAAATCCTTCTGCCTCATTTAGCCCCCAATAATCAACTTGGGCATACACCTCTGCTTCAAAAAGTACGGGCACCCTAGAGTTGGTATATTGTCCCGAATCCTGCTCGTATTGAATTTGACTATTTGTCGTTACAAAATAGGATAAGTTATTCGTTAAGAATGGCATATTTGCAGCCAATAATTCATGTGTTTTTTGGACAACCTCAAAATCATCCCCATGACCATTACTATAATTAAAAGCAAATGTTCCGAGTGTTCCATTGTTCGATATGGTCGTTGGATGATAAATAATTTGCCCCTTTTTTACATCATTCCCAATCGTACTAATACCGATCGCATTGGCAAAATCTGCGTGGAGATTGTGCGTATTTCCATTTATAAAATAAACCTTGGGTGCTGTATTAAAATCCACAATTATAAATTTGGCAAATCGCTTGCCATTTAAAAATTCAGACCACTGCACCAAATCTCTTGAAATCGACAATTGATTAAACAGCGTAAAACTATCAATTGCAATTGCTCCATCATTAATGCTGATCGGATTGGCGGGGTTGATCGGATTTTGAGTAGGAAAATTTTGATATTCTGTGATGTCATCCACCCCATCCCTATCTGTATCATGAGCTGCACCAACCGCATATTCCAACACTTGATAATAAGCCTGAGGATAAGCAGCCAGCGATTCTGTAATTTGTGTGGTTCCTGCTTGTCCCATTGTGATGGAAGCCGTTAAATCGAATCCACCACTGAGATCGTGTCGAACTTTTAACACATAGTATTTCCCGATTGAGGAAGCCACCGTTAACTGAACTCGACCTTCTGTATCTGTATTATACCCTATAATTGGAACTTGTTGTCCATAAATAAGACCTTGACTAGATAAGATAATTAATAAACTAAAAAGGAGATTCAAGAAAGTAGTTCTGCTCATGGAAATATATATTTTCACCCCTATAAAACGATAATGAACAACTCATCTTTTAAGTGTTCTGATTAATTGGGTGCTAATAAAGATAGCCCATTTTGTCCAGAAATGAAAGAACATTAAAATCTATAAATCATAAAAAAAATAGACGTTTAGATGCCTTCATTATAGATTAATTCCATATTAATTTATTTTTTTTATCAGAAAAAATTCCCCTATTATCTTTATGCCTCTATCGTTGTTCTGTATTTATGAGCATACATTACTGCTTCCTTTTGTACATAATATCTGTTCGAAGAACATACTTTATTCCCTTATGAATCGGTTTTCCAGCATGTCTTACTTCATGTTTAAAAATAAGTGCCGTCCCCGTTTTAGGCTCAACATAAAATTGGGGAAACTCAGTAGCACCGCCTTCCATTTCTTCATTTAGGTAAATTAGTAAGGTATAAGAACTCCATTCTTTTATGGAGCGGATATAGCTTCCATCTATATGGCTTCTAAATTGTTGCCCAGGTTTATATTTATAAAATCGAAACCGTTCATTTAATCCACAGGCAATTCCATATTCCGTTTCCAAGATGACAAATGGTCTGATTTTGTCCCACAGTTCAGATGCTAATTCTTCATTATCATAAATAAATCGTTCATTATTTCGAATTGCTTTATTAACGACTTGTTTTCCAAAGCCCATATTAACCTTTGCTAATTCATAGCCTTGCTTTTCGCTAAATTCAATCCATTTTTGACAGTCTGCTTTGGACATGAAATTTTTAATACAAAAAATATCTTCATCCAATCTGATCGCTTCCATAATGTATTTTTTGTTCCCTGATTTTAAATAGGTACCTGTCTACAGGCAAAATGCTAGAATTGTTTATTAATCAATGGGCAACAACCACTCGTTTTTGAGCAATCATTTTTTTATTTTGATATAAAACCAATTGGTAGATTCCTGAAGGAAGATGAGAAACTTGAATTTGAGTTGAGAATGGCTTTTCTAAGATTGATTGCCCTAAACTATTGTAAAGAATTATTTTATCTGGTGCAATAAAAGGAGCAACAACGTTAATTTTAAATAGATTGTCCGTTGGGTTAGGTAAAATAGATACAGCATTTTCTTTGGTATTATATTGGGCGATATTGGATACTGTCAGATTAAAACAAGAACTGGTATCTGTACATATACTGTCTGTAACAATTACCGCATAAGTTCCATTCGAAACTGGTGTAAAAGATGAACTTGTAGCTCCTTGAACAATTTGGTTAGTTTGACAGTTCATCCATTGGAAACTCGCTAAATTAGCATTTGCCATAAGAGTATTACCCGATTGACTAACAGCCGTATCAACGGTATGAGCACTTATATTAAAAAACGCTGAGGTGTCAGCTCCAAACCGATTACTTACCACAATTTGATAAGCGCCTAAACCTCCGATCGTAACGGGCGAAGAATTTTGGGTAGCAACCAAATTTCCATTTTGATACACTTTAAATGTATCGGAAGTAGAAAATTGCGAGTAAAAATAGACAGAACTACCTGTTGCATCTACATAATAATTGTTTCCTGTTGTTACGGGTACAGCTGCTGCTGAAGTACCACAAGCAATAGCATCATCAGGGGTAGCGGATAAGATATGGTTTCTATTGGAATCTAATTTTACTAAATAATTATTACTAGCAATGATATAGTTTCCATCTTGTAATTCGTAAGCAATCCCTAGCGCTTTGTCGTTATAAAACGATCCATTTCCTGATTTTATATTGATGTTTTTTTTCCATAGCATAGTGCCCGTGCTACTATATTTTATGATCGTTGATTTTTTCTTAGGCTCATTAAGATCTTGTCCCATGACTAAATAACCTCCATCTGAGCAAAGCGTAGCACGATGAGCTACACTAGGTGCTGTCGCTACTACAGGTATTGTTTTAGACCAAAGAGGGCTTCCTGTAGGACTGAGTTTTAGAATTTTCCAACCATAATTGGTATTCGGAGGACTGTATTTTTTTCCTCCAACGATTATATAATTGCCCGCATTATCTTGAAGAACAGATGCTGCCAAATCAAGGTCAAGGGCTGCAGGAAATCCAAATTGATGCGTAATACTCCCATCTAGTGCACTAATACGATAAAGAGAATCAGTTTTTAAAACCATATAGCCCCCATTCATATCTTCCTGAGCATCTATAATATTATAAGGGTAATTTTTAGTCCACAAAGGAGTGCCAGTGCTATCATAGTTAATCAAATACGTAATATTAGAGACCAAATATCCTCCAGATACTTCATGAATATCTCTTATTTTTGAGTAACCAGAATGCGGCATTGAGCGTGTCCAAGTTGTATCTCCAACAGAATTTGTTTTAACAACGAGGTCAACTTCTGGACTGAGGTATAAATCCTCTCCAGCAGCCAATATATACCCTCCATCACTAGTCTGTTCAAGTGTTATATGAGTACCAAAAGAACCTGATACATCTATAGTCTTATAAAAAACTAAGTTTCCTGATGGGGTATATTCCATCATTACTATTTCCCCTCCTGTTAAACTATTTCCACTACTAAAAACAAAGCTAGGATAACCAGCTACAACATAATTGCCATTAGGCTTGATGATCATATCTCCAGAAACAATTGGCAATAGAGAAGTACCAGGTATCCTTAGTAGAGGTTTTATCCACTGAGATACACCAAGGTTAATTCCCAACATAATGAGCATAACAGTCAAAGAACATTTCATGAGCATAGTTTTATACTTGTATTAATAATTAACGTTCTTTGACAAATCATGTGGTAAACACTAAAAAAGGGTAAGCTTTTAACTACTTTTTAGTAGAAAGTTATAGGTCGTATGTCCTGTATTTACAGGAACTAAGCATACAACTTACGACCTATAACTTATAACAAAAGTAGTAATAAGCAGGCAAGGTAGTTTACGATTCCACACCATTTGTCAAAGAACCATATAATTTGAATTTTTGAGATAACAATCTATTCAACAACGATGTTAATACAAATAGTTCAGATTTTAAAAAAAAAACTAAATAAACATGCCAACAATTCGTAACACTCCTTTTTTAAGCTTAGTGGGGTTTCTCAAACCCCACTAATTCCCCCCTTAACGATGCTGATCGATAAAGATAATATTCCCATCTGGGTCCTTAAGAATTACACTTGCTGGTCCCGATTCATTTTCCACAACATCAATCTCACTGTCTAACTCAATTCCTTTCTCTTTCAGACGTTTCTGAATTTCTCTTACATCATCAAAAGGATTCGCTTCCTTTCCATTTTCATCCCACCCAGGGTTAAAAGTTAAAATATTGCTTTCAAACATTCCCTGAAATAAGCCAATTAAGGAATTTTCATTTTTCATAATAAGATAATTCATCTTAAGATCACCCGCTAAGACTTCAAAGCCAAGGTTTTCATAAAAAAGTTTTGAGGTTTTGAGATCTTTTACATTGAGGCTAACTGAAAAGGCTCCTAATTTCATAGTTTCGTTATTTATTGAATGATTTAAACGGGTTGCTTCTTGAACGGTTGAATTGGTTGAATGCTTGTCGGGAAATGAACAGCTCAAAAATAGGGCTACTCCCGCCAACAAAAAGGTACGCTGTTGTTTCATATTAATATGTTTTAATGTTTTTTATGGGAATACAAAGCTCCAACTCTAAATAATCCCAATTGCAAATATTCTCTTTGTCCAAGAAAATCTCTAGGCCTGGCTGATGATCTGGCTCAAAAGAGCTATTAATCAGCCAATTATTGTATAAATAATGCGTCGCTGTTGCCACTCTATTAAAATCTCCCGATACAGAAGCAACAGCATATTTACACTTTGGCAAAATCATAATCTCCAAACAATCCCTAGCATCCATTTTAAAATTTGTTGGGAGGGTGATGCATACTTCGTAGCGGTATTTTTCCTTGGGAGTAATCATAGGATCATCGATAGACATTCCAAAAATTTTCTCTGAATGGAATAAATTCATCTTTTTTGCCCAAGCAACCAGCTTCTTAAAAGCATTTATGACAACGCCTTCTCGATAAGAGTCTAAAACTCTTATATAAGCCACCCTCCTTTCAGAGAATTGTCTAATTGCTACAGGAAAATTAGTTTTTAACGCTGTTTCACTCATGGGTACAAGATAATCCTTTAACGGAAACAACTCTTTGCGAATCTTGCTATTTTCAATTTTCCCACCTTTTCTATAGAAACTTGGAGAGATTCCAAAATACTGTTTAAAAGCTCTAGAAAAGGTTGAGGGGGAAGAAAAGCCACAACTCATTCCTATTTCTGAAATTGAGTAGGTAGAAAATCGTAGCAGTCGAGCCGTTTTTTCCAAACGGATACGATTGGTAAAATAGTTGACCGACTCTCCCGTTACAGCTACAAAAATTCGATGAAAATGAAAGGGGGAAAAAAATGCCACGGCAGCCAACTCCTCTAGCGAAATGGATTTATCTAAGTTATCATTGACATAATCAATAACTCTATTGATTCGACTTCTATATATTTCGCTTGATTTATGCATCTTTTTTGTATTTTTTATTAAAAGTTGTTTACTTTTTAGTCATTTCCTAAAGCAAAGGAATTGATTTTAAACCCACAAGAGCCCTTAAGATACCCCATTTATAAATCAAAATCCTTTCCTAAAAGTTACGCTTTCTCTACAATAATTCCAATATTTACATATCTATGTTTTTTACAGTTATAAAGACTAATACTCCGTTAATTAGCTAGTGCGCTAGCGCTTATGAGCTCCCTGAGGTCGGTTCGTTATCCCTCGTGAGCCAGCATAATTGGGTGTGGGTTTTCAACGGAGTAATGAAAGAAGCAAACCAAGCAAAAATAATAAACCAACAATGATGAAGCAAATCGTATTAGAAAAGTTCAATAATCGTTTAGCCCTCGAAATGGGATTGTCAATTGTAGAATTGGCAAAAAGTAGAAATCAATCCATAGCCCTTGAAATTAGCCGATTAAATCAAACTATATTTTTATACATTGATGATGGTCTTCCCGCAGACAAACACAATTGGCTTCGACGAAAGGCAAATGTAGCCCGACATTTTGAAGAAAGCTCTTTGAGTGTAAAAAATGATTTAATAAATGGCAATATGAGCTTGGATGGCACATTTGGGCTTAACACTACTGAATATATAGCCAAAGGGGGAGCAATACCAATCGTTGTGAAAGATGCAGGGATGATTGCAACAATCACCGTATCTGGATTAAAAGATCTAGAAGATCATCAAATTATTATTGACGCATTAGAGGGAACGTATTATCCTAAAGCTTCCGTGTAAGCTATCAATAAATAAGGCTCTGTTAAAGAAAGAAACGGAGTGTTCAACAAAAAATTCTATCATCTATTTCATTTATTTATTCTATGAACTATACCTTAGATTTTAAGTCCGAAGAACCGCTCCCATCCCTAAAAACAAAAACTAAAGCATACTTTCAAAATCATGGCTTTAAGCTATCGGAAGAAGCTCCCAACAACCTCCAATTCAAGGCAGGAAGTACTTTGAGAAATATGATCGCTATCAATCCGTTAAAATGGAAAAGTCAGATCGAAATTGAATTTAACGACCAAAATATCGTAGCACATTTTGAGATCAACACCATTCACCAAATTGTTACCCAAAAAGAAACAAAAGTATGGGAAACGTTTGTCAATAATTATCAAAACACGATTGAAACGGGGACATCTTTTTTCTCAGAAAATGAGAATGAAATAAAAGAAGCCAAAAATGCCAATTGGGAACTAATCGGTCAAATGTTTTTTGGTGCCATTCTCTTAGGGATTCCAGGCGGTTTAATTGCGACCATAACAGGGTTTGAAGTTGTATTTTTTACCTGCCTCTTTGTTGGTGCTGCTATTTTCCTTGTTAAAGAAATTTTCTAAAATGCGCTAGTTTAAAGTAGGGTATTCCTAAATTCAATCGGTATGAGATTATATCAATCTCATTCTAATTAAAATAAAATTGACGGTATGAAACTTTTACACCTCAGCCCCTTTTTATATCTATTAATTGTTAGTTGTACTAAACACAGTTATGAGCGAATCATAGAAAATAATTCCAGTTATGATATTTGGCTAAAAATAGATCGGGGTAGTTGTAATGGCTTTGATTTAGTGACAAGCAGCCACGATAGTGTTTTAGTACTTAGTCAAACGAGTTTTACGGTAGATGCTGAGCGTCATTCAGGAATATTAGCTTCTCGTTTTACGTCTTGTGTTCCCTGTATAGACACCATCCACACCCAAATAAATGGGCATGATTCTCTGAACCTAAGATTCCCCATTACAACGGACAAAAATTGGGAGATGATGCTTACCAACAACCACTGCGAATGTAAATTAACCCTTGAGGATTCGGATATAAACTAAGTTAAAATTTTAATCCTTTGTACCACATCTCCCCGTTCTCCGATTCTTATCATTCCAAAAATCAGCTTGGGAATTAGTCCTGGTGGGTTTATATAAGTTGCAACATTTGCGATTTTAGCATCCCTTTCCATAATCATGGATGCCCTTTCTTCTGCTTGGGCAGCAGCTAATTCGGTCGCAAACTTCCAAGCCCCTTCTCTTGCTTTTTCCATGCTAAAGTTGATCAAAAAATCATCTATTTTACCAGAATACGTCAATATACATTTTAGCGTTGGCCAAATTGCTGAAAGCTCCTGCTCTACCTCCCCAACCAATTCTTCTAAAATTTTATTAATCTTGTCAAAATCTTTTTTTAACGCAGTAATTGGTTCTTGTTCGCTTATCATTGTTTCCACGGCGGCTATTCCTAAATCTAGATTAATATGCGCATTAATCCCCAAAAGCAGGTGTTGTAGCACAATGGGCCAATAGGTTCGAGTAGCATCAAAAGCAACTTTCCAACTCTCTGTCACTTCCTGTCCTTTAAAATACTGCTCTTGTGCTTCTAAATATCGATTCGCAAAAAGAACATCTAATTTCTCCATTCGCTTGGCATTCTCAAACGCTCCCTCTTCTATGCCTTCTTTTACACGCTTCGTAACTTTTTGATACAAAGCCGCAAAATAGCCTTTAGGGCTTCTTGTTTTTTTAGCATTTTCGATAATTTCATCCAATGTTCCTATTACCCCGTCTATTGTAGTAACTTTCATAGTAGCAATATTATTATTGACCTTTTGCACAGAAAAAATTTGAAAGAAGGAGTAATCCCCTACTTTACGAATGTATGAAGTGCTTAAATATACTCAATCATCTAAGTGATTAAAAATAATTATGCAACTTTTCTCTATTCCTAACTAGGGTGATTCAGTAGTAAAACAAAAATATATTTTAGTAATTTCATTAAACTATAAAACACTGTTTGTTAACCTATAGCAATAAATTCAATTGTTTCTTTTTTAATGAAGTGAATATTGGAAGTTTTAATCTAGACCTCATTTGGGGGGCAAAATAGCAAAAAGCAGGGTAATCAATACCTGTTGTTCTTTTTGCATTGCCCAAAAAGAACCAAAAACGCTAGGACTGGATGACTTCTTGGACAAAGTATCTTCTTGATAGCTTAGGCTTTCAGAAACTCGCTTCGCTCAGATATGAGCTTTATTTTAATAGATTGAGAATCTATTAAAATGAAGGGAACCAAAAACCTTATTTTTCTTACAGAAAAATAGCAGCTTTCTGCGGCGTACTTTGTTCCCAATCAGTCATATGCCCACCAAAAAAACACTCCTAAAAACATTCAAAAGAAACTTATTTCAAAACTTTTTATTGCAAGCATCAAAAACACTTGGAGCAATACATTTGTTTTACTACTGAAAGCCCCTAACTACATCTTTATCAAAACAAAAAAAAGCACTTCCAACTAATGGAAGTGCCCTTTTTATAAATTAGAACGCTGTGATTTATTAATCTCTTAAGTCAATGACCTTTACGCCAGGATGTTTGTCTTTGTTAAATTGGAAGGTCTTGCTTACTGGTTTGGTATTTTTAATACTTTTAACCAAAAAAGTCATTCTGCTTCCGTCATCCGAAAATACCTTAACAGAGTTAATTTTAGATTGTGCTTTATCCACACGAATACGAATTTTCATAATTTCAGAATCTCGATCACGAGGCTTAAATTCAATTTTATACCCCTTGTTATCTTCTCCTGTTATTACATAGACAAATTCCTCGTCGTTTTCATCAATATTAAAAATTTTGGCTGGTGTAAATGGCGTTCCTTCATCTGCAATATAGTCATTAATTTGCACCTCATTTTGTTTCTTGATATACATCCAAACCGTCTCTCCATCATTAATAATAATATTACCATTATTATTGATTCTATACTTATCGCCAGCTTGAAGGATTTTTCCGCTTTGTACCTCCTTGTCATCTCCGTATTCTAATTCAAGATTGTACTCAATTTCAATCCCTTCATATTTACCATAAATCTTCTTTAAGTTTTTAAGAATTTTGGTAGCTTCTGGATCCGACTTCTCTTTAAACGCCTGTTTAGTTTGCGCATTTACCGTCACCACCATCAAAAATAAAAAACTAATAGATAATACATTCTTAATCCATTTCATAACTTCTATTGCTGTAGTTTGTAAGCTTACTTAACTTATTTATTATAATTTATTTTGTCCTTCTATTTCCCAAGTATGTGAGCAAAACGAATGATTGTAAATTTAACACATCATCAATTCTGCTTTGCTAGTTACTTATTCAAATGCAATGCCAAAACAACTTCTTCTACCAATAGAATCTTCCCTTTTTATTTTTCTTCTTTTTGATCCTCCACTCGTTCTATTTGATTTCTTCTGTTCCATCGGCGTGTTTGGCAAAGCGCCCCAAATTTCTAGCATGAACTTGATCGTATCTTGCCCAAGGCCAGCCTCCAAAACGAGTTTGTTGATAATCGGCAAAAGCTTGTTGTATTTCTTGACGAGTATTCATCACAAAGGGGCCATGTTGTACAACAGGTTCATTTATTGGTTTACCCTGCAATAATAATATCTTTGCTCCTGAATCACCAACTTTTATTGATAATTCTTGATCTGCTTTCACAACTACAGCATGATAAGAAGCAATTGTTGTCCCCCCCAATTCTAGATGATCCCCTTCGTAGAAATAGAGTGTTCGATTCACGGCAGCCGATCCCTTAGGGAGCGTCCATGTCCCATTCCCTTCTATTCTAATATTCCATACGGCCACTTCATGGCTTTCTTCTGCTGCCCATGAATTTGGTGGAGGTGCAGGAGCTTTTTGGTTGTCCAAAACACCAGCAATAACCTCTACTTCCGTTAATTTTCCTTGTGCATCCTTATAGTTATAATTTGGAATATCTTCTCCCCAAAGCATTTTATAATGCGCATTGACCATTTTATCTTTCTTGGGCAAATTGATCCAAATCTGAAACAACTCCATGTGGTTATCTTTATCTTGATGAATCAATGGAAACATTTCTGAATGTTGAACGCCTTTTCCCGCTGTCATCCACTGTACATCGCCATCACCATAACGCCCAGCACCACCCAAAGAATCAGCATGGTCTACCATCCCCTTTCGAACCACTGTAATGGTTTCAAAGCCACGATGTGGATGCCCAGGAAAACCAGGAATAGTTTCACCATGATACATTCTCCAACCGTCTTTTAACATAAAATCTTGCCCTATATTCCTCCCTTCCAACAAAGAAGGATCTGGTTCCATTTGTTCGTTGCCCTTAGGGAACTTATCATCGTGATGCACACAAAATAAAAAGGGGTCAGCAGTTTCCCATTGGAAACCCAAGGGCTTTATGCTAAGGATGGGGTTTGTTTCTTGAGGTTGTTGATTTTTCATTTTTTTTGTTTTATCCGTTAAGTTATCACTAGGGTCATTCTTGGCAAGACTTTGATAAGTACCACCTAATACAGAGGCTAGTCCCAAACCAAACTTGCCTAGAAAATTTCGTCTTGATTTTTTCATTTTTTTTTGTTTAAAACCAATAGACTTTTTCTAATGAATGATAAAGCCTAATTTATTTTTTATTCGATATCATTTTCAATAACAAAACCCTACCCCTTAATGTTTAACTACTGGCTTTTTAAAAATGAATATTAGACCTTATCTATAAGATTAGCACTACAGCTATACCTATTTAAACCCTCTTTCTTTTCGAATTCCCTCATAAGCCTCCTTAACTTTGATAAACTTTGCGGTTGCGGCCCTTTTTACTCCTTCCCCTAAGTGTTCTAATTTATCAGGGTGGTATTTTTTGAGCATATAATGATAAGCTTCTCTCACCTCCTCATCTCGTGCAGAAGGAGATATTTCAAGGATCTTATAATAAGCATCCATCGCATGATAAAACATTGCTTTGATCGAATCAAACTCTCCTGCTTCCACTCCCAAATGAATGCTAATAACCTTTATAGCTGCTATTTCTGGTTCATCAATGGAGTAATCGGCATTCGCAATACCAAATAAAAAATGAATCAGTTGCAAACGAGTCTCATAGCTAGTGGTTCTTCGGATTTGTTGCGTTGTTTTTTTAAGGTCAAAATCGTTATTAATCGACTCCATCAAGATGTGCCAATAATCATCCATTTGCCGAGTGCCAAATTGTTCTACCAAGAACGAACGCACATAACTCAACTCCAAATCGTCCACTTCTCCATCGGCTTTCACCACAGCACCCGCCAATAAAATAGACCCGACAACAAAGTCGTTTGGGTCTGTATCTTCTACTTTAGCAGGAGCGCTTTTATTGAGCCAAAGTTCCCCTCCATCCTTATGCAGTTTATCCAATATTGCACCAATCACTAAGCCAATCATCCCTCCAACATAACCACCAAGCCCAGCACCAGCTGCGATACCAACAATCTTACCTATCCAAAACTTAAATCCATTCATTCTATCTTACTGATTATACCATTAATGTCCGCTTACAATAATAGAAAAAAATCGCTACCTATAGTCTTAGTCGTCTGCTATTTTTTATTTTTTATCACTAAACACAGCCCTCCGAAACCTAGCGAACCAATCCTTTCCCCCACAAAAGCAATTTTATTTAAAATTTTGGCAATTTATTGCATAAGAACTAATAGAAACAAATTATTTCAAAATAAGCGAAATTGGCTAAGTATCTTTCGCAAAAAGTCGTATCTTAGAAGCTTCAATTTAAATGCCTCTTTAATGCATTTATAAACCATTCTTAATCTTGTAATATTGCCTATCTTTGCTTGCTTATTTAGCAACAGATTTCTAATATTAATACTTTATAGATTTTTATAAAAAAACATAAAAATCCACAAAGTATTGTAATATAAAAAATATGCCCGAATTCGTACATTTACACTCTCACACTCAATTTTCACTGTTGGACGGAGCCTCTAACATTGATGTTTTGATGGAAAAAGCGGCTGCCGACAATATGAAAGCTGTGGCTTTAACAGACCATGGAAACATGTTTGGTGCTTTCAAATTTGTCGCTGCTGCCGAAAAACACGGCATCAAACCAATTGTTGGTTGTGAATTCTATTTGGTTGAAAATCGTCACAAACAATCTTTTGCCAAAGCAAAGGGAGAACGAGACAAACGCTATCACCAATTGATGTTAGCAAAAAACCAAATTGGTTACCAAAACTTGTGTAAGCTTTGTTCTTATGGCTTCATGGAAGGACTTTACAGTAAATTTCCTCGTATTGATAAGGAGCTAATCGAAAAACATCACGAAGGGCTTATTGTCACTAGTTGTTGTGTGGGTGCTGAAATTCCTCAAGCAATTATTGAAGGGAATATCGAAAAAGCAGAAGAATTATTAAAATGGTGGCTCAATATTTTTGGAGAGGATTACTATATAGAAATTCAACGACATAGAGGTCTAGAGGATCTGGATATCTTCAAAGATGGAAAACGAACATTTAGTGGGGTCAGTCAAGAAGATGTCAATCAAGTTTTACTTGGTTTTGCCAAGAAATACAATGTCAAAGTTATTGCGACCAATGATGCCCATTATGTAGAGGAAGAAGATTGGCAAGCACATGATATGTTGCTTTGTATTAATACAGGGTCTTTGGTAGAAGATACGAATCGTTTTAAATTTTCTAGTTCTGATTTTTATTTCAAATCTCAGGCTGAAATGAATGCCATCTTTACCGATGTGCCCGATTCTATTGCCAATACCATGGAAATTTACGACAAAGTGGATAAGCTAACCTTGGCTAGAGATATTTTGTTGCCTGCGTTTCCCTTGCCTCAACAGTTTAAAACACAAGATGACTTTTTGCGCCACCTAACTTATGAAGGAGCCAAACGACGGTATGGCATAATTACCCCTGAAATAGCAGAACGTTTAGATTTTGAATTGGACGTTATTCGCAACTCGGGCTATCCAGGTTATTTTTTGATTGTACAAGACTTTACAACTGAGGCGAGAAACATGGGCGTTTCGGTAGGTCCTGGTCGTGGTTCTGCGGCGGGTTCTGCGGTAGCTTATTGCTTGGGAATTACCAATATAGATCCCATTAAGTACGATTTGCTATTTGAGCGTTTTTTGAACCCAGAACGGGTATCTATGCCCGATATTGATATTGACTTTGATGATGTTGGTCGATCCAAAGTAATGGATTATGTGATTGAGAAATACGGTCGAAATCAAGTTGCCCAAATTATTACTTATGGTTCTATGGCCGCCAAAAGTTCTTTGCAGGATGTTGGTCGAGTGATGAACATTCCTTTATCGGATGTTATCAATGTAAAAAAACAGTTTCCAGATGATTTGGGAGCAACCTTAAAAAAGGTATTGGCAGACGGAGATGTCCACCCCAAATTAAAAGGGAAACTCAACTCTGAAGAACTCGAAAAAGCGTATCAATTTAGAAATCTTGCCCAAGAAGATAATGAAATTGGAACGATGATTCGCAATGCTCACAAACTTGAAGGGTCTATCCGAAACACAGGTATTCATGCTTGTGGTGTGGTCATCACACCAGACGACATTACCAATTTTGTGCCTGTTACGGTGGCCAAAGACTCCGATCTATTGGTTTCTCAGTTTGATAACTCAGTAGCAGAGGATGCAGGTTTATTAAAAATGGATTTTTTGGGGCTTAAGACCCTAACCATCATCAAAGATGCTTGTAAAATCATCAAGGCAAAGCATGGTGTTGAAATTGAACCTGACGAAATACCCTTGGACGACAAAAAGACGTATGAGCTTTTCCAACGTGGCGAAACGATTGGTGTGTTCCAATATGAGAGTCCTGGTATGCAAAAATACATGCGTGAATTAACGCCTACTGAATTTTCGGATCTCATTGCTATGAATGCCTTGTATCGCCCTGGTCCGATTGCCTATATTCCGCTCTTTATTGATCGTAAACACGGTAGAGAACCGATTCAGTACGATTTGGATGACATGAAGGAATATCTGGAAGAAACCTATGGTATTACCGTCTACCAAGAGCAAGTTATGTTGTTGTCTCAAAAATTGGCTGGTTTTACCAAGGGGGAAGCGGATATGTTGCGTAAGGCAATGGGGAAAAAGAAAAAGAAGTTGATTGACCAGATGTTTCCTAAGTTTGAGGAAGGCTGTGCCAAAAATGGTCATACAGGAGATGTTGTCAAAAAAATCTGGAAAGATTGGGAGGCTTTTGCCTCTTATGCCTTTAACAAATCGCACTCGACTTGTTATGCCTTTGTTGCTTTCCAAACGGCTTATCTCAAGGCGCATTATCCCGCTGAGTTTATGGCTTCGGTTTTAACCCATAACAAAAGTGACATCTCCAAAGTAAACTTCTTTTTGCAAGAATGTAAAAATCAAAATGTTGAAGTATTGGGGCCTGACATTAACGAAAGTTATATGAATTTTTCTGTAAACAAAGAAGGAAAAGTTCGTTTTGGCCTTTCGGCTCTAAAAGGTGTTGGAGAGGGTCCTGTTGAAGAAATTCTCAACACCAAAAAAGAATCTGGGGAGCCTTATAAAGATATTTTTGACGTTGTTCGCCGAATCAATTTACGAGTTGCCAACAAAAAATGCTTTGAAAGTCTTGCTTATGGCGGTGCTTTTGATGCTTTTGGCTTAGATCGGGCGCTCTATTTTACCAAAATGGATGGCAAACATACCTTTTTAGAACTGGTGCTTCGCTATGGCAATGCCTACCAAAAGCAAAAGTCTGAAATGGCATTCTCGCTTTTTGGTGCTGATGCTGTTGATGAAACAATGCCAACACCCAAACTTCCAGAAAATGTTACCGAATGGAACTTGATGGAAAAACTCAAAAAGGAGAAAGAGGTTACGGGGATTTATTTGAGTGGTCATCCGCTAGATGATTACCGCCTAGAAATTTCTAAGTTTACTAAGACTATTAATAGACTGGATGAATTCAAAGACCAAGAAGTTGCTATTGCTGGCATCATTACTTCTGTTAATCATCGAGTGAGTCAAAAAGGTAGCCTCTTTGGTTTTGTTGGAATCGAAGATTATGAAGGGACTAATTTTGAATTTGGTTTATTTGGAGATAATTACTTAAAACATCGTCATCTATTAGAAACCGACACCGTTATTTATATCAAAGGGAAATACCAAAAAAGTTGGAGAGATCCCAACCAATTTGAATTAAGAATCAACGAAATTCAGCTGTTGGATGAAGTAGGAAGCTCCAAAATCAAGGGAATTGCCATTAATCTTCCTATTCAATTGCTTACTCCACAACTGATTGATCAATTAGATATGATTTGCGATAAGCACAAGGGGGAACAACAATTTTCTGTCAATTTACTAGATGCAGCCAATAAAATTATCCTCCAATTGGATTCTAGCAATCGACGAATTAATGCGGATAGCTTGTTTATTACAGAGATAGAAAAATTAGACTTGAGTTATAAAATGTTGAGTTAAAATGATACCCCCTATACTTGTTCATTAATCGGTATAGGGGGAATAAAATTTCAAATAAATAGATGTTCCAATATACCGAAAAAGTCTTAGCTAAAAACACCTTTCAGTTTCGGATAAAACAAGAAGATAAGCTATTAACCTTTGGCAATGTCATCCAGCTTTGGAAAACGTCGGCTTTATTCCGAACCTTTTATACCCAACTCCTTAGAGAAGTTCCTTTTCTAGCTTTTTTCTGGGAGAACAGCCCCTTTACCAACAATAGTTTGGATCAACCCTATGAGTTTGTAGTCGTTGGAACAGATGCTTTTAATGGAAAAAAGCCTAATGCGCTTTCGTTTAATCAGTATTTCTCCATTGAACAACCTGTCATTTCTTTTCCCAATTTGGGTAAGAATGCTCAGTTAGTTGTACCTTGTCCACTCTCCAACTCTTATGAAGTTTATACCCACTTAGGGAGTTTTATCCGAAATGCACCTGTTCAACAAATCGATCGTTTTTGGCAAGTAATGGGTCATGAAGTAGAAAAACACCTCAACGAATGCCCACTTTGGCTCAGTACTTCTGGTTTGGGAGTCTATTGGTTGCATGTTCGATTAGATCAACGCCCCAAATACTATAGTCATTCTCCCTACAAAAGCTTTTGAACATTATTAGGAAATGCGGCAAGATTGCTTTATTTTTATAGGCATAAAGTAACCGAAAGATATTATTTTGATGAAGTCAACTAGAAATACTGCTGCCAAATCCGCCATACACAAACTACTAAAAGATTCTACCACAGCCTTATCTCATCGAGATATTCAAGATCAAGTAGGAGAATTGTGCAATCGTGTTACGATCTATAGAATTCTAGATCGTTTAGTTGAAGAAGGTGAAATTCACAAAATTGTAAATACAGATGGAGTCATTAAATATGCCACTTGTCACCAATGTGAAGCGCATCACCACCACAGTCATAATCATGTGCATTTTAGCTGTACAAAATGTCATTCTGTGACTTGTTTAGACGATGTCAAACCAAGCTATACACTTCCTGCAAACTACTTGGTTAAAGAAGTTAATTTTACCTTATCGGGTATCTGCCCCAATTGTATCGAGTAGGTTATTTTGTTCCTTTGTTAAGTTTTACCTTTTCATGAAAAAACAGCTCCTTTATTCCGTTTTCATCACCCTTTTTTTAGGTTTAATGGCAAATGGACTATGGCTCTATGAAATCAAGGTAATAATTGGCTGGTCGGGACTTAAATGGTTAAACTACGAGCATAAATCCATCTTTATCATTAACGCCTTGGTTAATCTTGCTTACTGCATTCCTCTTTGGAATAATGAGCTTGTCCGAAAGGAAAAAAAGTCAAAACTCCTAGCCCTTTTTGCGCTTTATTGCTGTACTCTACTCGCCTATTACTCTACCAAACTTGTACTTTTTTATTGGATGTTCCCCTTTCTTAGCATTACAGTAAGTACCCCCTTTCTCATTTATCTATTTAGCTCCAAGCTTATCCATCCGATCAAAAAAACAGCAATTATTTTTTTGACAATGGGCATTTTGTTTGCCATTTTCATGAGTTCTTTTACGCTTGATTATATTCCAGGCTATGGAGGAACAAGTGGCTTTGTAGATGCTACAAAGATGGGTTATCCCTATTTTTGGATTACCATAATGATGGGAGGAATTGGAAATATCACAGCACAAAGCTTACTAATTGATCCATCCAACGTTTCTCGGATGAATACAGATGACATTCTAGATGCCTAGTCTATTTATCCGCTTTTTTCTTTTCCGCAGCAATCTTTTTTTCTTCTGCTAACTCTGAAATAACCTCTTGGTACAAAGAATCTAAGGCAGGAGGATCGGTGAAATAAGCATGCATACTTTGGTCAAATTCATCTTGATCTACATCGTGCAATTTAAAAATTTGTCCATAATACATTCTAGCAAGACTATCTTTGGAACGACGATCCGCCACTTCCGTTAATAAGGCCTCTGCCAAATGAATATCCCTCAAAATTAACTTTATTTTATCCTCGCTAAGAATAGGCGTTTCTTTGGGAATTGGTTGATAACAACTAGAAAAAAGTATGGCTACCAGAGCAGCCATACTTCCCATTTTTTTATATAGAATTTTACGATTCAATTGCATTTTATCTTAAAAACAATAATTCACGATATTTTACCAATGGCCAAACCTCATCATCTGTCAATTGCTCCAAATCATCGGCAGCATTGCGCAGTTCTTCCATGATTGGTTTTACCTTGTCACAATAAGCAAACGCCTTTTCTCTAGCATCTAATGCTCCTGCTTTTACTCGTTCTGCCTTCATTTGGTAAGCACAATCTTTAATGGTATTGATATAAGATGAAATATCTTTTACCAGCGCTAGTTGTGCCGTATAAGCATCCTCTCCTAGACCTACTGCTTTTAATGCTGTAATATTTTGAAGCAATCTAGTTTGATAATCAACTGCAACAGGCAAAATTTGATTCATACACATTTCAGCCATCGTACGAGATTCAATCTGAAGTTTTAACGCATAATCCTCTAGGCGAACATCATAATGAGCATGTAGTTCTTCTTCTGACAAAATTCCAGATTCAACAAACAAATCTTTGATTTCCTTATTAGAATAAGCCTCTAATGCTCTAGGCGTATCGCCATAATTTCCTAGCCCTCTACGAGCTGCTTCATCTTTCCATTCTTCGCTATAACCATCTCCCTCAAAACGAATATTCTTAGATTCCTGAATGTAATTCTTTAGAACCGTCAAAATTGCTTGATCTTTGGGCATATTGCTAGCCATCAAAATTTGAACATCTTGGTAGAATTCTCTGAGTTGTTTGCCCACAATCATATTCATAATGGTCATTGGAGCAGCACAGTTTACAGTAGAACCAGCCATGCGAATTTCAAACTTGTTTCCAGTAAAGGCAAACGGCGACGTTCTATTTCTATCCGTATTATCCAATTCCAAATTAGGCACCTTGCTCAACAAATTTAAGGCTTTTTTCACACCATCAGCCGTTACATCAACCCCTTTTTCGATCTCATCCAAAACCTTTGTTAAGGCTTCTCCAATAAACACAGAAATAATAGCTGGAGGGGCTTCATTCGCTCCTAAACGGTGGTCGTTGGAAGCCGAAGTAACACTAGCACGCAAAATGTCAGCATATTTATAAACCGCTTGGATTGTGTTTACAAAAAAGGCTAAAAATTGTAAATTTTTGCCTGGCTCCTTACCTGGAGAAAGCAAATTTTTGCCCGTGTTGGTTGCAACAGACCAGTTGTTGTGTTTTCCTGATCCATTTACCCCTGCGTATGGTTTCTCGTGAAACAAGACACGCAATTTGTGACGAATCGCAACTCGTTCCATAATGTCCATCAACAATTGATTGTGATCCACCGCAATGTTTACATCTTCGTAAATTGGAGCAAACTCATATTGACAAGGAGCAACTTCGTTATGACGAGTACGCAAAGGAATCCCCAACTTATAACATTCTTGTTCCAAGTCTGTCATATAAGCATAAACACGTTCTGGAATCGTTCCAAAATAATGATCGTCCAACTGTTGTCCTTTAGGAGCCAAACGGCCTAATAAAGTACGACCTGTCATCACTAAATCTGGACGTGCATTAAACAAGGCTTCATCCAATAAAAAATACTCTTGTTCCCAGCCCAATGTCACAGAGATTTTTGTGATATTTTCATCAAACAACTGGCAAACATCAATTGCTGAACGCTCTAAAAACGCCTGCGATTTTAACAATGGCAATTTATAATCCAACGATTGTCCTCCATAGGTAACAAAGATTGTTGGAATACAAAGTGTTTTTTGATTGTTCACATCCAAAATAAAAGCAGGAGAAGTTGGGTCCCAAGCAGTATATCCTCTAGCCTCGAACGTGGTTCGCAAACCACCACCAGGGAAACTAGAACCATCTGGTTCTTGCTGTACCAATTCATTTCCTGTAAATTCCTCGATTGCCTCTCCGTCCCCATTCAATGTAAAAAAGGAGTCATGCTTTTCAGCAGTACGCCCTGTCAATGGCTGAAACCAATGTGCATAGTGCGTTACCCCTTTGCTTAAGGCCCACTTTTTCATGGATTCAGCAACATGATCTGCCAAATCTCTATCTAAGTTAACCCCAGCATCAATAATGGCTTTAAATTGTTTGTATGACTTGGGAGCAAGAAATTGTTTCATAGTGTCATCACTAAAAACATTGCAACCAAACATTTCAGAAACATTGGAAGATAAAGGGGGAGTATTAAACTTTTTACGGTTGGATAACAGATCTAGAGCTTTAAATCTACTGTTCATGACTTTGATGAATTTTTTTAAAATGGGCTTATTGACCCATTTAGATGAAAATTACTTTATTTTGGCGCAAATGTAAGTAAATTGTTACTTAAAAGATGGTTAAAGGCTAATAAATTTGAAATTATTTTCTCCCTTCTTATTCAGCGCTAACTTCGATATCTAATACGATTTATTTCAATTTGTTATAACTAGGAATTTCTTCTAAAAATTGAAACTGCTTGTTTTCATAATCTATCTTTGAGCAGTAATTGACAGGGCCATTGGTCACGATCAAATAGGGAACTTTTAACGTCATATTATAACGTGCAATCTGTTCAAAAACTTTTTGATCTACTTTTACCTTAGCAGACTTGCATTCTACCAGTACGATAGGCTCAAAATCGGCATCAAAAACTAAAATATCGCATCGTTTGCTCATTGTATTTACGTCCAAGCCCATTTCAACACGAATCTTATTCTTAGGGTAAGATTTTTCTTCGATCAAATAATGAAGGATCAATTGGCGAACAACTTCTTCTGGTGTCAAAACCAAGTACTTTTTTCGTATAAGATCAAAAACGTATTTATTGGCGTTCTTGTATTTTATATCCAGCCGATCCTGATAATTTAATAAATTTATATTTAATAACATGAATATATTTTTGGTAGGCTATTTTGCAAAAAACATTACCGAATAGTAGGTTTTATCGCATAAACAACCTTGCAAACTAAATTTTATTAAAGCATAACAAACTACTAAACAAACACTTAATTCTATAAATTATTAGTTATTTTTCATTAAAAGAACAGTTATTCAATTTATTATTACTATACTTGCATTGCAAATGTAAATAATAACAATCGCAAATATTAGACATTATCACGAAACGAAGTTCATGAACTATATCATGACCAAAGGAAATAAATTTACTTTTCCAAAGTATGGATTCTTTTTATTAAACCAAAAGTTACCACAAAGGAATAACAATTTAACAAACGGTATACTATTGTACCTTTTTAATCCAAAATAAATTTCCTTAATCCTAAAATGCCTACTTGGATTTCTTATGAATGTTTCCCCCATTCATTTATCAAAAAATTAGCATAATGTAGAATGATCTAATTTCTTCATAAAAAGATTGAACACTAGTTTTCAAGCTTTTTAATTACGATTTCTACGCTTCCACAACAAATTTCACCTGTTTGTCTTCTCTCCTGTATTCCTATAAATTTTCTTTTTATTATATAAACATTTTAACTCAAATTTTTATGAAAAACATTTTAAAAATCACTCGCATAAAGTATATTTTTATACTTTTTTTTATTGGATGTATTGCCAACAACGCTAATGCTTGGGAGAGTCCTACCATCAACATAATTGATCCCACAGCCAATACGGTTTGGAACACAGGACAAAATGTAACCATACGATGGACCAGCAATTTTCCGGCTAGTGCTAATTTGAAAATCTTCTTGTATGAGGGAAACAGGCGAGTTGCTAAGGTTGCCAGCTTTATCCCCAACACAGGATCTTATACTTATTCTGTTCCCAACTCTTTGATTAACTCTTCCCTCTATCGACTTCAAATTTTTGATGTTGCTAATCCTGCGGCTTCCGTTACTTTTAGTGATTTTTTCACCATTAACAGTGGTTCTCCCACTATCAACATAATTGATCCCACAGCTAGTACTGTTTGGAATACAGGACAAAATGTAACCATACGATGGTCCAGTAATTTTTCAGCTAGTGCTAACCTGAGAATCTTTTTGTATGAGGGGAATAATCAAGTTGCTACTGTTGCTAACTTTATACCCAATACGGGATCTTATACTTATTCTGTTCCCAACTCCTTGATTAACTCTTCCCTCTATCGACTTCAAATTTTTGATATTGCTAACCCTGCGGCTTCTGTTGCTTACAGTGATTTTTTCACCATTAACAGTGGTTCTCCTACCATCAACATAATTAATCCTACAGCCAATACTGTTTGGTACACAGGACAAAATGTAACCATACGATGGACCAGTAATTTCTCGGCTAGTGCTAATTTGAAAATCTTCTTGTACGAGGGAAATAGACGAGTTGCTACTGTTGCTAACTTTATCCCCAACACAGGCTCTTATACTTATTCTGTTCCCAACTCTTTGGCTAACTCTTCCCTTTATCGACTTCAAATTTTTGATGTTGCTAACCCTGCGGCTTCCGTTACTTTCAGTGATTTTTTCACCATTAGTAATAGCTACGGTAGTAGATCTTCTCTGCCTACCCATGAAAACGTAGAAAATTCAGGGCAACAGAATGGAATAGAACATCTTTACATTAGCCCAACCCCTCAATTGGCAGGAACAATATCTAAAGTTATCATCCAATCTAGTGAAAATATAACTGCTCAGATGGTTATATCGGATATGACAGGACGGATCGTAGATCAAAAAACTATTGAGCTTACTAAAGGTGATAACCAAATAGATACCACTCCTATTACAGAAAAAGGGATGTATGTGTTATCAATTCAAACGGCTAATACCAATAAAAGTTTGAAACTTATAGTAGTTGAATAAATAATGCGCTAGAGCTTCCATTTTGCAGAAAAGGTAGGGCAAATCTTAGAGAAAGACCTGTCCTACCTCTTTTTTGTACCTACCTCAATCCCAATAAAAACTATGTTTCTACAAAAAATGAAAATGGCTTGTATTTGTTATTTTATTTTATTTAAATACAAGAACCTTCCTAGTGTTTTAAAACTCTCGTTCAAAAATTCATAACAAAGGTAGTACTAATCTTCAAAGAATTTTTATATTTGCGACTATCGCTATTCAAAAGGTAATGATTATACCCTATACAATATACAGCGTTACTACTTTATAATATTTCATGCGTGTAAATAAACATGGGATATTAACTTTAGAATTAAACAGAATATACTATTCAAACATGAAACTATCGCAGTTTAACTTTAATCTCCCAAGTAAACTTATTGCTGAATATCCTGCCGAACGTAGAGACGAATCTAGGTTAATGGTTGTTAACAGAGCAGAAGGCACTATCTCTCATCATATTTTTAGAGACATTCTAGATTTCTTTGACGATGGAGATTGCTTTATCTTAAACAATACTAAAGTATTTCCAGCTCGTTTGTACGGTCAAAAAGAAAAAACAGGAGCTAGAATTGAGGTATTTTTGCTTCGTGAATTGAATGCAGAAATGAAATTGTGGGATGTGTTGGTTGATCCTGCTCGTAAAATTCGCGTGGGCAATAAATTGTATTTTAATGATGAGAATGGTGCAGAAATCCTAGTAGCAGAAGTAGTAGACAATACGACTTCAAGAGGAAGAACCATTCGTTTCCTTTACGATGGTAGTGATGCAGAGTTCAAAGCTCACCTAGATAAATTAGGTCATACACCTCTTCCTAAATACATCAATAGACCTGCAGAAGATTTAGACAAAGAGCGTTACCAAACAATCTATGCTTCTGAAGTAGGTGCTGTTGCAGCTCCAACTGCTGGTTTGCACATGAGCCCAGAAGTAATGAAGCGCCTTGAAATTAAGGGAATCAATTTTGCTACCTTAACACTTCATGTTGGTTTAGGGACATTCCGCAGCATTGAAGTAGAGGATTTGTCTAAACACAAAATGGATGCAGAATATTTTAAAATTGATCAACCTACTTGTGATTTAGTCAACCAAACTATTCAAGGAGGTCGCAAACGTTGTGCCGTTGGTACTACTTCTATGCGTTCTATTGAATCTGCTGTTTCGGCTAATGAATTGCTAAAACCTGCGGAAGGATGGACCAATAAATTTATCTTCCCTCCCTACAACTTTAGCATTGCCAACTCTATGATTACTAATTTCCACTTGCCAAAATCTAGCTTAGCCATTATGGTTTGTGCTTTTGGCGGTTACGATTTGATTATGGAGGCTTATCACGAAGCAATCAAAGAAGAGTATCGTTTCTTTAGTTATGGAGATGCTATGTTAATCATCTAATAACTTCTTTAGATAAAATATATTAGAGACTGCTTTCAAATAAAGCAGTCTTTTTTTTGTTATACCCAAACAACCAAAGTATTTTTACAACTGATTTTAACATCTAATCCAACTCATATTATGACACGATCAAAATACTTATGTTTTCTTTCTGTTCTTTTTCTCTTGGGCATTGCTTGCAATAAAAAAACATCCAATGTTAATAACAACACCCCGAACGAAAATCATTTAGAAAACACAAGCACAACAAGCCTAGTAGGAACTTGGACTGTTCTTAGTTTTCCTCTTCCCGAAGAAAGCAAAACAGCTACAAAGCCTTATCAATTGGTTTTTAATGCCGATCAATCTATGGGGCTAAAGTTGGACATCAATAATTGTGGGACAAACTACCAAACTAAAGATGGTTATTTGGTTTTTGAAGAAGGAATGAGTTGTACAGAAGCTTGTTGTGATAGCAAAGAAGCTATGATTCTAAGCAATTTATTTAAGGGTTCCTTAAAATATACTATTCAAAACTCAACGATGACAATTTCCACAGAGCAAGGTCCTATTAAATTGGTCAATAATAAAAACCGCCTTCAGGGCAGTTCTTGGGTAGCGGTAAGTTATGCTGATTTAAAAGAAAAACAAGCGACCAAATTTTCTAAAAAATATGTTTTGAGTTTTGACGATTCTAGAATTCAACTGCGTCTCGATGCCAATAACTGCAATACTTCTATTGCTTATGCAGACCAAATTTCAATGATTGAATTGCCAATGAATAGCATGGGCTGTACTCGTAAATGCTGCGATAGTAAAGATGGGCTTTTATTGATGAATATGCTCCAAGGCAAAATTTCTTATTCTAAAGAGGCAAAACAATTGATTTTAAAAACAGCTAGTAAAGAGATTATTTTCACACCTTACCAAGAAGAAACTTCTAATAAGGATTAGAATGCTTCTAACGCTTATTAGCAATATATGTTTTTGTACTTAGGTACCGCTTATATTATAATAATTAAAACACTTATGCAACCACTACAAATAGCAGACAAAACGCTTCATTCTCGATTATTTACTGGAACAGGAAAATTTTCGTCTAGTATTATGATGCGTGACGCCTTATTGGCTTCCGCTTCCGAATTGGTCACTGTAGCACTCAAACGAGTAGATATTAATAATGAAGAAGATGATATATTAAATCACCTTAATCACGATCATATTCATTTATTGCCCAATACATCGGGTGCTAGAACGGCAAAAGAAGCAGTCTTTGCCGCACAATTGGCTAGAGAAGCCTTGGGAACCAATTGGCTCAAATTAGAAATTCATCCTGACCCAAAGTATTTGATGCCAGATCCCATCGAAACCTTATTGGCGGCAGAGGAATTGGTAAAATTGGGTTTTGTGGTCTTACCTTATATCCATGCTGACCCTGTGTTGTGCAAACGTTTGGAAGAAGTAGGCACCCATGCGGTAATGCCTTTGGGCTCTCCTATTGGTAGTAACAAAGGGCTTAAAACGGTTGATTTTTTAGAAATTATTATAGAGCAATCAAACGTTCCTGTTATTGTTGATGCAGGGATAGGGAGTCCTTCTGATGCTGCCAAAGCAATGGAAATGGGGGCAGATGCCGTCCTAGTTAATACTGCAATTGCAGTTTCGGACAACCCTGTAGAAATGGCTAAAGCCTTCAAATTGGGTGTAGAAGCAGGACGCATGGCTTATGAGGCTCGTTTGGCTAGCCCTTTTAATCATGCAACAGCCAGTAGCCCATTGACTTCTTTTTTGGATTAATGTCCATTGGTTTTTAGTTCATAACGAAATACTTAAGTATAATACTCCATTGATTTTTTATTAAAAAACTAAAAAATCAATGGAGTAATGTGAATAACTAAACACTAAAGTAAGTCCCTGCCCCTTGGACTATCATCCAGATGAAAACTGGAGCAACTCCGCTTACAAACATTTACTAGACGATAACAGTTATTAATATATTTTATCGCCGTTTTGACTGCGAGACAAAAATAGTTCTTACTTTTGTTTAATATCTATATATTAAATACACTGTAACACTATGCACACCTTCGCTAATAAGTTTCTTATTTTCTTCTCCCTAATTTTTTGTTTTTATGCTTGTACAGAGCCTACTCCCAATAAAGAGGCACCGCAAGCTTCAATATTTGATATTACCAAACAAAAAATCAGCGACTCTGCTATGGTGGTTTCAGCCCACCCACTAGCAACTCAAGCAGGTATAGAAATACTCCAAAAAGGCGGCAATGCCATTGATGCAATGGTGGCGGTTCATTTTGCCTTGGCGGTTGCCTATCCTCGTGCAGGAAATATTGGTGGAGGGGGTTTTATGGTCTATAGAGACAAAGATGGTTCCGTCAATACCTTAGATTTTAGAGAAAAAGCACCAACCAATGCGCATCGGGATATGTACCTAGATTCTCTAGGTAAAATTGTAGATTCCCTAAGTTTGACAGGGCATTTGGCATCTGGCGTTCCTGGCTCTGTTGAAGGGATGTATGCTGCTCACCAACAATATGGAAAATTAGCTTGGGAGCTATTGGTACAGCCCGCTATCGATCTCGCCAATGAGGGTATAAAAGTAACAGAACGAGAAGCCGTAGCTTACAATGAGCACATGCGCTTATTTAAACAGTTCAATACGCATAAAAATGCTTTTGTAAAGGAACAGCCTTGGAAAAAAGGAGATCTATTAATCCAAAAAGATTTGGCAAATGTACTCCTGCGGATAAGAGACAAAGGACGTGCAGGCTTTTATGAAGGAGAAACGGCCGACCTCATTGTTCGGGAAATGCAAAAAACACAAGGCATTATTTCTCATGAAGATCTAAAAAATTACAATGCTGTTTGGCGTGCCCCCATTCAATTTGAATACAAAGGTTATAAGATGATTTCTATGCCTCCCCCATCTAGTGGGGGAATCTGCTTGGCAGAATTGTTTAATATGGTAGAAGGGCAGCCGATGGAGGCCTGGGGCTTCCAATCTGCTCAAAGTATCCATTTATTTACAGAAGCTGCTCGGCGAGCTTATGCTGATCGAACAGAGCATCTTGGAGATCTCGATTTTTACCCTGTTCCTGTACAACAGCTAACCAGTCAAGCTTATGCCGATATGCGTATGCAAGATTATGTAGATAGTATAGCAACGCCTAGCGATAGCATTTCGCATGGGAATCCTTATCCCAAAGAGAGTGAGCAAACCACCCATTATTGTGTTGTAGATGCTGAAGGCAATGCTATTTCGGTAACCACAACCATCAATTCCAATTTTGGCAGCAAAGTTATTGTAGAACAGGGGGGCTTTTTTATGAATAATGAGATGGATGATTTTAGTGCTAAACCTGGCGTTCCCAACCAATTTGGTTTATTGGGAAATGAAGCCAATGCTATTGCTCCCCACAAACGAATGTTAAGTTCAATGACGCCAACGATCGTAGAAAAAGATGGGCAGTTTTTTATGGCGGTTGGCAGTCCTGGAGGCTCTAAAATTATCACTACGGTATTTCAAGTTATCACAAATGTAATTGATTTCAAACTACCACTCAAAGATGCGGTGCATTTGCCTCGCTTCCATTTCCAATGGCTTCCCGATTTATTGTACCATGAAGAAGGTGCCTTTTCGGATGAATTACTGGAAGAACTCAAAGCATTGGGACATACTCCTCAAAGCAGAGCGCCTATTGGGCAAGTAGAAGCTGTTTTGCGATTGCCAAATGGGCAGCTAGAAGGCGTTGGTGATATTCGTGGAGATGATGATGCCAAGGGGTTTTAAGCATTACCAAGGAATATATAAAGTATCTCTATCGTAGGACAAAAAGGTGAAAATACCATAGCCTCCTTGAATATTGGAAAGAATGGTTGAAGGCTCAACAAAGGGATTTAAGTTCGCTTCTCTTGCATTTCGAGAAGTGATCAAGTAATTGTAATAAGCTTGATCAATGTGATAAATGGTAGCAATTAAACTATCCGTTCTATAAAACTCATAATCGCTAGCATGAGAAATTTCTCCTTGGTTAAAAATGGCTTGGTCGTACAATACTTGGTCAAAATAGGGGTTTTCAGCCACATATTTAAAGACAGCGCCCTTGTTCAATCTGGATAAAGTATTCTTGTGAAGCGTCATTCTATAATAGTTATTGGTCGTTAAATCATCTTGACAGCTCAAAACGACAGAGGCGATAGAATCTGCATTAAATGTTGTTTTAAAGGTAGTAATTGGGACAACAGGCATGGCTTGTGTAGTAGCACTGACATAGCGGTCATTGATTGTATCCCATACCTCTAGTGCAAAGTTTGTATTCCAACTAGAAGGGCAAATATTGGTAGAAGCATAGTTGTAAAATCGAGTAGAGTCGGCATTCCAATAAGGCATAATGCTACTGCACCCGTTTCCACTATAGGGAGCTTCAACTAGGGTATCTTTGATGCCATTATAGGTAATAACCACCAAGGCATGCCGTACAAAAGGGCAAATATTGGTTACGTCAAAATAGCCTTTTGTCTCTGTTAAGATTAACTGCAAGGGTTGCCCTGCCTCCAAATAACATTCAACCACTAAATCATTTTCGGAGGGATCTATTGGTATTTCGATTGTATTTTCTAATTTTTTGCAAGCTGATAAAAGTATTAAGCAAGCAAGCAAAAACCAATTTTGTTTAGCCATCATTTTACCATTTAAAGTTCCATGTTATACTTGGAATAATAGGAAATAAAGAAACTACCTTTCCTTGAAATTTTTCTGGAATTTGAGCGGTATTTGCGCCTCTATTATCATCGGTATATAGGGCATCAATGTACATAAAAAAAGGATTTCTTCTATCGTAAACATTATAAATACTAAAGGTAATATCGCTTTTAAATCGCTTGTTATCCAAAGGGAATAATTTCCAAACCAAGCCTAGGTCTAACCGATGGTAAGCTGGCATTTGAAATCCTCCACGTTCTGTATAAATGGGGATAAATTGAAAGGGATTGGTGGCTGTTATATCGGTTTGAATGTATCGCTTGCTCGGCAATGAAATTGCACTCCCCGTTCCATAAACCCAAGAAGCGCTTAAGGTTAGTGGAAATTTAGGGTTTGTCCAAGGAATATCCCAAGTTATGACAGCCGAAATATCATGCCTTCTGTCTTGCATGGGGTGATAGGCCTGCCCTCCATTGGCTTGGTCAAATTGCCGCCAAGTCCACGACAAGGTATAGCCAATCCAGCCTCTTAAATTTCCGTTTTTCTTTTCGATATAAATTTCGCCCCCATAACTACAGCCGCTTCCAAAAATAAATTCTTGATCTAATTGATCGTTAATAAATAACTTAGCGCCATCTCTAAAATCAATCTGCCCATGCAACCATTTATAATAACCTTCTATATTAATATAGAAATCTTTTCCCAGTGCTACAGACAAGCTAGCCGCAAGCAAATCGGAAGCTTGGGGAGCAACATTTTTATTGGAGGGATACCAAGCATTAGTAGGCAGTGTTGCTCCTGAAGTTGACACCAAATGGATGTATTGGTTCATTCGGGCATAAGAGGCTTTTAGTGCTATTCTTGGATGCACACTGTATTTTATCGCAAATCTAGGTTCTGCGGCAGGGTAAAACGTACGATCATTATAAAAACCACTCAGCCGAATCGCCGACAAGAGTTTTACCTTTGGGCTAATCGTCCAATCGTCTGACCAATACAAGGCAAATTCACCCGCATGAAAAAGGGAGCCTGCCCTAACCTTAATATCTGCTCCGTTATCAGCATCAAATTGCCCCACCAAAAATTTATGATAAACTGCACTAAGCCCAAACCTTAATTCGTGTTGAGTAGAAGGCAAAAACATAAAATCTGTCTTCAAACTAAGGTCTTGAATTCCAGAACCTAATTTTAAATCAATATTACCAACTTTGCTTTTTATATCGTAAACATAATCTGAAAAAGTTAGCGAAGTGTTGACAAAAATATTGGGCGCAATGGTTCGGTTCCAACGCAATGTTCCTGCAATATTTCCCCATTGCAAATCAAAATTAATTCTCTTATTTCTAAAAATAAAGGCATCTCGCCCAAGGTAGGCACTAAAAAACAGGCGATCTTTGGGGCTTATATCGTAATTTAATTTGGCATTAATATCGTAAAAATTAGAACTAGGGATGGGCGTCCAGTCTGGATTGTTTTCATTGTTTTTATTCAATAAGTTGGTAAAAAGATCGGCATAGGTTCTTCTAGCAGAAAGGATAAACGCTCCCTTGTCCTTTTTTATAGGACCTTCTACAGCAAGCCTAGCAGAAATAAGCCCTAAACCTCCCTTTACCTCGTATTTTTTTCGGTTGCCTTCCCGTGTCCTTACATCTATAACTGACGATAGTTTTCCTCCATATTGAGCAGGAAACCCAGCCTTATATAAGGTTACATCTTTAACAAGATCAGCATTAAATGTGCTAAAAATTCCCAATAAATGGCTAGGATTATAAATTGTCGCCTCATCCAAGAGAAAATGATTTTGATCCACTCCCCCACCTCTGACATAAATTCCTGTCGCTCCTTCTATTCCAGACTGCACCCCAGGCTTAAGTTGCAGTACTTTTATAATATCCACTTCTCCAAACATAGCTGTAATCTCTTTTGCTTCTTTTGCCGTTACTTTTTCTGCTCCCATTTGAGTAGAATTTAAACGTTCTTTATTGGAAGCAGCCGAAACCACAACTTCTTTGATGGTGGTAACATCCTTAAGTTCAATGTTAAGAACAGTATCTTTATGCAGGTAGAACTGGTGAATAATCGTCTCATACCCAACAAATGAAAAGGCAACAACGATCGTATCTTTGGGGATTGTCAGGGAATAAAAACCATACTCATTGCTAACGGTATTTGTGTTTCCATCTCCTATATAAATATTTGTTCCAATGAGTGTTTCCCCACTATTCGCTTCCTTTATGACACCACTAATGGTATAATTTTGAGCATAGGAGTTACGAATAGAAAAAAATAGTAGTAAAAAGAAAAAGCAGTTGATTAGGCGATTCACGGATTGGGATTTTTCTGTAGAGTAGGCAAATAATACAGGGGGATATATTGTTTTCATTAGGTGAGTTTAATCTAAAAATTCAACCGTTTGAAAATGGTCTATCTTGTTGCATTTTCAAACGATTGAATTTCCAAATTAAACGATAAAAGACATTGTTAAAATATCAATTATTCTTAGTTCGGCCAAGGACCTGTAAATTCTACCAATACCAACTCTAAACGATCCACAAAGTCATCATAGTACGTTTCTGTATCTTCAATTGTACCGTCTTTGTAAGTAATGTGAATATCGGCATAACCTTGGTAGTCTTTTGCATAATCTAAATCTGCAATTTCATTCCCTTTGTAAAATACATCGGCATCAAATAAGGTGTTGATTTGTACATTGGTTGGATTGAACAAAGAACGAGCAGTTTCAAAATCAGCTGTAAAAGGCAGTGTAAAATCACCAAATTTAAATTCACCTGAAGCAGCAATACAGTCGTTAAAATAATCTAAAGTCTCGTAATTAGCGTGATCATAGGTAAGATCCGTTACCAAAGAGAATTTCTCAGTACCATTGTTTTTTGCTATAATTTCTACATTAAGTTTAGCAGGTGCTGTTCTTTTTGCCTTAATTTCAAATACATAAGGAGCCAAGGTAAGGTGCATTTCCATTTCTACAGGAATCTGGAAAGAAGTATTATCATAAGTAGCGGACTTAAGATCAACCCCAATACAATCTTCATTATTAACACTTACATTTGCCATCAAAGAAGTTGGCAACCAATATTGGTAATTGTTATACGAAACCTGTTGATCGGTGTAATGATGTGCAGTCGCAACTACTGAATTAGAGTTTGCTCCCATAATAGCTGGCATTTCCAATACAATTTTGTCGGTTGGCAAACTAGAAGCTGTCCAGTTCTGAGTTGAGGCATTCCAACTATGTGTTCCTACGTGATTCGTAAAATTGAATTTATTGGTTTGGTAAGCAGTAATATTAAGATGCGATTCTAGGGTATTGTACAACATTTCTGCCCAGTTTGAATTGAGCGCTTGTCCTCGGTCAAGGTTCAAAAAGTCGTCAATAGCTTGCATTGCACAACCTGCCTTTAAAGCTTTTGTTTCTGTTATAACATCATTAAATAGGTTTTTGATGTTTTCTTTATCTTCTTCTACAGTAGTTTCGATCGGTGGATCATTTTTATCACAGTTACTGAGAAAAAATGCCATAAAAGACAAAATAAAGAAAAACTTCAATTTAGAATTCATCATTTTTATGAGTTTTTAAGTATTAAAATTGAGATTTTAAAAAAAATTATTGATTTTATGAGACTGTAATTCTTTAGGTTAAGTAGCGCAAAGAAACATAAAATAAATGAACATTCAAACAATTTTTAAAGAAAAAATTATTTAACATTTAATTCTAACTAAACGGGTTATGTTCTCTATGAAAAAATATATTAGTATTGGAGTTATTTTATTGCTTATGTTAGTGAGCTGCCAAAACCGAAAAGTAGCAGCAATATCTATACCAATTCTTAGTTATGAAGTAAACCCCCAAAAAGAAAAAATAGCCTTTTATCTAAAGGATCGTTCAGGTAACAATTATAATCGTTTTACGAAATTAAAAGCAGCATTGGCACAAGAAGGAAAAGAACTTGTATTTGCCATGAATGGAGGAATGTATCAAAAGGACTTCTCTCCTGTAGGACTCTATATTGAGCAGGGAATTGTTCTGTCTCCAATGGATGATGCAAAAAACAGAGCGGGGAATTTTTATCTCCAGCCCAATGGTGTATTTTACCTAACCAAATCCAATGAAGGCAAGATCTGCCCAAGCGCTAACTTTAAATTGGGGAACCACATCAATTATGCCACACAATCGGGACCTATGTTAGTGATTGATGGCAAAATACACGCTAAATTTAATGCTACTTCCTCCAACATCAATATTCGAAATGGTGTTGGCATACTTCCCAACGGAAATTTACTTTTTGCACTCTCTAAAGAAAAAATAAACTTCTATTCTTTTGCGCTCTTCTTTAAAGAAAAGGGCTGTCGTAATGCTTTATACTTGGACGGTTTTGTCTCCAAAGCCTACTTGCCTAGCCAAGATTGGGTCAAAGAAGATGGAAATTTTGGAGTCATTATAGGGCAAACCCAATAAACAACAGTAACGTTTGCCTTTATTCCAATAGATTAATATTAGTTGGCTCGAATGTTTTGTGCACATAACGAAGGCTTACCTTAGGTGGAACGGTAATTTCAACTACTGTCTCGTGAAAGTTAAAATCATCTGCTTCTAACTTAGTAGACAAAGAATTGGCCGTATGCAGCATGCTCAGGATCATATTAAACATTTTTTTGTCCTCATGCTCCTTTTTCAACTGCTCCAATTGTCCTTCAGGAACCTCCAAAAATCTAGAGAAACTAACTTCTATAACAGGAGCTAAAGCAATGCCAATTTTAAATTCATTCGTTCGATAACCTGCCTGCTCTAACAAAGGCAAAACAGCCACAACATCGTTTACTACATCTATAATTTTTTCTTTAGCAGTAGGACCTAGATGGGTCAGCTTTTCGGCTCCCTCTTTTAGTTTGGTTACCGCTTCTTCGGATGATTTTTTAACAAATTGAGAGGTCTTAGCTAAACCATCCTTTAGGTTTTTTGTAAAGTCTTTCATGTTTATTGTTTAACTTTTTTTGTATTGATTAAGTAGGTGGACAAAAATAATTAACATTAAATTGGGCATCTACTTACCAATCTCTAGTAGCAATCAGCATTTCAATATCAGCATCATAACCATAAGCAATGGCAACAGCTTCAAAATCCCCCCCAATACAATCCCTTGCAGCGGTTTCTATCTCACTATCATTTTCATAAAATTCCTGCTCTAAATCATTAATTTTTTCAGTAGAAGCATGTGTTATTAAATACAAGGCCTCTAAGTTTTGGGGTTGTTCCTTTTCGATCTTAAAACACAACTCTACTAATATATTCTTTATTTTATCTACCAAAAATGAAGGGAAGTAGGTATCAGCATACATCTCACTCAGAAAGTTATACTGGCGAGTTGTTTCATTTTTTAGTTCTTTTTGATGCATCATAGTTAATTGTACTGGTTTGGGGAATGGAATCCTCTATTCGATGGTTTTTAAAATTTGACAGAATGGGCTTTTTAGTCATTTCTTAGACCTTAGGTCGTTTCACTCTTAGGAATTAGAGCAAAGCGATCTACAAATAGATAAAAGCTGCTCACATTTTAATTTTCACAAAAATCATCGGGTAGAAAAGTAACCAAGATAAAGATTCAAAACAACTTTTAAAAATAAGAAAATCTTCTTTTGTATTTAAAAATTTGTTAAAAGATTGCTTTTTTCAACAAAAACAACTTACTTTGTAATTCAAAGTACTTTACAAAACCTTTATAGATGGACAACTTTAGCAAAGAAGAACAATTACAACAACTATCTGAAATCCGTTTGCTAATGGAGCGTTCTAGCCGCTTTATTTCGCTGAGTGGCTTATCAGGTGTTGGCGCAGGAGTATCGGCATTAATAGGAAGTGCTATTGCCTATTGGAGAATAGAACAATACACAGCTTCCCAAAGAGGGCATTATGAATACAGCAACAATACACTCTTGTGGGAACTCATCTTTATTGCTGCTGGAATCTTGGTTGTAGCGCTAAGTGTTGGTGCTTTTTTTACCCTAAGAGAAGCCAAGAAACAAGGTCAGAGTATTTGGGACAAAAGCAGTCAACAGCTCCTCATTAATCTCCTTATTCCATTGATTACAGGAGGTCTATTTTGTTTGCTTCTGATTGATCATGGCATGTTGGGAATGGTAGCACCTGCTACGCTTATTTTTTATGGGTTAGCGCTGGTGAATGCAAGTAAATACACGCTAAATGATATTCGATACCTTGGTTTCTGTCAAATTATACTTGGTCTATTAAATGCTAAATTTATGGCTGTTGGCAATGGGATTTTGTTTTGGACCATTGGCTTTGGCTTGTTGCACATTATTTATGGCATTTATATGCATTACAAATACAAATAACCAAGCTATTCCGACTTGGTGCGTAAAGTGTCGTAAAAGTTCTAAATAACTTAGTATCTTTGGGAAAATTGGGCTAAATAAAGTGTACTAAAAAATATGATAGAAAATCTAAATAAAGTTTTTGAAAGTCGGGTCAGATTAGGCATTATGTCTATATTGATGGTTAATGAATGGGTGGAATTCAAAGCTTTAAAAGATTTATTGAAAGTGACAGATGGCAATTTAGCCTCTCACTTATCTGCTTTGGAAAAAAAACAATTGATTGATGTAAAAAAAGAGTTTGTTGGCAAAAAACCAAGAACTACTTACAATGCAACAACAGAGGGTAAAACCCTATTTAACAAACACTTGACCGCTCTTGAAGCTCTAATTAATAAAGAAAAATAATTTTTTTATCTTTTTACTTTGAATTTCAAAGTACTTTCAAATTAAAAATCATGACAATATTACAATGGCACAACCAACTTTCGTCAAAAATTAGAGGCGCTCTCCTATTTTTTATTCTTTTAATAATTTTAGACAACTCCACTCTATTTGATATTCCTATTTCCGAAACCTTCACTACCTCTAGCAACCTGAGTACTTGGCTAAGTTCTAAAGTCATAGGGATTGGTTTTATTGACAGTTTTGCTTTTAATTTAGTCAGCCTCCACATCATGCTTATTCTCCTGCTTTTTGGTGTCATAAAAGCCCCCTTTCGTAATATTTGGGCGCTAAAATTCACCATTTTGAGTACAACATTTATTATTTTTATTAGCAATTACCAATTGATAGAACCGAATAATAACATAGCCGTCTTGATTAATGGTAGTTTTCAAAGTTTAAAATTAATTCCCATTTTATTCGCTTATCATTGGACAAAACAACTGGCTACCCCCATTATTATATAGGGCTTTCCTATAAAAATGTTTACGCAAAATTGTTTTCTGATTATCAAATTATAAAATCGGTAAATTCTCAAATTAATGCTAAAAGTGAATCATTAAAACACTGATTTTGAGCAGTTGTATTTTTTTATAGGAAAACCCTTCATTCCTATATAACTACTTATTTTCTTAATTCCCAAACCTAAACAATTAACTAAGATGGAAACTACCACTAGATATTATGAAAACAGAGATCAAGTTTTTTATTGGGGCTTGGGGCTCATTGCCTGCTGTTTGAGTCTCTATGTTTTTTTATTGCAAAGCCACTCAACTAATAGTACGATAGAGACGAGCATCTTTATTAATTATGGAGCTGTGCTTTTTTATTTAACAATGCTTTGTGGTTCTAATTACAATCGCAGCAAAAATATTCTACGTCAAACCAATCGTTACCACTACATTTGCCTGCTGACCCTAGCAACTATTAGTTGTTTAACCCTTAACATTTCCATTAATATATTTGACCAATTCTCTACTTGGGTAATGGTTTATATGAGCTTGATGTATGGAGGGTTAATTGGCTTTTGTTTTTTAGATAAGCTCCCCAATCAACTTCGTATTCCCCTATTCTTTGTCTTGGGAATGGGAACAGCTCTATCCACCTATTTTACGCTCTTTCTACTTCCACTGATGCCCTTTGGGCTTGTTCTTTGTTTTGTCTTAGGTCTAAGCTTACACCTTGTTGTTCCTTTATTTGTTTTGCTTAATAGCATTACCTTATTCGTTCGAACAGAAAAAACAAAGATGGAGAAAACTGCCTACGGAATCGGCTTGGCAAGCCCTTGCCTTTTTGCCTTGCTTTTTGTACTACAATGGGCACAAACGAACCAATTGATAGAGGCTACTTACCATCAAACTAAATCGACTCAAAAATATCATTTACCAGCTTGGATTAGGCTAAGTCAGCAACTTTCGGATGGATTTTTTACAGAACGTATTCTTAAAGGGGGTATTGTTTATACCTCTTTTCACAACAGTTCTTGGGGTGGTTGGGAAGCAATGACCTTAAATTCGTTTCGAGACAAAAAAGAACACGATCCATTGGTCGCTATTGCTTCTATATTTAGTGGAGAACTACCTATTTCTCATACCGATCGAGTGCGAATTTTAAAATTTTATAACAACAATCGACACGATGCGCATCGAAAACTTTGGTCAGGTAAAAATTTGAGTACCACAAAAATTGAAACCAAGACTCAAATCTATCCAGAATATCGCCTAGCTTATACCGAAAAAACATTCATCATCAAAAACAACAGCCGTCAATCTTGGCGTTCAGAAGAAGCCTTATATAGTTTTCAACTACCAGAAGGTTCTGTCGCTACTTCGCTTTCGCTGTGGGTCAATGGCATCGAACAGCCCTCTCGTCTAACAACAAGAGGCAAAGCAGATAGTGCCTATGTTGAAATTGTTGGTGTAGAAAAAAGAGATCCTGCATTGCTCCATTGGCAAGAAGGCAATCGACTTACGGTAACTGTTTTCCCTTGTCCCACAACAGAAGACCGCATCTTTAAAATTGGCATTACCAGCCCTATGGTTGTCAAAGACAATCAATTGGTTTTACCCCCTCTAGAAATAGAAGGGCCTCCTGCTTTTTTTGCCGAAAAAGTACAACAAATTACCTTTCCAAGCCGCCCCAATTTTACTTATACAGAAGACTATTTAGGGAATATCAGTTGCCCCAAAGTTCCTTTGAGTGATCAGCATTTTAATTTCCAAAACCGAACTTTTTGGGTAGAACCCTATGAGGCAGATACCAAATATTTTGATCCTAGTGTTATTTATTTGGATGTTAACAAAAGTTGGACACCAACAGAATTTGAACAAGTTTGCCGTATTTTTTCTGACAAGGACATCTATCTTTATCATCAAGACAGTTTGCACCTTGTCCAACCGAATGCTATGGATTTGTTTCATCAAGCCAATCAAACTAATTTTAGCTTGTTTCCCTTGGATCTTATTCAAGATCGCTCAAAAGCACTCTTGGTTAGTAAATCCACTGCAAAATCACCCAACCTTAATGATCTAAAAAATACAGCCTTTGGCAAATTGATGATAAAGGATTTAGTCAAGCAACAGACACCGCTTCCGCTCTATAACCTGTCTGCTAGTTTATCTCCTTATTTACAAAGTTTAAAGGAATTTTATGTATTTAATTACGATCAAGGATCCTTAGAACAGCTCAAAAACAGGGTAAAACAACAACAATTTATCGCCATGCATCCAAGCACCAATGCAAGCGTTTTGCATCAATCGGACATGGTACTCTATTCGCAAGTCCAAAAACAACCCATTGAGTCTACCGCTCCAGATCACCTGATGCGTTTGTTTGCTTATCATCAAATCCTAAAAAAGATTGGTAGGGGGTATTTTTCCAGTGGTTACGAAAATGAAGAACTCGTTGCCATCGCCCAACAAGCTCATATTGTCTCTCCCATATCCAGCATGATTGTCTTAGAAACAAAAAAAGACTATGAACGTTTTGGAATTGAAGAAAATGAAGAAGGACTAGGCAATGTTTCTACTCCAAAACAAGGGTTAAACAATGCTGTTCAGCAGCATTCTGGTGCTGTTCCAGAACCACATGAATGGCTTTTTATGGGCTTAATTGCTTTGGGGCTCCTTGTCCTGCAATTAAAAAAAATGAAATTATAGGCTCAATATGGCACTAAAAATAATGCTAAACTCCAAAACTGTTTTAATTGGAAGCCTCATAGCCATTGCAACCACCTTAGGAATACCCGTTTGGATGGAATATTTGCAGGGAGGCTTCCTTTTTTATTGCACAATTTTATTGGCACCTTATATTTTGTACGTTCAACAAAAAGAGGTAGCTAGCACTCGCTATGCTTGGGCAAGCTTGATTAGTGCGCTTGGGCATTTGTACTTGGGCATGAACATTTTGTATTTGGCAGCCTATCTATTTTTTGTTTTATTTTTAGTAGAATGGAAATGGGGGAAATTAAATGCCTTATCAATTTACTGGATTTTTATCCTTTCGCCACTAACTGTTTTTCTATTTAGTGTGTTTAGTTTTCCTATTCGTCTAGAATTGTCCCGATTGGCAAGTTGGTTACTTCATTTTATTCAGCCTCAACTAAGTTGCCAAGGTAATATTATTCTACTCCATGGAACTGCATTTTCTGTTGATGAAGCCTGTATGGGACTCAATATGGTTAGTTATAGCTATTTAGTCATCTTGGTCTTGATAGCTTATTTTGAACAACAACTTAAAAAGCAACTTGCAAAAGCTTGGATCATAATTATTTTGAGCCTTGGAACTGTTTTGATCTTATTGGCTAATTTATTTCGAATCATTGCCATTATCCTAGCCCAAGCCATGCCCGAAACCTTTGCTCATGAAGCAATAGGCATCTTAAGTTGGTTATTTTATGTTGTTTTACCTACCTTTTTCTTAGTAAAATTTGTGGTACAACAATGGGGTGGTTCTCCTGCTCTTTCAGCTCCCAAAACACTGCCTCCTGCTCTCCTTTTTGGCTTGCTTAGTAGTTGTTTATTGCTCTTAGGCGTTGGGAGCTACCAAACCTTATTACATCCTCCCGTTCCTCCGCTAGCAATCGTTCCTACCCCTCTAAATGGTTTTGAACAAACAATAACTCAAGGTGGTGTGGTGCAACTTAAAAATGAGGAAGCATTGATTTACATCAAACCTGCCTGTGCTCCCTACCGTGCCGACCACTCGCCCAATATCTGCTGGAAAGGCAGCGGTTATAGCTTTAGCAAAGAACAAATCCAAACCATTGGCAATCGATCAATCCTTACCGCTCAATTGCAAAAAGGAAACGATATATTGTATACTGCTTGGTGGTATGACAATGGAAACCATCAAACCACCAGTCAAATAGAGTGGCGTTGGAATGCCCTAAAAGGTAAGGGGCATTATCAATTGATTAATATTACCGTTGAAGAAGAAGCTTTATTAGAAAAATACTTATCTTCTTTTTAATTTTACTCCACGAAATATAACTACTTTAGGGGCTAATCTATCTAGGTATTGATAAGGTATAAAGAATATAAAATTATCCTATGAAAACAAAATCTCTTACGATTCTCGCTTTGATTTATTCCACGCTCCTTTTTGGACAAGAAATAGATACCTTATCTTTTCATTCAGCCGCTTTTAATGAAACGAGAACTGTATTTGTCCATCAGCCTGATTTTTTTAAGTACCAGTCCGATTCGGTTGAGGTTCCTGTCATTTATTTACTTGACGGCCAGCACGAATGGTTCATAAATCCCTTGCTTGCTGATATAGAATATTTGCAATATACCCACGAAATTCCCAATGCACTTGTTGTCGTAATACCGCACAATAATCGAAATAAGGAATGTGGAATCCCTAACTTGGCTACAGAACTGCCACTTGATAAATTTATTACCGTAGAACTGGAAAAAGAACTCCAAAAATACCATCCAAGCAATTTTAAAGTAATCATGGGGCATTCTTTTTCGGCATCTTTTGCCCTTTATTCCTATTATAAGCATCCTGAATACTACGCTGCTGTAATTGCTCATACACCACTAGATGAACTAGAACCCTTGGTCGAAGCCTTTGAAAAAAATAAAGAAATTGATAAGACCAATATTTCAATCTCCATTGGTAGCATAGCCGCCAATAAAGACTATTATCATAGAAGAAATTACGACCAATTAAAAACTAAATTTTCTTCTTTTTTTAAATCAATCCAGACATTTGAAGCAAATTATTCTAGTCATAATGCCGTACCTATTGTCGCTACGCCAATGCTGCTCACAAAAATATTTACCCCGTTTTGCAACAGATATTCGGAAATCGCAAAAGTGGATAAAAACTACAAATTGATTAACCGCCCCAAATCCATTGATAAGGAAATGCAGGAAATTAATCAGGTCTCAAAACTTGGGGAATATTTTTACCCCCCAGAAATTCCTGATATTAATGGGATTGCCTCTCGATATATCTACAGTGGCTATAATGATTATGCAGTTAACATGTACGAAATGGGAATAAAGTATTATCCTAATTATTACGAATTCTACTTATCTCTTTACGAACTTTTACAAACTACTGCTCCCAATAAAGCTAAATTGCATCTAAACAAGGCTGAAATGCTGTTGAAAACCTTCGAAAATAATTGGCAAGGAAAAGATGAACTTCTTAAAGAAATTGAACAGGAAAAAATAAAAAATGAAAATTAGTGGTTTTACAATGGTAAGAAATGCCGAAAAGTATTACTTCCCGATCAAAGAATCTATCGAATCTATTTTACCAATTGTTGATGAATTTATTGTAGCCTTGGGCAATAATGATCCCGATGACAACACCCGAACAATCATTGAGTCTATTGACTCTGACAAAGTCATTATCATTGATCGTGTTTGGTCGGAACAGGAATTTATGGACGGGAAAATTTTTGCCAGTGAAACCAATTTTGCCTTATCGCAGTGCACTGGCGATTGGTGCTTTTATCTACAAGCGGATGAAGTTGTTCATGAAAACGATTTAGCTCCCATTGTCAATTACTGCAAGCAATACCTCAAAAATCCTGATGTTGATGGCTTTTTGTTTAATTATCATCACTTTTTTGGAGATTACAAGCATTACCTTCCTGTACATGGTTGGTATAAAAACGAAATTCGAATTGTACGAAATCATGCCCATATATATTCTTATAAAGATGCCCAGTCTTTTAGAAAAATGGAAAACAAAAAACTGAATGTCATCGAAATTGAGCCTTATATCTACCATTATGGTTGGGTTAGACCTCCTGAATTGATGCAATCAAAAAAGAAAGAACAGGATTCTATGCATCATGGAATCGCTAAAACTAAACAGGCCTACCAATTAAAATCAGATGAATTTGATTATGGTCCTCTAGGAAAAATTCCCCTTTTCAAAGGGAAACACCCTGCAATTATGGCTGCTTTTATTGCTAATATTCATTGGCAAAACAAACTTAATTATTCCAAGAAAGGCAACTTAGAACGTCCCCAATTAAAGCACGAAAAAATTAAATATAAACTTTTAACCTTCTTCGAAAATTTATTGAATGGTGGCAAAGATTTTTTTGGTTATTCTAATTGGGTTATTTTAACAAAAAAGGACAACTAAAATTAGTGTTTTAATTGGTTGTTTCCTTACTCACGTAAGAAACAGCCGCTTTACTGCCTCGTATCAAAACCAAAAAGTGATACCGATCGGTAAGGTTTATAATTTTTTCTTGCTTTAATGTTTCGGTATCAAGCAATATAAAGCTTTTATCTTTTTTATATTTTTTTAACTTGCCAACATTTACAAAAAGTAAACCTTCTTTTTTGGCGAATTCTGTTTTTCCTCTAAAAGAGAAAAAGGAGTTCATATAAAAGGTACCGATCGTTAACACCTTATTTTGATAAGGAGAATCCTCCTTACGGTTTAATATCCCTGAAAATGTATTTTTTCCTTTATTGAGATGATAGGTTCCATGTTGGCTATAAATTTTCCCCTTAGGTAAGTTGGATAAAACGGCCAATAAATTTTTATACTTTGCTTCTTCGGTTAAAATAAACTCAAATCTATCTTCATGATAAGAAGGGGGATTTATAACATTTGATAAATGTCGCCAATCTTCCTCTCCTATTGCTTTTTTTAGAGCCTTGTCAAACTTAATTTGGTTGTGCAGTGCTACATAAACATCATGTAGGTCTTTTTTATGGTAAGGTTTTAGGCTATCGATTCGCCCAATTAACTCCTTCCCTAAATTGAGTTCCTTCGCATGTTTTTGTGTTAATATTTTGATAGTGGCAACCAAGGCCTTAGGAAATCTTTCTGCATCTACCCCTATTATCTGAATTTGATTTTCTTTATCTAGGGTTGAATTAAGTGCTCTTATTTTATCTAAAAAAAACTTTTCATCGGCATAAATAATAGCTGGCTCTAAATATTTTTCTTGCCCTGTTTTAAGGTATAAATCAAATAAATAAGCCGTACTATAATTGCATTCACATAGAAAGTATCGAATCCCAACTTTATTGTGTAAATATTCAAGCAATTCCGATTCTAAGACGGAATTCATCTTTGTTCCATGTCCTTCCCCACTAAAGAAAAAATTATAATCCCTGACAACTTCATCCAATAAATGGAGTCCTTCTAATTTTGGAAGCTCAATCGTATTATGGTCTTGTGCTTTACTTAAAAGCGCCAAAAAAAGGAATAAACTAATTTTAAAGAAAGTTTTCATCATAAATACAAGTGTTTCACCCCAAAAGCAGCATAAAAATTTACAACAAAATAAAGATAAACTTAGAATATTTTAAAAAACAGTCTTATTCTAATTCAAAAGTATAAAACAATGTAATCCAGCTCCAAATCACCAAAGTCTAAACCCTCCTGAAGCACCAAAAACAATAGCTGCGAAAATCGCTCCTATCAAAGCAACAGCCAACATCACAATTCCAACAATCCACATGATCGAAATTGACAATTGTATCCCTAGCACAACAAATACTAGCCCTCCTCCTATTTTTGAAACAATCAAAAATAGAACAAACCAGCTATGAAAAGGCCAATCGCCAAAAAGGGTGCTTGCGAAGAAAGAAAGAATGTTTATAACCAACATTAATATTGCTCCTATTAACCATACTGGAAAAATAAAAATTCCAAAGCTAAATAGAAACATCCCAGCTAAAAACCCCAACATCAAGAAAGTAAAAATAAAAACAAAACTCTTGTCGCCATTTTGAAGCTTATCAAGCTTGTATAATTGTTTTTTTTGAAAGCACTTTTGTTTTCTAAAAGACTGTTTTTTCTTTTGCTTCTTTTTGAATATTTTTTTTCGCTTTTCGACAGGAGGTGGAAAATCAAAAGAAACATTAGCACTTATTGGTTGTTCACTTAAAACACAAAAAAGGCAAAAAAGTAAACAATATCTTAGAGAGGAATATTTCATGGTTTTTGAATTTAAAATGGTTCTTTGGCAACCCATAAATTGTGTTATCAAAAAATGTTAAAAACTAAAATGCCTTAAAGTAATAGAAAATAAATAAGTCATATAAGCTTCTTCCTATCTTTTAATGCTATCGTACAGAACTAATAAACTCAAAATATAGTTAGTTAGATGAAATATCTGATTAACGAAATTGAAACTCTTTTATGACACTAAATGCTAACAATGCTCTCCTAGCTTTAAGCTTTTTGAGTCTTTTATTTATTTTTTCTTGCAATAATGCTCAAAATTCCCCCCAACAATCGGCTCATTCATTTTATAACCAAGGTTCTTTAAATTTAAAATCTAAAGCTTATGACGAAGCAATTGAAGACTTTAATCGTGCGATTCAACTTAAGCCAAATTTTATAAAAGCTTACCACAATAGAAGCATTGCTTATTCTGAAATAGGGAATATTGAAGCTGCGCTAAAGGACTTAGACAAAAGCTTAGAAATTGACTCTAACGACTGCCACACTTACTATTATACGGGTAGAATAAAACATCAACAAGGAGATACAAAGGAGGCCATTAAAGATTTTACACACTGCCTAAAAAAAGATCCTACCTTCCACCCTGCCTACTCTGATAGAGCAACGATTTATTTTTCTCTCAAAAATTATGAACGTGCCATCAAGGATTATACGGAAGCAATTAATCTTTATGGTTCCACCAAAAGATATATTTGTCGAGGTAACTCCTACAATGCCATAGGAGAAAACCAAAAAGCGATTGCTGATTTCAAAAGAGCCATTCAAATGGGAGCAAATAATTTGCAGGCTCACCAAGAACTAGCCAATACTTATATGAAGTTAGAGCTTTATGAGGAAGCATTGCCCCTATTTAACAAAATACTCGACATAGACCCCAAACATTCCTTTAGCCTACTGCATAGGGGGATCATCAAAATAAAAACAGGTTTTTCTGAAGAGGGATGTGCAGATTTATTAAAGAGTCACGAATTGGGGAATAAAGATGCTATGATAAAACTTAATAATTATTGTAATTAGTTATTATTGTAGTCAATTGCTTCTCTACCCGATGATTTTTGTAAAAATTAAAATTGGGGCAGCTTCTATCTATTTTTAGATCGCTTTGCTCTTAGCTAATTAGATATTAGAGCCCAATTAAGTTGTAATTGGGATCTAATATCTAAGCGTGAAACGATCTAAGATCTAAGATAGAGCTAGAAAAAGCCCATTCTGTTAAATTTTAAAAACCGTCGGGTAGCGTAGTTAATTGCTTAATATTATAGGTATAAAAATAAAAGAAAATGAAAGCACTAAGCTTTATGGTCATTTTTGTTTTTTTAATTTCAGGTTGCCAAACAGAAATTAAAAACTCAGATGCAAAAATTGAGGAAGAAGAAGGCACTAAAGTTGCACAATCAGAACCACATAAAGAGTCTAAATCTCAAGAACTTCCAAACAACAACACCCCCCAAGAAGTGTCAAAAAATACTGCTTTGTTAGGTTTTTGGGTGGGGTATTTCGAAAAAGATAGCGATGATTATGAAAAGGACATCTATGTAGACGAAGGTTATTTTTGGCAGAGAGAAAACAAGATTAACATATCCATTGACAAGATTATGGACAGTCTAGTTGTTGGGCATAGTGTTGTAGCAGGAAATGACAGACCGTTTAAAGGCACCGTCAAAAAAAAGAACAAAACCTATTCTTTTCAAGTGAAAGAACCTGGAGATCATAAGTATGACGGCGAATTTTCATTTAGCATCCATGAAGGGCAACTCATTGGCAAATGGACGGCTTATCGTGACATTGATATCAAAAAAAGAAAATATAAGCTTGAAAAAAAAGACTTTGAATACAATCCCAATATTCAACTCGAACAATCCAAAGAATATGTCAATTGGAATAAAGTAATTACAACAAAAAAAGAAGTCGAATTTGAAGAAAACGAATTTGAAGAATGGGTTTCTAAAGAATTTGCCTCTGCAACCAATCTTATTTATACCATCAATGCTTCCAACACTTTATTAACTAAGTCTGAGGTAGAAAATCTAAAAAAGGGTGACTTAACTATTATCCGAAATACGATTTATGCGAGACATGGGTATTCTTTTAAGAATAGACCGTTGCGTGTGTTTTTTGATGCACAAAGTTGGTACATTCCTGTTCACACCAATATAAAAGATGACTTTACAGCATTAGAAAAAAAGAACATTCAACTGCTATTGAGATATGAAAAAAATGCTTCGGAGTATTATGACTTCTTTGGAAGAGGATAATTGATAACTATGCGCCAAGTCTCAAATTATATATTCAGCATTGTCTATTACCTATCATTAAGCTATTTTACTTATCTGATGGTTTTAATAAGTTTGCAATATATACCCATTCAATTTGATGTCGCTTTTCTAAATATTAAACAGGATGAAATTCAAAATCGGTATTATCAAATCGCTTTTTTTAGTCATGTTTATACCAGTATTTTTGTTCTCATTGCAGGCATTATTCAATGCTCTGAATTGATAAGAAATAAAACACCTTTAGTTCATCGTGTTTCTGGGAAATTGTATATTTTTCTCGTACTTTGTATAGCAAGTCCTTCGGGATTCATCATGGCCTTACATGCTAATGGAGGACTTTTTTCTAAACTATCATTCTCCATTCAAGCGGTACTATGGTTTTTATTTACTTACCTTGCCTATAAATATATAAAGAAAAAAGAATGGGTTAAGCATCGAAATTTTATGCTTCGAAGTTATGCCTTGACTCTTTCAGCCATAAGTTTAAGGTTGTTTAAATGGATGATTGTTACTGCCTTTGAGCTTCCGCCAATGGATACCTATAAAATTGTGGCTTGGCTGGGTTGGACTATAAACTTAATGATGGTGGAAATCTATTTAATGAATAAAAAAGCAACGTTTAACAATGACAACATTCCCAATAATTCATACAGAAAGGCTGGTTTTGAAGCAGATTCTATCAACCGATATTCCAAAAATAATTGAATATGCCAGTAACAAAGAAATTTCCAGCAACACCTTAAATATTCCCTATCCTTATGAGGAAAAAGATGCCATTTATTGGATCAATAGCGCCAATCAAGGCTTTTTAAATAAAACTCAGTTTACTTTTGCGATTCGTTTAAAATCAACCGATGAGTTTATTGGAGGAATTGGTCTTATTCTAAACAAAAGATTTGATAGAGCAGAATTTGGTTATTGGATCGGAAAACCGTTTTGGAAGAATGGCTATGCAACGGAGGCGCTAGCTGCCTTGCTTAAATTTGGATTCAAAACACTGAATTTAAATAAAATCTATGCCACTCATCTCATTGAAAACCCTGCTTCTGGTAAAGTAATGCTAAAAAACGGAATGCTTAAAGAAGCTACTTTAATTGAGCATTATAAAAAAGGGGATGAATATAGAAGTGTCTTTCAGTATAGATTAACTAAAAAAGAATTTGAGTTATTGAATGTTGAAGCAAATATTGACAATAAAAATCTCTCCTAAAATCAAGTATTTTGGCTCTGCTTTTATTGTTTGTTAACCTATAGCAATGAATTCAATTGTTTCTTTTTAATGAAGTGAACTATTGGAGGTTTTAATCTAGCCCTCATTTTTGGGGCAAAAAGCGGGGTAATCAATACCTGTTGTTCTTTTTGCATTGCCCAAAAAGAACCAAAAACGCTAGGACTGGATGACTTCTTGGACAAAGTATCTTCTTGATAGCTTAGGCTTTCAGAAACTCGCTTCGCTCAAACACCTGAAAGCCTTATTTTTCCACAGGAAAAATAGCAGCTTTCTGCGGCGTACTTTGTTCCCAATCAGTCATATGCCCACCTCAAAACGCTCAAAAAAACATTCAAAAGAAACTTATTTCAAAGCTTTTTATTGCAAAAACAGCATCAAAAACACTTGGAACAATACATTTATACGAGGTTTTTATTCGTGGTCAAGAAAATGCTTATCGCTTAGAATCTAAAATTCATGGTCCAGATGAAAACCTTTAAACAGGGGGGAAATAACGTCAATCCCAATTAGAGGTTGGCAAAATGTACATCCAAGAAAAGTAATCTATCTTGCAGCCAATTGTCTATGTAGTTTTTCTCTTGTTGCACATCAATCACAGCCCCCCATTTTAACTGTTCTATGGCTAGAATATCTGATTTTTTCATGTTATCAAATGCTTCTTCATAAAAAGCTTCGATATTAGAAAACCTTAAGACATTCGCCCTCAACGCTAGCCATCTGCTTTTAAGTTTATGTTTAAAATTATCGGGAGTCAACAACAACAATCGTTCAAACAATTGATTGCTTAGAATAACATCTGAGTTCATCCTAGCTCCATCCCAAAATCGTCCCCAAGAACCATCAACATCCCAAGGTGTTATAAAAAAAGGAGATTGCGCATTCTTTCGAACCCAAATTATGTTCTTGCCATAATTATCAGATCCAGCAACTACATTCAAAAAAATGTAGTAATCGATCAACAGTTCTAAATCTATTTGGGTACCAATTTGCGCTATAAATTCAGCATCGCTTTTATTGACAACCATATCTCGCAAATCATAAAGAGGCTGCCAATTAATCTTATCTTTGGGATTGGGATATTTTTGCTCCCAGCCCTCCCACACATCTATAAAAAGTGGCGCATTAGAAGATAAATGCTCAAATATAGTCGCTCCTTCGCCCCAACCTGTTGACTTGTACAAAACGGCTTCTGAACCTGATAATTCAAGCTGTTCAGCATTCATTTGTTCATTCAAACTATAAAGCCCTTGATAGTCATTATTAATATACAACTCTACCAATCTAGCTTGAATAGCTTTATGCTTTGAAGGATTCATTGCCTTCCAAATTTCAAAGGATATTTTATTTCTCAACCTAGCTTTGTCATTATACATTGCGTCTAAAATCCAATCTTCATTTTTTTTCCAATCAAATAACGCTTTTGACGTTTTGTTGCTCAAATCCATTGTATTAAGAAAAGAAAAACCATAGGATTTTTTGACATTAAACTGCGCAGCTCCTCCCCTAAAATCGATCCCAACAAAAGCAGTCATTTTTAGGCTTGTATCAGATGGATAATTAATGGTAAATCGAGCCAACTTTTGGGGTTCGTCTATAATTTGATTTGGCGTAACAACCCTTACAATTGGTAAATTGGTAAAAACCAGTGTAAAATTATGTTTGATTCCTTTTGTAGTAATTTGAACGGGGTATTTTTCATTGATTTTGATCTTGCCCAAATGGTTTGTTGCCTGATTAATCAAGGCAATATTTTTAACACGAATCTCTGAATCCTCCTGAAATCGAACATAAGGGCTAAAGTTTTGAATAGAATCTTCAGCAATAGAATACCTTAGTGTTTTTGAACTTCTATCCAAAAAACAAGCCTTGTCATTCAATTCTAAGATCAATGCTAATTCCAATTGATTATTAGGCAAAGCATCAAAAACAATTTCCTCTTTGTAACAAGATTCAAAACTGATAAAAACGACAACAAACAAACATAAAGAGCTGATTATTTTCATAATTTTATACTATATACAATTTTCAGAAAAAAGAATGAAAAAGGGTCATTCACTTGTACATTTACTTCGTAACCAACAGCACAATTAAAGCTACCAACATTTGTTTTTATCTTATCTCCAATACAAAATCTTAACTTGTCTAAATAAGCTTCTCTAAATACTTCTGATGTGACAAAAAGCTCTGTAGAAAAATAAAATTTATGTACTTTTTTGTATTGGAAGGAGCCCCTTATTTTATTGCGAACTGCGGATCTTCTTTGAGCGATTGGTGTCCGTTGCCGCTGAAGCAGATTAATGAATTTTTGCTGATACCTCAGTCTATAAAATAGCTGAAATTTCTTTTTAACCTTAGCCCGAAACTCAATATCAAGATTATACCGCAAACTATTCTCTGCTGCCTTCCATTTGTTTACATCGTGTATATAACGAGCGTTGCTATTTAGTCTAAAATTTTTATTGATGGTATAAGTCAACCCTAATTCTGCCCAATAATTATCAATTCTTGTTGTATTTAGACAGGTTCGAAGTTGTTGTTCTAGCGATATTTCAAAATTTGAGGGCAATTCCTTTTTTAAAGCCACGCCAACCCAAACACCAAAATCCTGCTTTGCGATTATCTGTTGAGCTTTAACCTTAATAAACACACTGAAAAACAGCAAAACAAACAATGACAATCTACTCGTTTTTTTCATTCATAAACATTCTAAAACCAATCCATAAAAAAGAAATAAAATAGCCCCAAACTTTAGAATTCTTGTAGGTAACGCTGCACAAAATCGTAAAATTAGTTCATAGTTTGAAACGAAAATTAACAACAAAATTCACGATTTTAATCTAGAGAATACTTATATTAAGTTTAGCATAGTTTCTAGTCCTTTATCAACACCAACATTCCATCATTAAAAAATCTTCGTTTTGAAAATAAATTTTGAACTATGACAAAACTAAATTCGCTGCTATTTTTATTGTTCGTAATGAGCGGTATTTTAGCACAAGCCCAAAACAATACTTCTTTAAATGAGTTGACCAATAAAAAATTAATTCGTTTAAAGGATACGCTCTCCCAGAGCAGCCCCCATTCTTTAGCTATTTTTGAAAAAATCATTCATAATAGAGAAAAAATAGCTCTAAATGCAAGAACAGCAAACTTAAATTTTGATTCTCTTTCCGCTGTTTACATTCTTGAAGTTTACAGCCCTGAAGCCCAAACGGTAACTGTTTACGAAAGATACTATTACAAGGATGCCGTAGCGTCTACAGAACTTCCTTTAGGAAAAAAAGCATTAATAAATGGAGCCGAAGATCCTTGGTGGGATTTCAATCAAGACCCTATTAATGCACAAGCACTCCCCCAAATTAAAGCTAGATTTAAAATCCTCAAAGAAATTGATTACTCTTTTAGTATTATTCGAAAAGTAATAACAACAATGGGTTGCGACATGGGAATCCCTCACAATTATTATAAACGATTAAAACGAAAAGAAAAAAGAAAATTAGGTAAAAACATAGATCCTAAGACTCATTGTATAGAAACACTCATTCAAAAAAATGAGACGCTAATTTCTTTTCAAAATGCTCAAAAGCAAAAACCAGAAGTCGTAATTTGGGTTCGTCCTTATTAATCTCCTATTACCAATTGCATCTTGAAAATAAAAATGGAAGAAAAAGAAAAACCAAGACTTTCCAGATTAACTGCCATTATAACTCAATTACAATCCAAAAAGGTCATTACGGCAAGCTATCTTGCCCAAAAACACAAGGTAAGTGTAAGAACTATTTATCGAGATATTCGCACCCTCGATAAATCAGGGATTCCAATAATTACAGTAGAAGGCAAAGGATATTCTTTAATTGAAGGTTACCAATTGCCCCCTGTTCAATTTACAGAAGACGAAGCCAATGCCTTAATTACTGCTGAGCAACTAATTCTAAAAAGCAAGGATCAATCCTTTAGCGAAAGCTATAGTAATGCCATTATAAAAATTAAATCTGTTTTAAAATACTCTCAGAAAAGAAAAGCTGATTTATTAACTGACAGAATCTATTTTAAAGAAAATGATCCACATCAGAATACAAGTAATCATTTAATGAAAATTCAATTTGCTATCACCAATTTTCAATTATTAAAGATTAAATATCGCTCATTAAATGGTACAGAAACTCAAAGAGAGATAGAACCTTTTGCCATTTATAGTACCAAAGGAAAATGGCTACTAATTGCATTTTGTCGATTGAGAAATAACTTTAGGGCATTTAGGATTGATCTCATCCAACATTTAAGCACATTTTCTACTACTTTTACCCCTCATGATATGACGTTGGAACAATATTTTGAATTATATGTCAAAAAAGACTAGATAGGTCTGACATACCTTTGTCATTTCACCATTTTACTTTTGCAGTATTACTTAATTTAACTAAAAGCATTTTAAAATGGAGATATTTAATACCGTTGTTCTTGCTATTTCTGGTCTTTTGTTTCTTATGGTTGGTTCATTGAGAATCAGCAACCCCATAAAAAACTATGCAAAAAACTCAGGCATCAAACTTGAAAAGGAGGTGAACCTCTTAAACGAAGTTAGAGGCACAAGTGCTGTTATGCTATCAGGTGGTATAATCATTTTATTGGGAATAATAATTCCTAAGTTAACGTTTACATCATTCGTTATTGCAATTCTTATCTTTATTGGGTTTGCCATAGGAAGGATTCTGAGCATTTTTTTAGATGGCAAGCCCAATAAACTTATACTTCAAGGCTTAATCTTTGAACTTGTACTGGGCTCTTTAAATATTTTTTGCCTTTTAGGCAGCTAAATTCACAGTTTGTTCATCCGTTTTTTTGTTGGTTAAAAATTGTAGATTTTGCTGGTTGATTAAAGAAAAAATTACTGGCAAAATCTACCATTTTGTTTTGAGATTCGCTATATTTCTGCACAAATAGCCCGTCAAAAAACCAAAACCAATGCCTAAAAACAAGAAAAACCAACAGTCTATTCACCTGCCTTATTATCGCCTCTTGTATATCTAGTTGCATTCCTATAACAGCAGATTCTAAATTCACAATCAAATAAAGATTTTATATATTCACATTTTACACCATTGAAAAAACAGCAAATGACAATAAAAGAAGCCATTCTAAAAGTTCTGGAAGACCATAAAGGGTCCTTTACCTATTTGGAGGTTTTGAAAATGATTGATGCAAAAAATTATATTGATTGGACCAATGCCAAAACTCCTTCCGATACAATTGGGGCTCAACTGGGGCATTTTATAAGGCAAGATGATTCTCGGGTAAAAAGAATAAAAGGGAAAAAAGGATTTGAATATTACTTATCAAAGTATGAAAATGAATTGAATCTATCCGCTGTTGTTGCAAAGGAAACTAACTCCAAAAAAGATGCTGCAAAAAAATACCAAGAAAGAGATTTACATAAGCTTCTAAGTAGTTATTTGAAGAGTCAAAATATTTATTCCAAAACCATTTTTCATGAAAAATCATCCAATAGCAAGGACGATCACCAAAAATGGGTTCATCCAGATATGATAGGCATTCATTTTTTAAATCTAAAAAACAAATCCAGCAATGCTTTATTAAAAGTAATCAACAAGGCTGATGCCTTTGATTTAATTTCGTACGAACTAAAAAGGGAAATAAAATCCGATTATGAATTAAAAAAGTGCTTCTTTCAAGCCGTTTCTAATTCAAGCTGGGCAAACTATGGCTATTTAGTAGCTTTTCATATAAGCAGGAACTTATTGGATGAGTTGGAACGCCTAAATCAATCCTTTGGAATCGGCATCATAGAATTAAGTGGAAATCCCTATGAAAGTAAGGTTTTGTTTCAGCCCAAATTTAAAGAACTCGATTTTAAGACAATGGATAAATTGTGTGAAATAAATTCAGAATTTGAAAAATTCATCAGTCAGACCGAAACCTTGCTAATTGCACCAGAAAAATACCTAAAAGGAATAAGAAAAGAATTTGAAACGTTTTGTGATGATTATTTCAAAACGGATTCGGAAATTGAGAAATACTGCAACACTAAAAACATCCCTTATGAAGAAGAAAAAACCGTATAAAACCTTTCAAAACGCAAAATTTCAAGTTTTGCACTTGGAGGCGTTTTACTTTTTCTACCTTTGAACAAGCCTACAACATAGCAACAAACAGATTACATGAACAGAAAAATATTTTTACTCCTCTTAATTGCTCTCCCCTTTTCTGCTCTTTATGCGCAAGAAAATAAAATTGACAAAAATAAAATCAAAGAAGATTTAGACGAAATCATCAATGACATCGCACAAAATTATGTCTATTTGCAAGAAAAAAAGGTCGATTTAAACTGCATTAAGGCATTTTATACGGATGCAATAAAAAATATAAAATCAGAAGAAGAAACGGTTTTGTTTTTTGAATATTTGCTCGACGAATTTTACGATAATCATCTTACTTTAAGAACAAATAGAGATGCTTCATTTCGCCTATTCGCACCTGTTTATACAACAATTGTAAATGGTCAATTTATCATTTCAAATGTTTGGCAAAGCCAAATAGAAGGGCTAGATAAAAATATAATTGGAGCTGAAATTTTAGAGTTTAATGGTGTGGATTTTGAACAAGCCATCAAAAATTTCCCAACTCATTGCAATGACAAAGATTTCCCTGAAACCAAAGAATGGATTGCGAACAAAATCTTAGCAGGTCGTTATAATAAACCACGAATACTCACTTTAAAACTAATCTCTCAAGAGAAGATTGAAATTGATTTAGATAAAATTAAGATAAAAAATGAAAGTGATTTACTGACTTCCCAAACCATTGATGGGATCGGGATAATAAGAATCAACAACTCCCTCGGCAATGATGACTTAGTTCGTGAATTTGACAAAACTTTGGATCAATTATCAGGCACCAATGGGCTAATTATTGATTTAAGAAATACCATATTTGGCGGCGATTCTTATGAAGCCCGTGGTATAATGAGCCGATTTATAAGCGAACCCAAACCATACCAGATGCATGCATACATTGCAAAATCAAAAAACAATCCCGATATAAAAAGAAGTTGGGTAGAATATGTCAGCCCACGTTTAGAACAGTACAAAAAATCGGTTGTAATTTTAGTGGGTCGTTGGACTGGAAGTATGGGCGAAGGGCTTGCTATTGGTTTTGAAGGAATGGGAAGAGCAGAAATTGTTGGTACAGAAATGCGGCGCTTAGCTGGCGAAGTATTTGATTTTGGATTCAAAAATCAATGGTATGGTTATAAACTTTCCACAAGAAAATTATACCACATAAATGGAACCATCAGAGAGAAATATTTACCCACTCATTATGTAAAACAATCTACCAATACAAATGACGAAATACTCCAAAAGGGGCTTACGCTGATTAAGGAAATGATAAAATAAAAGCCATTCGGCGCCCCCTCTAATTCCCCACTCATAGAATTGATAAGAACAAGAGTTAAAGGGGGGCGGTGATTATTTTGTTTCAGCTAAAATTTCCAACAACCAACGAACGGCCTCTTCTTTTTTGCTGAAAACTTTCATGGGACCTTTGCCTTTTTCGGTAGATCCCAATGACCTTCCTGTCAATCTCAAAAAAGCATTTACAATTAATTTAGCACCAAACGAATTAGCGATTAATGCATTAGCAACTTCGTCACTTTCAATGCTATCATAATAAGCCATCACATCCTTGCTGATATATTGATCTGGCACATAACTAAGTACCGCCATTCGCTTCCCACGTATTATTTTTTGCATTGCTTCTGCATTCTCTTTAGCCGTTTCTAAGGTATCAGGTTGATCCCAATCTTTTCTAGTTGATACTTCTACAATATTATCGGGTCGAACGATAATTTTTAGAGACCTAGTGCTGTATTCCATAGCGTATTAGAGTTTAGTTAAAAAAGATGTATTTATTCTGTCAATTAGCTTTAGCTATATTGCTACTATGTGGTACTTGCGGCTGGCTATCACTCATGAGCTTACAAAGCTCAGTTCTACGTGATTTTTAATGGAGTAATAAACAATTAAAAATTTAATTATCTACCAACAAAGTTTTTGGGGAGGGATTGATCAATGTCCTTAATAACATTGCTTTGCTCAGAAATGTTTATAAAAGTTACCTTTTTATTGCTTTTTTGTAAAACTATTTGTCAATAAATCAACCTTTTCGAATTTCAACACTACTTTGGGAGTATTTAATGGTCTAATTGGACAAATACATCGATTGGTGATAATAAGCAACTAAGCAGAACTAATGATCATCTATTGACGGCTAAATTTTACAGATCATTTATTAAAATAGTCATTCACTTAATCCTTAAATCAAAATTAAACATGAAGCATCCTATTCAATTAAAGACGGGCAAGTATCAACATTATAAAGGCAAATACTATAAAGTTATTTCTACTGCTAGGCATTCTGAAACCTTAGAAACGTTTGTAGTTTATCAACAACTGTACGGGAATTTCTCTCTTTGGATTCGACCTTATGATATGTTTGTTGAACAGCTCCTAATTGATGGAAAGACCATTCAACGATTCAAATTTATTGCTGAAGAGTAGATACTTTCTCATACTATTTAAAATGTTTTATTATGTTTCTTATTTCTGGTATCCGTGAAAAAGTAATTAAATCCTATCCAGACAAATTAAAAAAATGCCCTCAATGTCAAAAAAAAACGCTCTTATTTAAAGTATCACAAGAATATTGTCATCTATTTTGGATTCCTGTTATTCCTTTGGGAAGAAAATGGGTAGATTTAGTTTGTAAAAACTGTAATAGGCATAGTTATTCAAGGGAAAGGGAAGATTTCTTTCTCTCAAACACATCAACTCCTATCTATTTATTTTCAGGTGCTATTTTATTTGCTGTCTTTATTATTTTACAAAGACCGTATTTTTTAACGCATCAAAAGAAAAAGTTAAATTTCGTTTCAAAACCACAAATCAATGATGTCTATAAAATAGAAGCCGAAGAACTAGTCTATGGAAAAACTAAGTATGAATATTACCGTGTCGTTGAGATCCAAAAAGATTCTGTTTATACCTATAAAAACACGCTAAAGTATGGAAAAATACTTGATATATTTGATGCCAAGGACTACTTCATAGCTAAAAGAATAGCTTTTAGCCATAAAGATTTAAAAATACTATTAGAGAAAAGGATAATATATGATATAGAGCGCAATTATAATGAAAATATAGGCTATCATAGAACTAAGCCAGAGTAAATATTGCATTAATAAATTTTAGCCTGTTTTGAAACACAAAAGGAAAATTGATTGCTTCTAATTGAAATTAAAAACTAAACATTATGAATTTGTTCAAAAACCCAAAAATTAAAAAGTTTTATAACGATGCTCAAGAAAGCATGATTAATTATCTAGATAGCACAACATCTTATGATAAAAACGATGTTAAAAAATGTATGAAAATTATAGATTTTTATCTGATAGAGATAGAAAAAGTTATATCCAAAAAAGAAGGGTTATCTGTTATAAAAACGACAGTTAACATGTTGAATTTACTGAATGAAGATTGCTATCATGAGCTAATTGAAACAGATCAAAGAGAGTATTTAGCTCAATTAATAAACCTTGCTGCAACAGAAAAAGGGATCAATGAAAAAAATGAAGATTTAACCGAAAAATGGAGAGTTTGGTGATTTTTAGAAACGGGCTAGAGCTTTAACCTGCACTTAAAATACTAGTTTAGGAAATACCTTGTTGAACTATTTTTCAGATATTAGATCAAGCTATACCGTTGATGTATTACATCAAGCCTGCTCGATCATTACATTCATACGTTTAAATAGGGTGATTCAGTAGTAAAACAAAAACATATTTTAGCAATTTTACTAAACTATAAAATACTGTTTGTTAACCTATAGCAATAAATTCAATTATTTCTTTTTAATGAATTGAACATTGGAAGTTTTAATTTAGCCCTTATTTGGGGGGCAAAATAACAAAAAGCGGGGTAATCAATACCTGTTGTTCTTTTTGCATTGCCCAAAAAGAACCAAAAACGCTAGGACTGGATGACTTCTTGGACAAAGTATCTTCTTGAAAGCTTAGGCTTTCAGAAACTCGCTTCGCTCAGACACCTGAAAACCTTATTTTTCCTACAGAAAAATAGCAGCTTTCTGCGGCGTACTTTGTTCCCAATCAGTCATATGCCCACCTAAAAACATTCAAAAGAAACTTATTGCAAAACTTTTTATTGCAAATAATAGCATCAAAAACACTTGGAGCAATACATTTGTTTTACTACTGAAAGCCCCTATAACAGCCTAATAGGGGCTAATATCTAAACACAAAGCAGTCTAGAATAATAAGCTTTTTCTTTTGTTTCTCTGTTTTCTTAACAATCATTTTTTATGGAGAGTATAGGGGGCGTAGCAATAGTTTTATCCAATTTATACAATTCCAGCATTTGTTTTTTCAGATAAGATTCAGGTGTATTTTTGAGCATAAAATTTCTAATGACCTCCATCAACCTGTTTGTTATGGCGATTTTTGATGTCAATCTTGACTGTTTTACTAATTTCTCTACTTTTGATTTTCTATAAGCATAGAACGCATCGTATCCTGTTTCTAAACAACTAGATTTATCTATAAAATTGGATAGATAAAAGGCATCTTCTATTGCTTGAGCACCACCTTGCCCTAAATCGGGTGTCATACTGTGTGCAGCATCGCCAATGAGACAAATATTTCCCAAATTCCATTTGTTCAGCAATTCTAAATCGGAAAGATTGCCCCTAAATATTTTTTCGCTTGCTGTATTTTCAATCAAACGATTTACAAGAGGATGAAATTCTGCAAACATATTTGTTAGAAGCTGCCTTAGATTTTTCTTATCATCTTGTAAATTGGGGGCACTCAATTTTACGGCAAACCAATAGACTTTTCCTTCGGAAATTTTAGACACCCCAAACTGTAGTTTTTTCCCCCATAGGGTAAAGCCAACAGATTCTAATTCATTATTTAAATCATAATCTGCAACCCCTCTCCAACAGGTTTGTCCCGAATATCTTAATTGACTATTGGGAAAGAGTTGCTTCCTTACTTTAGAGTTGATGCCGTCTGCACCAATGATAGAATCTGTATCTACCCAAGAGCCATCTGTAAAATTTATTGTTATTGATTTGTCGCTATTGGTGGAGTACTTTTTAAATTCTTTATTCAATTCAATACGATCTTGTTGTACGTATTTATATAAAATTTGCTGTAGTTTTCCTCGATGAATTGCCATTGTAGTAAACCCAAACTTTTCTTGAACAAAATCTTGCTTAGAATCAGATATTGGATTTAATTGGTGATCGGCTACTAAAATTCGAGAAAAACTATTTCCTGCATCTTGAATTTCTTTTAACAATTTAGGATTGATCCATTCCAGCACTTGCAATGCATTAGGCGACAACCATATTCCTGCACCAACCGCTTTTATTTGTTCCGCACGTTCGTATAACTTATAAGGAATATTTAATTTATCAAAGGATAAAGCAGTTGTTAGCCCTCCTATCCCTCCTCCTATTATTGAGATATAATTTTTCATTTTTTATAATACGTTTAGTTTCCAACAACCGATAATATTCCTATTACAAAAAGAACTACCCATCCAGGATGCCTTCCCTTTGTTCCTACTAAAACTAATAAGGAAGAAAAAAGCATAGTGCAAACGATTGAATTCAAAACAAAATCCATTGTTGCTGTATTGGGTTGGTTTAAGAAGGATATTTTTATTAGAATAGCTCCAATACCCCAACCAAAAACAGAAGCTAAATGCCAAGTTGCCCATACTATTCTCAGGTGCCTTTCTTTTAACTCTCCCCCTACTTTGGTAGGAACTAAGCTTCCCTTATTTCTTTTGTTGTTAAAGATTAAATATTCTCCAAGAATTGAATGAGCAATTCCCAAAAGAACACATAGAATACCAGCGATTAGTAGATATAAATTCATGCATTACGTTTTATTATTAAATATTACTCGTCATTTTTCCCAAATTTATTTTCTCTACCCTTGTAAACGTTATTACTCTGACATAATCCATTTTTTTCCAGAGGTAGGCATTGCCTTTCAAAGCGTTTGTTCGCTTCATTCTCCTATTCAATCGCTCTATCTCTTTCTGTGTTGCCTTTCTCTTCTCTCCTAATACGCCATATAGTTTAATTGCAGGCGGAGTATCAAATTTTTCTTTAAACAAAGATTTAATCCAAAAAAGGCGGTTGCTGTTCACTCCTAAAATGCAAATATTTTTATTGGTGGTTGCGTGAACAGGAAGTTTTGATGGAAATTTTTCAAAATAAAAACCTGTTGGATTGTCATTTAAAAATAGTGAGCCAATAGGCGTTACAGTTGGATTATTATTAACATCAACTGAAGCGATCGACACATAAAAATTTGACGCAAAACTCTTATTAAAATGTTTCCTAATCGTTCTCCAATCTATTACTAAATCCATGATTTGATTCCTTTGAGTCAGTTATTAAGTAACTTCATTTACAAAGGTAAATTTAATATTCTAGACATCATTTGATATAAATCAAATTCGAGTTTGCAACTTACGTATTCTACTCAATGTTTCAAGTGTAATACCAATATAGGAAGCTATGTGTGTTAAAGCAACTCGTTGAGTAATGTCAGGATAAGCTAACAACAAATTTTGGTACTTCTGCCTAGCAGATTGGAATTGCATAGCAACAATTCGAGCCTGTAATTTTAACATTGTTTTTGTTGCAACTCTATTCGTTAACCGTTCAAAATCGTGGTACTTATTGGATAAGCCCATTATACTATTCCTAGATATGATCAATAGCTTTGTTTCTTCCAATACCTCTATAAAATGTGGGCTTGGAATGTCTTGAAAAAAGCTGTTAATTGCACAGATAAAGTCATTTTCAAATGCAAACCAGTCCGTAATGTCCTTTCCATTACTTAAAAGATAGTACGCTCTTGCACTACCACTGATAATAAAATAAGCTTTGTCTGAGAATTGCCCTTCTTTAACCAAAATTTCTCCCTTTTTAAACATCAATATTTCAGAATTATTAAAAAATTCTGATTTACACTCCTTGCTTAAGGGGGCATATTTATCACTAATTGTATGTATTACATCTTCTTTATTCATATTTTTTAAGCTATTAAATCGTTAATCCGTAGGTTTCTCCAAAACAGTAACCGCTTTTGGGTGATACAACCCGCTGTTTTCAACGGTAATGTTTCCTAAATTTTCCTTTTCGCCTTCCTGCCAGTTTTTGAGTTTTAGCTAAGATATGATTTCTTCTACTAACTTGTACGCACTGATAAAGTATCTATACCATCCAATTATACTCTCAAACATCCCAGTTGTACTCTCAAAATAACCACTTGTACAATGCCCCTTTTTCAATTCGTGTAACCTTCAAATTAAGCGTAATTTTAACCTATAATTATTTATAGAATTTGCAGTAAAAGATTTTTGATATTAACAAGGCGAAAAACACAGTCATAGCCTTAGCTATGGCGAGTATTTTCAACACAGTTAAGATTAAAAAGATTGCTCGAATAAACTATCAATAATTTAGATTCATTACTTAATAAGTAGATGGACAAAATAATTATGAATAAATACATAAAATTCAAACATACTCTTAAACAGATTAATTATGAAACCAATAAAAAACCTATTAGCACTCTTTTTGTGTCTATTATTTATCCATGAAATAAATGCCCAAAACCCGCCAGCCCTAGATTGGGTAAAAACAATGCATAAATCTCCTAATGCAGGATGGGGAGGCGTTTCGGCAGGAATAAAACCATTAGCAATGTGTACGGATGCGGATAAAAATATTTATATAGCAGGTCTTTTTAGCGATTCCGTAGATTTTGATCCTAGCGCAAATACCAATTACATCGTTAGCAATCATGAAAATGATTTTTTTGTTCAAAAACTGGATAGCAATGGGACTAGTATTTGGGTGAAAAATTTTGGAAAAACAACTTACAATGCTTCCTCTTACCAAGATTTAGACGATATAGAAGTAGACAACAATGGGAATGTCTATATCGTAGGTTCTTTTTTGGGTTCGGTTGATTTTGATCCTGGACCTAACACACACACAACAACAGATTTGCATTCAGGGCTTACTTATACTTATGGCAGTACTTTTGTCTTACAATTGGACGCAAATGGAGATTTTGTAAGAGTGGGAACCATAAAATCACTCACTGCCCTCCCGATTGATATTAAAATAGATGCCAATAATAATGTCTATGTAGTTGGTTTCCAAAACCATTATAATTCTATCTCCATAACAGAAGTAAATTTTGGAGCAACCTCTTATCAATTTACAACTTCCACAAATAATTTTTTACTTAAGCTAGATTCTAATGGCGAATTGCTTTGGATAAAGGAACTAGAAGGCGCAGTTAGAGCAATGGATTTAGAAGGAAATAGCTTAGTTATAACAGGGTTATTTGAAGGAACAAAAGATTTCGATCCAAATTCAGGTACCTATAATTTGACAAGTGGCTTAAATTATTCTGGTGATATGTATGTTCAAAAACTGGATCTTAACGGTAACTTGGTTTGGGCAAAATCCATGCAAGGCGTAGGCTCAAATCCTTCTATTGCTGGCTGGAGTGCAGGAGAAGCTGTAAATATTTCAGAAACAGGCGATATTTATTTGAGTGGTAAGTTTAAGTACACGGTTGATTTTGATCCCAGTGCAGGTTCTTATAACCTCAGTTCTACATCAGATGCAAGCAATACCTATGGGAATAGATTTATCCAAAAAATAACCTCTAATGGAGATTTAGTTTGGGTTAAAAAACTTAAGTCTTACAATAGCGATTATGCAAGCAATTATGACGATTATAATTTAATTTCTATAGGTTTAGGTCAGGACGATTTGTTAGTAATCAATAATTACGATAAGAATGCCATGATGTCAATGTCAAATTGTTTTGATAGCTCTGGTACCTTTCATTGGTTTAATAAGGTTCCTGCTAAAATTTCAGATGTATTTTTGGATGAGCTAAATAACATTTATACAATAGGTGATTTTTCTTCTCCTTATGATTTTGATCTTGGAATTGGAGAGGTTTCTATTGCTGCTCGTTCAGGAAGTGCTCCTTCTGGCGGAGAAAATGTTTCTGGGGATATGTTTTTAGCAAAATATCGTCCTTGTGCCAACATCGACACCGCTGTAACTCAAGTTGCTACAACCTTGACTGCCAATGTAGCTGGAGCGACTTATCAATGGATAGATTGTTCCTTTTATAACCACATCACGGGAGCTACTTCGCAAAGTTTTACTCCCACATCGGATGGAAATTATGCGGTAATTATTACACAAAATGCTTGTTCTGACACTTCATCCTGTTTTAACGTCACCAATACAAGCATAACAAAAATCGGCAATACTAATATTCATATTTATCCCAATCCAACGAAAGGGTTTCTCCAAATAGATTTAGGAGCATTAGAAAACATAAGACTACAATTATTAACGATCAATGGGCAAGTAGTAGAAGCCTTAACAACAGGGGGATCAATCACTAACCTAGATTTAAGAGAACTACCTACAGGAGTCTATTTACTTAAGGTTATCCATCAAAACGAAACAGGAGTTTATAAAATTATAAAAGAATAAACGTTCCTTTTTATCAATGCTACAAGTGCTACATTACTAGCACTTGTGGCAATTTAAATAAAGCAAAGAAAAATCACTAAAATAAAAGAACTAAAATGCAGACTAAAAAAACAAACAATTTATTGATTCTTTTATGTATCAGTTTATTTTGGATTGGGTGTAAAAAAGATCTTCCCCCAAACAATACAAATGAAATATTATTTGAAGCCCATGATGGCAACTACTATCAGATATTTAAAACAAATGCTGACGGCAGCAATGAAACTCAGTTAACGAGTTCCAACATTGCCTATTCGAGCATGCCAAGTTGGGCACCTGATGGTTCTAAAATATTTTTTATTTCTAACAAAGATGAATCCAACGGTGAAATTTATTCGATGAATACCGATGGCTCTAATGTCTTGCGTTTAACAAACAATTCTCGTCCAGAACGATTTCCTTCACTATCTGCTGATGGCACAAAAATATTATTTGAAGCCATTGATAACAACTACTATCAGTTATTTACGATAAACGCTGACGGCAGCAATGAAACTCAGTTAACGAGTTCCAACATTGCCTATTCGAGTACGCCAAGTTGGGCACCTGATGGTTCTAAAATATTTTTTATTTCTGACAAAGATGAATCTAACGGTGAAATTTATTCGATGAATACCGATGGCTCTAATGTCTTGCGTTTAACAAACAATTCTCGTCCAGAACGATTTCCTTCATTATCCGCCGATGGCACAAAAATATTATTTGAAGCCATTGATAACAACTACTATCAGTTATTTACGATAAACGCTGGTGGTAGCAATGAAACTCAATTAACCAATTCCAACATTGCCTATTCCAGCACGCCAAGTTGGGCACCTGATGGTTCTAAAATATTTTTTATTTCTAACAAAGATGAATCTAACGGTGAAATTTATTCGATGAATACCGATGGCTCTAATGTCTTGCGTTTAACAAACAATTCCCGTGTTGAACTATTTCCTTCTTCGAAATAAAAAATACCATGTCCCTCTGTTGGGGTATTGTCTTAGAAAATGGTGGTGTATCTCCTGTTTTAGAAGCACTTTTAACCAATTTGAAAAATAAGTAGCTAACAACACCTCTTCCCGTTTTAATATTTATTTGTTAAAAGTATAAATTTATTTTTAATACTTTTAAACCCTTCTTGGAGTCAATACGTCTTGCTAAGAAAAAGAAAAAAATGATAACTTACACCAAACATTTTATTAGGCTACTTATAGCATTATTAACGATACCTTTTGTCTTCAACCGTTGTTCTAAAGCCCCAATAGAGGAAAAGAAACCTAGTTTTTGCTGCGACATATATGGTCAATACACTGGTAGTAAAATACATACCTCTATATATGCTGGCCATCAACAATATACCAAACACATCGATACCACTGATTATGAATTTAGCATTAGCCCCAAAGGCATGGACTCTATTTCTATCACAGAATACAATCTAACCACCCAAAGTGCTTATCAACACGACTTGCCTTTAATGAAAATGGCTACTGAAACCGTAATTTTTGGCGGAGGAAACAACATTTACCATACTTTTGATTCTCTAGTATGCATTTTTCATGTTAAAAATGATGTTGTACATTTGGAACAAAGAAAGAGACGCCAACGAGCACCAGGAAATAGTCTAGAGGACATATCCCACGTTTTTAAAGGAGTCAAACAATAAAATTATAAAGAATAATGATTATCTGTGTACAGGACAACCCCAGCTTGCTGGCTCACGAGGTACGAGTAACAAACAAAGTGAACTAGTAACACCACGTAGTAGCAGCGCAGCTAAACGAAGTGAGCTAATAGCTAACAATTAGACTTAAATAAAGTAAGGGGTTAATGGAACTATTTTTCAGATATAGACCGTTGCACATTTAGAAGTTAGACTCTAATTGAACTGTTATTGGAGTCTAACCGCTAAAATCTAACAGCGAAGCGGTCTAAAAAATAGTGATAAGCCCCCTATAGTTTGATCAACTAACCGAATCCCTGTACTCAGACTAAAAACCTAATTAAATGGACAACAACACCCTTGACAACCACTTAGTAAAAAAAAGCCTAAAACAAATCTTCTCTGATGTAAGAAAAGCTGGTTATCGCAATTCTGTTCTGTATCAAAAAGGATATATCATTGCAAAAAAAAGTACGTTGGTTAAAGTGCGGATCGTTTTGGATGAAAATGAAAATGCAGTTGTTAGCACGGTTCCTCTAGGAATTAAAGAAATTCTTTTCAATCTATTTCTTCTAATTATTTTTGTGCTCTTAGGCGGTATTTTTTTTATTGTAGCTATAGGATATGTTTTGATTAGCAGCGTTTCATTTTTAGTTTCTTTACCAAAGGTCCGTGAATTCAAAACTGAAATAGAAGGCATTATTCGGTAAACTCCGTCAAAATTGATTGGGGGTTCCAGCAATTTACTACAACTAATGCACTGAGCATCCTCAAAGATAAAAATTCTATACTCAAAACTCATTTATGAAAAATACCCTAAAGATCTTAACAGTACTTTTCTTTTTTGTTTTTACGACTCTTTTTGTTTTAACATTTTTAACCCCTAAATCCATTGAAGAATCTGCTGAATCATTCATAAAAAAAGAAATTGAAAGTGAAGTCAAAAGCATGATGATTAAGCAAAGGATTTCATCAACAATAAATTTTGCGTTTAATGTTGGCGAAAAATTGGGGTTCAAATCTAAAAATGAGCAGTTAATAAAACTCATTGCTCCAGAATTACCAGAATTAATTGAGATTATTGTTGCGTATAAATTAACTTATACCATTGATGATAGTCGGTATAAAAAACTTGCACTTTTCTCTAAAAATCATATTGCTAAATTTAAGATTGGTGAAAAACAATTAGACTTGCTGATTGAAGAAAAGTACGAAGAAATAAAAATTAATCTAAAAAATGACCTTCGTATCTTTTCGGGAATTAATGCTATATTATTTTTATTCGTGTCGCTACTGTTTTTTATACAAAAACCCATTGGCAAAGAGCTACTACTACTAAGTACACTCCTGCTCTCCTCTGCACTTCTTAGTTCTCTAATTTATGTCTTTGGGCAAGATTGGATTTACATAATGGTCTATAATAAATATCTAGGCTTTGGATATTTTATTTATGTCGCTATCCTATTCACAATGATCTTAGATATCGTATACAATGGAGGGCGAATAACTTTAACCGTTTTAAAAATTATCTCAGGAGCTATAAAATCTATAGTAGAAATTGCTTTGGGGCTATTAGGAGCTTAAAAGTTACAACAAAATTCTAAACCATTCCCAAGAATAAGTAGGATTGATTACGGTATACCCCAAAAATAGGACCACTAGTTAAGTTCGGAAAAAAAGCTTAAATTAGTGATTATGAAGAAAAGAAAATTCACAGCAAAGTTCAAAACAGAAGTAGTATTAGAGGCTCTAAAAGAGCAATCTACTTTATCAGAGTTAGCTCAAAAATATGAGCTTGCACCAACACAAATTCGTACTTGGAAGAAACAATTTTTGGAAGGAGCAGAAGACATATTTGAAAAACCAACTTCTAAGCAGACCGAGGAGGAGAAGGAAAAAGACAAACTTTTACAGACTATAGGTAAGCTAAAAGTCGAGAATGACTTTTTAAAAAAAGTGTTGAAATAAAGCCCTTGTCCGAGAAACGTCAACATATTAATTCTAATCACCCAATTTTGAGTGTTCGCCGTCAATGCAAGTTGATAGGTATTCATCGCTCTGGTATTTATTATCAACCAAAAGAAGAGAGCGAATTAAATATGGAGTTGATGCGATTAATGGATGAACATTACCTAAAGCATCCCTATAAAGGAGCTCGTGCCATGCATTTATGGTTGACGGCGGATAAAGGTTTTAAGGTGAATCGAAAGCGTATTAATCGATTGTATTATTCTGTAATGGGCTTGCGATCCATTTTACCAGGACCACAGACGTCAAAACCAGGAAAAGGAGAAGACCATCAAGTTTTTCCTTATCTACTGAGAGGCTTAAAAATAGAACGACCTAACCAAGTCTGGGCAATGGATATTACTTATATTCCTATGCCAAAGGGTTTTCTATATTTAACTGCTGTCATTGACCTTTATAGTCGATTTGTAGTGTCTTGGTCAATATCGAATACGATGGATGCCCTATGGTGCAAAAATACATTAGAAGAAGGGATAGAAAGATATGGGAAGCCAGAGATTTTGAATACGGATCAAGGAAGTCAATTTACATCAAAAGAATTTGTCAAATGTGTTACCAAAGATTATGGAATTAAATTTAGCATGGATGGAAAAGGGCGCTGTATCGATAATGTGTTTATTGAACGATTATGGTGGTCTGTGAAATACGAAGATGCTTATATTCGAGAGTATTTGGATGGAAGTGCATTGCATACAGGAATGAAAAAGTATTTTAACAAATATAACTGGGAAAGAAGACACATGGGGATTGACGATGAACGTCCTTGTGACCGATATTCCCCTTCCAAAACCTCCCAAAATTTCTGTGAGGAGATTTTGGAAGAAAAATATCTAATAAATTTAAAATCAGCTTAAACTGGTCCTATAAATGGGGTACACCTCAGATAATATTGGTCATTGCTCATAATGTGCCAACGCTCTTTTTCTTCTTATCTAAGCGTAAGTTTAGGTTTTTTCCTTTTATTTTCTTGCATATTAAAGACGATCCTTTTTTTCCTCTTTTTCGCTTTTTGTTTAGTTCTAATAGCATAATAACGATTTATCATCTTCTGATAGACCAGTGATACAGGAATGACCGTTATACCTGCAAGCAGCACTATATGAATAGGAGCTAAATTATCAAATAAATTGGTGATGGTTAAGATAACCAGTATGTGCAATAGATAAACAGCAGTTGAAATTTTTCCAACAAATAAGAACAGTTGATTTAGCGGTTTTATTTTTACATTATATAGAAAAGTGGCTAAGCAAGCAGAACCTGTTAAAGCGAAAAAATCATTAAATAACTTTCCCACATCTCCAGCTTTCATTCCTAAAAAACCACAGAAGATGCAATTTATTACCCCTATTATTAATAAAAGCGATTGGTTGGGATTTTTTTCAAGTAGCCCTTCATTTTCAAATACTTTTTCTGCCAGTACCATCCCAAGCGAGAACTCCCAAAAATATTGCAAGAAAAAGCTATTCCAAACCCTTTCACTTTCTTTATTCATTAAAAACACGACCAATGCCCAGCTAATGCTAATAAAAAAGCTTGCGATTAAAAAGGTTCTGTTTTTTAATTTTGATTTACACCAAACAATAAGATGGAACGTAAAATAAAATTGTAAAATCATTGAAATAAACCACATCGGATAGCCATAGGATCCAATAATGTGCTCATCAAACATTTTATACAAAAAAATATGCCCCCCTAATGCATATAGTGAATTCTCATAAATAGGGATGAACATAGAAAGTAGTGCCGAAAGTAAAACTACAAAAATATAAGGCGCATAAACTTTGGAAATTCGCTTCTTTAAAAACGGCAAATATGGCAAAGGTTTTCTAATGTAGGAGTAATATAATCCAAAGCCAGAAAGAACAATAAAAAGATGAATTCCTGTCCCCCCAAAAGATACGATCCCCTCTAAAGGGTTTGAAAGCTTTAAATGTCTGCAATAATGAAAAGTCATTGTCGCAAATATTGAATACCCTTTTAAAAAATCCACTATTTCAAATCGTTTCATTCCCCTGTACTATATGTTTGAGTTTAAAGTCTAAGATTTCAAACCTAAGTTTGAACGTTGTTTAGAATTAAGTAACTAAGCATAATCAATCCTGCGTACTTACTTAAGTAATCGTTAAATATGAATTATAAATCAGCAATACTAAATTGCTTTCTCCCCTACTCTCTATTAAATTTCCGCCGCCACCTCTCACTATATTTACTCCTATATTCATTGAGATATATTAGATACTCCGCTGTTTTGGCTACACTCATATTTTAAAAAAACACAATTATAAATAACTTATTTGATTTTTTTTAATAAAAAAGTTATAAGTACAGGACAAACTATAAAACAACCCCAGCCTGCTGGCTCATAAACAAAGTGAACAATAAGCATAGCGCATTAATAACAAAGTGCTCACGAGCAAAGCGAACTATAAGTGAAACGCTCATGAGGAACGAACTAAGCGTAGCGACCTCATGAACGAAGTGAGCTAATAGCTAAACAATTAAAATTAAATAAAGCAAGGGGTTAGTCGAGCACCCAATATATGTTACGACAACCCCAAACGTAGCACTCAAAAGCTATTCCAAAGCCACACTAATAAACAAACGAAAGACTATTCATTAAAAAAGTTTTTTTTTAATAAATAGTCTCTTTTTGATGAATTAATACTATTCTTATATACAAAGATTTGAACGTCACTATCAACCTAAAGGTCTTAGAAAGATTGCTTCACGTAATACTTGCCAACGCCCCTCTTCAAATTTTAATTCAATATTACATAAAAGCTTCATTTCTTCGCCATTCATTCCACTATGTTTGCGGGTTAAAACACAAACAGCTGTGTTTCCCAACAGGTGAAAATCGTGCCATTCTGCCCAGGTATTAAGCTGCGCTTTCCCCTCTTTAGCTTATTTGGCAAAGTGTGTTTTAAATTCTTCTTTATTATAAGTAATCACTTCATTGTTTGGCAGCACTAAAGTGGTATGAAAATCTTTATGATAAATAGTTTCTAACGCTTCTATATCATAATTGGTAGCTCGATCAATAAGATGCTCCATTGCTTTTTTTACCTCTGCTTCCGAGTGTTCTCTTTTTATATCGTTGTTACAAGCTGTCTTTATCGTTAAAGTTATTAGCATGAATAATGCTTTAAATAGGATCATTGTCTTACTTTGTTTGATCCCCAAAAAGGATTCTAAAAAAGTCTTAGTATCACAAATCAATACCGTTTTGATAAGCTAATCTAAAATCCGTTGGGGAGTAATTGGTTTTTTGCTTAAAAAATCGTGAAAGATGGTTGGGTTCCGAAAAATTATACCGATCTGCGATTTCAGAAATTGTCATTGTTGTATGTATCAATTTCATCTTAATCTCAAATAGCAACCGAAGTTTTATAAACGATGTCACTGTTACATTAAATTGTTCTTTAACCACCTTATTTAAGGAAATTCGACTTATTCCAAGAAGGGCTGTATAATCTTCTACTCTATGGAGTTTATTAATATGTTTTTCTACCAACTGCCTAAAGTGATAAGCAGTATTATCCACTGAAATAGCATTTTTCAGATTATTTTCTACAGCATACAATCGGTTTAAAGAAATTAATATATAATAGAGCAAAGAACGTATCAAATGGACACTATCTGTTTTTGAATGGATTAGTTCTTCTTTTATTTTAGCTAATTTCATAAGATTTTCACTTAGAATAACATCAGAAATTTTTAGACTTAATGGAAATTTTGTTTGGTAAAAATATAAGAATCGAAAGATGAAGAATTGGTCTGAAAAAAAATCATTCAAAAACTCATCTTGAAAAAGTAATAATTGCCCTTCAAATTGAGCATAATCAACATACCACGAGTAGTGCTGATGCTTTGATATAAATATCACTGAATTGGATTCTAATTCGATTTTTTTATCATTTAATAGAAGATAACCATTTGCTTTTTTTAGAAAATAGATTTGGAAAAAATCAGCAGAAGTTGTCCTATAGTCTAATGCAAAAGGGCAATCCGATTGAAAGTCTATTACATTGAGTAATAAATTAACTCCACAAACCGTTTTATTAAATTCAATATATTTCATCCTTTAAAAATTTAATTAGAATCTTAAAATTTCACCATCATTTGGTATCACAATATCTACTTGTTCATTTTTTGCCTTCTCACTTACCATCTTACGAGTAGTTTTGCAATGATCTAACGCCTCCATATGAACTGCAATAATTTTTGCTGTTGGTGTAAACTTTGCCAATTCTACAACACTATTTTCATCCATTAAGATTTTAGATTCCCCCCAAATTGCTCCTCCTGTATTAGCAATAATAATAGCTGGTTGATGTTCTCTTATTGTCTCCTTAATTTCAGCATCAAATAAACAATCGCCAATTATATAAATAGTAGGTTGGCTCTTTGCCTTAAGGATATACCCAGAAACCTGCCCTAAATCTTCTAGCAAAGCATCAGGACCGTGTTTCCCTTTGGTTCTAATTATTGATGTATTCTTAAACTCCGTTTTTTCATTCACAACTGAATAATTAGAAAAAGGACCTTTTGAGAATACTTCTTTATCTGTAGGCTGGATAAAAAACGGCAGTTCAGAATTTAAATAATCTTTAGCCCCTTGATCAAAATGATCCAAATGACTATGAGTTAGCAAAACAGCATCAACATTGTCAACAATATTTTTAATAGACAATGGTAAATCTACTGTTGGATTTAAATTTTCATTAGGAACAACAAATGACATAAATGATTTTGGAGGTGATAATGAAGGATCTACCATAAAGATAGTACCATTGTAATCAATTTTTAACGTGGCGTTTCTAATAAGTTGAATGCTAATTTTATTAGAATTTTTGTCTGTTAAAACGGTGCAAGCTCCCATAAGCATAAAGAATACGACTGTAATTAATAAATATTTGTTTTTCATTTTAGTATTATTTTTAATGCAAAATTGAGGCTATTTAACATTTTAAATACTACCATTTGTCGAAAAAAAACTACCATTTTGATAAAGATGGATGAAGTCCCATTGTTAATAGCCTTCCTGTACTGAATAATTGGAGCCATTCAATTAGCATACCTCCTATTCTCTATGCTTCATTCAAGCTATTGCCCCCCTTAGAATTCACCTTATAACTGTTGATTTAACTCTTTAAAGCCTGCAAATAATTCGTGACACAGCTCATAGATTATAGTTTACCCTTTATAAAGTCAAGTTAACCAGTAATCTATTGAATATTGCGGTGCTTTTATTTATAATCTACCTTTAGACTAAAGAAGTAAATACCAAACCCTAGAATCCACAACCCCAATATAAATAAAGAGTCCAAAACCTAACTGTTTTCAAACAGAGTAGGAATTATTAAAAATTTATTAAATTTTATATCATGAAAAAATCGCTTTTAATTGCCTTTTTTAGTCTTTTATTTATTATTCCTTTATTCGCTGCGGAGGCGACTATTACGCTTAGTGGTGGTCGTAAAATCGTTGTCAATGACCCCAATCGTGATTGTCCTGAAATGAGACGAATGCTTGATAAGAAATATGGGGGTAAATGGGAGTTAGATGATTGGGACTGTGATAAGGATGGAATCCATTATCCCAATGGAGGCATTGACCCTAATCCAGGTTCAGATATTATTCTTCAAATTGAATTACTTGAGGGAGAAGATCCTATACAAATTGAAGCAGAGCTTGCTGAACTGATACATTTTTTGACCAATAGTGGCGAAAATGTTCAAGTGCAATTTATCGTTGTTCATCATTAATGTAATCTGTTCCCCAACGTATTGAGTTGGGGAACATTTCTAAAAACAATATCAATTTTGCTAAATATAAAAACGCTCTAAAAGCCATCTTCAGCAACACCAACAAACGATCAAAAAGCAGCCCACGATTAGCTTTGCTGCTAGGTTAGCTAGTGCGCTAGCGCTTATGAGCTCCCTAAGGTCGGTTCGTTATCACTCGTGAGCCAGCAAGCTGGGTTCTGCGTGGTTACTACCTGAGCCTATGGGTTATCAAAGAACCAAATTTATCAGACACCGTTTAATGAACAGCCCCCTTTTCTTTCTTATTCCTAAAGAGAAATAAGTGCCAATTGGCGGTTTTGTAACCATGTAATAATTCCGCATTAAGGAATAAAATAGAATTATGAAATTATTGATGTTAATAGTACTTTTTGCGCTTCCTAGTGGTTTGTCGGCTACCATGCAAATACCTGATACTGTAATTTATAAAACTAAAAAGTACACTTTAATTTTAAAAGGCTCTGCACTCCACTATTCTCCGCTGTGTTTCTATTATCTTCAAAATGATATATCAATGCCTTTCAATGCATGGTCATCTGCGGTAAAAAGAAGGCATATTGCGACATGGCAAATAATTGATAATAAACTTTTCCTAACCAAAGTAAATACCGTTGAAGGTCCTAAGCCTTTAAAAGACTGTCAAGTCCAATCCATCAGCAGTTCATTCAATACTCCCAATTTACTTTTTGCGGATTGGTTTAGTGGTATCTTCGCCTTTGGTTTTCATTGCTTTCATGTAAAAGAGGGGAAAATTATCCTTGATAAAAAAATGTGTGACAATAATAACTACCTTTTCTTCTCTAGATGCATCATGAAGTTTGATTCTATCTATTCCAATAATCAATTGTATAGATTGACTACTGGTTATTACAAAAAAAGTCCAATTTTTGATTACTTTGGTCAAGGTAGTAGTTTCTTAGATTGGCCCTATAACTGGGAAAATAAAAATCTATGTGGGGTACCACTCTGTAAATGGAAAATAACAAACGATAGTTTATTTTTGGATGTTTTAAACCTATACACCTCAGAAGGAAAATGGATAAATTTCCTACAAGTGGGAGCAATAAAAAACATTACAAACCATAGCTTTGCGGACTGGGTTAATGGTGTTTATAGAATAGAAAAAGGCAAGATGGTTAAGGAGATTGTTTATGATGATGTAGAATGGGAGTTTTTTAAAGTTTCAGAATATCAATACATAAGGATTAAGAAAGGAGTAATCGTAGAATCTTTTGTTGTAGAACCTAACTTTGATATAAAAAATCCTCCTCCCAATACAGATCCTAAGGGCTTACAAATAATAGCAGATTACTAAAAATGAGTTATAAAAAGAGCTTTAAAGCGTCTTCTAGATCTGGGGATATAAAAAATTGGGCAGCAAAATCCGACGAATCTTGAGGCTAAAAAGTAAACTTTTTGCCCAGTTGCCCCCAATCACACAGAGAGTGTGCTTTAATTTATAAATCAAAGCGACCTGTTTCTATCATTCTATCAATCCGCCTTACCCAAAGCATCGTTCATCAGCTTATTAGAAAGATGCAAATAAACCATGGTTGGCAAAAGACTAAAAACTTACATTTTCAAATAAAGGCAAAAAATCAATCTTTAATACACCTACAAGAATATCCCTCTGTCTTATCATATCCAGCACGACTTACTCCTCCTAACCCTGTATTTATATCACGAGCAAATCCAGTCGAAGATGTATGTTCTGTTGCTGTCCAAAAGAAAGCACGATACCCAATTTTATTATATCCAGAATAATAATTACCCGCAGGAAATGCATTAAAGCCTAAATCATTAGTTCCATTACCAGCATTAACCCATCCTGTTGTAGATTTCATTCCTGTTCCATGAGTACCTCGCCATGAGCCATCAAGAGTAGCGGTATCTACAGCGGACATTCCCAATGTCATTTCTAATTCATTCCATTCAGAATCAGAAGGTAAGTGCCAACCAGAAGGACAAATACCCTGCACGCCACTTGGACTAGCAGAACTAGAAGTCGAACCATTCATTAGCGTTGCCCAGTCATATAAGCGCCCATAAGTAACGGATGGGTTACTTGGATTTAGCCATGAACCTGATGCATTGTAGCGTAAGTTTTCCGCCATCCAACATTGATCTCCTATTTTAACTACTGAATACGTTTCTCCATCTCTAGAATCGGTAATAGTAGAACATGCTCCATTATTTTGAGTTGTTATTGGAGCTTTCTCACAGCCTGTCCATAAAATTACCAGACTGGCTAAAATAAAGGTTAAAACGGTTAGTTTCTGCATCGTCAATTTTTTTCATTAAAAATTGAGCGCTAAAAAAAGAAAGCAGCTCATTAAGTTATAATATACAACCCAATATATGATTTTATCACTAAAAGGAAGAATCAACATAACAGGTATTTACAATCCAAATTGAGATACCTCTGGAAAGACTCTTTCAAGTAATAACTTTACTAGTTAATATTTTTTTACTACAAAAAAGCTCGCTCATTACATAATATCATTTGACTAAAACAAACTAAAAAATCATTTTCGGAGTGGACTTAAAATTAAATATTCCTCCTAAAGGACTAAATAACAACATCCATCAATAATGAGCGAAAAACAGATGCAAATAAATCATGGTTGTTTCGATCTTAGCATGCTGTAGGATTGCCTTTAAAATATGAATCGGCACCTTAGCCGCCAAATCCGTTGCAAAGGTATGGCGAGCCACATGGCTTGTTACGGGCTTTAGTATCCCTGCGTCATAGGCAATCTTCTTTGATTTATGGTTTTTCACTATAATATTGTATATTTATCTTGATTTAATCCCCTACAAATCTTGTTCACTAAGCCCCCTTACAAATGACAGATAGAGTCAATACAATACAGAAAAATGAATTAAACAAACATAAGCTTCATCAAAATGTAATTTCAAGCTTGTCTAACAAATTAGGCATTCCTGATTTAAGAGCACGAAATATAACCATTCGAGATGAACGAAATTGGAGGATCAATGAGAAACAAATTGACTATTGTTGGTTAATCAATATATCCCGATCTTTGATTGGATCCTGCTGGTTATTTTCGATAAAATTCAATGAATGTATTTTTAGGGATATTAAAAATGAAACTGAATTGATCCAAGGAATTTTTACGATTGATAAACAAATTGAAATAGATAAGTTTTATAGCACTGTACAAGCTAAAAATTTTAAGGATAAAATAAAGGAATTAACTTCTTATGATATGTTTGATGTAAACTCTGGAATTACTTTAGATGGCACTGGGTATGAATATTTAATTTTTAGCGTTAATGCTGAAATTAAGATGTCATTAAATAACCCAAATTCTAAAAATTGGAAAGTTTGGGAAGCTGAAGTATGGAGTATTGGTAAAGAATTAGCACAAAAATCAAAAATAAATAACTTAACAGAAATATTTGTATAAAACGATACTCATATTCCTTAATAATTGGACAAAAAAGGAGTATTTAGGTAAAAAACTATTCGAACTACCCCTTTCCTTATCCCTGTGTCCACCCTACCCAGCGCATCATTCACCAACTTATTAAAAGGGTGCAAATAAATCATCGTTGCTTCAATCTTAGAATGCTGTAGAATCACCTAAGGTGTGTATATAGTTATTTATAGCACTTGTATATGTAATTGTGTATACAAGTAAGTTGTGCTTCATTGAAACTTTAGTTTTAAGAAAATTTAAATTGTGAATCTCATTTATTAATTTAACGTAGATACTTAAAATCTAAAGTAACATTATGGAATCCCAAAGCAAATCTTTCGCATCTCCTTCTGAATTTTACAAGCTTAAAAGACCAGAATTTTTCTCTGACTCAAAGATTATCTATGAAGTCCAATTAACAAAAGAACATCTAGCGTTAGAATTAGATCAAATCACTATCAATCAAAAGCAAGATGAATTTGAAACATTGTGTAGAAAATTAGCAGAAAAATTAATTGCTCCGAACTTAATCCCACAAGTTGGTCCTACTGGTGGAGGGGATGGTAAAACTGATTTCGAAACTCATCCCGTATCTCATCAAATTTCAGATAGATGGTTTGTAACTCAAGAGGGATGGAAAGAAACTGAAAAGTGGGCATTCGCAATTAGCGCAAAAAAAACATGGAAGTCCAAAGCTAAATCAGATATCATAAATATCTTAAGTACTAAACGTCCATACACTCATATTTTTTTCATGACAAATCAAAAACCGTCAAGTAAAAAAAAGAAAGAAGCTCAAGATTCATTTAAAGAAGAATATGGAATAGAGGTCACCATTCTTGATGGGGTCTGGATAATTGAAAAAATACTACAACATAACTTTATTGATTTGGTAGTAGATGCACTCAATTTATCTAAAGTTTATAAAGAAAAAAAAGTAATATTAGGTGCTAATGATGACTTAAGAGAAAAACAATTACGTGAATTAGAAGAAAAAATTTCAACTCCTAATAGATACTTTGAATATGATTTTCAACGTGTAGAAGATGCGATTGAAGCTGCAATCATATCAAGAATGCTTGAAAAGCCAAGAGATGAAATTGAGGGAAAATTTCTAAGAGCAAAACGTTTTTGTAAAAAACTAAACAATCCTAAACAATGGCAAAGAATATATTATCAAAGGGCGTGGACATATATTCATTGGTTTGATGATTATGAAGCTTTCATTGAAGATTATAAACAATTTAAAAAACATATTTCCCTTGCTTGTAATATTTCAAGTATGGAATTATTCTTCAATTTTATAAGCCTTCTAAGAGGCTTAGAAGTTTCTGATGTTTGCAACTTAAATGAGTTAGGTATCTCATTCAAAGAGGAAAAAGCTGAATTCTTAGAATCTCTATCTAAATTCAACGATACAAATAAAATTCCTTGTTCAACAGCGATTGCTCATACTTATAAAAATATCCAAAAATTAATTGATGCAAAAGTAGACGAATCCTCTATATACATAAAAGAGCTCTCTGAAGTATTAGTACAAGGTTCAAAATATTTAGATTATCCATTTGAGTATTTTACCGATATTTTCACCCTAATTGGCAATATTTTCCCAAATAATGAAGAATTTGACAACTTAACAGATATCATAGCACAAATTACTTCAAAACGGCAATCAGACTTAGCAAGTGGAGAAGTTTTTTTAAATCGTGGACTTCAAAAAATTGAAGCTGAGTTGTTTAAAGAAAGTGTAGTTTTCTTTGGCAAAACCATTGTAAAACTAGCAAAAAAAGAAAGTAACGACTTAATGTATTTTGCTCTAAGAGGACTAGCAGAAGCTTATTATAGATTGGGTTTACTTTGGGCTGCGAATAACTGCCTTACAGCTTCTCTTTCTTTATCATTCAAATCGTGGTATGAAAAAGGAGTCATTCATAAAAGGGTATATGATTGTATAACTGCTTTAGCAAAGAATGAGTTAATAATTGGAAGAATTCCTTCTTATTTTTCGTGGCACGAAAATCTACAAATTATTAGGAGAGAAATAAATCTTGATGAAATTCCAGCTGAAAAGTCCCCTTATAATATCCTAGACGTTTTTCTTGCAATAAAGCTATTAAATACAAGTAATTCAGAAAACAAGTATTTAGCCAGAATCCCAAATCTTTTGGATGAAAAACATTTGTGGTTATCTCAAGATGCTTGTTTATACAAACTCGGTTATCTGGAAAGGATTAAAGAGAATTTCAAATCGGCAGGAATTAAAGATATGAAACAAATCGATGACTATTTCAGAAATTTAGCTACACAACCTGCTCAGAAAGAATTATTAAACCCAACGAATTTTCTTGGCGATGAAATCATTTATCTATCATCAATTATTTTAGGTTGTGAATTCAAGATTAAATGCATAAATGATAAAAGTCTAATTATAACTGTTGAAGCTTTCTTAGCATACTTTGAAACTTTTTTAGCTACTTCTTTAAAAAATGTTGTCCCAGCAACAGAGGAAATCTATCTTCATTTCAAACGAAATGAAGATTGCGAAATATTAACTTTTTCAAACAAAAACAAATCGAATGAGTATGATATTGAAATAGGGCATGCTACCTTTTCAATGGAAAATAGAAGTAAGTTATGGGAATTAATGATCAACTTAATATCCGATATACTTGGGCGAAATTTCTTTTTCGATGAAATTGAGAAATATCTTAAAAATCTCTTTCAAAAAGAAGAAATTTCAGAAAGACTGTCTATTGTGTTTGAGCATATTACATTCACTTATAACACATTAGGAGAGTCCCCTAAAATTCTATTAAAAGACTGGATTGACATTGAAAAAACAGAAAACTATTCTAATAAAAGAAGTACTCCACTAAATTATAAAACTGACCAAAACAACTCATCTTCAGAGCTTAATAACCAAACACTTAATAATTATGGTCATAATAAAAGAAAAGCATATTCATTAATTGACGTCCCTCTTTGGGATGAAGCGGGTTGGATTTCTTTTGGTATTTTTCAGTATCAAAAGGGTATTGGAATTGCTCTAGGATTTAAAGACGCTAATTATGGAAAAAAGATATTTGATGGATGGATTAATAAAATGGGAACAACTGATAAAGAAGAAATTATCAAAATATGTATCATCAAAGGTGTAAATAAGGCTCACCCTCATTGGTATAAAGTTTTAATCACATCTAACATGGTAAAAATGAATCATCCTGATACACAAATATTTACTCTAACATCAAGATATAGAGAGTTTTTCCCTAACACTTCAACAAATCTTGACAACTTAATCATGGCCTATAAGCATACGAAGAAATATCTACTATGTCCTGCTGAAACCATCAACAACACAGGTATAAAACCTTTTATTAATTACGGAATAATCAAAACAGAATTAACAATTAAAAATGCGTGGGAAATCGGTATTCATGATATAGAAAAAGTCGTTATAAACAAAAAAGACATCCCAATTATTCCCAATAACATAAAAGAACCTCCTATCTTAAGTATATTAAACTTAAAAGAATAAAAACGAAGCACAACAAAGTGTATATTTCCATGACAGATTTCGGGAACAATCTTACAAGAATGAACGCATGAATTACACCGCAAAATCTGCGATTTTGCCACTAGTCGTAAAACAATTTACTGGCAAAATCGCAGATTTTGCTCAGGGAACAGCTATATTTATATTCGCATGACGCCTGTCACGGAATATACACGGGCCGTTGTCCACCATTAAAAAAGAATAAATCATCGAAATGAATTCCGCAGAACAGATATTTCAATTTTTAAACAAGGTTAGTAGGTTATCATTTCAATCATGGTCGTCTATGGTTGCGTACGCAATGGAGATTCAATTAAAAAAGGATGACTACTTCGTTAAAGAAGGAGAGGTCTCAAAGGAAATAGGTTTCTTAACAAAAGGAATTGTTCGCTCCTACTATATTTCAAAGGAAGGAAAGGAATACAACAAAACGCTATTTGCAGCACCTAATATTATTGGCTCTTATGTTTCAATAATTACAGGGCAACCCAATCGTTTGCCTCAGCAAGCATTAACGGATTGTACGATTACTAAAATTCCCATGAGCGTTATTGAAAATCTATCGAAAGAGCAAATAGAAATTGAGCGATTACGCAGAAAAATAGCAGAAATGTTTTTTGTGCTGAAAGAGAAGAGAGAACTCGAAATGGCTCTTTTGCAGGCAGAAGAACGATATTTAATTTTTCGGGAAGAATATCCAGGTGTAGAACAATTAATACCTCAATACCACATTGCATCTTACCTTGGTATCAGTGCAACTCAACTTAGTCGAATCCGAAAAAAAATGAGCCTCCAATCATAGTTCTTTACCTATGTAAATGACATTCATGCTCCAAGACTCTAATTTTGTAGTGTATTTTTTCACCAAAAAGAGTCATCATGAGAAATAAAGATTTTCCACTTTTCACAGGTTTGTTTATACTGGCTGCCCTATGGAATCTTATAGGAGCAGGATTTGGTTATTTCAATACCGAATACACTTTTCAGGGATTGTTTGAAAGAGAACTTAATGACCCGCTATTTTACGAAATATATAGAGGCGCATGGGGCACAACTTTGATGTTTTTCATTGGATATTTATTAGTTGCCTATAATCCGATTAAACATTCAGGTGTGGCATTAATTGGAGGAATAGGAAAATTGGCTTTTGCAATCGCAGAACTACAATTATATCTTTCTGGGCTTGCCAATTCCATAATCTTAATCATCGTAGTTGGCGACTTTACCTTTTGTGCATTATTTGTTTATTACTTTATAAAGTTCTACACCAACAAAAAAGCAATCATATAAACCCCATCAATTATGAAAATAGTAGCATTGCTTATATTCACATTGGTCAGCATAATCAATATTTATGCACAGGATAAATGGAAACTCGTAAAAAATAAAAATGAAATTAAAGTGTATGTTAGCGAAATTTCGGGTAGTAACTATTATGCATTCAAAGCCGTCATGACTGTAAAATCAACCGAAGCGGAAATAATTGAAGTCCTTAGGAATGTGAGTAATTACCCTGAGTGGTTTGCATTTACTGCATCCGCAAAATTGATTCAACAAACAACGAATGAGCAGATCTTCTTCATGGAAACTGACTATCCTTGGCCATTTTCAAATGAATGTATGAACTATAATATGAGATTTGTGAAAGAGCAAGGTAAAAACCAAAAAATTACAATTACTGAAACAGACAAAAAGGTAGATTGTAAATATTCATTAAAAAAAGCAAGTGGCTACATTTTGCTCGAACCAGATAAAGGGAATACAAGAATAAGCTACTATTTCCATTCCGAACCTTCACAAAATATTCCATCGTGGCTTATTAACCCAAGGATACATGAAATGCCTTATCAAACTTTTATATCATTAAAAGAACAGCTAAATATTTAAAAACATGATTCAGGAAAGTATGCTCTTGTTGTCAAGTCTGTCATTAGGTATATTTTTAGGTGCTCAAGTTACCGAAGCATTGTTATTTGTACCAAATTGGAAATCTTTAGGGGCTGATGATTTTTTTGACTTTTATAAAAATTATGGCAAGAAAATTCACCATTTTTTTGCACCATTGACTATCGCAGCTACTGTACTACCCTTGATTACGGTTGTTTACAGCTTTATACATCAAACTAAGTATCAGGTTTTGTTTGGACTAATGGGATTGTTTACATTAGCTTTTTTTTTAACTTATTTTTTGTATTTCAAAGAAGCAAATCAGCGGTTCTTTGATGGAAGTTTACCAAATGAAAAACTCCCAAAGGAATTAAAAAAATGGGGAAATTGGCACTGGATAAGAGTTTGTTTTGAGTTCATAGCTTTTGGATTATCATTATTCCTATTAATGAAAATTTGAAAACGTTGTACAACAATGTATTGTATCGCACACTAATCTAGCACAATCATATATAATAACGTTGCCAATATAGAACAAAAAATTGTACTAATTTAAACATCTAAAATGACCAATCTAAAAATTACTAAAGATGGAATCTTAATTAATAGTGTTCTTCTTAGATGGGGAACTAAAAGAGAAATAATCAGAAAGAAATTAAACATTTCATTTAAAGAAGATGAAAGGATAACTGAATATCGCCCCGATTTTACTCTTGAAGTTTGTCGTGATATGTTTGATGATTTTTTCTTAAATTACGATTATCACTCAAAAACACTAAAAGAAATTGAAATTCACCAAAACTGCAAAATTGAAATTCAATTGAATAACTCAATGCATTTTAGTACTGGCGATACCTATACGAATATATTAAAACTTCTAAAGAAAGAGTTTTCTCTTAAAAAAATTGAAAAGGAAGAACATCTTATTCCAGAATTAAAAATGGTAATAGCTAGTGATAGAGAAATGGGAGGAGATGGAAAAGGTCTTCGCTATTTATATCTTGGGGAAAATATCACTCATCTCCAAAACTAAATTCTAAAGTATGAAAAGAAGACTTAAAGAAATATTCATACTTCATGACTACATTGATGAAGAGAAAATTCCTACTCAAAAATATTCTAAAAAAGTATATCGATATTTATGCACTTCTCCAATTATTGCCCTTGAGGGCTTAGGAAGAAATGCTGCAAGAACAGATGGTATTTGGGCTTGGAGTGATTCCCTCGCTGAACCATATAAAAATGGAAAAAATCTGCTTACTAGAAAAATGCATTAAAAATGTTCAAGCACACTTATTTTCATACCCCTTCTGGTTTGCTTTTAAAATTTATATTCTGAGATTCAATCTTAGAAATGAAGTAAATCGTCTTATTGATGAAAAAATTGAACAAAGAGAAATAAAAACGGTTGACAACAATTAGTGATCAAAATTCAGTAGGTCAAAAAAATACACCTTTTTGTCTTATTTTTTGTTGTTCCAACTATTATTATTGGCTATATAATTACGAATCTTATTGAGAACCAATTTGTAAGAATAATCTTGTTGTTCCACAAGAAAAAAGAAATCAAATGCCCCAACTTATGATGAGATTATGAAGGTAATGGTGAATTTCATGAATAAAAAATTAGAAGAAAATGAAGAAGAGAACACGGTAGCCAACAAAGTGTAAAATGTTCATGCTGGCTATGTGCCAGCACGCCATTTACACGAGACCGTTACCCATCATAAAAAATCATTCATTACTACAAAAACAATATTTTTTTTTGTAATTTATACTTTCATGGTTACCTAATCCACCTAAACAAACTGCTTATGCCTACTAATGAAAGTAAAAGTTTTCAAACATTCAAGGACAGAATCCATAACCTACGACAACATCTTCAAGTAATTGATGCATCATTAAAAAAAACATCTCAATGGTTAGGAAGTTATACCCCAAAAACTGTCGCTATTGCAACTGCTTTGGGTGTATCATCTCAAAATTACAATTATCTCAATAAGCCTATCAGCAGTCATAATAGTATGATTAAATACACCAAGAAAAAAATGCTGAATTTGCCATCATAGAATTATTTAATAACTTTTCAATTTACATGAAAGGTATTTTAAGAGAGATGTACGATCATGACCCTGAAAAAATAATTCATAAAGCTGCTGGCAAAGAGAGAACTCTTACTTTCAATGAAATCGCTGCTTCAAATAACCTCGCTGATTTAAAAATAATAATGATTGATAAAATTTTCCGGAGCCTTGAAAACGAGAGATCAACCAAAAAACTTGTAAAAAAGATAATTAATCACACGGGAATAACTATAGATTCAACAATTCTTACAAATGGATTGATGCATCTCGAAATGCGTCACTTATTTATTCATAATGATGGCATCGCTGATTTAGATTTTGTAAATATCTATGGAAATCTATTAGTCAGCCCTATATCTCAAGGAGATAAACTACCCAGAAATTTTTCGCAAACTACTAGAGGTCTCATTGCTGTTGAGAAGTTAGCAAAAGAAATTGACTCTAAATTAATTACAGCAGGTCATTTACAATCCAGATAAATTAATAAAATCAAAGCCAACAAAACCACATAATAAATGAGTTTAATAAGACCTAGACTAAATGATTTTCATAATATCCCTATTACCCAAGAAGAAGTCGATTTTGCAATTCCTTTTTTAGATGAGGATATACCTCTTTATGTTGACCCTTTCTTATTATGGAAATCACCTTCTATGCAAGATAATTCTTTGCACCTCACGATAACAAATAGTTTTAACAATTTAGGTTACTTAGCTTCTCAGAACAAAGAAAAAGAAGCTCTTGAGATATTAATTAGAGCATCAGAATGCAATGAAGTCGGACTAGGTAACTCTAAAACAAAAGTAGGAAAACGTATAGGGAAAAAACTAGCCAGTGATGTATTAGATCAATTTTCTACTATTCCCCAATTAAATAAAAACGGATTTATTCACTTTGAAGAAATACAGCTATTAGTTGACAATTTTTCAAAAGACAGGGTAAGTGATATTGCATGTAATTTCATTCAATCATTTCTTGTTGATTTCACAATCGAACAAGCTGAAAAACATGGCATTCCTATCGAACAAGTTTTATTAAAAAATATCTATAATACTAAAACTCATTCTTTTCAAGAAGAAAAAACTCATTTACCAGTTAACCCAATAACCAAAGAACCTATTCTTCTTGTGCCCAAAAGGTGGTTAAAATATATCCCCTGGATTAATTCAGATGATTACTTCAAAAGTTATTATTTAAAGAATATTCATAAAAAGGGGGATGCTATTCTTGACAGAGTAAAGCTTCTAAGCTTTAATAGACACAATTACGATATTGTTCAGGCATATACATCAATTAAAGAAAAGCATTTTGAAAATTGTAAGAATGATCCTCTATTTTCTCAGATACCCATTACATCTGCAAAAAGAAAAATCTCCACAATTCTAAAACTACCAACAGGAAAGACAGATAACGCAGATCGTAAATATGAGGATAATACTTGTCAGTTCTTAACATCCTTAGTTTATCCACATTTAGATTTTGCACAAGAACAAAGTAGAACTGAGTCAGGTGTTCAAATCAGAGATTTAATTTTTTACAATAATGCTTCTACCCCATTTTTAAAGGAAATATATAACACTTACGATTGTCGCCAAATTGTGATGGAACTAAAAAATGTGAAAGAAATTCAACAAAGTCACATTCTTCAACTAAACAGATATTTAAAAGATCAATTTGGACGATTTGGAGTTATTATTACAAGAAATCCACCACCTAAAAAGGTTATTAAAAATATAATTGATTTATGGTCAGCCTATAGAAAATGTATTTTGGTTTTGGATGATTCAGATTTTAAAATGATGACTCAAGTATTTGAAAGTAAACAACGTGACCCAATTGAGGTAATCAAAAAAAAATATATAGAATTTACAAGAGCTTGCCCATCATAAAATAGAAACAATGAATAAAGAGACTGTTAACAAATTTGAAAAAGTTCAAGGACAGATTGAGGGTTTTTATAAAGAAATTGGAATACTTTCTAAAAAAAATCCCAACGATGCTGTCAATAAATTTAAACTAAAATTTATAAATCAAATTTTAGTAGAAGCAAATGAATTACTCCAAGGTCTTTATAAACCATTAAAAGACTTTGATTTTTTTGAAGAAGATGATATCCCTACTAACAGCGATGTCACTATGATTTTTGAACAATACCTTGCTTGTTTAGAAAAACTTAGAAGCGATAACATAATACTAGATTTTGGAAACTGGTATTGGATAATTAACGGAAAATCTTCTTCAATCAAAACTTCTGAACCAAAAAAAATTAGAAATAAGTAATGGCAAAAAATGAGAACTTACCAACGAATGCTCAAGTTGAATTATTTAAAATGCTTGATGTTTTATTGAATTCTATTTATTTCGAGATGAAAGAATTTTCAAAGAAAAAACCAGATGAACCACTCAATAAATTTAAAGTAAAAAATGTAAATAGAGTTTTAGAACAAATAAAAGATATTCTAAAAGCAGAACCTACAAGTCCATTCCTGGATATCCTGAATGAGGATACATTACCAACAAACAGTGACGCCATTTTAGTTATTGGACAATTTAGAGCGTCTATGGCAAGGTTTCAAAAGAAATATGCTGCAAAATATGGTAAATGGAAAACAAAAGAAAACCCTACAGGAATTTAATAAAACGGTAGGTAACAATATGCCAATTCCATAAAGTTAAGAGCAAAAGCTGGTCTGTAATTTGCAGAAAATCTGTTTCTAAAGCTGTCACATTTCAGGCAGGAACAATTTTAGAAGGTGCATACCAAATTTGCTATCTATAGGGATAGCACATTCCTTAGCTCTAAAATCACATATTTTCTTCCGTATCAGTGTAGGCATCCCAAGAGAAGCAACCGTTAGTTAAGAGAAAAAATATTATATTAGATAAAAACTAACGAAAATGAAGAGGAGTAAATTTAGCACAGCTCAAAAAGCAAAGATATTAGCAGAGCATGACGGCGGAAAAAGTGTAACGGATTTATGCCGTCAATACCAAATTAGTGCAGCTACGTTGTATAAATGGAAAAAGGACTATGAAGATAGTCAAGATGAAGATAAACGAAGAATAAAGGAATTAGAGGCAGAAAATGTTCGTTTAAAAAAGATGTATGCTAATTTAAGTATCGATCATGAGATACTTCAAGAAGGTTATGCAATGGTAAAAAAGTTCCAAGCCCAAAAGAACAAGAAATGATATTGGATTGCTTGTCAAAAGAATACAGCATTCGTCGTACTTGTGTTGTTTTGGGCTTACGCCGTCAGACATATTATAGTCGTAAATCAGGTCATCGCCCAGAAGAAAAGGATGAAGAAATAGTGGATTTACTACATCAGTTAACAAAACGTTTTGTATCATGGGGCTTTTGGAAAATTTATCACTATTTGAGAAATCAAGGCTATGCCTATAATCATAAGAGAATTTATCGTATATGGTGTATAGAGGGTTTAAATTTACGTTTACCGCCCAAACGCAAGAGGATTTATCGAAAATATCAACAACTTTTGGCTCCTAAAGAAGTCAACAAAGGTTGGGCTATGGATTTTCTAAGTGATTGGGTTGTTAGCCCAACTAATCATCGTATACGAATTATCAATATTATGGATGAAGGTTCTCGCCGAGCCTTATGGACAGAAGCTCATCATAATATTTCAGCTAAAAAGCTAATAGAGGTTTTGGAGAAAGTGATAGAATATCGTGGAAAACCATCTTATATTCGTTGTGACAATGGTCCTGAGTTTATTTCAGAAAAGCTCAAATTGTGGGCAAATAAACATGATATTGAATTGAAATTCATCCAACCAGGAAAGCCATCTCAGAATGGTTTGATTGAGCGTTTGAATAAAACATTGAGAGCCGAATGTTTGAACTTATGCTGGTTTCAATCTCTAGAAGAATTAAATGAAGAAATACAGGTTTGGAGTCAGATTTATAATCTAGAACGACCTCATAAGAACTTAGGTAATATTACCCCAGATTCTTTTGAGATTCTAAATCAGAAACTCTACTTTTTAGCGGTTGCTGCTTAGGGGAAGCCTACATCAGGCACTCGAATTCCAGTTCCATCAATCGCCAATAGTCGGTATCCTTTCCAATATTTTATTCCTCGATTGCTTCGATAAAAAAGTTGGCAACTATAAGAAAATAAGTCTTCAAAAAAACAAACCTTAATCTTTGAACGAGCTAAGGCTAATGCTGTCTTTGTTGGTGGGCACCTTGATCTAAATAGTCTTGAGTGGGAGATTAATTCGGCGTTTACACTTTTTTTAAAAGACCTAATATCAATCCTACCGTTGTTGCAAAATCTAATTTGCGATGTCTTGTAAAATCTTGTTCTGGGCGAATCAAATAGGTCGCCCGTTTTTGGGCTGTTAAACTCGCCAAAATTATAAATAATTTTAGCTTCTTTAATTGTGCTGTTAAGCTTAGTAGTTTTTTGTCACGTTTCATCCCCTAAATATATGTTTTTTCTGACTACTTTCCTTAACTTTATGGCAGTGAACAAGAAATATACGTCAATCCCACATCTTGGGCTAAAGCTAAAGTTCATTCGTATGTAACACTACGCAAAATCGCAGATTTTGCTAGTACTCGAAGAAAAAATTACTAGCAAAATCTGCGATTTTGCTTTGGGATTAGCTATATTCCTATTCGTATAACTTGTGGCACTGCGTATATCAAGACGTTGTCATCAATTCAAAGAAAAATCATTACGCAAATACACTGCGCAGCAACTTTTTAACTTTGAGTCTCAGTAAAAAATCTAATCTAGGACTTAAAAATAAAAACTATGGACAGAAGAAAATTTAAAGGCATATCTATATTCTTATTGATTAAAGAACGTATTAAAATTGAACTCAATGAATTTCAAGAAATCATTGAAGAGATATCTAGTGATTTAGAAAGTAAGAAGGCTAAAATTGAAGCCAGTTATGAAAATCTTGAAGCAAGTGGGTATGAAGATCATTACTCTGATATTCTTATTGATGAGTACCAAAAATATGATAAAACATTCCCTAAATATACTTTTAACCCTCTTCTGCTATCTATCTATGGTTATTTTGAAAATTGGCTCAGAAAACTTTGTGATATTGACTCAAGAAAAGGTTTTTCAAAAATTAAAGTATCGGATTTAGCTGGTAGAAACTATATCGAAAAAAGTAAAACCTATTTTCAAAAAGTTGCTGAAATTGACTTGAGTATTCTAAATGAAAAATGGCAGCGAGTAAAAGAAATCCAAAAAATAAGAAATTTAATAGCTCATAATGAATCAAATATCGTCAAAAATAAATCTAAACCTATACACGAACAACCAACTTATCAAATAATCAATGGAGATGAAAATTTAGCTTTAGACCTCCAAAATGGAGATTTTCATATCATGAATAAAACCTTTCTACTTGAAGCAATTTCATTAGTTCAAGAATATCTCAACGAGGTAATTGAAAAATTATCAAAGAGAAAAGTTATAGCAAAAAATACCGCTGTGCCATATGATATGACTCCATGGGGAGAAGAAAAAACAGAAAGTCTCCTTAAAGATATTATACATTGCTTAAACTTAATTGATGGTTATTACGAAAGAGACGATGAACATCGCTTGGAAGATACATTAGGGAATTTAAAAGGAAACCTTGGCGCCATGGCTTGGAATGGCACTAAAATTTTATCCTTTTTTATGAATGGAAAATGGGAAACAATAGACAGAGATTACATTGTAAACGAAAGATTATCTGGTCTAAAAAAATTGAAAGATCTTTACAAAAAAAACTGATAACAACAATCTGCATATAGCCATCCAGAGCACTCTGTAACGCCCAATTCAGGGGCTTTGTCCAAGCGCAAAATCGCAGATTTTGCCAGTACTCTGAACGAAATTTACTGCCAAAATCTACGATTTTGCTTATCTGTAACGCACACTTTTCGTATTTTGCTCTTTCTGCACGGTATATGCAGTAACGTTGGCATCAATTAGAAAGGAAATATCGTAAAAATGTATCCAAGATTCGTGATTTTGTTTAAGTGACTTAGCTATACTTAGGTATAACTTTGCAGTATTATTTCAACTAAGAAAAATACAATCAATATCATGGAAAATAGTATTTCAAATATTCATGGATGGACCCCTAAAAGCATAAAAAGCCTTCAGGGGAAAACTTATGTTATTACAGGAGCTAATGTAGGAATTGGTTACGAAGCTGCAAAAACCTTTTTAAAAAAGGGAGCAAAAGTAGTAATGCTCAATCGCAATGAGCAAAAAACAAAAAATGCAATTGCTCAATTGAAAAAAGACTTAGGCTCTAAGATTGATGTTTCTTATATCATAATGGATTTAGAATCTTTGGCTTCTGTCAGAAAAGCCGCTGCTAAAGCTATAGAAAGTATCTCCACATTTGATGCTTTCATTTGCAATGCGGCAGTCGGGCAATTAGCAAAGCAAGAAATATCTAATGACGGTTTTGAAAAACAATTGGGCATCAATCATTATGGTCATTTTTTACTCTTAAACCTGATGTTCCAAAAAATCAAAGCGGTCAAAGCCAGGATAGTTCTTGTTGGAAGTAATGGCTATAACATGGGATTGAAGAAAATTCAATTCGAGGATATGAATTTTGATAAGAATTACAACCCAATGAGAACTTATTGCCATAGCAAATTAGCTCAAATGATGTTTGCCTATGAATTACAGCGAAAGATAAAAGCAAACAATGGAGATACCGAAGTTTACGTCTGTCATCCCGGTGCATCAAAAACTACTATGGGGGTAGAAGAAGGCAATCGAATGACAAAAATTATGTTTAAGATTATGGCACTTACTCCCCTTGCTCAATCCGCAGAGGCAGGTTCTCATCCGACAGTAATGTGTGCAACAGAAAATAATTTGAAGCAACTGGCATATTATGGACCAACGGGGACGATGAATTTAGTTGGTCCATTAGGAGCATGTACATTGGAAGAACATGTATTGGACAAAGCTTCAGCACAGAAGCTTTGGGAATTATCAGAAAAAGAAACTAATTGCAGTTGGAAATTCTAATTTAGAAATCATATTTAAATCATCAAAAAAAATAATAATGAAAAACACGGGAATGTGGATTTGTAGAATAATATTAGGTTTGGTTGGCATTATCCTTTTAGTACAAGGATTTATGTGGTCGTTTTTACCGGAAAGCAATTTAGCAATAAATGATATTGTTGCAAATTCAACTTTAGGACTGAACATGATTAAAAGTGATATTGGAGGACCTTTAATGGCTGGAGGGTTAATGTTAATTTTATATGCTATTAAATGGAAAGAATTTTATTTGCCATTAATGATTTTTGTTTCAGGATACTTAATTGTGCGCATAGTTAGTTTCTTTGCTGATGGGTCACATCCTACCATTATTATGGGAATAATATTGGAAGCAGTTGTCCTTGTACTAATTGTAGTATTAAACAATCTTCGTAAAAAGGCTTCATAAAATTTGAATATGCAACACTTCAAAACATTAAGTGAATTTCTCGCATACATAAAATTTCCTGCACCAGAACACCCCATGTTCAGCATAATATCTACCAAAGATGGAGGCTACCTTCCTTGTCCAAAGGAAAGCTCTCCGCCTATCAGTAATGAATGTTACTCTATTAGTTTAAAAAAAGTGTTATTAGGAGAGGTTAACTATGGTAGAACTAAATATGATTTCAACAACGGTGCAATGGTTTTTATGTCCCCAAGGCAAGTCATGCAATGGGATAAAGTTATTATTGACCAAAAAGGATTGGTCATCACATTCCATGAAGATTTTATAAGAGGCACTATCTTAGAGAGACAAATCAAAAAATACGGTTTCTTTTCCTATACTACTAACGAAGCCCTACACCTTTCACCCAAAGAAGAAAAACTGATTGAATCCATTTTTGATAATATTGAAATGGAGTATCACAACAATCAGGATAAGTTTAGCAAAGACATTATCATTGCTCAATTGGGAACATTGCTAAAATACGCAGACCGCTTTTATGAACGACAATTTATCAACAGGAAAGAACTTTCGGGTAGTCTATTAGAAAAGTTCACCAATGAGATTAGAAGCTATTTTGAATCTGATAAATTACAAGAATTAGGTATTCCAACGATAGAAGCATTAGCTGATAGTTTATCTGTTTCTCAACGTTATTTAAGCGACACACTTAAAAAGGAAACAGGAAAAACAGCCATAGAACATATTCATTTGTACCTAATTGATGAAGCCAAAAATATTCTATTACAACCAAATAAAACAATTTCACAAATAGCTTATGAATTGGGATTTGAATACCCTCAATATTTTTCGAGATTGTTTAAGAAAAGAGTAGGAGTTAGCCCTTCACATTACAGAAACAAATTTATGTTGAATTGAAAAGAAAACTGATGCCAACAAAGGCTAAAATGTCAATAGCCTCCATCCGTCGGCTACTGCATTTAGCCGGGCCGTTAGGTGGCATTTTCTCTCCTCTCCTAAAAATATAGTTATCTAATTCCCTATTTCAAGAATATTTCCCTATTTTACTTTGATTGTAGTTAATTCATTAGCGAAACTAACGACATTTGAAATTATATTTATTTTACGCATAAAACAGTGTTTGTCGATACTTGCGGAGATCCAAAAGGAAACTATAAAATTTAGTGTACTAGAGTCTAAAAAATGCTCTAAAAGTGCTTATTTTAATTTTTTTAGGTCTTTTTTTACTTTTCTAACACCCTATTTTGTCTCGTATATACCATAAATGCTTACTTATAAATTCTAGTTATCGTTAGAACCGCTGTTAATTCACATATTAAATATTTATTTATTACATAATGAATATTGATAAACTTAAAAAGCAAATAGATAAATTCCAAAGTTCGATTAGGTATTATGAAATACTCTTTCAAAGGGATGGCAATATCACTCCTGATGAACAAGCTTTATTGAATAAATTGAATGAGTCTATAGAAAAAATAAACAATAAAATAAAATCCATTCAAAAGAGTACTATAGAGAAACTTACGCTCAAATACAATGACTGTAAAAGAAGTTTTAATCTTATAAAAGAAAGCCTTGAAAATTATATTAATGACAATCAGGCATTGTCTAAAAATATAAACTCATTTGATTCAGATTACACTTCTTATTTTAAAAAGTTTGCTAAAAGCGATTTTCATACACAGAATCAAATAAAAAAGCAGAAAGAACAAATAAAAAAATGGCAAACAGAAGTCCTAGCTGTTAAAGAAAAACATATTAAGCCCGTTAAAGATCTTTCTAAACAGAAAGCTAATCCTAAAATGAAATCTGAAACAAAAAAGATTGCGACCTACAAAGATGTTACAAAATATCAAATTGATGCAATCGTTGATTTGTTTAAAAATGGAAATAATCGAAGCATTGATAACAATGCAGCAATTCATCATAATGATGTAAAACAAGGAAATCTAGATGACTGTTATTTTTTAGCTGCTTTAGCGGCTGTTGCTAAAGCAAATCCTAGTTCTATTAAGAATCTTATCACTCCAAAAAAAGATGGAACTTATGATGTAAAGCTATACATTCGAAAGAAAAAGTTCTTAAACCCTAGTGGATTAAATCCCATAATTGTAAATGTTTCAACAGAATTACCTATTTCTAACAAAACTGACAACCCTATTTATGCTAGGCATGGAGACAACGAACTATGGGTTTCCTTAGTTGAAAAAGCGTTTGCTAAATTAAATGGAACTAAATATGATAGTTCCTATAAAAAAGTAGAATGGGGTCATGGTTATGAAGCTATTGAAAATATAACAGGGCATGCTGCTTCTCATTTTATTCCAAAGAAAAAGACTAGGGAGGACTTAATTGAAATTATACAAAGTGCATTAATAGACGAACGCCCTATTACTGCTGGAACCAAACCAAATAAAAAAAACAATTTCAACTTCAAACTAGATGATAATACAGAACTTGTTCCAGCACATGAATACTACATTATAAACATAAACAATAAAGAAATAGAACTTCGAAACCCACATGGGAATGACACATATATTGGAGGAAATATATTTACTATTGACATCAGTAATTTTATTAGTTATTTTAGTATAGTTTCTTTAAATAGTTAAAGTATGAAAGTATGCCTTTTTATTGTTCATACAGTAGCTATTGTTTATCTATTCTGTGGATGTAGCAATAAAGTGAAACTCAATAAAATTGTACAGAAATATAAATTCTGTACAGATACAATTATTACTTTTTACTCAGGAAAAGAGTGGGAAGGATTAAGATTTGTTAATCGTTTTGAATACTATTGGGGAGAGAATAAGGACTTAAAAGTAAGAGGTCCTATTACATACTATTACAAAAAGCATATTGGAAAAGGAAGTATTATTAAGTTAAATGATACAAAATGGATTATATCTAAATTTCAATATCAACGCCATATAGAAATTAGTCGTCCTTTTAAAAAAGGTAGGGCTTATCCTACTCCAGAGTATTATAATGTAAGACTAACTTTAAAACAAATGTGTACAAATAAATAACGCCACTTAACAAGAAATATACGTCAATCCCACATCTTGGGCTAAAGCTAAAGTTCATTCGTATGTAACACTACGCAAAATCGCAGATTTTGCTAGTACTCGAAGAAAAAATTACTAGCAAAATCTGCGATTTTGCTTTGGGATTAGCTATATTCCTATTCGTATAACTTGTGGCACTGCGTATATCAAGACGTTATAGCAAACTATGTATCTTAACGAACATTAAAATGGACGAATTCAATAGAACAGAGGTATTCTACTCAATAGTTAACAATGACTATGATAAATTTATGAAAGAGCTTGAATTCTTGACAGATATAAATATGGTTGATATAAACGGAATGTCTTTACTCCATTTCTGTGGTGAATATTCAAACCTAAAATTTGCTAAAAATCTAATTGAAAAAGGTATCAACGTTGACCTAAAAGATAATTATGGGAATAATGCTTTATGGAAAGCTACATTTAATTCAAGAGGAAATTATGAATTGGTCGAATTACTAATTGAAAATGAATCTAACCCAAATTCTAAAAATAATGCCAATAAATCACCATTGGACTTAGCACTTAGTTTTGGAGACGAAAGACTAATCGGATTGCTTAGCGAACCAGAATATAAATACCATGCAGACTGGGAACAATTGGCTGATTTGTTCAATTACAAAATAGACCGACACGACCAAGATTGGACTTATACAATTTCAGAACCTGAAAGAATCGAGGATTACCTAGATGCTTATACAAATATTGAGAATATAGAAGCAAAATATTCTCTACTTGAAATGATAATTCAATCCGTTAATGACCAAACTGACAAAGAATTTGATAAGTATTGGAATCGATTAGTTCCATTTCTTGATATTGATTTCGAATTAAACAAACCAACTATCTATTATTGGTGTGATTGGATGAATGATAATCTGGAAAACTGTTTCGAGGTTAGTGATAAGATGAGAAAATATTGGATTAGTAAAATAAAAGAAAAATGCTATAACAATGTATAACAAATCACAGCCGCCTATCGGCAGGCTACGCTTGTTATACGAGCCGTTGGCGGTCATTAAAACCCAATCTAAGGATTTAGAAATTAAACATCTTACTTAATAAAAACAAAAAATAGAAAACAAAATGAGAATAGCTTTTTATGGTTCATCTTCTCCAATTTTTTATGATTATTCCAAACCAAATGCACAACTCAGCTCGCAAGGGTTATTGCCCAATCCTATTCTTGATAGTGCATGGGGAACTATGATATTATTTGATGAGCTTTGGTTTTTAGCTGAAGAACTGTGTCCTAAGAACTTAAAATCATTACCTTATATTAAATTTTTGACTAATGAAATAGATTTCAATCATTTAAAAGATTTGAATACTAATGCTATTTGGGAAAACTTAGGAAAAGAAAAACAAAAATATTTTGAGCAAAAGAAATTAAACGAAAGCTTGGGGCAATATCAAGAAGTTGTTGATTCATTAGGAAGCACATGGGAAATATCTCCAGATCACCACTCAAGAGATTTTCACGTTGGTGATTTAAAATTTATGGGAAGCTCTGTTCAAGCAGAAAATGTTGTACAAGATTTAGCTATCGTTGAATTTCTAAAACTTCACCTAAAAAAAGATATTCAACTAATTACTAACTCTTTCACCCAAAATTGGCTCGAAAGCCCTGATTCCATTTTGTCTCAAACAAAACTAACCGAGTTATTAACGATTGAAGGCATACCTAATTATCTAAATCAGGATGGTCCATATCATGAAATAATTGAAACTTTAAGAGAAGATCAATATCTTAAAAGGTATAGAGAATGGATAATAGAGCAAAAGATTAACTATAACCTGTCTGAATTAAAAGATGTCAAGGAAGAAATAGAAAACTCTATAAATAAATTCCAAAGAGAATTAATGCTAAAGTACTTAGATCCTAAATCAACTTATAAAAGTATTGGCAAATCTATTATTGGAGCTGGTTCAAACTTAATTATCCCTGGTATTTCTGCAATGGTATCGATAGCAGGTGATGTAAAAGAGGGAATTCAAAAAAAGGATTTAATGTGGCAAGGTTTCATTATTTCTTCAAAAAACAAACTAAACAGATAAAAAACGACCGCCAACAATGTGTAACATATGACCATTCTAGGTGTAGGGCTAAAGCTAAAGTCTCGGCGTATGTGAGACGCCGCAAAATCGTAGATTTTGCTAGTAGCTTGAAGCCAGATTACTAGCAAAGTCTACGATTTTGCTTTGGGATTGGCTATATTCAGTACGCATAGCCTCTAGCACAGGCATATACACTAGACGTTAGGCACAATTTTAAAATCTCTGGCTCAAGATTCAAGAAGTTCTTAGGAAATCAATATATTACTTATCATTATATTTCTTACTAAATCGAAAAAATGGAAGAATTAACGATTATTAGTCTAGAATTAGAAAGTTTAATCGAAAAAATAGAATTCTATAAATCATCAGGAAAAGTTTTTGATTCATGGGACGTCTATAATCATGTTGACATGCCTAAAAACTTTGAGAGCAAGACTTATGGTCCTCTCTTTACCACATATAATGATATCGTTAGTCGACTAAAAGGTTATGATAAAAAAACATTTTCAAGCTTAAAAAAACTTAAACTTTCTCCACCTTTACTAAGAGAAGATGTAGATAACAATTATAATCATTATGACTACTATCTTTACACTTCTGAGCATTTGATAGAAATTCTTTTTGAAACAAAAAAAGCAAAAAAAATCCTTGATAAATTTCTGAATTCAAAAGAAAAAATAAGTACTCAGCAAGGAGTTGAATTTGTTGCAGAAGATAGTTTAAATTCGGCTATTATTGGAATAATAAAAGAAGCAAGAAGTTTCATCACATTGATAGCACCTTATATCAAATTACACGAAAGAATAAAAGATGCATTACTACTAAAGTTAAAAGTTCCTGCATTATCCTTAGTTGTTGTGTTCGGCAAAAACGAACAAGACAAGTCTAAAAGTCTAAGTACATCAGATAAAACTTTTTTAAATAAATTTCCCAAACTAAGCTTGTATTACAAAAACAGATTACACGCTAAATGCTATTTCAATGAAAAAGAAGTTTTATTAACCTCTATGAACTTATATGATTATTCTCAAAATAACAATATTGAGTTCGGAGTTTTGATAAAAAAAGAGATAAACCCCAGTCTTTATGATGAAGTAATAACTTATTTTAAAGATGTAATAGAGAATAGTATAAAACAATAAAAAATCTCATTAAGCCTATTTTTATTAAATCATTCAAAATCAATATCTAAAAAATCCAAATCCATAAATGTTAAGAATAGAAAAAACTCAACTAAATATTAGTGCTTTAATCACAATGTCTTCTGGATTAAAAAAGCTTCAATCTAACACAATTACAGAAATGATGGATAAAGGAGAAAAAGCAGGACAAGTGATAATTACTAGAGAAAAAAGGGAAAATGAAAAAACAGATCTGCAATTAAGCCTAGAGTTACTAAATAAACTTTTTTTTAGTCTTGTTGGAGGTCCTCCTAGCCCACTTATTCTAAGTGGCGATGAAGAAAGATATCTCAGAAATTGTTCTTATGCTTATTACTACTATAAGACTGAAGAAGCCGAAATTTCTCCCCTAGATGTTTTTGGTGTATTTCACAAAACGCATTTCAACACACCACCGCCAAATGAGTTACATAAAGAATTTCCAAAGATGCTTTTATCCACTTTCGGTCTAAATCCCGAATTATCTCAAGCATTCAATAAATACCAACAAACATCACCAATTGCCTTACCCTCTCCAAAGTCTTTTAATCATGTATTTCAAACACTAAAGACTGAATTCGTCAATAATGAAATAAAATTAGTATTGGAAGCAACCAATCTTGAAATGACGAAAAGTATAGACTCCTTATTTGCATTAAAAGATTTGTTATTTTGTTGTGAGTTTGATACAAGTTCAATTCTTGAACATCATGAATTTTCAAAAATAAGTGGACAAAAAGACACATATAACTGGGGTGCTAAAAATGGGATAAAGCCATCTATAGAGTTTGATTACGATTACCTGAAAGTAGATGTAACAAAAAACTGTGCCTAACAATCTGTCAATTCCATAAAGTTAAGAGCAAAAGCTGGTCTGTAATTTGCGGAAAATCTGTTTCTAAAGCTGTCACATTTCAGGCAGGAACAATTTTAGAAGGTGCATACCAAATTTGCTATCTATAGGGACAGCATATTCCTGAGCTCTAAAATTACATTTCTTTTTAGAGCTTGATTATTAATTGTATTCCAATGCTTTATAAGCTACCTATACTAAAAGGCTGGCTTGTAGTTTTTTTCTGTCATATACCGTTCATTCAATCTCATTTGCTTGCGTGTTCTTTTTGTTGGTGGTCGTATTCGGACGCTTTCATAATAGCGTTTTATTAGGTTAATCGCAGCTTTAACATATACTCCTTGATGCTCTGAAAGCAACAAATCAAACCAATCTTTTTTCACTATAGTAATTGCTATATTTCTATTTATTTGACCCTTCAGTTTTTGTCCATTCAATTCTTTTTCTGCTACATGAATAAACATCGAGCGAATATTGTAAAAGATCAACACCGACCATAAATCCTGTAAAACAAATTGGGCTTTGTAACCTGAAAATACACCTAATTTTAGTTGATTTTTAAGCTCATCAAAAGCTGTTTCCTCTCCCCACCTTTTAGAATATAAATCTTTAAATTCTTCTCTGCTAAACTTATTCTTATCCAATAAATTCGTTGCTAAAACCTCGGTTGTTCCATTCGGTAATTCTACTCGAAGTAACCTTATTTTGAAGGTTGAAAATTTTGGATGCTTATTTTTTAAGCCATACTTATCTCTTGCTGAATAATAAGCTCTTTCACCTAACCGAAATTCTACTATGCTATCAGTATCTCCACTTTTTAAAAAATTTTCTACTGCTTTTATTCCCTTTATTTTCATTCTTATCAAGCAGGGCTTTCTCGATTTTAAGTGGCGGTCTAATAGTAAACTATCGCAATAATGGCGATCATAGATCATGATTGAGTTGCTAGGAAGAATTTCAAATTTTTGATGAAGGGCAACCAACTCTGCTACTGATCTTGGATGTAAATGCACATGATAGAATACTCGATTCAATACATCATGTATCGCTAATATCTTGCAGGCTGCTATTGCTCCATATTGGTTCTTGTGAACACCTATTAAGCATCTATTTTCTTCCGTATCAGGCACTCGAATTCCAATTCCATCAATCGCCAATAGTTGGTATTGAGGTATTGAGGTGTACCCCATTTATAGGACCAGTTTAAGCTGATTTTAAATTTATTAGATATTTTTCTTCCAAAATCTCCTCACAGAAATTTTGGGAGGTTTTGGAAGGGGAATATCGGTCACAAGGACGTTCATCGTCAATCCCCATGTGTCTTCTTTCCCAGTTATATTTGTTAAAATACTTTTTCATTCCTGTATGCAATGCACTTCCATCCAAATACTCTCGAATATAAGCATCTTCGTATTTCACAGACCACCATAATCGTTCAATAAACACATTATCGATACAGCGCCCTTTTCCATCCATGCTAAATTTAATTCCATAATCTTTGGTAACACATTTGACAAATTCTTTTGATGTAAATTGACTTCCTTGATCCGTATTCAAAATCTCTGGCTTCCCATATCTTTCTATCCCTTCTTCTAATGTATTTTTGCACCATAGGGCATCCATCGTATTCGATATTGACCAAGACACTACAAATCGACTATAAAGGTCAATGACAGCAGTTAAATATAGAAAACCCTTTGGCATAGGAATATAAGTAATATCCATTGCCCAGACTTGGTTAGGTCGTTCTATTTTTAAGCCTCTCAGTAGATAAGGAAAAACTTGATGGTCTTCTCCTTTTCCTGGTTTTGACGTCTGTGGTCCTGGTAAAATGGATCGCAAGCCCATTACAGAATAATACAATCGATTAATACGCTTTCGATTCACCTTAAAACCTTTATCCGCCGTCAACCATAAATGCATGGCACGAGCTCCTTTATAGGGATGCTTTAGGTAATGTTCATCCATTAATCGCATCAACTCCATATTTAATTCGCTCTCTTCTTTTGGTTGATAATAAATACCAGAGCGATGAATACCTATCAACTTGCATTGACGGCGAACACTCAAAATTGGGTGATTAGAATTAATATGTTGACGTTTCTCGGACAAGGGCTTTATTTCAACACTTTTTTTAAAAAGTCATTCTCGACTTTTAGCTTACCTATAGTCTGTAAAAGTTTGTCTTTTTCCTTCTCCTCCTCGGTCTGCTTAGAAGTTGGTTTTTCAAATATGTCTTCTGCTCCTTCCAAAAATTGTTTCTTCCAAGTACGAATTTGTGTTGGTGCAAGCTCATATTTTTGAGCTAACTCTGATAAAGTAGATTGCTCTTTTAGAGCCTCTAATACTACTTCTGTTTTGAACTTTGCTGTGAATTTTCTTTTCTTCATAATCACTAATTTAAGCTTTTTTTCCGAACTTAACTAGTGGTCCTATTTTTGGGGTATACCGTAGTATCCTTTCCAATATTTTATTCCTCGATTGCTTCGATAAAAAAGTTGGCAACTATAAGAAAATAAGTCTTCAAAAAAACAAACCTTAATCTTTAAACGAGCTAAGGCTAATGCTGTCTTTGTTGGTGGGCATCTTGATCTAAATAGTCTTGAGTGGGAGATTAATTCAGCGTTTACACTTTTTTTAAAAGACCTAATATCAATCCTACCGTTGTTGCAAAATCTAATTTGTGATGTCTTGTAAAATCTTGTTCTGGGCGAATCAAATAGGTCGCCCGTTTTTGGGCTGTTAAACTCGCTAAAATTATAAATAATTTTAGCCTCTTTAATTGTGCTGTTAAGCTTAGTAGTTTTTTGTCACGTTTCATCCTCTAAATATATGTTTTTTCTGACTACTTTCCTTAACTTTATGGCAGTGAACAATGTGTATGCAGCAATACTAGATTTCGGGCTAAAGCTAAATATTCGTCTTTTGCCTAGCACCGCAAAATCGCAGATTTTGCTCTAAGGAATAGCTATATTTAAGTTCGCATAGCTTCTAGTTCTGTACATACACGCACGTTAGCTCTCATTAAAAAAAAGAAAAACCCAAATATGGCAAATACAAAAATCAAAGCCTTTTTCAACAGTCGATACTTCGAGATTCCAAAATATCAAAGAGGATACGCTTGGGAAAAGAAGAATATTAGAGAATTGTTTGAAGATATTGAAGAAGCGATAGAGGTAAAAGCAAGTCACTATATTGGAACAATTGTTCTATCAAAAACGGAAAAAGGAGAAGATGTTTTTTATGTAGTTGACGGACAACAAAGAATTACAACAACTACAATGATAATCAATGAATTGGTTAAACATTTAGATGCGGACGATTCAAGTTTTTACAAAAGATTTTATATTAATCGAGGAGAAAGATTTAGATTATTACCATTGGGAAAAGAAAAAGACTTTTTTAAAGAGTTACTAACTAATGGTGAATCTGATTTGATACCCGTAAATAGAAGCCAACGACTTCTGATTGAAGCTTACCAAGAAATTCAAGGAAAAGTTTCGCAAATTGTTAAAGAGAAAAGCGCCTTAGATTATCTCGAACAAATAGAAAATTTGCAGATAATGGAATTTGTTGAAGATAGCGAAGGTGATGCAATACGAATTTTTCAAACTGTCAACGATAGAGGAAAACCGTTGACAAATATGGAGAAAGCAAAAAGTCTTTTAGTATATTTTTCAAATCGGTATTTGGTAAGAAAACTTGATAAAGATATTAATGACAAGTTTGGGCAGATGTTTGAAATATATGACCAAATAAAGCATGTAGGAACAAAAAATAGTATTGATTTGATTTCAGGGAGATACGGAGAGTTCAATGAAGACAATATAATGCGATACCATTTTGTAACTTTCAGTAATGAAGATTACGACCCAACAGCAAGTTATGTACTGGGCTTTCTAAAAAGGAAACTTAAAGAGTTCCGAAAAAGCAAAACATCAAAAGAGCAAATAGAGAACTTCATCAACTCTTATGTGAATAGTTTACTATCATTTTTTACCTGCCTCAATAAGTTGGTTCAAAAGACGGAAATTAATGAAAAGTACTTTAAAATATTTTCGATTTTAGGCTTATCTGCAACCTTATATCCTGTAATTGCAAAATTTGAAGAATTCGGGATTCTCGACACTTCACTTGAAGGAGAAGAACTTGAATCTTATAATTTTCTTGATTTAATTGAATTGATTGATGTTAGAGTTTATAAGGTAAGAGGAACTGACCCCAAAGCAGATATTGGCAGGTTTTCATATCAAATAGCCAATGAAAAATGGGATAATGCAGATATGGAAAACTGGTTAGTTTGGTTCAACGAGCGTTGGATGCCAGAAGATGAATTTAGAAATAATTTGTACAGCTCAATTTATAAAAGAAGTCGAGCTGTATTACCACATATACTTTTAGATTATTCAGAAACTATAAGTGATACTAAATTGACTATCGAAGAATTAAAAGATTTTGTAAAGAAGAAGGCTTTTAGCATTGAGCATATTTTATCACAGAAACCGAAGTTTACTTTAAAAACACATGGGTTTAAAAGTACGGAAGAATATCTTGAATTTGAGCATACAATTGGAAACCTAACTTTGCTTGAAAAGTCATTAAATAGTAGTGTCAATAACAAAAATGTTTATGACAAGATAGATTATTATGATAGAAGTATTTTCAGAATTACCAAAGAGTTGGCAACCGAAATAACTCATAACAATCAATTCAAAAAAGAAGATATTGAAAATCGTACAGAGAAAATGGTTGAATTTCTAATTGAAAAATGGTGGTGTTAAAATTGAAAAAGAAAACGAGACCGTTAGCTGGCATATAAAAAACGACACGAATGAATCTAAATGAACTAAATACGACAGAATTAATTCAAGCGTATTCTGGAATAATTAAACAGTTAAAAAAACGCAAAGTTATTCGGACTAAAAATCTCTTAGGTGATTTAGGAGAATATTTGGCGATAGAACATTTTAATAAAACTGCTGGAATGTCAAATCTTCAAGCTGCTCCAGCAGGAACTCAAAAGATTGATGCAATTAGTAGAAACGGAGACCGATATAGTATTAAATCTACAACTGGAAATTTAACAGGAGTATTTTACGGACTTGAACCACCAAATTCCGAGAATATTGACAGGCAAAAATTTGAATATGTTCTAATCGTCAAATTTGACAATGACTATCAACTTGAAAAAATAATTCAACTTGACTGGAATTTGTTTCATAAATATAAACGTTGGCACAAAACAATGAATGCTTGGAATATATCTATTACAAAATCATTGACAGACGAAGCAAAAGTGCTTTACGAAAGAATACCCGAAAAGGCTTACGACATATCTGAAATTAGAAAAACTCACAAACAAGCATATGAACCCTAGACAGAAGAAGCTGACGAAAAGCTAGAGTTGCTATCTTGTGAAGGCAAAAACATAAAAGAGATGAGTGAGATTTTTGGGAGAAATGAAGGAGCAATCCGTTCTCGCATAAAAAAGCTCGAACTAAAAGAAAAATACGCCAGCTAACAACATGTATAAGTAATGCTCGCTCAACCGCTCGCACTACTCATACACTCACCGTTAGGCACCATTCACTTAATTAGGGGCTTTTAGGAGTAAAACAAAACATTAGTTTGAAATTATTTAACTTTATAAATAAGTGATATTTTTTTTAATTTATGGCAAGTATTATTGTTTCTTACTCATAACACTTACTTGGGGAACTCTAATTCGTACCCCGCTTTTAAAGGTTTTGCTTCAAAAGCGGGGTAATGGCTTCTTTAAGATTCAACAACAGATTATTTCTGATTGTGTGTAGGTATACCTATAAGCTCTTAACAGACTTATATTCAATACTTTTGTTGTAAAACAAGTATTAGAAGTGCCAAAACAAACACATTTGTTTTACTCCTGAATCTCCCTAATTAAAGCTGGAGTTTTCTTCTTATTGGGAACGAATTGTAAATGTATAATTCATTTAGCATACCTTTGTAAAAGATAATTATTCATTGTTAAATTTACTCATTGATGCCCAAAAAAAATACTAATTCAAAACCTAAACAAGAGAAAGGAATATTATTGATTTTAATTCTACTTGTCATTTTTGCTAGTGCCTCATTTTGGGAAGCATTAAAGTTAAGTCCAAGAATAAAAACTAAACAGGATTTAGCAGATTATTATGGCATTACTAGAAAAACATTGAATAAATGGATAACTCATTTCACTACAATCAATTTAGAAGAGTTTAAAAAGATTCGAAAAATTACTTTTTCAGATTTATCTCAAATATTAAATCAACTAGGGCGTGTAAAAGAAAATTCTCAACCTCTCTCGAAGAAGGAAATAAAAAAACGATGTGAGACATCTGACAGGGTACTTAGAGAAAATATTTCTGAAAAATATTGTGGCATATCCCTAGAAACATATAAACAAGTAAACATTTTTCCACCAAATATTTCAAAGAAAATTCTTTCTCATATTGGTGTATAAAGCTAATATTAAACTAAAGATTAAAATTTATTCATTAACACTAAACTTTTTAAAGTATGAAAATTGACTTTACAAAATTAAAAATTGGAGACCGACTTATTAGAGAAAAAGGTGGCATTTTTTCTAAACACCATGTACTCTATGCTGGGCGAGATTCAATTACAGGGAAACATATTATAGCAGAAAATCAAAGAAATTATGGTGTGAGAATTATTTCTCTTGAGCAATTCCTTAAAGAAGGAAAATTAGTTCAAATTGACTATAATAATTTTTCTTATCCCCAACAAACAAAAACTACTCTAAGAATAAAAACTCGTTTAGGGAAATCATATGACCTTTTGAAGTATAATTGTGAACAATTTGTAAATGATGTGCTTCATGGCATTATAGAAAGTAAACAGGTTCAAAATGCATTGTTTGCTAGTTTTGGGGTATTAGTTCTCTTTATGGTTCTCTTACTCAGCAAACAGCACTAAAAAATAAAACAATGCCTAATAATGTGTCAATTCCATAAAGTTAAGAGTAAAAGCTGGTCTGTAATTTGCAGAAAATCTGTTTCTAAAGCTGTCACATTTCAGGCAGGAACAATTTTAGAAGGTGCATACCAAATTTGCTATCTATAGGGATAGCACATTCCTGAGCTCTAAAATCACATATTTTCTTCCGTATCAGGCACTCGAATTCCAGTTCCATCAATCGCCAATAGTTGGTATCCTTTCCAATATTTTATCCCTCGATTGCTTCGATAAAAAAGTTGGCAACTATAAGAAAATAAGTCTTCAAAAAAACAAACCTTAATCTTTGAACGAGCTAAGGATAATGCTGTCTTTGTTGGTGGGCATCTTGATCTAAACAGTCTTGAGTGGGAGATTAATTCAGCGTTTACACTTTTTTTAAAAGACCTATATCAATCCTACCGTTGTTGCAAAATCTAATTTGCGATGTCTTGTAAAATCTTGTTCTGGGCGAATCAAATAGGTCGCCCGTTTTTGGGCTGTTAAGCTTAGTAGTTTTTTGTCACGTTTCATCCTCTAAATATATGTTTTTTCTGACTACTTCCCTTAACTTTATGGCAGTGAACAATATGCATATGGTCATGGGGAGTATACAGAACCGCCTAACAGCATCCTCTGCCCCAGAAGTCACAAAATCACAGATTTTGCTAGTGCCTGAAGCTAAATTACTATCAAAATCTGCGATTTTGCTTGGGGAATAGCTATATTTAGTATCGCATATCTTGTGGCACAGGCATATACACAAACCGTTATGGGCAAGTGGAATATGACTGGAAATATTCAATCACTTTGAACCTTATGGCAAGAACTGAGTAATACTGGATAAACAATATATTTTATGAGCCTGTCTTTTTATTCAATTTTGATTTTTTCCATTTTTTGTTTCTCATATTCCATCGATTCAAATTCCTGCGGTGGTGAGTTAAGTGAGAGTTTTGTACAAGACGATTCGCAGAGCTTCGGTATTAATTTTGAGAACGATACAATTATTGATGAAGCAATGGATGCTCTCAATACAATTCAAATAACTGGAGATGGTGGAATGAAGCTTTATCTAACTTTTCCTAACATTCACCATAATGAATGTCAAGGAGTAGTGCGTATATCTGAAATTTCACAAGAAGAATTCCGTGACGCCCTTCTTGAGGTAATGGCTGAGAATAACCTTACACTGACAGAACATGAGAGATCTAAGATTGCGGCTACTGCTTCGAAGCCAAGGGGCATATACACGGTAAAAACTTGTGGCTCAACAACCGAAGGTGAAACTCCTCGGCGCAAAGGCACTTGGATAATCATGGCTATTTTTGGTAGAAGTGACCTCCTGATCAATTGGTAAACCAGCCTATAACAACGGCTAAAAAGCATACGGGTATATGCTGCGTTTCATTAATTATAGTTGGAAAACTATACCTAACTTTAAAAGAAAATCTTGGTTGAAAGTCCGTACGACTTCCTAGCCTTGAACGTTATCAGTCATTAAATTCACCTCCTTACACTTACATGGATTACAAGAAAAAACTTAGTGAATTAATTGATTCAGGAATAGAGTCAAATGTTAAGCTTGCTATTCAGCTAAGTAAATCGACAAATACTCCATTAAATGTAAACGAATATGAGGAAATTTTTAATTGGATTTTAGAGTATGGAGAATATGACACAATCGAACCAACAACTCGACTTGAAACAAAAATAATTCGATTAATATCTCTAACAAAACTCTGGTGGTCAGTGAAAAATACTACCAAAATACCTGCTAGTATTAGAAAAATAAAAAACTTGGAAGTACTACAGCTCTCGGGCTCTAGGCTAAAAACACTTCCTGAGTCATTTGGCGAACTCTCCAATTTAGAATCGATACTTCTAAATGGAAATCAAATAAAATCATTACCTAAAAGTTTCATTAAATTGTCTAATCTCGAAGAACTTGTACTTAGCTCAAATCAATTAGAAAATTTACCTCAAAATTGGGCGCAGCTAAAAAAGCTAAAGTCAATTAAAATGCAAAACAATAAGTTCAAAGAATTTCCGAGCGAATTTTTATCATTGCCCAGTTTAGAACTCTTAGATTTATCCAACAACCCAATTGAGCAATTATCAGATAAAATTTATAAACTATATCCGATTAAAAAATTACGACTAAGTCAAACAAAAATAAATTCGGTTCCAGCTTCTATTGGTGAACTAATAAATTTAGAGACATTAGATCTAAGCCAAAACTATATTTCTCATATTCCAGATTCGATATGTAATTTAAAAACTCTTGAAATATTAAACTTATTTAATAACAACCTAAACTCATTACCAGTAAGGTTTGAAAATCTAAATAAACTCCGTGTTCTAAATATAGCTGAAAATAACTTTGATAACCTACCTCCCCAAATATTCAAATTAAAAAACCTTGAAGTTTTGAATATTACAGGAAATAATATTCCACAACATCAAATCATTCGATTCAAAATAAAACAACCTAACTGTACTCTCAGAAAATAAAACGACTGATAACAATCTGCAATAGCCATCCAGAGCACTATGTAACACCTAATTCAAGGGTTTTGTCCAAGCGCAAAATCACAGATTTTGCTAGTGCTTGAAGAAAAAATACTAGCAAAATCTATGCTTTTGCTCTAGGGTTGGTGCCATATTTCTTATCTTACTTCTCCCCCACATGCATATGCACAAACATTGTGGGTAATAATAAAAAAACAATGAAATTTAAAACACTAATATATATTCTATTGCTTATATCTTTTCAAAGTTGTAATGCTCAAACGAAGAAGCAAACTTTATCAATTATTGTTGATGAAGAAGCGCAACTTTTTTTAGAAGACGATAGATTTAATTCATTATCAATTGCTATTTTTTATAATGGCGAAAGTTACGTTGAACATTTTGGAGAATTGGATAAAGGGAAAGGTAATAAACCGACCAATAAAACACTTTATGAGATAGCGTCAGTATCTAAGACAATGACTGGGTATCTTGTGGCTAGTGCAGTTGAAGAAGGTAAATTGAAATTAGATGATGCAGTTTATGATATACTTGGGGATAAGTATAAAAATCTTGAATATGGTGGAGAACCTGTTCGAATTGAACATTTAATCACGCATACAAGTGGCTTACCTTTAAATGTTCGAGGAGTTTCAGAATTATATCAGAATCCTAGTTCAAATAATTATCACGAAGCGCAAAGAATATTATCTCAATATTCTAAGGAGGATTTATTGTCTGAAATACAATCCTTAAAATTGACTCAAAAACCTGGAGAAAATTATGGCTACTCTAATGTTGCACCTAACTTAATCGCCCATATTTTAGAAGTTGTTTTTGACAAAACATTTGAAGAACTCTTGCAGGAAAAACTGTTTAATCCTGCAAAAATGCCCAATACTTACATTAACCTTAATGATAAGCAAAAAGGTTTTCTTGCCAATGGATATAACGGAAATAATGAAATGATGCCCAATTTTAAAGAACCAATACAATTATGGGGAGCAGCAGGTCGCATTAAATCAAATTCTGAAGATTTATTGAATTATATAAAATGGCAACTCAATGAAAAAAATCCAATAACAAAACTATCGCACAAGAAGTTATTTCACGATGTAGAAAATATTTGGATAGGTTATTATTGGGAAATTATTGATAGTAATGCAGAAAAACACATTGAACATCACGGAGGAATCTATGGAAGTCAAAACTGGATAATGATATTTCCAGAGCAAAATATTGGAATATCTATTATTACAAATTCCAGTTTTCCTGAGGCTAATCAATTAATTAAGGAAACTACAAAAAAAATTATTAATAGATTGAAATAAACACTACCCACAATCGAGTAGACGGCTCCGCCCAAAATTGAGCGGAGTGCACCTCTCACAGCACCGTACATACGGGTCTCGTATACAGCGGTTCAATAATGATACCTTAACGATTATAGTACGCTGTTAAACTAAGGTATCCTCGCATTTTCAACCGTTTTACAGTAATTGTCGTTCCTAGAATCGGGCTTTGAGCTACTGCCCAACCTCCTATTCTAACCCTACTCCATGCCTAAGCCATTCCCTTTTCTACACCTCATCTTATTCTGTTTTTCTTCCTTCGATCAACCACCTTGCCACTTGCTTCACTTAGAGATGTTACCCTCTCGTGTCTGGGACTTACACCCTTTGGGGTTCTTTTCTTTTTGGAAAAGAACTATATTCACCATTCAAGGCACACACAAAGGCTAAAATGTTCATAGCGGCTATGCGCCGCTACGCCATTTAGCCAGACCGTTCTGCATTATTACTCAAAAATTTCACCTCAAACCTCATGAATAAAATATTGTCCTTACTATTTATTTTAGCATTCATCAATCTAAGTTGTAATAATTCAGCGGACAACAATCAACTAAGTCACGATAATGAAAGTAAACCTGATATAGATAAATCAGTTTCAAAGCATTCTGTACCCCTGAAAAAATTACTAGCAGATTCGAAAGAAAAATTTCCATTTGAGCATTTAGAAATTGAACCGTTTTCATTCTTCAAGACTTTTAGACTTCATGAAAGTTCTAAAAATGCATTTTACATCAAATTAGGTGAAAATGATAAATTTTTCGAAATTGAGATTTATGAGTTAAAAAATAAAGAATGGTTCTTGATTGCTAAAAATGATATATTGGAAGCTGATTATTTTCAGTTTGACCTAAAGATTGAAGATTATAATTTTGATGGATTTAAAGATTTTTATATCCAAACTAACGCATCAAATGGGCTAACATTATCTCATGGCTACCTTCTTGTTTATGATAAAGAAAAAAACAGACTCTTGCCACTTCCTTATGGTTTTCTGCACTCAAATATAAGACCAGATAGAAGTTCAAAAAACGTAAAGTCTGATGAAAAAATTATGTGCAAAGAAGATGGTGATTGGGCTTACTGTGAAAAAACACTAAAATGGGAAAAAGATTCACTCATAGAAATAAATAAAACTTGTCCATGTACTCCTGAATTGTAAACTAAATATAACTATCCACAACAATACGCACATGCCAATTAAAATCATATTAACATTGATGTTTAATAGAATACTACTTCCTATCCTTTTTGCTTTTTCCCCATTCTGTATTCACGCACAAATCAATCAAATTTCGAAAGATTTACATCAAGCGCTAAAAAAGCAATCATTAGAGCCCATTTCTCAGTACTTCCTAAAAACAGCACAAACTATTAAAGTTTTGAGCTGGCCTGCAAGTCCAAGAACTACTGCACGTGTGGACTCTATGAATAAATCATATCAAGATTCACTCATCAGGCAAATCAAAAAACTAAATCTAAACTTAAAAAAGAAAGGATTTAATTTGAAAAAAAGTAAACTCATCAAAGTGGAAAGATCACTGGGGGCTTTCGCACAAATGACATTATATCTATCCAACAAAAAGAAAACAGCCACTATTTATATAAGTGTAATGGATTTAAATGAAAAGGATTACTTTTTAGAATCTTATCCGTCTACCTCTCCAAAAGAAGGCTCTAATTACTCTTCTTCCACTATGCTTAATAACAAACGTTACTTTCTTTGGCACCTAAGGAAATCTGAAATAAAAAAAGCTCTAAACATAATAAAAAAAGAAGAGCCCATTGTGTTTAAAGGAAAAACTTATCCTAATTATGGGTGGATTGGATTAATCCATGGTATCATAACAGAAGAAGGGAAACGCTATGTATACACTAAAGGTTTTAGAGCTGGAGATGACACCAAAATTGTTATTATCGTTGATCTCCTAAAAGGGGAAATTTTCAAAATTGAAAAAGATATTCCTTATAAAGAACCACAAGCAAATCCTTCTGATACGCTTAGTTTAGATGATATATTGAATAAAATAGAGATAAACAATGATACATCCCAAGTCAATAAGTTTATATTATTGAGAAAAAAAATTATATCATTTAACACCTTTCTTGACTCACTAAGGATAGAATTAGTGTCCCAATCTGGAGGATACATTGAAAAAGATGGTCGAAAAATTCCTAAGGGTAAAAAAGATAAAGAAACACCTCATAAAATTTTCATTACGGAACGAAAAGGAAATGAATTAAAACAAAAAATACTTCAACTAGAAAAGGATTTCATTAATTTCTTTGACGACTCAAAAATTAAAAACATTGTAAAAAGAGAAATAACCATCGGAATTAACGAAAGTGGGCCTAAAGAGAGAGGAAAAACATGGGAGGAATTTACGTTTGGTCATATGCCAATCGCTGCGATATTTCCGATGCTAAGGAAATTTCAAAATGATGTAAAAACTTCTGAAGCTGTTATCATACAATTACTTCTGAAGGAAAAATGAAAGAGGTCATAACAATGTCTATAATCCATGCTAGATTTTCGTCGGATGCTCTACAACTCGTGGCATGACTAACACTGCAAAATCTGTGATTTTGCTCAATTGCAACACCATTATTTCGTATTTTACTCTTCCATACATTATATACAATAATGTTGTCAACAATTAAAGGTTAACACTCAAAATAGTGACAGAAAATCCATAAAACACCAAAAAAATGTAACAACAAGTTTCTAAATCCGTTCCATAGCTCTTTAAGTAACTAAAAATATATTATATGAAAAGAACAGTACAAAGTGCTGTAGTTTGTGGAACCACAATGACAGTGTTAAACATTTTAAATCAACTATTTTTCAACCCCAAAGAAAAATTTGATTTCGAAGAATTATTTGAATGTACTTTAATTGGAGCTGGAATTGGGGCTACGGTAGGAGTTACGATTGATACCGTGGAATATTTATCTAAAAATGATGAAAAATCAGAACTTTCACTTCCTGATAAAGTTTGGAATAAAGGGGACAAAGTTTGGTATTTAGATTCTAATGTTTGGAGAAAAGATAAGTATGGAAATACTATTAAATATTCTGAATACGGTAACAGAAAATCCGATTATGGCTGGGAAAAGGACCATTCAAAACCTAAATCAAAAGGTGGTAAAGATCATCTAAATAATTTCCAACCATTACAATGGAAAGAGAATCTAAAAAAAAGTAATAAATATCCATATAAGAAATAAGTAATTAAATAGATGCTAAAGATCTCAGATCAACAATAGATCTGAGATCTTGAAATAGGATACTTAAAAGTTGAAGACACGGAATAGTAAAAACTTCATGCAATGTATGGACTGCAAGTGAGAAGGACTTTGGTTGATAATTTTGGATTGAAACAAACTATGCAAAACTGAAAATAAAACGCCTAAGCAAATTTTATACAACAATGAATTATTGCACGAATACAGAAAACAAAGAGCACCAAGAATTGGCTTACAAAATCTAATTTACAGCATTTAACGAATGCTGGTGGAATTTATGGCGAAAGGCTTTGCTGTCGTTCAAAGAAAACTCTCGGTTATGATTTATTTCTCATTCAAAAACAATAGTGCTTTTGATCCAGATTTTCATAAAATTCAAGCAATTAAACATAATCTGAAATAACAACAACAGCACATGATATGCAATAACGTTGTAGTGCATTCCTAAACAAAGAAAATAATGAAGACAGTTAAAATTGAAAGGAATATTATCGAGTATCAGGATTTAGGTAAAGGTCAACCAATTATATTCATACACGGTGCGTTCTCAAATGGGAATACTTGGAGAAAGGTAATTCCTCAGCTTTCAAATAATTATCGTTGCATCATACCAGAATGGCCATTTGGTGGTCATAAGGTACCAATATTAAATGAATTGGACTTCTCTCCTGATGGCATTGCAGAATTAATTGCCAAACTTATTACAAAACTTGGACTCCATAACTCCATTATAATTGCCAATGACACAGGTGGTGCTTACGCACAAGTGTTTGCGTCTAAGTATAATGAAATGATTTCTCATTTGATTTTAAGTAATTGTGAAGGGTTTGAGATATTCCCTCCTAAAAAATTCAAATCTCTATCAACAATGGTTAAAATTCCTGGATATATGTGGCTTATGGCAAAACTCTTTAGTTATAAAGCTTCATTAAAGTGGGATATGACATTCGGACTATTGAGTCATAAACTGACAAAAGAAGATATATCTGAATTGTATGTAAAAAACTTCGTGAAAAATAATTTAATCCGAGAAGATTTCAGGAAAATGGCTGTTCAATGGGATCCACTATATACAGAAAGAGCAGCTATCAAGTTAGTGGAATTCAATAAACCAGTATTAATTACTTGGGGGAAAGACGATTTCAAATTATTTCCTATGGAGTTAGGAAAAAAGCTAAAAACCATTTTTCCAAATGTAAAATTCGTAGAAATCGAAAACTCCAAGACTTATGTTCAAGAAGATAACCCTATCGCTCTTGTGGAAAGTATAAACCAATTTTTAAAATAAAAAATCTAAAAAATTGTTACTTTTACAGTAAAACAAAACCACTAAATAAAATCAGATTTTTAATCAAAAACCATGAGAGAAATCACACTACTTTTCCTTTTGTTTTGTACAATCAATACTACTTTTTCTCAAGTAATTATAAAACAAAAAAAGGATAGATATGCTATTGTTAAGAAAGGTACTAAAGCTAAAAAGAAAAACTTTGTATATTCCTCAGTAAAAGAAGACTATAATGATTTTTTTCTTGTAAAAGAAAATTCTAAATGGGGACTACTAAATTCTTCGGGCAAAAAAATAGCTAAATCAATATATGATACAATCTATACATCTGGTTATTGCTACATTGCTAAATTAGAAAACCATTTTGGTGCAATTGATACATCTGGAAAAAGCGTAATACCTTTTAAATATGAGCAAATACATTGGGCATCTATAAATGGCGATGGAACCGTAAAAAAAGATGGCAAATGGGCTTCACTTGAAGATGGAGAGTTATTTTTTGAAAAAGAGAAAGTTATCTTTTCATCTCCTCATAAACTTCCTATGTTTAAAAACTGTCCAAGTGCTCCTCAGAATTATAAAGATTTAAAATCTTGCGCTGACAAAAAATTACTAGAGTTTATTTATCAAAATATTCACTATCCTAAAAAAGCTATTGCTAAAGGCATTGAGGGAATGGTTGTTATTTCATTTACTGTAACAGATAAAGGATACATTAAAAATATAAAAATCCTTAGAGAAATTGGTGGAGGATGTGGTGATGCTGCAAAAGATTTATTTAAGGATCAAGAACAATGGATTCCTGCTGTTCATGATGGAGAAAATGTTTACTGCAAGTATAATATTCCAATAAGATTCAAGCTCTCAAAAAAATAAAAACGGCCTCTCTGATTTAAATCTTTATGGAAAAGTAAAGTCGATAAAGGAAATCACCTATCATGTAAAAGATGACTCTGGTAAAATTTATAAAGATAGGGTCTATTCTTTTTTAGAAAAAAACTATTTATCATAGGGGATTAACTAATTTTAATTAGATTGATTTTATATTTTATCTAATCAAGATACCTTTTTCTATGGATGATAACCTATTAGATTATAATGAAATGGACAAATTGGAAGACCACCTTAATATAGATGGCTACTATTTAGAAGATGTTGTAGAACTGTTGATTGAGAATAACATTGACCATAAAGTAAGGGAAATCAGAAGATTAAACGATGATCATGATCATACTAGACTAGGCTTAAAACCTAATGACATCCAATTAGGTGATAAACGCTATGTCATTCAAGTAGCTAAAAATAAAAAACTAGAGGTTACTGATTTAGTCAAAATCAAAATTGAAGCTCTCGATAACTGTCGAGAAATTAGGAAAGCTTTTTTTCAAGAATCAATGGACGATCAAGGCTTGATTGATGTCTTATTGTATTCTGAAGATTGGAATGATGATGACATAGTACGGTATACCCCAAAAATAGGACCACTAGTTAAGTTCGGAAAAAAAGCTTAAATTAGTGATTATGAAGAAAAGAAAATTCACAGCAAAGTTCAAAACAGAAGTAGTATTAGAGGCTCTAAAAGAGCAATCTACTTTATCAGAGTTAGCTCAAAAATATGAGCTTGCACCAACACAAATTCGTACTTGGAAGAAACAATTTTTGGAAGGAGCAGAAGACATATTTGAAAAACCAACTTCTAAGCAGACCGAGGAGGAGAAGGAAAAAGACAAACTTTTACAGACTATAGGTAAGCTAAAAGTCGAGAATGACTTTTTAAAAAAAGTGTTGAAATAAAGCCCTTGTCCGAGAAACGTCAACATATTAATTCTAATCACCCAATTTTGAGTGTTCGCCGTCAATGCAAGTTGATAGGTATTCATCGCTCTGGTATTTATTATCAACCAAAAGAAGAGAGCGAATTAAATATGGAGTTGATGCGATTAATGGATGAACATTACCTAAAGCATCCCTATAAAGGAGCTCGTGCCATGCATTTATGGTTGACGGCGGATAAAGGTTTTAAGGTGAATCGAAAGCGTATTAATCGATTGTATTATTCTGTAATGGGCTTGCGATCCATTTTACCAGGACCACAGACGTCAAAACCAGGAAAAGGAGAAGACCATCAAGTTTTTCCTTATCTACTGAGAGGCTTAAAAATAGAACGACCTAACCAAGTCTGGGCAATGGATATTACTTATATTCCTATGCCAAAGGGTTTTCTATATTTAACTGCTGTCATTGACCTTTATAGTCGATTTGTAGTGTCTTGGTCAATATCGAATACGATGGATGCCCTATGGTGCAAAAATACATTAGAAGAAGGGATAGAAAGATATGGGAAGCCAGAGATTTTGAATACGGATCAAGGAAGTCAATTTACATCAAAAGAATTTGTCAAATGTGTTACCAAAGATTATGGAATTAAATTTAGCATGGATGGAAAAGGGCGCTGTATCGATAATGTGTTTATTGAACGATTATGGTGGTCTGTGAAATACGAAGATGCTTATATTCGAGAGTATTTGGATGGAAGTGCATTGCATACAGGAATGAAAAAGTATTTTAACAAATATAACTGGGAAAGAAGACACATGGGGATTGACGATGAACGTCCTTGTGACCGATATTCCCCTTCCAAAACCTCCCAAAATTTCTGTGAGGAGATTTTGGAAGAAAAATATCTAATAAATTTAAAATCAGCTTAAACTGGTCCTATAAATGGGGTACACCTCAATAGAAATTGTCCAGCAACTATTAGCCAATAAAAATATTATACTTTCAGAAACAGAATTAGCTCAATTAAGACTTGAAAAAGGTCCTAAAAAGAAACACTCACCAGAAGATACGAGGAAATGGGCAGCCTTATTAATAATTGGTTTGCCATTGCTTTATATTTTAATAGTTTTATGGGGATAATTCTTAGAGAAAAAACAAAACAATTGGCGATCAAAATTAGCTGCGCTGATTTTTTAAATTCGGTGGGGCAAAGAGACCTCTCCATTTTTATCTAGTTAATGCTAATAAACTAAATGATCATAAGAATCATAAGGATCATCAATTATAGGTTCCTTTATTTCTTCTTCCTTTAATTCGGGCATCAAACCAATAGACCATAAAACAAAGAGAATAAATCCATGAAATGCCATTCCATAAACCAAATCAAGGTTGAGGTGTGTTAAACTAAATTCATAAAGTATTCGATGTGGATCATCATTTAGAGTCATCCCCTCTATGTATCGATGTTCACAAAAGAAAAGTACGGCATTATAAGCATCTATATCCCAGAACGGATTGTGTAACAAAAGTATAAGACAAGTAAAAGGAATACTTAAAAATATTCGACGAATCAGAAAGATTAGTGTCAAAAGAAAAGCGGGAAGATACCCATAAAATATCATTTGAAAAATATAACAATTGAATGCTTCCGAAGCAGTAAATTCTAAAGCCAAGTCTTGAGAAAAGGGGATATAGTATTTGTTATATCTATAAATGTTTAAGGCAAATAATGTGCTCGCCCCAAGTAAAAACAATAAATTACTGGCTCCAAGCAATTTACGAGCAGTTTTGGAATTCAAAAAAATTATTGCAATGAATAAACATAGGGTTATATAAAAGTAAGCATAGGGATAAGCATATCCTATCCTTACAAAAGAAAATGAGCGCATATTAGAATAAGGAAATTGTATGTAATGGACGAGTATTATTCGATAATAAAATAACTAAATATAAATATTTTTATCGTCTAAATAACAACTTCGTATATATTCATCCAGCTCATCGGGAAAAGAATCATAGATTTGGCTATTTTGTAAAATTAGACTTCGTCCTTTGTTTTGCTTCTCCCCTACACGCATTTAGCGGCAATAAAAAAATGATAAAATGAACCTTTCTAATTTTTGAGTGTATTACGGAAAAACTATAAAATGAAACATACCTTTTTTATATTATTTTCCATGATTACTCAAATGGCAATTGGGCAAAAAATTGAAAAGATTTATCTCAATGAGAACGATAGCACAACAAACTGTTATTTGACCGTTTCTCCTCAAGAAATCCCATGTAAGGGATACCTATTTCTTATACCAAGTTTCTATGAATCACCTGAGCACGTAATGGAACAAACGGACTTGCCTATTTTAGCAGCCCAAAAGGGTATCTTAACAATAATACCAACATTTAAAACAGGACTTGCATCTTTTGGAATAGATAGCTTAACCCAGCTTTCTCTTAAAGAAATTATAGAAGATGCTCACATTAGATATAACTTGAAAAATTTAAAATTCTATATTGGAGGATTTTCAATTGGAGGGAGTTGTGTTGTTAAATTTGCAGAAGATGCTGTAAAAGACAATTATCAACATCAACCTAATGGAATTTTTGTAGTTGACCCACCATTAGATTTTATAAGGTTTTATAATTCTTACAAGCGAACTTTGAGAATTGCTCCGAATTCAGGACTTCGAAAAGAAGCCATTTACATGACAGAAAGGATTGAAAAAGAAATGGGAGGAACGCCCTCTACTAATCTACAAAACTATATAGACAAATCACCTTACTGCTTTACTGACACCAATCAAACAGCCATAAAACAAATTACGAATATTCCAATCCGATATTATACTGAACCCGAATTAAATTGGAAAATGAAAAAATATGGTAGTAGCGATTTTTCTGATATAAATGGATTGGATGGTTCTTGTATGATTAATGAATTAGTACTTTTAGGTAACACAAATGCACAATTGATTCTTACAAAAAACAAAGGATATCGAAAACCAAATCATAGGAAACAGCCTCATTCTTGGAGCATTATAGATGATGAGGAATTAATTCAATGGTTACAAAGTTTGCAATAATCTGAATTTGTCTTACTCTCCAAATAAATCATGAGTTCTATAAATAAGGTGAGTATTACTTATTTTAATACTCCGCTGATTAGTTCCCTGTGGTCATGAGCGCTACGCTTAGTTATTCCCTACGGTCATGAGATAGTTTTTTAGTTCGCTATGCTCATGAGACAGTTAACAAAAAAACCATTTCATTGATTATCAAGTTGATACAATTTTCTAACGGAGTAATGTTATTCTGAAATAAACCGTTTTGCTAAAACTGTAGTAGAGGGATATTTTAAGAGATTAGCCCAAGGAACTAACAAGTCATATTTTTGATTTTTTGTCTTCTCATTTTTAAGGTGTAAAAAGACACCTTCTTTTGATAATGAAAAATCTTCATTGATTTCATCAACCCACTTTTCGGGATTCGCACAATCCAATAATAAATCATCTCTAGCTTGGATAGATTTGACTAATTCATTAAGTAAAATATCACGATTCCCAAAAACATCTAAGATGGATAGTTCTTTTACTTTCTCGTCGATTAACGCATAGTTTTTCCACTCGTAAATAAGGCGATGGGTAAAGTAGCCTCCATCAAAGCTCATTTCGTCAACCCTCTGACATATTTGATAGGAATAAGCTTTTTGGTTAGCATATTTAACATCAATTTCTGGTTTTCTAAGTATATCTCCCGACCAAAGGTTAACCCCTTTGGTTGGTTTAAAATCAACGTCATTTACTCTTAATAATTCAAAGGATAAATGTTCGCCAATTTTAGTATTGGCTAAAGACCTAAATAAAGTTGTATCTCTATGCATTGATTCTAATCTTTTTAAGATTAGTGCTTGTATTCGATTGTCTGTAAATAGTTTAGGGTTACCTTCCTCATAGGCAATTAATTTTCCTTTTTTGTTGATCAATAGACGAATAAGTTTGCGTCCTAAGTAAAAACTAGAAAAATTTTGGTAAGAAGTTGGAGAGATAGCTTTAAGTAGTTTTTTTCCTTCGAAATCTATAATTTGATAATCCGTATCGTTTGTTTTGACCAAGTGGCTCATCTGCCCCATGTCGCAAAATTCTTGATATTTAGGTTTTATAACCCAATTGAAGTTTTTATCTAGCTTTCCAAACTTTCCTTTATATTTAGCAGAATATCCCTTTGGTACTTCATCTAAAACAATATTAGAGATTAGGTTACCTAAAGTATCATAAGGTATATAGCCATTTTTTGTGCGTACAAATAAGCAATTATAACTCCACCTTTCATGTTGAAATACGATTTCAGTACCAACTGTATCAAGCACAAGTTTTGAATTGAAAACATCTAAAATACCAATTTTTCCTGTCTTTGTTCTGATCCTGATTTTATTAGAGGATTTTTGTATTTTAACTATTTTGTCAATAAACTTTTTTGCTTTCCACTGATTATTTTCTTTTGCAAATACTAGGCATTCTAAATTATCCCAATGGTTGCAGTTAAGGCACAATAAATTTCCAATTTTTTGAACCTGCTTTTGCTGAATTTTTTTTTGTTTATCCTCTGAACGGACACTGAAGGCATAAAGTCTTGGATGGTTGTCTATTTCTAAGATATAAGTCTGAGCATCCTTGTAGGCTATTTTGTAATTCACTCTTGCTAAGGATGGAATAGTGAAAATATCTATTTTGTTTTCCCTATAAAAAAGTATCATTGGATGATGTGACTGATCCTTAAAATAAAGGTTAGGATATGCTATCTGAGCATCATAAATTGGATCAATCGTTTCTTCTAAGGATACAAGCCCGTATTTATTGCCCTTTCTTGTTATAAAAATAGTACCACGATTCCTGTAAAAACTGATGTATTCATCATAGATCGGAGGGATGGTTTTATTAGGATAGACAAAGCCATACTTGTCGTTTTTCTTTGTTAGGAAAATGAAATCATTCTTTCTCTTGTAAGTAATCAATTTATCGTAGGCAACTTCAAGTAAAAATTGATTTTTTTGGGTATCAAAAATACCTAGCTTTTTATTTTGTAATACATGAAAATATCTATTGGAATCAACATAATTATAACTAAAGTAAATTGAATCGTATTTGGGTTTTAAGTATTCTGTACCATCCAAAGCGTAAAGCCCCCATTTATTCTCAGGGGTTTTAATCAACAAGTAGTTGTTTTTGTACCTTAATAAATTGTATTGTTTGAATGCTATCGGGCCAAGAATCGTTTTATTCTCTTCAATTATACTTAATTTTTTATCCGTAAACGTAAGTCTTCTATTTTTGCCAATACGAATGATTAGATCATATTTGGGAGGTAATATAACCCTTCCATCGCAACCTAGGACACCCTTTTTATTATTTTGTTGGATAGAGATTCCATCATTATTATTGCATTTACAGTTGCAGCTATAGCCAGTGTTTCTTCCTATATTGTATGGATAATGAGCTAGTTTTTTTCCTTCGTAATTGTATAAAGTAGAAGTGTTGTTTTGATATAAAAAAAAGGCACTTGTATCGTTACAATACCTAAGGTCATCATAGATCAAAGGAATGATTATTTCTCCTTTTCTATTCATGATGCCTACTTTGTGTACATTATCTTTGTTTTTGGAATAAGTACCAGTTATTGGCCTTGTTCGGAATGCACTATATTTAATTTTTTTTCTAGGAAGAATTACCTTAAAAGCACTATCAACATAAGTTGTGAATTCATTTTCATGAAGAATAAAAGAAGAAGGAAAATCCCTTTCTATTCCATTATAAATAGGAGGAAGTTTTTTAGAGCCATCTTGGTTGGATATACCACAAGTTTGGTCTTTATAATATAAAATAAAAACTTGATTTCCATGCCTCCAAAAATCCAACCTCCCATAGAGAGGAGGCAATATTTCTTTGCCAAAAAGATCTAGTAATCCTTTTCCTTCGTGCCCTAAAGATTCGTAAAAAGTAAGCCCATTAGGAGCAAAGGTTTTATGTAAAAGAATAAATTGAGGTTTTACAACCCACTCTCCTAAATTGTTTTTAAGACCATAAGTACAAGCTATATTGTCTTTCACAATTTTGAGCTGACTCAATGCACTAGGAATTAAAAAAATAATGAGGATAAAGGAAAAAAATAATGATTTTAGGCTCATGTTTAATATTGAAGGTGTTTAAAATATTATTAAAACTTGTACTTCAACCGTAGCATTTCTAGAATCTTTAGCTATTTTTAGTCCCATAATTCCATGCATGAAACAAAAAATAAGCTTTGCTCAAAACACTACTATCATTTTATTAATGCTAATTATAAAAAAGGATACAGTTTGATTTTTATGAAACCTTTTTTAGATATAAGACACTCAAGAGTTCGAAAAGTGAATAGATGCTCCATCAATAAAATTGTCAACTGATAACAATAGGTTGATGGTGATAGAGATCATTTTTTGACGAAAACGCCTAAGCTGTAAAATACATGATTTTGCTTGAGTTTTGAGCTAAATTTCGTACTTTACTTCTTCTCCACTCCATATGTGCAACCATTAATCGCCAATTAATATATATAAACCTTGTAAGAAATCTCCATGAAAAAATTTGATCAATTCTTGACTGAATATCAAAAAACATATCGAGAATATGAAAACTTCAACTTAAAGTATATTGAGGATGAAGAAAAAGGTATCGTTATTGACGAAGAAAAAAACTTTACAGAATATCAAAAACTTCAAAAAAATTATACGAAAGCCTACGAAAAATTTCACAACTCATTTCTTCAAGAAATTAAAAACCAAAACTTATCCCATGAAGTAGAATTCTCTAAAATTCTAACAAAGACAATCAACTCAAAAAACTGGGAACACTTTTACTTAATTAAAGATATTGCTGTTCCCTATAATACCTATCAAAGTGAACAATATATTAAAATCATAACTTGGACAATTAGCGAAATATTAGAAAGCTCAGCTCTCAGCATAGAAATTGAAAACGGTAAATTAGAATGGTCAAAAGGCGCAATGCTTGAAGCATTAATTAATGCTCTAAATCTAAAACTAAATCAAGATTTTATTTCAAAAGCTGTTGGTAAAATTCTCCAAGTAGTAGATGAAGACAACATTGGAAACTACCACTTACTAAAAAAATGTATTTCTATCCTCTCCTATATAAACAATAAAACTGCACGAAAATATCTAAAGGCAAAAATTCAACTATCTAACGATGAAGAAATTATCACCCACATAAAAAAAGTACTGGATAAAAAATAAACCGACGACAACAACGTATCAATTTCATCAAATTAAGAGCAAAAGCTGGGCTATAATTTGTAAAAAATCTATTTTTAAAGATATTACATTTTAGGTAGGAACACTTTTAAAAGGAGCATACTAAATTTGCTATCTATAGGGACAGCACATTCCTTATCTCTAAAATTACATTCTTATCAAGCAAGGTTTCCTCGATTTTAAGTGGCGGTCTAATAGCAAGCTATCGCAATAAGGGCCATCATCGTTAAACTCAGTAGTTTTTTGTCACGTTTCACACTCTAAACATATGTTTTTTTTGACTATTCTTCTTAACTTTATGGCAGTGAACAATCTGTATGTCTAAACTTCGTGGCATGACCAACGCTGTAAAATCATAAATTTTGTTTGGAGACAGAGCCAATTAGATTCAGTGCATGGCCTTTTGCACAGTTTATATATCTGCAAGCAGAACAAAACGAAAATAATATGACAAAAATTTATCATCTAAATTGTGTTAAAATTGAGTCGCCAATGGGTTCCGCTATTGGGCATTGTTTACTCATTCAAGAAAATGAAAAACTTGTATTAATAGACTCAGGAATTGGACTTATGGAGTTCAGAGAACCTGAGAAAAGATTAGGAAAAGAATTAATTGCCATTACTGGATTTAAATTTGAAGAACGTTTAACAGCAATACGACAAATTGAAAATTTAGGTCTTAACCCTCAGAATGTAGAGCATATAATTTGTTCACATCTTGACCCTGATCACATCGGAGGACTTGCAGACTTTCCGAACGCAAAAGTTCACGTCTCAAATGAGGAATATGAAAGTTTTAAAAATGGAAATGAAAGATACCTACAACAACAACTTTCTCATAATCCAGATTTAAAACTTTACGAATCAAACGATAAAGAATGGTTCGGTCTTCCTGCTCGAAAAGTTCATCTAAACTTACAAATAGAAACATATTTAATCCCTTTGTTTGGTCATACTCATGGACATTGTGGAGTTGCAATAAAAGTAAACAATCAATGGATTTTTTATATTGGAGATGCTTATTATTTGCGTGCTGAATTAGAAGATAAAAATCATCCTGTTGATCAATTAGCAACAATTAGAGCAGTAGATAATAATCTGAGATTAGAGTCCTTAGATAAAATACGAGAAATTATTAAAAACTTTGGTGACCAAATGGAGTATTTTGGTTATCACGATCCAACTGAATTTACAATAGAAAAGCCAGTAAGTAGCAATCTGCGTAAGTAATAATGACTTAAGTGATAAAAAAACCTTCCTATAATCGTTTTCCTCCATTGCTTCTTCCAACATCGTATGCATTAGCGTTATGATAAAAAAGGAAATTCTGATAAAAAAAAGGAATTTTAAATTGATAAAGAAAAAAGGCGTAGAGGGTAGAATTTCCGTTGGTATATTCCTTATTGGCAAAAAAGGAAAATGAATAAGTGCTCTGTATAAGTATATCACAAAACGAAAATGTAGCATTATTTTTTCAAATAATTCTAAGGAAAAGAAATAATGCAGCAAAGTGTACAATTTATATCGTTACTCCATGGATACATATTACAAAATCATAGATTTTGCTGCTGGTTTGAAAACAAGTTTACCATCAAAATCTATGATTTTGCTCAAGGAAAAACTATATTTAAACTGCATATGGTCTACACTCAGTCTATACACGAATCGTTGTAAATAATTAAATAGCTGCAAAAGGTTTCAACTATATTAGCCATATTTCATGACGGAGAAATCTAAGGTAATTTTACAGAACTTATTGAAATAAAATTGAAAAATGAATAATTCAGAACTCATATTAGTTAAGGCAAGACTGAAGATGCGGACATCAAACGATGGAGGACGTAAAACTGGGTTTTTATCTGGATTGAGACCTAATCATGTTTTTGAGTATTATGACGATGGATTTTTAAGGACCTACATTGGTGATATTCAATTTGAAGGGCAAGAACTAATCATGCCTGGAGAGGAAAAGGAAGTGCTTGTTCGATTCCTTGATCATCCATCCATTCATGTATATCTTCAGATTGGTCGAAAGTGGTGGATACATGAAGGTGCTAGATGTACAGGTGAAGCAGAAATATTAGAAATAAAATTACCTACAACAATAACTAAAAAATAATAGCTACCCTGTAGAACGGCAGTGTTTTTTAACCGAAACATTAGAGAGCTTTATAAATCTCAAAACTAAACCTAATGAAATTTTTATTAGTCCTAATAATATTATTTTTCGTTAAATATCCTAAAGCTCAAAACTTCAACATCAACAAGCAATTAGGATATTACCATCATGGGAAAATTGATTTTGGTTATGATACACTCATTACCCATCATCTAAAATTTAATGATAAAACTGTTCATTTAATACGATCCTATCCAAATGGAAACAAACATTACGAATTCTATAAATTTGGAGATACTACATTCGTTTATAAAGAGTACTACGAAACTCCCAAAGTAATTGTAGATAATTTTTGGGGAGAAACTACTTGGGATTTAAAAAAGGAAGGGTTAGTTTATATCAGTGATTCAACTTTAAATGACACAATTACTCTATTTGACCCCGAAACTTTTGAAGCATTCAAATATCTTGATACATTATTGCTACCTATTGGAAAATGGGAATTTTATAATCCTAATGGATCACTGCATCAAACTGCCTACTTCTCCACTAAAGGAAGGACTGGAAAATGGGAGATATACAAAAGAGGTAAAGCTTTCTCATATCCTCAAATTAATCAAATCATCACTTATAAAAATGATTCTATTTTCAAAGATTCGCTTATTAACCGAGTGTTAGAAAAGAATATTGAAAAAACAGCAGAGAGCTTAAAAGGAATTTGGATTTTTTATGACCCTAAACATAATGGAGGATATGAAATTGATTCAAACTTTCTGCACATGGTCAAAATTGAAGCCATGATGGGAATAGGTGATATTTACCAATTTTTGGATAATCAAAAAATTTATTTCCTAAAAACAGATGTCTATAAGACAGAATACAAAAAAGAAGAAAAGAAAGGCTTAGTAATAAAAAGACATACTAATATAGTTGATGAACTATGGGAAGAATGGACTCTACTTGATTTTGAAACATTGGAAATAACGTTTAGAAACGAAATTAGAACCTATAAAATAGGTTACTTATCAGAGAGGGAAATCAGTTTAGAAAAAATAAAATAAACTTCCTATAGCTATTCAGACCACGATAAGCTCTTAAATTTAGGGTTTGCGCTCCAACCATAAAATCGTAGGGTTTGCTCTTTGGGAAAGCTTATAGTGTAATGTGCACTATTGTCAGGCAGTTGAAAACTCCATAAAAACAGCCTTTAATAGCTATCTAAGCAAGATAGGTTATTCAACAGCCTGACGTTAACGGTAATCTAAAAAAATCAAATTATACAAAACTACTTTCGTATGATTTTTTGCCCGATAGAACTGCCTTCATCAGTTGCAATACTCATCACATAGGTTCCTTTTTCAAGGTTTAAATTTTGAAGTGTCACAGCATTACGATTAGCATCAATAGCTTGGCTAAATACAACCGTACCCGTTATTGAAGATATTATTAACATAGGATTGGAACCTTTGGTTTTGTACTCTACTTTAAATTCATGTTCGAATGGGTTAGGATAGCTCTTGATAATTTCAGAAGTTGCGTCTTTTAAATATTTGGTTTCTTTTCGCTTTCTAAATAAAAACACCAAGCTTCCTGCTAGTAACACCGCTGCAATCCCTAGTCCTGAATAAGTATACATCCGTTGAGCGACTTCATCTTCCTTTTGCTTGAGATACGATACAACGCTTTCTGGCAAATTTACTTCTATTTCATTGTTGTCTAAATAAATAGAATCAATATTATATACTAACCTAAAGTCTCTTTGGGCCGTTGAAGAAAGATTTTCAGAGGTATATCCAAGTTCGTATATAGAAAGTATTTTTTTAGCAATTTTATCATAAATTTCGCTAAGTGTTTTAGAGGATTTTGTATAATGAAAATCTCCCCCAGTTTCATTACTCATTTTTGAAAGTGCCTCTTGGTTAGCTTGCCCTAAAGCAACTGTATAAATAGGAACTTCTATTGATTTTGCCAAAGCAATTACGTCTTCATTTGTTATGGTTGAGCTATTATCCAATCCATCTGACAAAGCAATAATTACTTTGATACCATCTTCCTCTTTTATATTATCTAATGAAACTTTTACTGCATCATAAAACGCTGTTGTTGAGCTTGGTTTCATTTTTGAGATTTGTTTGTTGATAACCTCTCTACTATTTGAAAAATCTATTACTTTATCAACGGTATCTGAAAAACCAACTACTTGAATGAAGTCTTTTTCAATATCCATGGAGCGTACAAATCCTTTAACAGCATTTTTTGCATTGTCAATAGGACTTGCATAATCCTTTGGGTAAATCTTTTGTCCATATTTTCCATAGGTTCCTAAAAAATTACCCTCATCATCATAAAGTTGATCTTTATCAATCGCCATAGACCCCGAATGATCTACGACCAAACCTATTTTTACGGATTCATTTTCTGATATTCTCTTAAGACAATGTATCGGGCAAGAGCTTGACCCTTCAAAAATTTGGACTTGATTTCTACTTAAATTCCAAATTGGTTCTCCATCCTTAGTTTCTGCATTAAAAACAATTGAAATTTTCGGAAATTCATCAGGATAAACGCCTATGATATTAAGTGAAGCAGTATCTTTACTTTGAAGATTTAAATCAATATTTTCTTGAGCTTGACCAGAGAAACATAGAAAGATAATAGATAGTATTACAATAAAAAACTTCGTGTTCATGTTGAAAGGATTATAGGATTAGATTCAATTAATTACCTAGTACAACCTCATTACCATCAAAATAATTCTAATTTATTGTTTTTATCGGTAAAAAAGTAGTGCTTTAATCCTATTCTAACCTTAAAACAAACAGGTTTATTAACAATGTAGCACATCCGCTACCGTTAGACTCCATCAACCACTACTCAAAAGAAATGCACTAAAAAATGATGAATAAAAAATGGGATTGGTATGAATCAAAATACCATTTAGCTGAGATTATAATTCCTATTTTGGAAGCGTATAAAAAAGAATATAACTTGGAAGGTAGATCTATTCCTTCTTGGTTATTGGATAAAGAAAAGAAAACTCTAACTAACCATGAAATTGAAAAATTGCAAAAACATTGGAATGAAGAGCTTGACAAAATGATTCTTGCCTTTAAACAAATATTAAATTATAAAATTAGTTTTGATTCCAATCTTGGATATGATGAAAATAAAATTCAAGATGGTCTAAATTTGTTTTCTAAATATTTTATGCATCTTTGGGATTAAATCTAAAAATCTGAGTACAGGACAAACTTAAAGCGCCCCTAACTTACTGGTTCATAAACGAAGTGCACAACAAAGTGCTCACTATAAGTATGAACGAAGTGAACGATGTAAACTTGCAGTCAAAGCTACAGGGGCAAAGTATTTAGACAAAGTTGCACATTTTATAATCTTCTTTTTTCTTTCGATTAATATATGCTATAAGTACCAACAAAATGAAAAACTAATTGGTCGAAAACGACCTCACCAAGTACTCCATAAGAAAACTCCTTATCAGGTTTGTCAAGATTTTCAAAGAGCTTTATTTAACCTTAAGCTAAGTTGGTAATACAATAGTAATGATGTTATAGCTAATGAAAATTCTAATAAACATATCGATACTTTTCTTTTGCATCTCTTGCAAAAAGATTAAAACTTATGAAGAAATAGATAGTTTTAGCCTAATTACTATTGAAAACCATGGAGATGTTCAACGCAAATCTTACTATACTGAGTTTAAATTTAAAAATGATACATTTTCCATATTGCGAACCTCTCCTCTTTTCTAACTCTTTCTAGTTTAAAAAAATCAGAATTCTACAAAAATCAACGTATTAGTAATTGGGGAGTTTTAAATTCAATAATTAGATTCTGTGCATGACTTTTCGCACGCCTTTATTCACTCACGTTGTACGCAATTAACACCAACACCTTCCAAAATGTATAAACCTTATACAAAAATGTTTAAGTGTAAAGACTAACAGATGAAGTAATTTTGTATTAAAATAATTTAACAACGCTTAAAACAGATAGAATATGAAATTACAAGCAGGAAAAAATAAAGTAACTTTTAAATCCTTTGGAGTAGATTTAGTCGGCAATTTATATCTCCCAGAAGGTTTTGAGGAAAACAAAAAATACAAAGCAATCGTTGGTGCAAGTCCATTTCCTCAAGTAAAAGAACAAGTTTTAGCAACTTATGGACCAGAAATGACTAAAAGAGGGTTTGTCTTTTTAGGATTTGATTATTTAGGAATGGGAGATTCACCCGCATTGCCTGGAGAATTTAAACAATCTAGATATATGTTTAGGCTTATAGAAAATACATGGGATGCCGTTTCTTATTTAGGAACACTTCCTTTTGTAGATGAGATTTTCGGAATGGGGGTATGTCAAGGTGGTTCTATTATTTCATCGGTAGCAGTAACAGACCACAGAATTAAGAAAATTGCTATGGTTTCAGGTATGATGGCTGCAGATGCTTTCCAATGGGCTGATAAAACGGTTGTAAACCAAATGATTGCTGCTGCAAATGCTTCTAGACAAAAGATTTATGAAACAGGACAACCAGATTATGTTGCTCCTTTCGGACTTGACGATGAACAATCAAGAGAAGAACATATTGAATTAATAGGTACGCCAATGGCTGGTGAATCTTATGACTACTATGGAAAAGATGGGATTAAAGGACCTAAAGCGGTTGAAAACTTTACAAATATGCATATAGGTGACCAAGCAATGGAATCTCTAATTTCTATCGGAGAACATTATGCAGATAAGATTACACAACCTACATTAGTTGTATATGGTAAAGATGCTCCGACAGCTATTTGCTCAACTGCATTTATTGATAAGCTAACAAATGAACACGAAGTTTTAGCTGTACCTGAGTTTGGGCATGTAGATTTCTACCACAAACCAGCGGCTGTAAAAGTATCAACGGATGCTGTGGCAGAATTTTTCAATAAATAATCAAATAATGGAGAGTTGAAAAGGGAAAATGTCGTTTTCAACTTTCCACTTTTAATAAAAAATGAATAAAGAAGAAATAGAAAAATTAGTAAAATCAAAGTACGTTCACCAAATAAGGGCAGGCAGAACGCATAGATTCATAGACATTACCATTGTAAGTACAGAAGGTCGTTTTTTTGTTCGCCAGTATAAATTTGGAACCCAAAGCTGGTATGATGCTTTTTTAGCAAATTCTGACGGACAAATGAAAATTGGCGATAGCATAATTGATATTGATGGCATGCAACCTATAGATTTAAACGAAATCAATCCAAAAGTAAATAAAGCATATTTTAGGAAATTCAACATTTTTTATCCACTTATGCGATTAACATATAATAGGGCAAAACATGAAGCATCGACATTAGAACTGATACCAAAAAAATTAAGAGAATGAAAAAGACAAGCTATACATTCAAAAATATTTCAGCGTTCCACAGACAATTTGGACTACCCGAACCCGAAAATCCGCTATTTAGCATTTTGCGTTCTGCACCAAAAGAACCTGAAGCCAATTCTAACGAACAACCTTTGGATAATGCTATTATGGAAATCACTTGTGAGTACTATGCTATTAGTTTAAAAAACATTATTTCTGGTGAGATCGTCTATGGTCGTACTAAATACGATTGTAGCAAGGGTTCATTATTATTCACAGCCCCCAGTCAAACTTTGTCTTTTAAGGAGGTGGTCGTAAGTTCAGACAGTTATCATATCGCTTTTCACAAAGACTATTTGAACGGCAGCTCATTGTTCGAAGCAATTAAGAAGTACAGCTTTTTCAATTATCACGTCAATGAAGCGCTTCATTTGTCTCCCAAAGAAGAGGAGTTAATAAAGACAATTTTCAAAAACATAGAAGCCGAATATCAAAACAACCAAGACGAGTTTAGCAAGAAAATTATTCTTTCACACCTAGAAACTTTGATGCAATATGCCAACCGTTTTTACAAACGTCAATTTTTGAATAGAAAGGAAATAAATAAAGCCTTGTTCACTCGTTTCAAAAGCATTTTAGATAACTACTATGGAGAAGGTAAACTAATGACATTAGGAATTCCGTCCGTAGAGTGGTTAGCGAGTCAATTAGGAGTAAGCCACCGCTATATGAGCGATACCATAAAAACAGAAACAGGAAAAACAGCCATTGACCAAATCAATCTTTATCTGATAGAGCAAGCCAAAAACTTATTATTAGCTCCAAATGTTTCTATATCTGAAACGGCATATAAATTGGGATTTGAATATCCACAATATTTTTCAAGAATATTTAAAAAGAAAGTAGGTATAAGTCCTAAAAAGTATATTGAAAATGCACAACTAAATTGAGTAACAGTGCACACAATGTATATAAGGTTCGCTTGCAACGCCACAAGAGATCATTCATTCAATCGTAGAACATTATTTCGCCATCAACATTCATGATTCTTATACTAAATTAAGCCTTACCTAAAAAGGCTATTTTTGTTTTACTCCTAAATCCCCCTATTTAATCCCATATCTAGCAATACAGATATAACAATCACATTCAACTTGCAGAAGTTTTATACCTATTATTTTTCTTTACGAGAAAACTAATATATATTCCATTAAATGAATAGAATAATATTGGTACTGAGTTTTTTGAATTAAGTTGCACCAATTCAAATATCAAAAGAACAACACTTTTGAAGTCAAAAAACTTAGATTGGAAAACGACAGTAAAAAAACATATTAGCACAAAACAAAACTATTATGAAAAATCAAATGATTAGATCGCTAACGTTTCAAGATGGAAATGCAGAAAATGCAATGAATTTTTATGTGGAGTTGTTCGATAATTCTAAAATCATTAAGGTAAGCCGTTGGGGAAAAGGTGCGCCTACTGCTGAGGGAAAAATTATGCAAGCCACATTCGAATTGGACGGCAATTTATTTATGTGTAGTGATAGCCCTCCAATTCACGATTGGAGTTTTACCCCAGCCGTTTCTAACTACTTAGAGTGTGACAATGAACGTGAGATTGAAAGATTATTTTCGAAATTATCTGAAAACGGAAAAGTGATGATGGCATTAGATAATTATGGTTTCAGTCAAAAATTTGGATTTATTCAAGACCAATTTGGGGTTTCTTGGCAATTGAACTTACATTAAGGGTGCCCGTTTTTTATGATGTAGGTGTTCCTATTATATTTAGACCTATAAGCCAATTTTTTTCAAGTTTTAATTAATTGGTCATGCTAGATTTTGGAAGAAATTTTGTGTTAAAACTTTTTCCTGAGTTTGCAAAAGCTGCGACTTAACTTTGATAAACAGCGAATTAAATAAGCACACATCCATTTCTCCTTGTACAGCATTCCCTATATAACCTTAGGTGTTAAGTGTGATAAGGGTTTTAGATTAAAAACATCACTATGTATTTCAAATGTACAAAACATGGAACTCAAGGATTTCAAGAAATGTGTTCTCATCTGTTCAAAAAAATAAAGGACTTAGAATATCCTAAAATCTACACTCTGCCTATTTGGGATCTAAAAGTTTGTAAAGATTGCTACGAAAAACATGCAATTCATAAACTGGAAGATTTAAAAGATCTATTTTTTTGCGACTTACCTGAAATGGAAGTAAGCCAAGCTATAAAAATTGAAAAAAGGACCTACCCTATTTATGAAAAAATTGATCGACAAATTTACTGTCTGGAATGTATTAATGAAGCTAGGTTACACCAAGCACGAAAAGATGGAAATAAAGAACCTTTTACTCCTTATGAAAAGACTTTAATCTACAAAGACAAACCTAAGATTGATGAACTTAAGGCTTTACTTAAATCCAAGTTTACATTTAAAAAAGTATGGGTTGATGAATTGGGTTTAGAGTTAAGTTCATGCCTTATTGTCCCAGGTTCAATTAGCTATCCTCTAAAAGTTATTATCCACCATATTGAAGATCAGTATACCCAAAATAGAATACTAGATACTATAGATAGCTTCCTAAAAAGCAAAAAACTTAAGCAAAGAGTTGTATTCTTTTACAAAGAATATGTCTTTGAAAGCGGAAATAATGCTTTTCAAAAAGGGAAAGAAGTTTTATTGAGAAAGGAAGAATATCTCGATTAAAAATAGTAAACACAGAAATTATGGAAACATACCTGTAAAAATACGCATATGCGAGCCCATTTCAAAATCTGCAATCTTGTTTTGAGAATAACTACATTTATTAGGGTGTGGCTTTGCGCACAAAGTATATGCTAATGTTATCGTTAATCACCCCACCCAACAACCAGTGCATAATTTTAGAAATGGTTCATGTTTTAAGTTGTTCTAAACTCATTTCTCAATGCTTTGAGTCAAATTCGGAAGACGTTTGGAAGAATCTATCCGCAAAAATTGCAAATTTTGCTATATTAGTTGGCGTAAATGAATGGCTTCGCCCTTCTCCTACAATCTGTATATACACATTATCAGTAATTCCCCCCAATTATGAATGAAAAAAAAGTACAATTTTCACTAACAGCAGAAAATAGCCATAAAATTTATATTCCATTAGGGCAAGGTAGTCTAGCCATTGGTAATATAGGAATGGACAAAAAAGACTTTGATGTTTTAGTCGATGAAAAACTAGCGATTAACTGGGATACTTTTAATACTCATTTTACAGGGCATGGTGAACAAAATAAGGATAAGTACCCTTATGGGGATTGGCCTCGTTTCTTTTATTATTCTGGGAATGACCTTGGTTTTATTAAATGGACGGCAAAAAGGAAAACAGAAAATTTTTCTTGGACACCTCAAAAATCAATTTCGGCAGATTTTACAAAAGCCAACATAAGAAATTTAAGTATTCAGTCTAAAGATCTAAAGATTGGTTTAAAATTTGGGAAAAACATTGAAAATCTTTCCCTTTCTGGTAGCATTGAAAAATTTGATATTCAGTCCAATGATGCTCTTACTTCATTAAGTATTTATCCTAACATTTCAAATGATAACGCCTATCTATTGCCAGAACTTAATGCCTTAAAAGAAATCACAAGTTTAAGCGTATATGTAAATCCTTTAGAACAACCCTTTGACTGTAAGAGTCTATTGCAGTTTGATAACTTAACACATTTAAACCTCTCAGGTAATTTTATCAATCTTGGTTGTTTAAAAAGTTTTAATAATTTACAGAGCTTGGCAATAAGGTATGCCCCCAATTTGGAAAACTTACCTGAACTGAAAAGCTGGAAGCAGCTAACATCATTCATAGCTTGGAATATCGAAGAAACTAAAGGAAAACTTTTGCGGAGTGAACTGAGAAAGTTAGCTAAAGATAGAGAATTAGAATATTCATCGGTAGCGCAATTAAGAAAAAAAATTTGGTTCACTACTGAATATGGAATCCCTTTCTCTAGCTGGACTGGTAAAGAAGCAAAATTAGCGATTAAGACTTATAAAGCTACAGTTAAAAAATTAAAAAAAGCTAAAACAGAACGTGATATAAAAAATTTATTAATTGAATTTACCAAGACTTTCAATGATTTTTCAAATATAGAAACGATAGAACGTGAAGATATTGGAGAAGCTGTAAATCAATTAAGGCAAGTGCCTATGTTAATAATTGACGCTGATAAGGCAAATAAATGGTTTGATGAAGTTAGAGCTTATTAAGTAAGTTAAAAGAAAAAAACTACTGCCAACATTTTCTTTTCACCAACAGTGGCATAGGCATATATCTCTATCGAATGCGAGACATTTAATTAGGGTTATTCTAACTTAACCTGAATTTATGCTAAAAATCCATCGTTTTAAAAAAAACAATTCATCCAAACGAAATAAAACAATGAAAAACCCTTTTATTATTCTTTTAACGATCTCCCTATTCTCATGTCAAGAATTGCCAGAATCGTCAGAATCAAAAAATTTCACGTCCAACCTAGAACTAGAGGAATTGTACAAATCCGACCAAGCGGATAGGCAAACTGCAAATATTGATTGGGCTATCGTATCAAAAAGAGATAAACAACGAGAAGCTAGAGTTTACGAATTATTGGATTCAAACAAAGTGATCACTTCTGAAGATTTTGCAAATGCAGCAATGATTTTTCAACACGGAAGCGATACGATTGCTTCAGGAATGGCCGTAAAATTAATGCAAAAAGCGGTTGATCTAGATTCCACCAGAAGTAAATGGTTGTTGGCTGCAGCAATCGATAGAGATTTAATGCGAAGAGGCAAACCTCAGATATATGGGACGCAATACACTCGGAAGGGAGAAGGCGAACTTTGGCAAATTCATGATTTAGACACCACCAAAATCTCCGACAAAAAAAGGCGTGAATATGGAGTAGAAACCTTATCTGAGCAAAAAGAAAAATTGCGAATGATGAACAAGAAAAAATTGAGTGCGCTTTTGGAATCAGGAAAGAGCATAGATGCTATCATAGAATTTATAAAAGCATCTGATTTAATAAATTCAGCATATGATGTATCAGAAAGAGGGATTAATAGTTTTGGCTATCAATTACTTGGAAGCAATAAAAATAAAGCGGCACTTAAAATTTTTAAGTTGAACACCGAACTGTACCCAGAAGGGTTTAACACTTACGATAGTTATGGGGAGTGCTTATTAAAAATGGGAAAAATTGATGAAGGGATCAAAGCCTATAAAAAATCTCTTGAACTTAATCCAAATAATGCTGGTGCAAAGAAAGCCTTAGAAAAATTGCAATTTTAATTTTTTGTTAGTAAGTAGATGGACAAAATTTACAATTTCATTTTCAGATTAGTTACATTTAACTCCTATACAGTACAGAGCCCATATATCTATAAACAGCAAAAAATCAATCGTTAAGAAATGGATAGTTATTGCCCTAGCAGCAAAAAAGATTGGAGAAATTGGCTTAAAAAAAACCATTTAATCGAGGATTCAATATGGTTAATAATTCATAAAAAAGGTTCTCCAACCCCCAATCTAAATTGGAGTGAAGCCGTTGATGAAGCGCTTTGTTTTGGGTGGATAGATAGTACCAAAAAGACCATTGATAAAGAGAAGTATAAGCAATATTTTAGCAAGAGAAGACCCAAAAGTACTTGGTCTAAGGTGAATAAGGATAAAGTGAAAACCTTAATTGAACAAGACCTTATGCATGAAGAGGGCTACAAAAGCATTAAAATTGCAAAAGAAAATGGTTCTTGGACAATGTTAGATCAAGTTGAAGCACTTGTCATCCCTGAAGATTTAAAAGAAGAATTTGCAAAGCACAAAGGCTCCATCGAATATTTTGAGTCTCTAAGCAAGTCTGCTAAAAAGATTTTATTGTACTGGGTCATTTCTGCCAAAAGAACGGAGACTAGGCAAAAGAGAATTTTAGAAATTGCAGTAAATGCAAGTAAAAATTTAAAACCCAAACAATTTAGATAAAAAAGCTAATAACGGACAAAGCATAGAATAGCCATCCCTAGCAAAACTAATCCATCATACAGATGAAAATTAGAAAATACTTTTGTAACTGTTTCCTCCTTTTAATTCCACTTTTCTTATGGAATATCATACTCGTTGGTTATTTACCGAAAGCTTACAGTCCTGATATTTTTTGGAAAGACATCCCCAATTGGATTGGTTATAGTGAAAATATCTTGAGGCTTCTTGTATTTGTTGTTCCTGCATTAATGATTTTTTCATTAAAAACACGATTGCAAAAAATAGGATTCGGGATTTATTGGGTTGGAATGGTTATCTATTTTTTATCTTGGATTAGCGTAATTCTCTACCCTCAATCAGATTGGACTACAAGCCTAATCGGGTTTATGGCACCAGCCTACACAACAATAATTTTCTTTGTTGGAATTGGATTCATTGGCAACAAATCCTTTTTAAAATGCTCCAATATGTCACTAATTTATATCGTATTATCCACTCTGTTTGTAATCTTTCATTCTGCGCATGCCTATATTGTTTTTCAAAGTCTAAACAAGTAAAATGATAAGATATTTGAGTAAGTTTGCAATAATAGTACACCAATTTTTCAAATTTCCCCTAATCTTTTCGATCAATCAAAGCTAAAAAGCAATCAGAAAATTTGTCAAAAAAAATATTTATTGCGGTAATAGTTGCCTAGGAAAATATTTTACTTTACATTTGCATTATAACAATTCAATAGCATGGCAACAATAGACGAATTAACAAAGACCAAATTTACAGATGATAGGCATCGTTTAGTAACGAACATCATGTATACCTCAAACTGGATAAAGAATTTATTTACCGAGTTACTAAAACCCTATGGTCTATCTGTACAACAGTTTAATATCCTTCGAATCCTTCGAGGGGCTAAGGACTGGGTTGCCATGAATGATGTTAAACGTTTAATGATAGAAAAGGCACCTAATGCCACCCGCCTTTCCGATAAATTGTTAGAAAAAAAGTTAATAGAAAGAAAAAGAAGTGAGCAAGATAGAAGAATGGTCTATCTGCGAATTTCTGATGCGGGATTAGCGGTATTAGAGCAGTTGGACTTAATTAAAGAAGGAGAACATATTGATTTTATTGGACGTATTACAGAGGAAGAAGCAAAAGCCCTAAACCTTGTTATTGATAAATTGAGAGGGTAAAAAATTTTTAATAAATATTTACCTAGGAAAATAAACCCTAGGTAATAAAATCAAATTTATAATAAATAAAATTCAATACAATGAAAAACAAGAACTTAATAATTTATAGAGTTGTTACTGGCTTATTATCACTATTAATGCTTTTTAGTGCTGGGATGTATATCGCTCAGTATGAAATGATCAGCAAAGTATTTTTACAATTAGGGTATCCAACCCATATTATTTATCCATTAGCAATTGCAAAAATACTGGGGCTTGTAGCGATTTGGACCAATAAATCAAAAATGTTAAAAGAATGGGCTTATGCTGGATTCGTATTTGATTTAATTTTAGCGATAATGGCACATGTAAGTATCAATGATGGCGAATATATGGGAGCAGTAATTGGGCTTGTGTTGGTTTCTCTTTCTTACTATTATAATGGAAAAACAACTCAGGAAGAATAAACAAAACGCCCCTATGCTTCGTTGAGTATAGGGGTACCTACCAATCGCCTAATTGAAGCATTGTCTAAAGACTAAAACCACCACAGCTAAAACTAATTTTTAGTTCTTTAACATTGAAATTGTTTAAAAATGTACTCCCAACCATGTACATTTCTCATTTTTGCAATGGAACTTTTATGCCCCCAAAAAAGTTAACAGAGAGTAATTGAAAAATAACGAATATAAAAAAATGAAAAACAAAATCAATAGTATTTTTCTAGGGCTGTTAGTAATCGTAATGAGTACCTCCTTACAAGCCCAATTTCCCCAAATAGGAATGGATATAGATGGTGAAGCTCTTGGTGATTGGGCTGGCTGGTCTGTAAGTTTAAGCTCAGATGGAAGTACATTCGCAATAGGAGCACCTAATAATGATGGAAATGGGTTCAATGCAGGACATGTCCAAGTGTATGGCTTGATCGGTAATACATGGGTGCAAATGGGGAATGATATAGAAGGTGAAGCTGTTGGCGACTGGCTTGGTAAGTCTGTCAGTTTGAGTTCGGATGGAACCGTTCTGGCTGTTGGAGGAGATGGAAATGATGCCAATGGTGCCAATGCAGGTTATGTTCGTCTTTACGAATGGACAGGCAATGCTTGGGTACAGTTAGGAAACGATATAGATGGCGAAGCTGCTGGCGACTTATCGGGTTATTCAGTAAGTTTAAGTGCCGATGGAACTATTGTTGCTATTGGAGCCTATAAAAATGACGGAGCGGGTTCAGATGCAGGGCATGTTCGTCTTTATCAATGGACAGGCAGTGCTTGGGTTCAATTGGGAAATGACATTGATGGTCAGAGTGGCAATGATTATTTTGGTCATTCAGTAAGTTTAAGTGCTGATGGAACTGTTGTTGCTATTGGGGCTTACAGAGGTGGGAATTTTGTAGGTGGAGGTGAAGTAATCGTATATGAATGGACGGGCACTATTTGGAATCAAAAAGGATACAATATTTTTGGAGAATCTGGCTGGGATTGGTCAGGTTTCTCAGTAAGCTTAAATGCAGACGGAACTGTTGTTGCTATTGGTGCGCCTAAAAATACAGGGAATGGTCCAGATGCAGGGCATGTACGTATATACGAATGGGCAGGGACTAGTTGGGTACAGAGAGGAAATGATATTGATGGAGTTGGTGCTGACTTTTCGGGCATTTCAGCAAGCTTAAGTGCCGATGGAACCCTCCTTGCTGTTGGAGCTCATAAAAACAATTCAGATGCAGGGCTTGTCCGCCTTTATCAATGGACAGGGAGTGCTTGGATACAAATCGGAAATGGCATAGCAGGTGAAGCTGTTGGCGATTTTTCTGGTAGAGCAATTAGTTTGAGTGCCGATGGGAGTGCTTTGGCTGTTGGAGCGTTCTATAATGATGTCAATGGTATGAATTCAGGGCATGCAAGAATTTATAGAATTGGTGGACTAACTGGAATTGCCTACAAAGATTACAACCAAAACTGCCAGAAGGACAGCAACGAAATCAGCAATCTCCCCAATCAAACTTTTATCATTCAACCAGGCAATATTACTCCACAAACAGACGAAAATGGTTTATGGTTTGTAACCCATAGCCTCACTCCAGGAATCTATACCATTACCGCAGATACTACTCAAAGCAACTGGCAAGTAACGTGTCCCGCTACGCAGACCTTTGTGGTTAACAATCTAGATAGTTTCACGGTTGCGCCTTCTTTTGGTTTTATTTCCAATACCCCTTGCCCCGCTCCTACTATTTCTATCCATGCTCCTTTTTTAAGACCTGGCTTTTCAGATCAAAAAGTTTATATCAAAGCGTGTAATGACTACGCTGGCTCTGATAAAATAGACAGTGTTTATGTAATTGTTGAACTAGATTCTCTACTTACAGTAAATAGCGCTTCTTTAGCGTATACTTCACTAGGGGCTAATCGGTATCAAATCTATGTTGCAGACTCCCTTTATCCTGGGGAATGCATTGATTTTTGGATGAGTACAACCCTTTCTACCCATGCTATATTGGGGCAAACCTTGTGCCTAAATGCAGAATTGTATCCTGTAGCTTCTTGTGCCTTGGATTCTATTCCCAATCCTTACCCTCTAGGTCAAGTAAGCCCTTGTCTTTCTTCTTGGGATCAATCGAGTTTGGACATTGAAGCAACTTGTTTGGGCGATTCTGTCCGCTTTGTTGTTTATAACACAGGAGCCCCTAACCACGGTGATATGAATTGCTTTGCTCCTCTAAGAGTGTATTTAGATGGTTTGCTTATTTCATTAGATTCAATACAGTTAGCAGGTGGAGATTCTGCGGTCTTTACATTTGAAGGGAATGGGCAAACATGGCGTTTAGAAACCAATCAACATCCTTTACATCCTGGTAATTCTAATCCATCTGCTACTATTGAAAACTGTGGCACAGGAAACTGGACGCCAGGTCTAGTAAATAGTTTCCCACATGATGATGCAGATCCCTTTATTGATATCTTTTGTGGAGTGGTTCGAGGCAGCTATGACCCCAATGACAAAACTGGTTTTCCTTTAGGAGCAGGTGCAATGCATGACATTCTACCCAATCAAAAAATAGAATATTTAATTCGATTTCAAAATACAGGAACAGACACAGCATTCAACATAAGAATTCTAGATACCCTCTCTACGGACTTTAATATTTTTTCTGTTCAATCAGGTGTATCCAGCCATGATTATACTTTTAAGATTCATGATTCAAGGGTGCTAGAATGGACTTTTATGAATATCATGTTGGCAGACAGTAATACCAATGAACCTTTATCGCATGGTTTTATTACCTTTGAAGTGGAACAAAATCCTAATCTCCCCAATGGCACTTTATTGGAAAATAATGCTGGAATTTATTTTGATTTTAATGCCCCCATTATTACCAACACAAGCCAGCATACTGTAAATGACAACATTATATTAATCACTAGTCGTCAAAAAATAGCCTTAGAAAAAGAACTAAACATTAAACTTTACCCCAATCCGACATCAGGTTTATTGCACATTGAGAAACAGAACAATGAAAAACTAGAAGTCATGATAATAAACCAATTGGGTAGCGTTCTGAAGCATAAAACGATTCTTAGACGAAATGACAGTATAGATTTGGAAGAATTACCGATTGGAATTTATTTTATAACGTTATCTAATGGAAAAAAATCGCTAACGGAAAAGGTTGTTAAACAATAACTTGAGTTTTTCAATCGTACGATCTTAATTTTTAAAATTCAGTAGGATTTTTTCTGTAGAATGGCTTGGTTCAAAATTCCATTTACCCTCTATTTTGTTTCATTAATTATCAATCTTAAAATGTCCCCAACGCATATAATCATATTAGTTTTTGTAGGAATACTTGGGTTATTATTAATTGGTTTGGGGAATTTTATACTACAAAAAAAAGGGCTCAAAAACAAACTGCGGGGTTACTATAAGTACTCTACAATGTTTCTAATCGTAGTTACTGCCATTCTATTCTTATTAGAAAAAGCATCTAGAACTCGTTATGTTGATTTCAAATTAAATGACAACATTAAAATCGAGGTCGAAGCAGTTGAGAGAGAATCTTTTTTGGATAATCCTACTGATTTTACATTTTCTATATTAAATCTAAACACCAATAATGAGCTGACTTTTGATTATTTCACAAATAATTTATATCCCTTTAAGTTTTATATTAGAAGTTGTTTAAAAATGGAATTTTGTTGATAATGAGTACTAATTTTTAGATAAACAAGGCAAAAATTTTCTTCATAGCAGCGCTATGGAGAAAATTTTTAACGCAGAGTAGCTAGAAATTAGCTTTCATTAGCGATGTAAGGCTATTCTTAAACAACTTCTTAACCAAAGAAAACAAAAACCAACTATTTATTGCTCAAAAAGATGGCCCAATTGGTATGTATTGGATTATTAATCTAACAACCCTTAAACAGGAAAATAGAAATACTGAGTTTTTGGCAGAGACAAATTTTAAATTAATAGAAATAGCAACCTTAAGCACCTTCCATAAAATTGAATTAACGAAGTCAAAAAATTAAAATATTTGCTTTCAAAGCAAAGCCCTCTTCTCTCAGCTTGCACGATGAGTAGACCTAAGTTTGAATTAAATAAAAAACTTGGCTTTTCTAGGCTCCAAAATCTACGATTTTGATTAAGGAACGGTTATATTTATATCCACATGGCGGCTATCACAGCCCCAACTTGCAACCAAAATCAAATCGTTAAAAAATTATGCTTAAGTATTTACTATCGTTTCTCTTTATTACTATTAGTACATTCAGTACTCATGCTCAAAATAGTTCTGATACCATCCCTTTTGTCCTAACTCCTTTTAACAACATCTACATTCAGACAATTCTAAATAAAGTTGATACCCTTAACTTAATGTTTCATACGGGGGAACAGGGGGCTTCAATTACCGAAGAGGCACTAGACAAAATTCGTCAACCAGATTCCATATCCAATTCTATTGCTAATAGCTGGGGTGGTAATGGCAATGCTAAATTCTTTGAAAACAACCAACTAAAAATTGGAAAAAGCACCTTTGATAGTCTCACTATTTGGGTCAATAAGCGCTCAGGTCAATTGACTGATGGTAAATTTGGTCCCAAGCTTTTTCAAGGAAAAATCATCGAAATAAATTACGACGAAAAGCTTTTTATCGTTCATTCTAAATTTGATAAAAGGAAACAACAGGCATTTCAAAAATTAAAGCTTGTCCAAAACAATGATTTGCTCTTTATTAAAGGAAGGCTCAAAATTGGAAAAATTAAACGCTCCCAAAAATTTATGCTTCATACGGGCTATGGGGGAAATATTTTACTGGATGATAAATTTGTACAAAAACATCAGCTTGGAGGCAAACTAGAAATACTCGGTGAAAGTGCTCTGACTGATTCATACGGGCATAAAATTATTACTAAAAAAGCACTACTCCCCTCTTTTACACTTGGAAAAAACAAACTGGACGATTTGTCAATTAGCTTTTTTGAGGGAGCCATTGGCAGGCAAAAAATCAGCGTTTTAGGGAATGGTGTGCTAAAGAATTATAACACACTTCTAGATCTTGACAAAGGGGTCATCTACTTAAAGCCAATCCAAAAAAGAGCGGACTGCCACACATAACATTATAGTATTGTACCAATCCTTCATTCCATTTTAACACCACGTTGCGTTTTATGTACGCAATATTAGCCACAAGCAAAAAATAATGAAAATAGGTATCACAATATTCATTTCCGTTCATGCAATAATTCATTTATTTGGCTTTTTCAAAGCATTTGGAATAGCCGAATTTAAAGCCATTTCCAATCCCATTTCAAAAACGTTTGGATTAATTTGGCTGCTAGCATTTGTGCTTTTCATTGCAACAATAATGCTACTACTTTATGCCTTTGATTACTGGTGGGCAACGGCAATTATTGCCCTGATTGTATCCCAATTTTTGATTTTCAACAATTGGTCTGATGCAAAATTTGGCACAATAGCCAATATAATCATTCTCTTAGCGGCAATAATCGCATATTCAACAATTCAATTTACCAATAAGGTACAGGAAGAAAGAGAGCAGATTCATGAAAATGCTAAACATATACCTCAAAAAATTGTCACAGAAGCGTCCATTTTAAATTTGCCCAAAACTGTCCAAAAATGGCTAATCAATAGTGGTGTAATCGGGAAACAAACCATCTTTAACGTTCATTTAGTTCAGGAGTTGCAACTCAAAATGAAGGAAGACCAAAAGGAGTGGAATACGGCAACAGCTGACCAATATTTCACCATACAGCCCCCTGCCTTTAATTGGAAGATCAATATGCAGATGAATCCCTTTATAAATATTATTGGGCGGGATAAGTTTGAAAATGGCAATGGCGAAATGTCTATCAAAATGTTTTCATTGATTCCAATTGCTAATGCCAGCAATGACCAGAAAGTAAATGAAGCCTCCTTACAACGATACTTAGCTGAAATTATCTGGTTCCCAACAGCTGCCTTAAGCCCTTACATAACCTGGGAGCCCATAGATAGCCAATCTGCCAAAGCAACCATGAGTTTTCAAGGAACAGAAGGATCTGGAATTTTTCATTTTGACAACAATGGTGAATTTGTCCAATTTACTGCTATGCGTTTTAAGGAAGTAGGTGATAAAGCACCAACCTTGTGGACGGTTAGTTCCACAAAAATTGAAGCACGCAATGGGATAAAAATACCTGTCGAATGCGAAGCAAAATGGACATTGGAAAACCAAGATTGGACTTGGTTAAAACTAAAACTAACCGATATTAAATACAATTTAACAGAAATACCCATGCCTCACAAGGGCTAAAATGCTCCTTATCAATAAAATGACCAAGCACTTGCTCTATTTCTTTAAAAAATTGCTAAAAATGGAACCTCTAAACTATTTAGTAGCTCTCTGCTTACTAACGCTCTTCTCTTGTAATTCTGCCAAGCAGCAGCCCCAACAAAATCGGTTCTTTGAAGGAACCATTATATATTCTATTGAATACTTACCATACTCTCCTAGATTTAAAGCAGATGATCTTAAAGAAGATCTCGGTTCCCAAATTATTACTACGTTAAAAGAAGGAAACTACAAAAAACAATATGTCTCTCCAAGTGGAAAAATAATTAGTGAAAGGTATCTTGATTTAAATAGTAAAAAATCTTATTTAAAAGAAATGGATAATGATACTATTTATTGGTTTGATATTACAAAAAGTGACAGCAGAACAACTTTTAAACCATTAAACGATACTATTATCTCTAAATACCACTTAAAAGGGGTTGAAACAGAAAGTACCATTAAAATTCAAAGCTTAGGTATTGATACTCTGCAATTAAAAAGGACATTTTATTATTCTAAAAAGTATAAAGTAAATCCTAATTGGTATAAAGATTACAATGAGGATAACCTTAATAATATAATTAAGTATGGAAAAGGAATTCTATTATTCGAACTCCATAAAGGTTTGTTTTGGGAACAAAAAATATCTGTTGAAACAATAACTCCGAAAAAAGTCGATGACCTAGAATTTCTTCCCATAAATGAGAACACGCCATTAAGAGAATTATAAATTTACTAGTATCAAGACAGCAATACTTTTAACATTATACAATTCTTATTCCCAAAACCATTAAATTAATACCTCTTTATAAATTAGCCCCCTTCCCATGAAAAGATATATAATACCCCTTATTCTTATATTTGTTTCTGCGATCAACTGTTTGTGTCAAAAAACGGATACTTGGTTAAATATTAAAATCCATTGCAACACTTGTACCAATAAAAACTGTGATACACTCATTGTAAAAAAGACATACAACTATGCATCTTGCATGGTAAAAAAAGATACCATTTATTCAGCTAAAAAGGACAGCCAATCTTTATTAAGTGGTTTGTGTAATCCCATTATTCATTTCTATGATTTTGATTATTTGGTTTGTTCTGAACACCTAGTTGATTCTAATAAAAATTGGAAAGCGTATAAAATCCTCCAACTTAATCAACACATTTATTATCGTAAAACATTCCAAAGCAAACATTTAAAACTAGTAAAGTGCTACGATCAAAATTATTCCTTATTATCAACAGATTCTATCCTCTTACATAACGGAAATAAAAATAAGCATTCCTACTTTACCTCCTATTATCAAAATGAAGAAAACGAGGTTGCTCAAACAAAATTTTGGTACTATATAAATGGTCAATTAAAGAAAACCGAAAGAGTAACTCAAACCGACTCACATAACTATAAATTCGTTTCTGAATTCACCCCAAAAGGGGAGCAAAAAAAGATTCAATATTTTCAATTTGAGCCTACACCTTATGATAAAAATAAGTTTGAATGGATATTAATTGAAGAGTCTACTTTTCGTCGAATAAATTCAGAACTTACCATCGAAAAACAAAAAAATCGTCATATAGAAAGTGAATCTACAATATACCTATATAAAGGGGAAAATTACTCCCGAAGAATTGAAAAAACAGGCTGCCTAATCAAGACTGTAATTAACCAAAAGCTATAATTAGCTACTGATAACGATATTATACCTAACCTTTAACAATAAAAATCATGAGTTATTTCAGTCTAAAGAAACGAACCATTCCTCAACTATTTTTATTAGTCCTTGGAGCTTTGGGGACTTTTAATACGCTTGCAGCTATCCTAAACTATGGGTTAAGAGAAAGCTCTCAAATAGTTGCTCTAGTGCTGTTTTTAGGTTGTATTTGGAGTGGTACTTCGCCCACCAAAGAAGAGGAAAAATTAGATCAAGAAGAACAATTTGATGATATACTTGACCGCTAAATTGGCTCTAAGGATGACTGCTTTGATAAAATTAATTTAGAATGGATAATAAAAGAGAATCTATTTGATGAATGATTTTAAAAAAAGTATGATCGGGGCAATGCTGTCTGTGTACGCTATGGGTTTCTGTTTTACTATGAAAGGTAAGTGCCGAATAGCTTCCATCTAAAGCCAAGCGTCCACAATTTTCTATACCTAAACGCATAAAATTTGAATCCTCAAGCGTCGAAATTATTGCGTTCCATTTTTCTAACGTCAAAACATCATGTTGAATGTTATTCCTATACACTTTCCCTAAATATTCCCCTGTCAAATGATTGGTTAAAGAAAGTGATTCTTCCCCTTTTTTTCCTTGATTGGTATAAAAGGCTTGCGTTAAATAAATCATTGAATCCCTTCTAAAGATTTGAGTAAATTTGCCTCCTAAAAATCCCGAAAAACTAATGTCATGATAAAAAGTGAGTAAGGTGTCTGAAAAATGGATTTTATCACTCCTGGAAGGTTTTAACCCCAAAAAAGTTAATAACGCTTTCTCCCATTCATACGAAAGAGAATCTAAAAGTTTTTCTTCTTTGGCTTTATCCCTTTTTTCTTGCTCTATCAAAGCCAAACTGTCCTCTAAACGCTTTTGACCTTCCTCTTTTTGTTCCATTAAAACTTCATGTTGAAAAGCAATGCAACACCAAAGTATAAAACAAAAAAGCATTAAAACGATATATCTCATAGTGTTTTCTTTTACATAAGCCCCCTAAAGCTAAAAGATACAGCAATAAACAGAAATTCATACCTACTTTTAACCAAGTGTTTCTAAGCTATGACTAAAAATTATAGCCTTTGCGAGTTATAAATGAAAAAATCACAAACAAAATCATAGATTTTGTTCTCAGCTATTGTAAATTGGAAACATCACAGGACTTTAGCGAACAGCAATTAAAACAAAAAAAGTGGAAGCAATCATACTTGAAATTTTTAGGGATACTACATTGACTGAAAATGAAATAACATATTTATCTGGTAAGTTGGAAAAAATAACACTCAAAAGGAAAGAGTTCCTTTTGCAAGAAGGCGAAACTGTTCATTCTATTAATTACATTCATAGTGGCTGCCTGCGAAGTTATTTCATTGATTCTTATGGGAAGGAACATACCTTACAATTTGCTATTAAAGATTGGTGGATTAGTGATTATATTGCTCTTTTTGGTCAAGAAAAAAACACAGCTGTCTCTTACATTGAATGTATTAAAGATGCTACTTTGTTTAAAATTTCAAAAAGAGATTTTGATAATCTTTGTATTGAAATTCCTCAAATAAGTCATTTATATATCAAAAAGCTAGAATCAGCATTTGCTGCCTTCCAAAAACGCATCCTTCAAAATTTAACCTTGCCAGCAAAAGAACGTTATACCAACTTTGTAAATACCTATCCGAACATTGAGCAAAATGTAAAAAATTATCACATTGCTTCCTTTCTCGGAATCACGACCGAAAGTTTAAGTAGAATTCGAAAAGAAATTGCCAACGAATAATTCCTTTCTTACCATACATCAATTTTTAGGAATTTATTAAGCTCTATTTTTGTGTTATTATTTATAAAAATGGATAACTACCATCACTCCATTAAAAATCGTATGCGACTGATTACCAAAAATGATAAAAGCTTGCCACACAAAGCACCAATCAACTAACAATCAACCAAATACAAGATGTTTTTTTTTTATAAAAAAGCAATGGAGTGTTAAACTACAATAGACATGATAAAAAAATTATTGGGGCTAGCTCCTAAATTGGAAATGGATGGATCCTACAGCCCATCTAAAATTGCTTTAAAATTAGCCACTGCTCCCACAACCGATTTTGAGAATGTTTCGTACAAAAAATACAGGGGTAAGCAATCAAAAATCTTGGTGATTTTTACCGAGCAAAAAAACATGAAAATGCAAAATGGCAAATTGTTTTCTACGGGCAATCATCCTGTAGAAGCTTTGTTGCCTATGTTGCATCTTAAAAATGCAGGATTTGAGTTTGTAATTGCTACTCCAACAGGAAAACCCGTTGTCTTAGAAATGTGGGCTTTTCCAAAAAAAGACGAGCATGTAAACGCCATTTACAAGGAACTAAAAAATGACTTTGAAAAGCCCAAAAAATTGGCTAATTTTATTCTTGAATCCTTTGATGATTCAAGCTCCTATGCAGCTGTTTTTGTGCCTGGTGGACACGGTGCTATGATTGGTATTCCAGAAGATAAAAACGTGGGAAAAATCTTAAATTGGGCGCATCAAAACAACTTATTTACGATAAGCCTTTGCCACGGGCCTGGTTCTTTTTTAGCAACAACACTTAATAAGCAACCATTTATCTACAAAGGCTATAATATGTGTGTATTTCCAGACTCTATCGACAAAAAAACACCAATGGTTGGTTATTTGCCAGGGCAAATGCCTTGGGGTTTAAGCGAAAAATTAAAACAGCTAGGCGTGAATATCATGAATACAAAGTCAGATAATACCGTTTGCTTAGACAGAAGATTAATCACTGGCGCAAGCCCACTAGCTTCTAACGCCTTAGGCAAATTAGCCGCTAATACTTTACTTAAAGAATTAAAATAAAAACGGCTCTCAACAATAAAAGCAGGCAACAAAGACTAGGGATAAAACTAATGTCCATTTGTCTGTGTGATGCTACTAAATCGTAAATTTTGCTAGTCTCGTAAAGAAAAATCACTAGCAAGATTTATGATTTTAGTTTTAAGGGGCGTATATTGTATTAATGCTCCGTTGATTTTTAAACGCAGTAATGCTATTACTGAAGAGCAACTAAAACATAGAAAAAGTAAAAAGAGCTGGATGCCCATCTATTTATTCCCAATAATGAATTAATAGTTCATTAACTTCTTATAAAAACATGAAAGCTTCAAATACCACACAGATTAAACCATCTGCTTTTTTCTACAGCATACTCTTAATTCATTTAATAGCCCTCAGTTGCCAAAATCAAACGTTTAGTACCAATCAAATCCATGAACAAAGCCTTTCTGAAAACACGCTAGGTGAAGCAGATACCTCAAACTTGGAAAGTCTCCCCGAAACACCAGCTTCAAACAACCAAAATAGTACTCCCCATACAAACGAGCCAAACCTTTCTCTTCAAGAGAGAGCGGCAGCTTTGAAGAAAAAAGAACTTCCAGCATTAAAGAATTATTTCGACTTTGATGAGGCAGAACATTATGCTATAAAAACAAGCAGCAACGATCTTCTCATCTTACAAAATAAAGTGCAAAAGTCAGGGGATGAAAACCTTCTAATGAGCATTCTATACTCCTATGAACCCCAACAAATAGAAGATGTTCATTTCTTAGAAAAGTTAGAATTACTAGGATTTACCAAAAAGCAAATTAGCACAAAAAAACTAGATCGATTAAACTACTTGTTTAGTACAAAAAAACATACTAAAGCTTATTTAATGGGCTGCGCTCCTGTATTTAGAGACATTATTGTATTTAAAAAACATTCCAAAATAATTGGCATCGCTAAAATTTGCTTTCAATGCATGAGGCATCACATCGTAGGCAGCAATCTAAATGTAAGAAATTTTGGGCAGTCAGGAGATTTTTCTAGATTAGCTATTTTATTGTATAAATAATAATAAATAAAAACAAATTATGAGCAAAAAAATCTATTGTATTGTCCTCTTATTAATCGGAAATCTATTGTATTCTTGTGGTTTAAACAGTATAGAATATAAAGATGAATTCGAAGCTAGCAAAATTGCTTGGTTGAATTTTAAAGAATCTTCTAACAATACTTATACCTATACGGTAGCGAATAGTTCTTGGGTAGGAGTTAGTTGGGAGACCAACATAAGCGTAAAAAATGGTGTTGTGGTACAAAGAAGTTTTGAAATTACGGGTACAGAAGGATTACCTGCCGATTTTCCAGAACATGAACTTCAATGGAACGAAACAGAAAACGAAATTGACACGCATGACAATGGAGCTGAACCGATTACATTGGATGAAATTTATACCAAAGCCCAACAACACTGGCTTGTTCGCAGAAAAAATACGTTCACCACTTTTAGGGCAGAGAATGATGGAATGATTTCAACCTGCGGATATGGTGAAAAACAATGTTCTGATGATTGCTTTAGAGGCGTAAATATAATCCGTATTCAATGAGTTATACAAATTTCAAATAAAATACTCACCAATGTATTCAACAACGTCTTTAAATAGATAGATCTGTAATTGGTTTAATTTCTAAGATCAAGTAGCGGAGCCGTTTTGTAAAAAAAATAGAGGTATAAAACCATCATCCCTAGTGTAGACAAAAGATTAAACAAATCGTTATAATAACCTAAAGAGGAATAATTTTCTAAAGAAGGAGCTCCAAACGCAAAAAACCAACTTATAATAGAGATTAGTCCACTCCAAAATAAAAAGACACCTAGCTTAGATTTTCCTTTATAAAAGGTTTGTCCTTGTTCTTCTTGCTTTACAACCTTGTATCTTCTCCAAATAACATAAAAGGTAGGCATCAAAAACCACAACACTATAACAAAGGCAATTACCAATCTCGCCTCAAACGTCAAGGATAAACTAGGGTTTTGCATAAACAGGATGACCTTTGCAATAAAAAAAAGAGAACCTCCCCAAATAAGTATCTCTACTATTTTGAGTTTTGAGGTTCTCTTCATTTCCTTTTCTCTTTTTTCTAATGTTTCATCTAATATTATATTTTCCATACTCTATTATAACAAAAACCCTTGATCAGAAGAATATGGTGCAGGAATGTTTTCATCTTTAACCATCTCTCGCATATCAATCTCAATTCCCCTAGCAATGGAAGTAATTGGAACATCGTTGTACGTTCCTTCAAAAGGGTTTTCAGAATAATCTCCTATTTTTTCCATTAAAAAATAAATCCATATCAATAGAGCCGACATCAGGGGATTTATATACAAAAGCCAAATCTCTACTCCTTTAAAAAAATCAAGCATTGAAAGGGGCAAAAACATACAGAAGGCAAAATTGAACCAAAGAGCAGTAGATGCATACTGTCGAGGGAATGGGAAGTTTTTAATTCGTTCTGACTTTCCTTGACCATCATAGAAGCAACGAACTAGTTTAAAAAGTTCCATATGACGAAAATCGTCAAAGTATCCCTTATCGTGTAATTCTTGCAAACGAAGGGACTGTTTAACTAATATTTGAGTAGCTATATTGGATTGCCCCATATAAGATTCGAGTTCTTCACTGTCAATAATTTCATCCAACTCTTCCTCTAATTTAGAAAAAAGTGTTTCGGCAATTGGAGGGGCATATTTACCTTTTATACGTTCGTTGGTGTGCTCCCACTCTTTGGATAGCCTCAACTGATAACGCAAGGCTGTTAACCAAGCAATATGTCGATGAATTAATTCTTGCTGAATGCTCTTTTTGTTGTTGCCATTAACAAAAGACATAACCCCTGCTCCAAAAGAACGGCTATCGTTGACAATCCCTCCCCATATTTTGCGTGCTTCCCATGTCCTATCGTAAGAACTATTGTTTTTAAAACCTAAATAAAAAGCTACAGCAATACCAATAATACTAACAGGTTGCCAAGGTAGAGAAATGTCTAAGTTGGTATAATGAGCAATAGCTCCAATGACTCCAGAATAAATAAAACCAATAATGAATGGCCACTTTGACCACCGAACAGTCATCCAAAAACTGTAATTTCGTTTTGTATACATAGGAATTCTTTATATTTTTTTAGTGAAAAAGATTTTTTTTGTGACATAAAAATCGCAGCACAGCATGAAAGATAATAGAAAAATTTAAGTAATATCCTGTCTTTCTAATTATTTAGAACAAGTGATCCATTTTTTATAAAAAACAAGAACCAAACTAGCTATAAAATGAAATGTATTTTTTGGATAGCAATCATCTTTCTGTCAACCTCCTGTAAATCAAAAAACAGAAAAATTAATGTCGCTAAACCTGAGCATCTAACAGAAAATAATGTTCCACAAATTGGACAATACATCACTGAAATATTTGAAGATTCTAAAGGGAATATTTGGTTTGGGACATTAGAAAAAGGCGTTGCCAAATACGATGGGCTTACTCTCTCCTATTTTACCCAAAACGATGGCTTACCCAGTAATACAATTTCAAGTATTGTAGAAGATAAAAAGGGTACCCTATGGTTTGGAACACATGCAGGGCTATCCAAATATGATGGTAAGTCATTCATCAATTTTACTGAAAAAGACGGTCTCTGTCACCTTAGAATAAGTAATTTACTTCTGGATAGCAACGATAATTTTTGGATCGGCACATGGGGTGGCGTTTGCCAATATGATGGAACTAAATTTACCAACTTTTTAATTCCCTATGCGCCTGTAGATACTTACCTCAATGAAGATACTAAAGATTGGGTAACTGAAATTATGGAGGACTCAAAAGGAAATATCTGGTTGGGTAGGGATGGTTATGGAGCTAGTAAATACGATGGTCAAAAATTTGTTCATTTCACAAAAGCAGATGGGCTTTACTCTAATAATGTGCAAGAAATTCAAGAAGATAAAAATGGAAATATTTGGTTTGGAACGAGGGTAGCAGAAAAAGATCATCCCGATGAAAACAAACGATTTGGTAAGGGAGGAATAACTAGATGCAATGAAAAAGGTTGTACGCATTTCCCTGAAATAGAAGGGCTAAACAACAGTGACACCTATGCAATTTATAAAGATAATTCTGGCAATCTATGGATTAGCACCTTGAACAACGGTATGTATAGATATGATGGTAAAGCATTTAAAAATTATCCTATCCCCATCCCCATCATGAGCATAATGGAAGATAAAAATGGAAAGTTATGGTTCGGAGGTGCTGGTGGTTTATACGCTATCGATACAAAAGGAACGATTGCGAATATTACCGTTAAAGGTCCTTGGAAATAATACTATTAAATCATCTAACAAAATCATACTTAACCATGAAACAGACAATTCATCTACTCCTATACTTATTGGCTGGATCATTTTTTTATTCATGTGAAACAGCCCAAAGTAATTCAATAGAGAAAACAATAGAAGAGTATTATCAAGTATTCAATCAACGTCAAGAATTTGAACGATTTTTAGATTTTTACGACAAAAACATTATACTCGAAGATATAATTAATGGTGATAGCATTGTAGGCAAACAAAACCTCAAAGATTTCTTGGATTGGTCTAATCCTGGTTTTGAACGGTTAACAGAAAATAGCTTGGTCGTTGTTGACAAGATCATCGATAAAAACAATGCTGTTATTAAGGGTTATTTTACCGCTTTTAAATGGGGTGGCAAGCTGTTTGAAGCCATGCATTTTACAACAATTCTAACGTTTGGCAAATCTGGAAAAATAATCAAACAAGTGGATTGGGTGAATTATCCTTCAACGCTTATCAATTATAATGAACGAAAGAATTCCAATAAATGGATCAATTAATCCTCATTCTAGTCCTCTAAACATTGGCGTTAGTCTATCCGTAGCCACTCCTTTTGGACTTATAGAGTAGTTTTTTTCTTCGTAGTTTTTTAACAAAATTTGCAATTTTAGTCTTGGGATTGCTTATCTTCATTGGTATAACAGCCATACCAACACAAAGCTAGACAATTGATAACAAACGACATTTAATTTAAAACAAAATTAAATATCATTTTCCCATAAGCATCTGACTAAAAATTTATATAAAATTGACTAGGGAACAAAAGAAAATATATCGTGCAGATCTTTTCCAGCATTTAGATGGCATTGTAACTGCCCCCACTGCTTATGCTCTTTACAAAAAAGGGGTGCTAGATCTTATTCTAGCAGAAAAAAGCATCTCACTCTCCAAATTGACACAAACATTTAGGGCCAATGAAGGTTATCTCAATATCGCCTTGCACACCTTAGCATCACAAGGGTGGCTTAGGCACACCATTAAAGCGGATAATGAGATTGAAATTGCCACCACAGCACTCAGTGAACTTGCCTTTAAATACATTCCCAAGTACAAAGATGTTGTTGAGCTGTTGCAAATTTCTGGCAAATATCACCCTAGAAAATTTGAGCTAGAACCCTTTCTTTTTTTGGAAAGCATCTTTAAGAAATATAGCAATAATTATGGCTTGGAGCTTTCTAACGATGAAAAACAACGGCAAATTCAACGTCAAGTACTAAAACATATTGAGGGCATTATAGTTGGTCCAACAGTTGTTGCGCTTGGGATGAGTGGTATGTTCCACAATTATTTTATGGAAGCCTCTTTCCAACCAGAGGAGTTTCACAAGGATGGAGCAAGTTTTGGGCGATTGTTGGATTTTTTTGTTTTTCTAAATTGGTTCGAAAAAAAGAACCAGACCTACCGATTTACAGAGAAAGGGATGTTTTATGCCCGCCGTGCAAGTGCTTATGGCGTAACCGTTTCCTACATTCCTATGTTTAGAAAAGTGGAAGAATTAATTTTTGGCGATCCTGAAATATTTTGGCGTTTGCCCAAAAATGCCAAAGAAATTCACGTGGATAGAACCATGAACGTTTGGGGTAGCGGAGGAGCACATGCTGCCTATTTCAAAGTAGTAGATAAGATTATTATTGACCTTTTTAATCAACCTATAGAGCAACAACCCAAAGGGATTGTAGATATGGGCTGTGGAAATGGGGCATTTTTAATTCATTTATACGAAGTCATTGAACAAAGAACAATTCGAGGAAAATTGCTGGAGGAATATCCATTGTTTTTGGTAGGAGCAGATTTTAATCAGGCAGCTCTAAATGTCACTCGTACAAACATTATTCAAGCCAATATTTGGGCAAAATTGATTTGGGGAGATATAGGTCGCCCTGATCTGTTAGCAAAAGATTTGGAAGAAAATTATGGCATTCAATTAAAAGATTTACTAAATGTCCGAACCTTCCTAGATCACAATAGAATATGGAGTAAGCCCATTGATAATCGTTCCCCAAAAGAAAGTTCATCGACGGGAGCCTATGCATTTAGAGGGCAACGGATTTCAACAACAGCGGTTGAAAATAATTTAAGAGAACACCTCACTAAATGGTCGCCCTATGTAGAAAAATATGGCTTATTATTGATCGAGCTCCATACCATTCCTCCTGCTCTTGCTGCTTCCAATCTTGGAAAAACAGCCGCAACAGCCTACAATGCAACACATGGTTTTTCGGATCAATACATTGTTGAAGTGGATATATTTAATAAAATCGCTGAAGAAGCAGGCTTGTTTCCAGATAAAAACCATTTTACAAAATTTCCGAACTCAGACATCGCTACAGTAAGTATCAACTTATTAAAAAAAGACACAAACCAATAAATAGCTTAGATAAACGCTTTCCCCATGAATAATCAGGCAAGTAAAAAACTTAAACGAACACTCAAAGTTGTTGGGTTCTTATTGGTTTTAACTCTTATATTTAGGGGGTGGATTTTTAGGCAAAGTATTTCATATACTCCAATTGGCACCAGAAACCATATCAAACTTACCGATAAAAAATTAATCGCAACGCTAAAACTGGAACAAGAAAAACAAACGAATACCAGCCTTGACGAAATCATAAAAATTGCTCGAAACAAAACGAATGAAAACTTGTCATTCACAACCGAAAAAAGTTCAAGGAACCCAAACCAAGCACTAAAAGTTGGCAAAGCAAATTGTATCGCTTATTCCGCCTTGTTTAATTCGATTGCCAATTACCTTATTAATGCTCAAAACCTTGAAACAAAATACAAAGCAATTCATTGGATCGGAAAAATTGATTTTATGGGCATCGATTTACATCAATTCTTTGAAAGTACTTTCTTTAAACAGCATGATTATAACGAAATACTAAACCTCGAAACAGGAGAAAAAATCCATATCGATCCAACCATCAGTGACTATCTCAAAATTCACTCGGTCTCTTCTAAAATCAATTCAGTAGAAAATAAATAAGCAACAATCTACGCACTCTTTTTACCTTAGAAGTGATTAAGACAACTTTAGAGCAAAAAGATTCTACAGAGAGAACGTTTTAAGAAAAAATGTCGTTCTAGAATAGGTATAACTAAGAAAACAATACCTCCCCGACAATGAAATTAACCGTAAATGATATAACCCCCATAGAAACTTATCCTTACTTAGAAGTTGGTTCTTCTAATTTAGAGCACCTCTCCTTTCCTCAACTTTTACATAAATCACTCCCGATTTATCTTGGAGAATGGGTTAATGAAAACGCTAAAGTCGATTTAATTATTATTTGTTCAGATTTGCAAGGAATCATTGAAGAAGCTGGAGAACACTATCTATTGGGAGAAAAGTTACCTGCATTTTTAAAATTATTAATTGAAATGGATTTATCTCCCAATAATAAAATTGGGGTATTCTTATGCGGGGATCTATATACTTCAATAAAAAAAAGAGGTTCCAGCGGAGATGTAAGAACTGTTTGGAAAGAATTTAAAAAACATTTCTCTTGGGTTGTTGGCGTTGCTGGAAATCATGATCTTTTTGGAAATTCAAATGAAAAAGAAGCTTTCAAGGCATTAGAAGGCATTTACCTACTTCATCAAGAGGCAATAAACATAGATGGAATTAGAATCGGAGGAATTAGTGGAATTATAGGTCGGGATGACAAAATTAATCGTATAGAAGAAAGTCACTATCTAAAAAACCTTAGGAAGCTATTAAAAAAGAAAATAGATTTTGTTTTACTTCATGAAAGCCCTGATTACCCATCCTTAAATCAAATTGGGAATCCTAAAATAAGAGTAGAGATAGAACAAGCATCTAAATCAAAAATCTGTTGTGGACATTGTTTTTGGCAAAAAACATTAGTTGAATTTGAAAATGAAACACAAGTGTTGAATACAGATTCTAAGGTTGTAATCTTACAAATAAAGAAAAATCTATAAATACACAAAATTTGCGTAAGTTGCTATTTTGCCTTCCATTATATCATAAAAGATGAAACCATTAAAAAATAAAGATTACATAAAAGGAAGTTTATTTGGTATGGCTATTGGCGATGGCTTTGGATACCCCACTGAATTTCTATCAATAAGTGAAATAGTAGAAAAATGGCCTCCAACTGGTCCTGATAAACCAGAAGGGAATCCAATTCTTGTCACCGATGACACCCAAATGGCTATTGCTGTTGCCAAAGCTCTTATGGAAAGCGAAAACCAAGGCTTCTCGCCTTCTTTATTAGAGCAAAAACTCACTAAATATTATATTCAATGGCTGAATGATCCTAAAAATAACCGAGCTCCAGGCATGACTTGTATCAGAGCCTGTGAAAGATTAGAAAAGGGGCTAGCCTGGGAAAAATCTGCTGAATTAAATTCCAAAGGTTGTGGTGCAAATATGAGGGTTGTACCTGTAGGGCTTCTGTCCCAAAAAGGTCTATCTGAAAATAAAATTGGAGCAATTGCACAATTTCAATCTGCACTGACTCATGCACACCCCACTGCATTAGCCGCATCTGAAATTACGGCTATTACTATCGCTAAATTAATCAATGGTGTTCGGCATCAAGATTTACTATCTGAACTACTTAATTATTCTGAAAAGCAAAAGAAAATTTATCATAGAAATTATTTAAAAGAAATATGGGATCGTCCTCCATTCAGAACCCCTGAAGAATATATAACACTTGGATGGGAACAAGTTATCGATGTTTTATTAAAAGTAAAAGAAGGTCTTAGAAAAAATGAAACTAAAACAAACCCTTGCTTAATCAGTGGCGAAGGTTGGATTGCAGAAGAAGCTTTTGCTACAGCATTACTTTGCTTTTTGTTATTTCCCCAAAGCCCTACTAAAGTCTTAAAAAGAGCTGTTGTTACCTCTGGCGATTCTGACTCCATTGCATGCCTTGCTGGAGCTTTTAGCGGAGCCTATTGTGGTTTGGAAAGTTTTCCAATAGATTGGGTAAATAGAGTCGAGTACAAAAAGGATCTAGAATCCATTGCAGCGTTCTACAAACAATAAGGTCAAATACAAAACAGTATTTATACGATCCACGTACCCTTTCTTTTTATTAATTAAACTTTATGACTATTATCTTATATAATTAAAATGAACAGTAATATTGTAACGAGAGCATTTTTAGGCTTAGCAATTGGAGATGCGCTCGGTTTGCCTGTAGAATTTATAGAAAGAAAATACTTAAAAGAAAACCCCGTTAAAGATTTTACCGAATTTGGTACGCACAATCAACCTAAAGGAACTTGGTCTGATGATAGTTCTTTAACGTTTTGCTTAGCTCAAACTTTAACTAATGGATATCATCTAAAAGAGATTGCGGCTTCCTTCGTTTGTTGGTATAATGAAAATTATTGGACAGCTAGAGGTCATGTTTTTGATATTGGAGCTTCTACTTCTAAAGCCATACAAAATATCATTAAAGGAATTCCTCTGTCTAAAGTTGGAGGCGCTAGTGAAAGGGATAATGGAAATGGATCCTTAATGAGAATACTCCCACTCTGCTTCTATCTAAAAGATTTTGAAATTGAAAAAAGGTTTGCGGTTATTAAGGAGGTTTCATCAATAACTCATGCCCACTCTCGCTCAATTCTTTGTTGCTTCATTTATATTGAAATTTGCATTCAAATTCTAAAAGGTGAAAGCAAAAGGAATGCGTACTATGAAGCTGTCGCAATAGTAAATGACTATTGTGCCAATCATAATCAATTAAAAAAAGAATGCTTCCACTTAAAAAGAGTACTTGGATATTTATTGGAAGAAGTTCCTGAACATGAAATCTACAGTAGTGGTTACGTTGTCCATTCATTGGAAGCAGCAATTTGGTGCTGGTTAAAAGAAGACTCTTACGAAAAGGCTGTTTTAAAAGCTGTAAATCTTGGCGATGATTCTGATACTATTGCATCAATTACAGGTGGTCTAGCAGGTCTTTCGTCTAAAACAAATGAAATTCCTAAAAAATGGATAAAAGACTTAGCTAAAGTTGATGAAATCATTATTTTAAGTAATGAGATATTTCAAAAATATTTCTAAAGTAGCTATAAAGAAGAGCTTTCACTCTATTTTTTTATGAATTGAAGGTATTTCAAAAATTAACTACTCGCCTATCAATTTTTGTATTATCAATAAAACTAAAACCTAAAATGACTCCCACCCAAAGCAACTATAAGCACCTAAGATACCTCCTACTAATATTTTTCAGTATTATTGTAATTGGTTATCTTCTCCCTAAAAAGAATCTTTCTTCCGACAAAGAAGAAAAAAATAAAACCGTAGCGGTTGAGAACCCCAAAATTGAATACGATAAGAAGGAGTTTTTTGACGACCTAGTGTATGAAGGTTTAGAACGTCTAAATACAATTATTGATTCAAGCGATGAAGTCAGAGCTTATAACTGGAATGGAAATTCAGGAAATGCAGCAAATGTTTTCCATCATATTGTAGATGGTTATGGAAAATTTAGGACTGGGCTTAGTCAAGCCATTATTTTATCCCCAACTGAGGTATTAGAATTAAAAGAAATTATTGCAGATCATTCAATCTACGCCGAAGAGAATTCAGACTGTTTTATTCCCCATATTGCTTTCGTATATTTTAAAAATCAGGCAGTCATTGGGCAATCCAACATTTGTTTTTTGTGTGCAGGAATAAAAAGTATCCCTAAATCAACAAAAGCATTAAATATTTTGGGGGTTAGAAAATTAAGAAAATTCTGTGAATCACTAGGTTTAAAAATCGTTGATGGCTCTGAGCCTTTAGAATATTAACAAAAGCTTTATCTTATAAATAAAATTTATTATTCGTTAAATTTATTGCGTTCAGTCCTAACTCAAAACCCATCATATGATATTCGCACTTAAATCATATTCTTTACTCATCTTGGCATTTATCATTATTGCTTGCAATGACCCTAATCTCAAAAAATCAGATACCAATACTCCTGCTCCGAGAGCATTAAACGATAAAATTACAATGCCTAAAAATGGTTTTAACAGTGGGCTATTAGATAGTCGTCGCAATTTGTGGTTTGGAAGTAATGGCGGTGGTCTTTATTGTTATAATGGAAGCACTTTTGTGCAGTATACGGAAGATGATGGCTTGTGTAATAATCAACTCTATTCAATAATTGAAGACCAAGAACATAACTTGTGGCTGGGTACTCAAAATGGATTATGCAATTATAATAGAAAAATATTCACCCACATTTCGATCCCTTTTAAAGATACAACAAGTAGTTGGCTGGATGAGGTTTATCCAATTATTAACCCTAATGCTGTTCATTCTTTGGCACAAGATAAGGAAAATAATATTTGGATTGGAACAGCAGGAGGCGGTGCCTATTGTTATGACGGTATGCATTTCAACGCTCATTTATCTGAGATCGGTACCAAACAACCCGATAGTTTATATCATAACTGGATTCCAAGTATCGCAGAAGATTCAGATGGGAATATTTGGTTGGCTTCTATGACCCATGGAGGAGTTAGTCGTTATGATGGAAAAATATTTACTCAATTTATGCCTAAGGACGGTTTGAGTGATGATATGGTTCGAACTATTTTCAAGGATCGATCGGGCAAATTATGGTTTGGTTTTAATGGTAACAGAGGCAGTGCTTTAACCTTTTATGATGGAAAAACGTTTAAAAACTTAACAAAAGAGGATGGGCTTTGCAGCACAAGTATTTTAGCAATTTTTGAAGATAAAAAAGGAAATATCTGGCTAGGTTCTGGTAGAGGAAACTTATGTATTTATGATGGAGAAAGCTTTGCTGAATTTACTTCAAAAACGGGGGAAACGTTCTCAGAAGTATTTTTTATTTTAAGCGATTCTGATGAGAACATTTGGTTTGGGGGAAAGAATGGGCTATGGCAGTTTGATGGAGAAGCCGTAATAAATATGATGGAATAAAAGAATTTATTGTTCTAAGATTTTAGCCCCTATTACAGCGTTTAATAGGGGTTAAAAGCAAAGTGGTCTAGCATCTAAAATTGCCCTCTGATATAATTCACAAAATTGAAAAAAAGCATAAAAAAATTGCCTTGGAGGACATCCTTGATGATGGATAATAAAACGAACCAAAAGCATAAATTAAAAAGAACAAGAATATGAAAGCAGTTACATTTGTTAAATACGGAACACCAGAGGTGCTTCAGTTAGAAAGCATCAAAAAACCGATCCCTAAAGCTGATGAGATATTAATAAAAATTAATGCCATACCTGTTACTACAGAAGATCCTTTGCTAAGAAGAGGAGAACCGTATTTTACGAGACTATTTTTAGGCTTAACCAAACCCAAAAATTCTGTCTTAGGGGCTGAGTTTTCAGGCGAAATAGAAGCGATCGGTCAAAACGTTACCCTATTTAAGATAGGAGATAAAGTTTTTGGGCATTCTGGGCAAAATTTGGGCTGTTATGCAGAGTATGTTTGCGTTAAAGAAAAAGGTCTACTACTAAAAAGACCGCCCAATATGAGCGCTGAAGAGGTAGCACCTGTCTGTACATTTATGGCTGCTTGGAATTTTATGGTAGCTCTTGCCGAGGTAAAACACCATCAAAAAGTTCTTATTAATGGTGCTTCTGGAAGCGTAGGTTCTGCTGCGGTTCAAATTGCAAAAACATTTGGAGCAAATGTCACAGGAGTGTGTAGTACGGCTAATATTAATTTGGTAAAATCTTTAGGTGCCGATAAAGTCATTGATTATACCACTGACCAATTTACGAAAAATGGAGCGCTCTATGATATTGTTTTTGATGTTGCTAATAAGAGTTCATTTTATAGTTGTAGAAATTCTTTAACTAAAAACGGAATCTACCTAAATCCTGTCCTTAAAATTTCTACTCTTATCCAAATGCTCTGGACTAATTTTTTTAGTAAAAAGAAAGTAATGTTTTCAGCAACAGGTCTCCAACCCATTTCAAAACGTAAAACCTTCCTAAAAGAGCTCACCAAACTTTTTGAAACAGGAAAATTAAAAACGATCATTGACAAAAGGTATAATTTAGAACAAATCGTTGACGCTCACAGATATATTGAGAGCGGAAATAGAAAGGGAAATGTCATTATAAATCTGTAGTAAAAGAAAAATTAACGGCGTAATGAGAAAAAACAACTAGGCAATTATCCTTCATTTTACCCTATGCTTTCAGTTATAAATTACTGAAAGCGTAGACTTCTTAATATCTACTTGACCTCCTCCTTATCTTTGCATAAATGGACAAAACATAAAAGATGCAAGCCCTTTAGCAGCACATAAAGCACAGGCTCCAAACTAAGTATACCCTACCTTTTTACATCGATAAGTTAATTTGTATTTAAAAACCATTAATGCAACACTGTTGCATTAATGGTTTTTTATTTTATCTTTGTAGCATTATTCCCATTAAAACAATGCTAAATGATCTTATCACAAAAATCTGACACATTTGGAGCCATTGCAAGTACGTTATGTCTTATTCATTGTATAAGCACTCCATTTATCTTTGCCCTCCAAACCTGTTCGGCAAGTTGCTGTAAAAATTCTCCTGGATGGTGGCAAGCAATAGATTATCTTTTTTTAGGGATTTCTTTTTTTGCGGTTTGGCAGTCTGCCAGAACGACTTCAAAACACTGGGTGGCTTATGCACTTTGGGCAAGTTGGATTGGAATTTTTGTTGTGCTACTAAATGAAAAGCTAGCAATTCTACCAGTCCTCAACCATCTGCTTTATGTGCCTGCATTAACCTTGGTTGTGTTACATCTCTATAACCAAAAATATTGTCACTGTTCAGGTACTGAATGCTGTAATTTTTCTACGAATTCCAAAGAAGTTTCTTAGCACTAAGATCAATAACTTTTAACGTTTATTAAAATGATACCATCTACTTTTGAACAATGGGTGCACTGCATCACAAACGACTGTAAAATTAATTTAACCAAAGACTTCGCCCAAAAACGACTGGCTGTATATCAAAATAGGAACAATCCTGAGACTCAAAAATTCCTTTCGCTATTTGGTGAACAACATTTAGAAAATATTATTAACTGGTTTAAACAAATATGAGTACTATAAATAAATTACCCACAACTGTTCTGAGCGGTTTTCTAGGAGCAGGAAAAACAACATTATTAAATCATATCTTACACAACAAACAAGGCTTAAAGGTTGCTGTTATTGTCAATGATATGAGTGAAGTAAACGTTGATGCCAACTTAGTAAAAAATGAAAATATACTCTCTCGCACAGAAGAAAAATTAGTAGAAATGAGCAATGGCTGTATTTGCTGTACGCTCCGAGAGGATTTAATGATAGAAATAGAACGTTTGGCCAAGGAAAATCGCTTTGACTATTTACTGATTGAAAGTACAGGCATTAGTGAACCCATACCCGTTGCGCAAACATTTAGTTTTGTTGATGAAGAAAATGGCATCGACCTTTCTAAGTGGAGTTATATTGATACGATGGTTACGGTTGTTGACGCTTATAATTTTTTTGCAGATTTTGGCAGCCCAGAAACGTTAATGGATCGAGCATTAACAAATATAGAAAACGACAATCGAACGATTGTCAATCTTTTAATAGACCAGATCGAATTTGCCAATGTAATTATTCTAAATAAAACAGATCTGGTATCTAAAGAACAGTTGGGCTTTTTAGAAGCCACGATCCATAAGCTCAACCCTAATGCAAAAATCATAAAATCCACTTTTAGTAACGTTAATCCTACAGAAATCCTTAATACCAACCTTTTTGATTTTGAAGAAGCCGAACAAAGCGCAGGTTGGATTGAAGAGTTGAATAAAGAGGAACATACACCTGAAACCGAAGAATATGGAATCGGTTCATTTGTCTATCGTAGCAGAATGCCTTTTGAACCAAACCGATTTTGGAATTATGTACAGCATGAATTTCCAAATACAGTTATACGAAGTAAAGGCTTATTTTGGTTGGCTTCTCGCCCCAACCAAGCATTGGTTTGGGGGCAAGCAGGAGGCTCACTAAAAGCAGATAGTGCGGGCGTTTGGTGGAGCAGTATGCCTTACGAGCAACGCATACAATATCTAGCATTTACAGACAATCGAGAACTCATTGAATCCAGTTGGGATAAAGATTTGGGGGATAGAATCAATGAAATTGTTTTTATTGGTCGAAATATGGATGAAACGCTAATTCGAGAACAACTTAATCAGTGTTTGTCTACAAAAGAAGAACTTCCTTCCCAATATTTGGAAAAAGGCTATCATGACGAATGGCCCATCCAGAGAACACATCCTATCGATTAAGCGGGATTGTTCCTTATCTAGAAAGAAAAAAGCCTAATTAAGCAGTTCACTTAATTAGGCTCATTTTTTGGCTCAAATTGGTCTTTCGCCTATTCTTTTATCATTTTGATAACCGTTCTCTCTTTACCTGAAACGACAGCTACAAAATAAATTCCAGCAGGCAAAAATTGTACAGGCAATGTTATTTTTTTAGTAGCTGTATAATTTTGATCCAAGACAACCTTACCACTCACATCTAGTACACTGACGTTTAACAAATTAATATATTCAGACAGTTCTATCATTAACAAATCCTTTGTTGGTATGGGATAATATTTTATCGCTTCAAATAATTGTTTCGTATCCTTTACTCCTGAAATAATAACATTCATACAATTGGAAGTATCAATACAATTATTGCTTGTGATGATAACGGCATAATTTCCGTTAGCAGGAGGCGTATAACTCTGATTATTTGCTCCTATAATTAAGGTATTTGTATTGCAATCCAACCATTGATAAATTGCTCCTGATATATGGTTAGCCATTAGGGTATTTCCTGTTAAATTGATTTGGGCATTGACTGTATCGATCGTTAGATTCAGTGTTATAATCGAATCGCAACCCATTCCATTTACCAAGGTATCTGTTGCTGTTGTGCTACTCGTATAGGTCACTCCATTTGTCCATGTATAAGCCCCACAAGCTGTTGCAGATACCGTGCTTGTTGTTGCATTATTGATCGTTAAATTCAAGGTTACAATCGAATCGCAACCCATTGCATTTACCAAGGTATCCATTGCCGTTGTACTACTCGTATAGGTCACTCCATTTGTCCATGTATACGAACCACAAGCCGTTGCGGATACCATGCTTGTTGTTGCATTATTGATTGTTAAATTCAGTGTTACAATCGAATCGCAGCCCATTGCATTTACCAAGGTATCCATTGCCGTTGTGCTGCTCGTATAGGTCATCCCATTTGTCCATGTATAAGCCCCACAAGTTGTTGCAGATACCGTGCTTGTTGTTGCATTATTGATTGTTAAATTCAGTGTTACAATCGAATCGCAGCCCATTGCATTTACCAAGGTATCCATTGCCGTTGTGCTGCTCGTATAGGTCATCCCATTTGTCCATGTATAAGCCCCACAAGTTGTTGCAGATACCGTGCTTGTTGTTGCATTATTGATTGTTAAATTCAGTGTTATAATCGAATCGCAACCTATTGCATTTACCAAGGTATCTGTTGCCGTTGTACTGCTCGTATAGGTCACCCCATTTATCCATGTATAAGCCCCACAAGCCGTTGCAGATACCATGCTTGTTGTTGCATTATTGATCGTCAAATTCAAGGTTATAATCGAATCGCAACCCATTGCATTCACCAAGGTATCTGTTGCTGTTGTGCTACTCGTATAGGTCATTCCATTTATCCATGTGTACGTGTCACAGGCACTTGCGGATATGGTAGAGGATGTGTTAGAACATATACGTCCTCTAAATTTAGCTAAAAATCCATCATAAACTCCTCCTCCATGAACATTCTGATGCCCACCCAAAGCTATATCTGTAATAGATTGTGTCCAACCTGCCAAATATATATTACCCGCAGAATCGGCAGCACAAGCAACCCCTTCATCTCTACTGATCCCCCCATAATAGGTTCCCCATTGGCGAGCACCACTGCTGTCAAACTTAACCAAAAATGCATCAAAAGTTCCTCCCCCATAAACATTTTGATGCCCTACTGAGGCTATATTTGTAGTAGATCCAGTATATCCAACCAAGAACACATTACCCTCTCTATCCACTGAAACATTCTCTAACTTATCTCTGCTACTCCCCCCATAATAAGTTCCCCATTGGCGTACTCCATTGTTATTAAATTTAACCAAAAACGCATCGTAGTCCGTCCAAGAACCGTGTATATTTTGATGACCATTAAAAACAATATTATTAAGCGATCGAGTAGACCCACCTAGAAAAACATTCCCCTGTATATCTACAGCGATACGCCCTTCTCGATCAGAACTATTTCCTCCATAATAAGTCCCCCACTGACGTACGCCATTATTATTCAATTTAACTAAAAAAACATCATCAACGCCTCCTCCATGGGTAGCTTGATGGGCATTTGAAACGATATTGTTAAGAGATCGAGTAATTCCACTCAAGAATACATTACCTTGCGTATCGATAGCCGTTCCCAAACCAAGTTCATCGTCATTCCCTCCATAATAAGTCGCCCACTGACGCACACCGCTGCTGTTAAACTTGACCAAAAACGCATCGACGTTTCCTCCAAAATTATTTTGATGTCCTCCCACAGTAGCTATATTGTTAAGTGATCCTGTAGTTCCACACAAGAATACATTATCTTGTCCATCTATTGCTATACTTGTACCTTCATCACTATTATTTCCCCCGTAGTAAGTCGCCCACTGACGAACACCACTACTGTTAAATTTGACCAAAAACGCATCCAAAGTTCCTCCCCCATAAACATTTTGATGTCCTCCTGACGCTATATTATTACTTGATTCCGTAATCCCTGTTAAAAATATATTGCCACTTCCATCCGATACACAATCATATCCACCATCAAAATCACTGCCTCCATAATAAGTCGCCCACTGGCGGACACCATTACTGTTAAATTTAACTAAAAAGGCATCTGTATCTCCTCCAAAAGTATTTTGATGTCCTCCTGACGCTATATTGGTAGTAGAATAAGTGTTTCCTGCTAAAAAAACGTTGCCACTAAGATCTACTGTGCATGAATAACCAAATTCATAGTTATTGCCCCCATAATAAGTTGCCCATATTAAGCTAGGATCAATAATTAAATCTTTATTGGTGTCATAATTGGCTAATTTAAACGATATAGTATGATCACTTAATTGAAATTGGGTTGAAATTTCATGCGTTCCTTGAAAAGAAACGGGCGCTTGCTCCGTAATACTTCCCATCCTATTGGAAATCGTAAAACTACCATTCTCGTTCATTTTTATCGTTTCGTGATCTTTGAAATGGATTTGTATTTGATTAGGGTCTGCACCAGCATGTACGATGAAGTCATACTTTAGCCCCTGCTCCGTACTGTAAACCACCCAATCAATACCAGGGTATATGTCTTGATAAATAAGCTTCTGAAAACTATGTACTTTTAGAGCCTCTTTATTATAATAATTGATGTAATCTTGGCTTTTTCCCTCTGTCATAATAGTTGCATTCGGATTCGCTCCTACCAATTCCATATCCATACGATACGTTTCTAGCCGAATTTGGTCACGCAATCGCTCTTGTTCTTTGCGTTCTGTGGGGGTAAGGTTTTTAGAATTCTGTTGGTATCCTTTAGGATAATGCACCTTACTAAATTGATAAGCGATTCCCTTCGGTAACATAAAAAGTTGCAATGCTCCTTTTTGATAATGATACCTAACATTAGGCGCAGCGTGATTATTGTGATTTTGTATTTGTCCTTTATTCTCTTCAAAAAAAGTCGGTTTTTCTTCTAGGAATTTATTAGCCTGATTCACCGTCATTTTTTGAGCCTCAACAGCAAAATGATTGCCTAATAAAAATAATAAAGTAGTGTAAAAAATAAAAAATGAGCACTTCATAAAAATTATACTTTAATCTGTAATTGGAAATAATGCTCAAAGATACCCTAAAAGGATTCCAATTAGTTTGTTGGATCATTGCAGTTATAATTATATTACACCTAAAGTAGTAGCAAAAAACTTTATGCAAAAAATTAAAACACTATCAATCAAACTTTTAAAACTCAAAAAACCACCTCACAACTTTTCTACCTCTAAACAAAAGAGATAAAAAATAAAGAAATACCAACAATTATCATGAATCGAGAAATACAGCATTTATACGCAGAGCTATCGACCAAAGACAAAGATGAATTATGGAAAGATTATGCGCAGTCTCCCAAAATGCTACGCTATCTTCAACTTTTGGAAAGTGCTCAGTTGTTCAATACTCCCAAAGCCATTCAATTTATTTATGAAGAAGATTACACCGCCGTAGAAGATCAGATTTTGACCAATCGCTTTTATAAATTGCGGAAAGTATTGCGTATAAAATTATTGAATAAATTAAAAAATGTACTCCGAAGCCATACCGAAGAAGAAATAGAATTAAAATTTTTGCAGTTATTGTTCTTCAAAAACGAACATGCTTATGTCTTGGACAAAGCACAGAAATTGGAAAAAAAATATTGGGAAGCGAATTTATTTGAGTTATTGCCAGATCTACTCCATCTTATCATTTCGACCTTACATTTCCACAAGTCTCGTAATGTAGATGAAATAGCGGAATACATTGAGAAGCTAGATTTAGCCAATGAATTGCAATATACGCTCTATAAATTTAAAAATTCCATTAATTCGTTTAGGCTGCACGTTTTGGGTGTTTATAATCTTTCTGAAATAAGTGAACACTACAATACTACCATTGCTAAAATGAAACGAAAATCTAACGACTGGAAACAATTCACAAGATTTCGTTTAATATACCATTATGCTAGTTTTTCCATTGGTTCTAAACTCCAAAATGTTGTCCACAAATCAGGAAATGCACTAACCCGTCACCTAAATCAGCTAGAAAAAATATTAGCAGAACATCCCGAGATGCCTATCATGGATTATATCACCAATCATAGACTATATTACCTTAATTCAATTCTTTTAAATAAAGCCGTTTATTGGTACCAAAAGGGGAAAACAAAAAAAAGCTATCAATGCATCTTGGATTATGAAACACTTAGAGCAGAAGTCCCAGAAATAGCACTTCCCGAATCAGGACCAGATTTTGATAATATTTTATTGTGTTGCTGGGCTGCTAAAGAGTACAAAACTATGCTCGCATACACCCAGAAATTAAAAGAATTCCAAATCAGTAATGTTGCTCTAAAAACGCAAATTCCTTATTTTGTCTATCAATTATTGGCTTATACTGGTTTATACCCAAAAGAAAAACATCCCAACCCCTCTCAATTGACCCTAGTAGCAGAAAAATTCTTAGAGACTGCTGCTGAAAGTTTTGATTGGGTTTATGGTGTTTTAGGAACCTTTACTATGCTCTATGGGGATTACAAACGAAGTAGAAAACTCCTAGAACACCCTCCCTTAATTACCGAATACCAACAAGCGGAATACAATATTCCTACCATAGAATTGTTGGATGCTATAGAAGCGAATAATTACGAAGCGATAATTACCCTCACAAGAAAAATACGCCTGTTCAAGAAAAAAAATACTGATAGAGACATATTAACTCATTTAGAAGAATTAGAAATGTTAACCAAGTTATTTTTGTGATCGTTTTTTAATGAATTGTGATCTAACAACCTAGCAAATAACAATCTGTTCTAATATACCCAAACTATGCCATTAAAGACCAAAGAAGCCGTTTGTAATTGGGTCAATGAAAAATTAAAACAACACCAAATACAAAATAAGAAGAAGTTTTTGAAGTATGATTCTTGTATAAATCTATGGGTGAGTAATATACTTCGCCCTAAGAAAGTACAAGTTCCCATTTATACTACTAAATGGAAACTAAAAATACTTCGTTCCTTGCAAAAGTTATTTTACGGCCCAGAAGAAATGAAAATGGAGCATTGGTGTTCAAGGATAGATTTTTCTAAAATTATCTGGGCTGATCAATGGAAAAAATATCCTTTTACTTATGAAATCGCCCTCCCTAAATATACAACAGAGCATAAATACTGCTGGGAAATTAGTCTTAATCATGCATTTTTTCAAGAGGACTTACAATTTGGAGTAAGACCTATCCATGTTTATAAATATACAGTAGACATGGGAAAAGGTCCTCTCATTGTTAACAAAAACAACGGCAAAATATATGCCTTAGGGAGTGGAGTGATGCTCATCGATTGCATTAAAGATTTTGAACATTTTATAATGCAACAACATTCTGACCTGCAGTGGGATTGCTATGAAGTCAAATCCTCCAACTTCCCATTCTATTCTTGAACTCTATTTTTTCCCTAAATTCAAAAAACAGTCATTAGTGTTTAGTTGGACAAATTTTTTAACAAAAAAAAAGAACGCAACCGTAATGAAAGTAGATTACTTAGTTCTACATTTAAGCGTTTTTTTCACTCCCTAAAAATAAAATCATGAAAAATACCTCCATTAATGTACTTAGCTTATTGTTTTGCCTACTATTTTTTCTTACCTCGCCAGCAACAATCAATGCTGCAATAGAATATAACCCTCCCGTTAAAAAGACAAAAGTTGTCCAAAAAAAGCATAAAAAAAGAAAGGCTGCTTCTCGTAAAAAAAAGATAAAAAAAGAAAGCCGATTATCTCCTATGGTCGTCCTTCTTTTATTATCAGTGGTTTTTATTACAGGAGTTGTTTTGCTAATTGTTGGATTGGTGCAGATGAACCCCGTACTTTGGATTACTGCATTGTGTTTGTTGGGAGCCTTCTTATTAACACTTTTCCTTTTTCTTTTCAAAAAGAAAATTAGACGTTAATTTTTACTTATTTTCAGTTGCAAATCACTTGCCCCTTTTAATCTAAAAATCTCTTTACACTTAGCTAGCAAGGTCTCCTTTAAACGTATAAATGGAGACTTTGTCATTTCTATGCCCTTCCTAAAAATTGCCAATCATCCTATTCAACCTTCTTGATCGATTCCCCCAAAAGTCCTTTGTTATCCGTTCAGTTTTTTTTGCATCTATAACAACTCGTATCGCTATAAATTACTGAACATTCATCATGCCTAAACCAACATCTACAGCATCTATATTGGCATCTATAATATAGTTTTTATGAATAATCTATTTGCGCTAGATTTGCAGGGATAACAAACTATTAGCAGTCATAAAAACGAAAATATTAGTAATCATGAAAACAAAAGTATTAGCAGCTATTGCTTCCCTACTACTGTTGGGGGCTTGTAGCAACGAAAAAGAACAACCTGTAGAGCAAGGAGGTCAATGTCCTTTTGGTTTTGACAAAGGGCACAAAAAAGAACAAATAACACTCGCAAAATCTAATCACGATTGGTGGCCCAACAAATTAAATTTAAATGTGCTTGACCAAAATTCAGAATTGTCTAACCCCATGGGCGAAACATTTAATTATGCTCAAGCATTTGGTGCTTTAGATTACGAAGCACTAAAAACAGACCTAACAAACTTAATGACAGATTCACAAGATTGGTGGCCTGCTGACTATGGGCATTATGGTCCCTTATTTATTCGAATGGCATGGCATAGTGCTGGAACCTATCGTACTGGAGATGGTAGAGGGGGAACCCGCATGGGACTACAACGATTTGCGCCTCAAAATAGCTGGCCAGACAATGGGAACCTCGATAAAGCAAGAAGGTTACTCTGGCCAATAAAACAAAAATATGGGCAACATATTTCTTGGGCAGATTTAATGATTTTAGCAGGAAATGTTGCGATAGAATCAATGGGATTAAAAACGATTGGTTTTGCTGGAGGAAGAGAAGATGTTTGGGTGCCACAAGAAGATGTCTATTGGGGATCGGAAGGTGGATGGTTAGAAAGTAGAAGGTTGAACGAAAAAGGAGAATTAGATTTAGAAATTGAAAATCCTCTAGCTGCGGTACAAATGGGGTTGATCTATGTAAACCCCGAAGGGCCTAATGGGAAACCTGATCCCGTTGCATCGGCTAAAAATATTCGAATTGCATTTGCTAGAATGGGCATGAATGATGAGGAAACGGTAGCCTTAATTGCGGGAGGACACACCTTTGGAAAAACACATGGCGCTGGACCAGCGGATAATGTAGGTCCTGCACCTGAAGGGGCAGGCATTGAAGAACAAGGTTTGGGCTGGAAAAGCAGTTATAAATCAGGCAAAGGAAAAGATGCTATTACTTCTGGTTTAGAAGTAATTTGGACTCCTACGCCAACAAGGTGGAGCCATGCTTTTTTGCAAACTCTATTTAATAACGAATGGGAATTAACAAAAAGTCCTGCTGGCGCTCATCAATGGGTTGCAAAAGATGTAGGGGAAATTTTTCCAGATGCTTTTGACAAGGACAAAAGACACAGACCTACAATGCTTACGTCTGACTTGGCCTTAAAGTTTGACCCAGCATACAAAGAAGTTTGTCAACATTTTTTGGATGAACCGCTAGCCTTTGACCAAGCGTTTGCCAATGCATGGTTTAAGTTGACTCATAGAGATATGGGTCCTAAATCAACCTATTTAGGATCAGCAATTCCTGCGGAAAACTTTTTGTGGCAAGATCCCATTCCTAGTAGAAATCATGATTTAATTTCCGAAGCAGATATCAATAAACTAAAAGAGGAGATATTAAATGCTGGTATTCCTTCAAATGCTTTAATTGAAACGGCATGGGCATCAGCATCAACCTTCCGAGGCTCTGACAGAAGAGGGGGCGCAAATGGTGCACGTATCCGACTAGAACCCCAAATCAATTGGGAATCGAACAACCCTAAACAGCTTAAGACTGTTTTAGCTGTTTATGAGCAAATACAAGCAAAATTTAATGCTAATGCTGGCAATAAAAAAGTTTCTATTGCCGATTTAATCGTCTTAGGAGGTAATGCAGCAGTTGAAAAAGCTGTTTCTAATGCAGGTTTTGATTTTTCTGTTCCTTTTAGCCCAGGCAGAATGGATGCGACACAAGAACAGACCGATGTTGCTTCTTTTTCGGTACTAGAACCGATGGCAGATGGTTTTAGAAATTATCAAAAAAAGAAATATACGCTTACTACTGAGGAATTACTGATTGATAAAGCTCAACTACTAACCTTAACGACTCCTGAAATGACGGTGTTAGTAGGTGGAATGAGAGCTTTAAATGCCAATTTTGACGATTCTAACAAAGGAATCCTTACCAACAATACAGGAGTCCTAACCAATGACTTTTTTGTCAATCTTCTAGATATGAACACTTATTGGACTTCTACCTCTGAAGATAAATTGGAATTTGAAGGCAAAGACAGAGCTACCAATGACGTTAAATGGACGGCAACTAGGGCAGATTTAATTTTTGGTTCTAATTCAGAATTAAGAGCTATAGCAGAAGTTTATGCAAGTGCCGATGCCAAGGAAAAATTTGTAAAAGATTTTATCAACGCTTGGACAAAGGTGATGAACCTTGACCGATTTGATTTGAAATAATCTGCTGCTCCCCAAGGCACAATAACGATAGCGGTTTAGGTTTTTATCTAAGCCGCTATTTCTGTTATTTACAGAGCAACTATCCCATTTTGTATTCAATTACCTCCGATCTTCCTAAGATATAGTCACAACCATTACCACTAATTTATCTCTCAACAATAGATATTTTTAGGAATTAAGGATAAAAGTTCTTGTTCATCTTATTTAAACAGTATATTTATAGATGAAGGGTTATACTTAGGGATGAACGTACAACTTAAATGTTCATTGCTTAATTCTAATTGTAACACATTATTGTCTCATCGTTAAAAGAATTTTATATGGCAGATAGTTTCAACAAAAAAGAACGTGAAAAGAAAAAGGAAAAAAGAAGAAAAGAAAAAGCAGAACGAAAGCTAAAACAAAAACTAGAAGGAAACAAAACCGAAGAATTCATGTATTTGGATGAAAATGGGAATCTCACTCCCATAAAACCAGATCCTAGTAAAAAAACTGAAATTAATCTCGAAGACATTGAAATCGGTGTTCCGAAAAAAACGGACCTAGAAGAAGAGCTTGTCCAAACTGGTGTTGTCAAGTTTTTTAACACAGAAAAAGGGTATGGATTCATTACTAAAAAAGATTCCAACGAAAGTATATTTGTCCATGTTAACAACCTCATTGATGAAATAAAAGATAAGGACAAAGTTGCTTTTGAAGTAGAAATGGGGGCTAAAGGTCCCATTGCTGTAAATGTAAAGTTGCTCCCTTAAAAATATCGACCAATTACAAAATACACACTGTAAGATTTAAAATCTATCAAATTTCACCTTTTGCGCTCCACAGAACAGGTGGCTGCGAATGCTGCATCGTCAGTTGGGGAAACACGCTGCTTCTTGGTGTATTTTCTTAAACTGGCGTTAAAGTTTTTTATTATTTATTCCCTTCATAATTTAAAAGGCTCTTTCGTTTAAGTTTGCCTAAATAAAAATAATGACCGAATTATCACCAGAATATTTCAAGCTTGTAGCAGAGCAATTAGTTTTAATTAGTGTTTTTCTTGGAGGAATTTCTACTACTATTTTGGGCACAATCATTATGCATGAAAGTGATGATAAAATACTCAAGTTTATGATCTTGGGATTATCGCTTGCAGCAGTATCATTTATCGTCTCGGTTATCGGGATGAATAAAGTGCTAATGGTTTTAGCTCCCGACTCTCCTTACCAAAATAAAAATGAACTATTGTTTTACCCTCGTTTAATTGGTGGGCTATCCTTTTATTTAGGTATCTATTCACTCCTTTTTGTTATAGGGTTGACGGGATGGATGAAATCCAAGAAAATAGGTATTTTTACAACAACAATCGGAATTTTGAGTGCCTATCTAATATTTATCTTAACCTAAGAAAAAAACTTAGTCGTAAATAGATAATACTCCGTTGCTTTTTTAGTTTATTAAGCCATCAAAACTCATAACACTGATAACCAACATAGTACATTTTTAATGGGTTTATTTTTTCTAAGTACGTTGAGAGAGAAAAGAGCAGGTTAAAAATTGGCGTATAAGTAGGGTAATCAATACCTATTGTTCTTTTTGCATTAGCTTCGCTGCTACTCCGTGGTGCCCAATGAATTTATTTAAATACTACTAGAGTAGAATTTAAATAAATGAACCAAACCAAAAACGCTAGGACTGGATGACTTCTTGGACAAAGTATCTTCTTGAAAACTTAGGCTTTCAGAAACTCGCTTCGCTCAGATATGAGCTTTATTTTAATAGATTGAGAATCTATTAAAATGAAGGGAACCAAAAACCTTCATGCTATGCCTTTGGTACCTTGCACCAAGCTTACGCAGTTCCCTACGGTCATCTTATAGAAAAATAACAGTTTTCTGCGGCGTACTTTGTTCCCAATCAGTCATATGCCCACCCAAAAACACTCCTAAAAACATTCAAAAGAAATTTATTGCAAATAATAGCATCTAAAACACTTGGAGCAATACATTTATTTTACTCCTGAAAGCGTATAAGTAGCTTTAATAAGTCCTACATTAATCCATTGTCTGAGCCAGCTTATTCCCTCCAATAAATAGCACTCCGCTTAAAAACAAGGTCGTCACAAAACAAAGAAAAATAACTAGAGGACTAATTTCTAGCGTTATAACCTCCATGATTCCATATGCCAATGCGGGGAAGGTTAGATAAAAACCTAATATTGAAGAGGCGTATTTTGAATTGCTCATTCTTGTAATAAATGACATTACCAAAGGTGCAAAAATAGACGTCAATGCAGTAAACATTATATATTCAATAATCCACAGTAAGACATAGTTATTGTCAAGGAAAATTGCTGTGAATATTGCTAAAATAGTAAACGCAAACAACAAATAAAATCCTGCGATTTGATGCCATGTATTTGAAGTCTCAGTCCTATATCTAGCAAAAACAAATAACAGAACCAATGCTACAATATATCCGAAACCATTTCCCTTAAGTACTTCGTATAAATTCAAACCATTAATTTTAAATAAAGCATCCATTTTTATTCCTGCGAGCTCCATAATAAATGTAAAAATAAAAAGCCCCACCATTAATAGTGCTAGTTGGAGCTTGGGCGTTGGGACTAAATCTATATATTGTTCATTCTCTTTCTCCAACTCTAAAATTGAATCATTTAAACCTTTAGGTTCGTTCTTTTGAGGAAAATAACGCTCGGAAAATGATAACTTATTCTGAATCATTAAAAACAAAATACCACTTCCCAATGTTGCAAGAACAAAAAGATCAAAACCTCTAAAAAATAGATTGGTATCAAAATAAGACATTGGAATAAAAGATAAAAATCCGCCGATTTCTATAAAAATGAATAACACCATAAAACCTATATCACGTTTCTTGTCACTCCTCTTAAACAACCAACTTAACAAGATGTACAAATTAACTCTAACCAAACCAAAACCTAATACCAACAAAGCAATGCTTAAATACACACTTTGATCCATTAATAGTACTAAAAATCCAGCTATCAACATTCCAAATCCTAAGAAAATTGCACGTTTTTGCCTCAACCAAACATCGGTTATCAGCCCCATAAAAAATGGAGCTATTCCAACTAAAACAATAAACCAATTACATAACTTATCAACAGAGGTATAATCTAACTTCAAACCATCTTCAGATATAGCATGTATAACAAATACACCTCTAAATCCATAAAAAATCATTCTCTCTAAAAGGGCCATTAAGAACAACAAAATTAAGCTGTAAGTTATTGAAAGGTTTTTCATCTTGAAATGTAGATATGGAATGAGTACATTATTTATCTTAGCTTAACGCTAGTACCCAATCAATCCTATTTTGTAAAAAAAAGTTCAAAATAGAAGATAATAAACTCCTTACCCCTTCCCTATATCTTTTTCGCTCTTACTTGCTTTATTTACAAATAATAAAGATATATTGTTAGTGTATACGAAACTAACCGTTACAACGCACCTATTTAAAGCTTAATTTCTTATAAATCAACCCATGAAAAACCGACACCCTTTACTACTAATTTTATCTTTACTGACCGCTTTTCCCACACTAAGCTTTGCTCAACACGGTTCTGGAGGAGCTGGTGCAATGGGAGTATTTGTCATCGTGATCATTGTTTGGTTGGCTATTGTAGCTATTCTATCGCTTATTGTTCTTATTCTTAACGTAAGAGCTTACCACAACAAAACAGGCACTAAAACTAGAATAGCAGGAATCGTACTCTCTGTCATATTATTTGCACTCTTTCTTTTAGCGGTAGTAAGTGATTTTGTACCTGCCATACTCGGATTAATTTTATCTATTGGTTCTATTCTTCATTTGTCATACAAAGAACGCATTGTGTATAAAAATGAGCACGATAACATCCTAGACGATGCAAACGATTATTAATTAACGCCCTTCTTAGTTGAATCATTAAATCCCAACGAATTTCTAAATCCTTTTGGAGCATAAAGCATCCCGAATCTTAAAATCAATCTAAAATTCGGGATCGTTTATTGTTAACAGCCCAATTGATCCTAATTAGCAATTTAGGTTTATTAAATCAATGCCATTTTTTTGTTAAGTACCTCAGCATAAAATGCTTCTATTTGTACGCAAAAGTTATCCATAGAAAATTTTTGCAGGGCAATAGATTGACCGTTTTTGCCAATTTTTTCCCTTTTTGCAGGATTTGTTATTAAATCGCCAATGCTATCAGACAACACTTTGATGTTTTTTGCAGGAACAAAAATGACCTCCTCTTCATTTTCGGGAATTTCATCAAACCCAGAAACCTCATTCAAAATCACAGGGCATCCCACAACCATACTTTCAATAGCAGAAAACCCTAGCCCCTCTTTATAACTTGGCAAAACAACTAGATCAGATGCTTTTAATAAATCAGGCATATCGTTTCGTTGAACTTCCGTAATAATGCATTCAAAATCTATATTTTTTGTTTTTTCTCTAACCTCTAATAGATATTCATTGGAGCCTGAGTTGGTGCTTCCAGCCAAAACGCAAACTATCGTTGATTTTAATTCAGATGGCAAGGCTTGAATGGCATTTAGCAAATCCAACTGCCCTTTCCTTGGAGAAAATCGACTGGGGCAAGTTATGACCATCTTTTCATTTGAAACATTCATGCCTTTTCTCCCCCTTTCTCTTTCCCCACTTGAAAATAAGTCTACATCTACAGCCGCAGCAATTCCAAAAACTCCCGCTTTGCACCCATGATTTTTGGCAATATCAATATAATATTGACTGATCTGAACTAACCCATCCAAAGGCAAATGATAGATAAATTGTGACCGAGCAATTCCAAAAGGACTATCTTCAGTAGACATTTCACAGGTGGTAGCCACTAGTTTGGGGCGAATCGCTTCAGGCATTCCCTTTATTGCAATTGAAGCAGACAATATGGTATCATGACTCAAAGCATGAATAATATCAACCTTATTATTGACAATCGTTTTATGAATCGCCTCTGACCTAGAAAACATAGCCCACTCCCATCCAACATAACCATCTATACTGCCAAAAGTAGTACCTAAAATCGTAATAGATCCTCCAGTTTCTTCGATTTGTTGGATTACTTTTTCCCTAGGAGCCTCTGCGGTAATTAAATGCACTTTCATGGCTAACTTAACCAAAGAAAGTGTCAATACTTCTGCAAAAGTTTCTGCTCCTCCTGTTAACGGAGGCATTGTTGGAGCAACTACACATACCGATAGTGCTTTTCCCGCTTCAAATGATTTCATTTTTTATATTTTAACTACTAATTCTTCTAAAAAAATAATTTCCTTCGCATACTTGTTGCTCTGGTTGATAGCCCAAATTCTTCATCAAAACCAAGATGTCTTGATGACTTACATTAGCCTTTTTGAGTAGTGATTCTTTTATTTCAAAGATCAAACAACGTGGTTCAAATTTTTGAATAGAATTACTCATTCCTTTTAGAATATCAAACTCAGCTCCTTCGGCATCAATTTTTATAACATCTATCTTATTTAGACTACTCTGTTTAATCCAGTCATCAAATTTGTGCACCTCAACCTCTTGGATAATTGCACCATTGCCAAAAAAAGATCGTACCGCAGCATCGTGTACGCCCCAATTTTTATCCCCATAGAGCGATAATGTTTCCGATTGATTTCCAAGCGCAATTTTTTGAAGGCTTATTGCAAGATGATTTGCTTTGCTGTTCTCTATAATTCTTTTTTGAGAATCGTTTGTCGGTTCAAAGGCGATTACTTGCCCCCCTCCTAACGATTTCAATTTTTGGGCAGCAACCAAAGAATGTATGCCTATATGAGCCCCCACATCAATAAAAACATCGTTAGGCTGCAACTCATTTCGGATAAGCGCTAAAGTTTGAGGTTCGTATTTCCCTGTAAAATAAATGCAGCGTTGAATATTATCTCTAAGGTCTAATGTCAAGTTTAACCCCAAACGATTTGCTTTTACGATAGGATCAACATTCCACCACTTTGGTTGTAGTGACAAGGGCAATGGTTCTGAGATAAGATTAGGATCAACCAAACGCATACAAGCACGTTCATAGCCCTGACTCGTCATTGAATCTTGTGTTAAAATTTTGGCGACATAAGGTCTAAGATATCGGATTGGTACTAATTTCTCCGCTTTTATTAAGGTGCTCAATTTCATTATTGTATCTTCCTTTTACTACCTATTGAATTAAATTTTTAATGCACAACCCCTGCTTTCGAGTTTATTAACACGTCTTTTGATTTCAATAATATCACTGACAATACCACAAGTACATTTTACTTGCTCGTGCACCACTCCAAAGTCATCACTCAATACAAATCCAGGATAACTAACAGCAGTAGGGTCTGCAAAACTTAAAATCCCTAATTCTCCAGAGGCTTGAACGGTTAAATTTTGGGGATTTCTGGCTCTTGCATAAAGCCAAGGCGGACAATGTTTTTTGTGGTGCTTGCATTCAAAAATAACTGTATTTAGCTCGACCATATTGTAAACATCTCGCACATACTCCTCGTTGAGCAAACCAAATGCTTCGACAATTCGTTGCGTCAACTCCTTGCGCTCAACAATATCCCCTTGCCGAGATTTCCAACCTCCCATTGTCACAATTAAACATCGGTCTAGTAAATTTAAATTTCCTGTTTTGGCAAGCTCTTTGGTTGTATCCAAAACTAAAGCAGGAGGTCCAATAATGACAATCTTTTTGCCATTCTTATCTTGATCTACCTTTCTCAAATCACTCACCAACTGTTCTACTTTAAATTCATCATTTGAAACATAAAATTTACTAGGAAAATAAAGTGAAACGCCTGTGATTACGTACGAAATCCAAAGGTGTTTAATCTCTTCAAGCTTGGGGCTAAGACAATATAAATCCAGATTAGATTGAGGAATTTCAAAAACCTCTTGAACCCCCGCTGCAACGGAAGCAAAAAAACGCATTAATGTAGTATTATCCCTAGGCACCTGAGATACCGTCCCTTTTGTCCCACTACTTGTCGTAAGCATAACACTATCATCCCAGTTAGACTGTACAAATTTTAAGTCATTTTTAAATATCGCAGAAGGTAAAAGAGGAATTTTATTTAAATCGAATTCATCCTCCTCTATATTAAAATTCATTCTTTTACAGTAATCTGCATAATAAGGGTTGCTATTAATATGATGACGAATAATTGCTTTCAAAAATTCTGTTAACTTCTTCCTGCTTTTATTAAAATCTTGCAAAAAAACATCATCTGAGGATAGAAATTCATCAATCGCTGATATACCACCAACCTTATCTTCTACTAAATTATTTGATTTTAATCCCATTATTACTATTTTTTTTATTATCAATATAAGTGCGGTATTGTGGATATTTATCTTGAAACCAATACTGCTCAAGATTCGGTCTTAAAGAGTAATACCTGCCCATATCCGACCATGGTCTTTCAATGCTTACGAGCCTTACCATTGGATGCATTCCGTGCATTCCATCGTGCGTAAAACCTGATCGAAAAATACGAGACCACCCCAGTTCAACTAATCGACAAATCCCATTTGACGCCCATTCATCTCGATAATCTTTTATAATCGACCACGGGTAAACACTTAAGGTCTGATTGTCTCTATTAAAATGTTTTGAAATAGCACTCAAATCATCTACAGGATGTATAAATATAGTTCTGGTCAGAGGATGATTAATTTCGTTTGCTTCTTCTTCATCCATTACCACAATTGCCCAGTCGTCTCCGTTTTCGACATTTAACCCTACATAATTTGCTTCCAAAAGAGAAATAGAACGGTTAGCTAAGACATCAATGTTTTTATTTAAAAAGGGGACATTTTTGGAAAAAACTTTAAAGTATTTTTTTAGTTCTACCAAAAAAGCATCTAAATCACCTTTTACATAGGCTCTTTGTGTATTAAAACAGGCTTCTTGATCGTAATACGAACAATCTTCAATCAATCTAAAAGCAGCCTTTTCCATATCACATTGATTCAAGTCTATCGCACTAGCACTCCATCTTGGTCCATATTCTGCAAAAGGTACATTTGCTGGTACCTTTTTCTTTATAGCTTCTACGGCACTTTTTCCTCCCCATACACAAACAGAGTCCGAGGCATTAATAAATGCGGTTCCTATCTCATCATTTTGATGCCAATACCCAAGGGATAAAGATCTTGTTATTGGATGATCTGGGTCTGCTTCAATAAAACATTGAACAAAACCTATTGGTGTTACAGGATCACGGCTGGGAAGTTTTGCAAAATTTCTGTTTTTTGTCATGATCCCCCGCAAAAGGCTGTAGATAGATGCCAATGGGAGATTTCCTACAAGATAATGCAAGGCTAAGCCCCTTGGGAAAGCACGCACGTATGACATCTGGGTAGGAATCCATTCGTCAAAAATCCTTTCATTACCAAACTCAGATTCAATTTGGTCATACATATGGAAACGTTGCATCATAAAATCCCCAATTGTCTTATAATCTCCCTCTATCACAATATCAGAATACTGTGTAAGTAGCGGAGCATAAGTTTCTGCCATTTTCCTTCCTTGCAAGGCAGATTGATCCCAAAGGTTTCCTACTTTATTTAGAAAAATAGCAATGTCAGAAGTTGTTAATTCTTGTAACTCTTTCGCTATTTTTTTTCCTTCTTCCAATACCAACTCTAAATCTTTAGCTGTAATTTTTGGCATTCTTATCTCTATCCCACTATCGTACCTAAACGTTACCCGCTCCTCATCCTCAGAAGAGAGGTAATATTGTTTACCATTAATTATTTTAGGCAAATCGATTGATTTCATAATTGATGTTTTCAGTTTTTAAAATATTTTTGAACAAAGCTTAACAGGTCTAGACAAATATCTGTTGCATAAGCACTTTTGTCATTTTGCCTCCCTGACAGTAGGTGAATTCTTTGGGAAACACCAAAATTGATTCCTGCTTGCATGTCAGTGTCATGGTCGCCAATCATCCAACATTCAGAAGCTTTTTTATCAAAATCAATACAAGCTTGTTCCAGCATTCCTGTTTGAGGTTTACGACAAAAACAGGCATCTTCTGCCGTATGAGGGCAGTAATAAAATTTTATTTGATCGTTAGAAAGTTGAAGTGATTTTTGAATATAACAATTTGTATTTTCAACAAATGTTTCTTCTATTAAACCACGACTGATTGGGGACTGATTTGTAACAACAGCAATCGGTATCCCCATTGAAGCAATAAATTGTAAAGCTTCTACCGAACCAGCAACAAATTCAATCTCATCAGACTTTAGAATATAAGGTTCCTTATGTTTCAAAATAACACCATCTCTATCGATCAGCAGTAGATTGGGTGGAGGGTTATTTTTATTGAATAACGTACGCATTGAATTATCATTAATTTGAAGGATTTAATTCGTCCGATAAGCGTTTTAACACATCGGGAATATGGGATGGGAATGCAATTTTTTCAGGCAAATGATTTATATCAAACCACTTGACCTGCCCTATTTCTATTCCATCTGGCAAAGCAAAAAAATCACCCATTGGTTCAGCGGTATAATAGACACAAACATTCTCACCATAATCACTATGATCCGTAGGTTCCATCCAAATACCATGATACTCCTTAAGTTTGACCTTTATTCCAGTTTCTTCAAACACCTCTCGAATAGCACAATCTTTAGGGTGTTCATTCCATTCACAATAGCCCCCTGGAATATCCCAGAAGCCATCCCATGGAGCAATCAACCGTTTCACCATTAACACTTTATTCTTATCTAGCACTAATGCTCCAGCGCAGCACCTTGGGTTTCTCCAAAATTCTGTATGACATTGAGAACACTTATAGGGCAACTCTTTGTTAGCAGGTGCTCCACAGTTTGAGCAAAAATTCATTTTATCTATTTTTTTTAGCAATAGCCTCAATCGCTAGGTTTAATTTTGAAGAGTCATTGGGGAATCGTAAAAGGTGGACATCAGGAAGCGTTTCGAAAACAGTACTTGTTCTATCGGTTGCCTGAAAAATTTCTTCAAACCCAGCTTGCTTTAGCAAATTGGTCAGCATTGTTCGTGAAAGTAGACTTTTATGCTGTCCCCACTGATGCGAAAGGCGGTTAATAAATCTTGCTGAACGCATTCCATCATCGGGCCAGCGATGAATTTTTGAATCCTCCAAAACATCGTGATCCATTTCTGCCTGTTTTCCCATAATGATAAGTTCAGCAATGTTCTTTGCATCTGGGCAAACAATTCTAATTTTTCCTCCAGGAGCCAAAACTCGATAGCATTCTTTTAGTAAAAAACAAATATCATCATAGTAAAAATGCTCGATGATATGCTCAGCAAGAATCGCATCAACACTATTGTCTTTGAGGGGCAGTTTTAAAAGTAAATTTACAGGATATACATTCTTACCCAATCGGTGGGTATCAAAACCAATCCATCCATCTGCAACCGTAGTTCCCGAACCAAGGGCAATATTAACTTGGTCTAAAGACGCTAAATGTTTTTCTAATTTTCGTACTTTTATTTGATTCTTAAACAACCGATATAGTTGTTTCGGAAAGGACAAAAATTCTTTTACTAGATCTTTTTTCGTTAGTGGCACAAATCCCCAATCATCCTTTTCATCAACTCTCCAATTTGGTTCTCTAGTTACCATAAATCTGCTTTTCTATGTGGCATTAAATCGATTAGCTTATCCAATGAGTCTACAGAAAACGTAGGCATTGGGATGGAGTTTAATGCCAAATTATTGTTCCCAATATAAACCGTTTTGTACCCTCTATTAATGGCAGGTAACATATCAGCCTCATAACTATTTCCAACAAATAGGACAAAGTCTTTAGGTGTTAAATTGATTGTTTCCTCCAATTGCTTAAATACATTAGATGAAGGTTTTCGCCAGCCACATTCACTAGATAAAATGATCTCATCAAAATAGCCTCCTAATTGATGGGTCTCAAAGACTTTATTTAATAAAGACTTAGGGATTGCTGTATTTGAAAGGGCTATAATTTCTCCTCCACTCTCCTTTAAATCTTTTAGCAATTCTCTTGCTCCCTCCAAAGGAGTCAAATAAGTAGTTTCGGCTCCTCCAAAAAGCTGCCAAGCTACTTCTTCCAATATTTCTAACGAAATATTGAGTTTAAAATGATCGAGTGTATTTTGCAGTATCGTACTAGCAGGGATTTGGTCATCTGACAATCGAAAGTTTTCTTTCATCAATTGATCAATGCCATAATACAGCAATTGGGTCAATGATTTTTCATCCATCCCCGTTTTTTCAATGAGCGCTTTGGGCAGTGCTTTTAATTCGGGCATTGCTTCATCAACTAACGTTCCTCCCAAATCAAAAACCACGATATAGCGCCCTTCTGTGAAATTGTATTTATTCATTGTTTATGTTTATTTTACCTTTGAAAGCCTCCTTCACTTGCTATGGTCTGACCAGTTATCCACCGTGCATAATCACTATGTAAAAAATGCACCAATCGAGCAGCATCTTTGGGCATTCCCCATCTTCCAGAGGGGAACATATCTGCAACTTGATCGTATAGCTCACCAGTAAGATAACCAGTGTCCGTAGGACCTGGATTTACGCAGTTAACCCGAATGTTATGTGGTGCAAGTGCTGTAGCTACTTGCTGACACATTCCCCGAATGGCTTCTTTTGAAAGTGCATATGCAATTTCATCAATCATAGGTCCCAAGTATTGACCACTAGTAAATAAAGTGATTGCCCCTCCCTTTTCCTTATCTATTTGTTGGGCAAACGCTTGAATCATAAGCATCGAAGCCCTTACATTAATAGAAAAATGATTGTCAATATGTTCTGATGTCCATTCAAAGATTGGAGCATGAACAGAATAAGCATGATTTAGGATCAAACCATCTAAGCTACCTGTTACTTTAGTGGCAGCTTTTATGATTTTTTCTGGTTCATCTGATTTGGATAAATCAGACGGTGGCAATGCTGTTACTTGATAACCTTTAGCCCTAAGTTCCTTTTCCAAGGAAAATACAAAATCGGTCGTTGCATCTGGATAAGCTCGATCCTTATCGTAATTGGAATTTCCATGAATAATAACATGACCTTTTGCTTTTGCACAAAGCTCTGTTATCGCCGTTCCGATGCCTAATGATCTACTAACCCCAGTTACTAGTAAGGTTTGATTTTCTAAAGATAAATTACTTTCCATTTTCTAATCGTCTATTTATAAATACGTTAGTTGGACCTTTTCTTCCTACTATTCCTTCAAAACCAGCATCTAAAAGCGCCTTGGTTATTTTCTTTCGATCAACATATTTGTCATGTATTTCTACAATCAAAATTCTTACTCTCTGAAACCATTTTGGATTGTCCAATATAGCAGGTTCCTCAGCTCCTTCAATGTCCATTTTTAATATATCCACAATATCCATATTATGGCGATCAAAAACAACATCTACAGGAATTGCTTCAACTTCTTCAGGAGGAAGTTTGTGGTTGTACTCAACACGTCCTTCATTAGATTGGCGTTTATCTGCAATGTCCTTATTAACAGTACTTGAACTCCACCACTCATTTGGATACAAGGTTACAGATCCCACACTAGATTGAATCGCCGCAGTCTCAACCCCCCAAGAGAAATTATTATTTGAAGCATTTTTCTTTATCATTTCTACGTTGTGGCTAACAGGTTCTACACAAACTACTTTTGCATTGGGAAACCTATTCTGAAAGTAAAGTGATGTTAATCCAATATTAGCCCCTAGATCCACAACACTTTTGACATTCGGCACAATTGACTCATAATCAAAATCATAAATATTTTGTATAAAATTCTCTCTTAAGATATAGAGATCACTTTGATTTTGACGAAACTCAAGCACCAAGGGTCTATTGTGTAGCGTAAGTTTAATTTTAGCAGTTTCTCTAGATATCAAAGGCTGAAAAAACATCCCCATGTGGTATTTTTTAAGCCAAAAAGCAAGCGTTTTAAATTCTTCTTTTGATACTTGTTCTTTTGCTTGTTTTTTTTCTTCAGACCATTCTGAAAATTGTCTTTTTGCCACTTGATAGAGTGACATTTTGGGATCTCCATCCCGACGTAAGTACTTAAACATAAATTTTAGTTATTTATTTATAATAGTCCGTCCTATAGTGTTATGCACAGTTTTTAACAGACTAATGTTATTTAGACCAATTCAAAAAACTTGAATAGGCTTTTGGTATTCCAATATGCATCGAAGGTTTTCCGTGGTTATAATAACCAAGCTTACCTAATGCTGCTAATGGTTTGAATAGATCGTCTTCGTTTAGAAATTCAAGTGGATCATTTTTTAAAACTGCTAACGCTTGTTTATCTATCACCATCATTCCAACATCAACATGAGTCATTGCCCCATCATTCTTAGAATAGATTTTGATTCCATTGCTATCAAGCATTATATTTGCATTCTCCTTTGCTATTTCTTTTTCACAGACAGACAAACATGCCAGATGTTCATCCTTAACTGCATGGAGTAGTTTTTTCAGATCAACAGTAGGATATACGTCCCCATATGTAAAAATAAATTGGGGAGGCAGGCAACTTTCTGCAAATTTCAATGCTCCAATAACGCCTAATGGATAAGGTTCTATCGTGGCTGATATTTTCAAATTTCCATTTGATTGATGCAACCAATTCATAGCTGCCTCCCAAACCTGATCTGCCCCCACTCCTAACAATAAGTGAACACGTTCACAGTTCACACTAGACCAATAGTCTAATACTTTGTGAAGAAAAACCCCACTGGGAACAGGTGCTAAGATTTTAGGACTATCCTTAAGAATATCTTTCATTCTTGTTCCCTTTCCACCGCATGCTATTACAACTTCCATAAGATATTATTTAGAAAGTCTTTTTCTTATTTCTGCGCAAATCACATGATGCAAGCAAACATGAATAGACTCTGTAACAGGCGTAATATATTCTTTCTCTGGTGTTGGAACGACTAAGGCGACATCGCATAATTTAGCAAATGTTCCTCCTCCTGCGCCCGCAAATCCAATTGTTTTGGCACCACGTGATTTTGCTAATTCAATAGCCTTTACAAGATTTCCAGACCATCCACTACCACCATGTACAGAAAACAGCACTAAAATATCATCTTTTTTAATCCATGGGTCCAACATTCCATACCAAGCATTTTCCCAATCTGTATCGTTGGTCCATGCTGTATGCGCACTATAATTACTAACTAAATCCAGTGTGCGAAACCCACCGTTGTCTCCTGTTGCATACTTTGCCAAATCAGCTACAAAATGAGCTGCTGTTGAAGCAGAGCCCCCATTACCAACAGAATAGATAACATTATCCGTTTTATGTACTGATAAAATTAAATCTACTGCTTTTTGTACAGACTCTAAATCAACCTTTTGCATTGATTTAATCATTTCTTCGGTAGCTACTTGTAAGCTATTTTCTACTGTGTTCATCTTTCTTTATTTTAATTTAAATTCTTTTACTTTATTTACCCCTTCTGTTGAAACAGTTGTTTCGACGATTTTAAACTCAAGTTTTTTGAGCGCATTAATCACTTGTGTTCGTGTTTCAGATTTTCCACTAATAAGTACAAACCCTCCTGCTCCTGCTCCAATTGCTTTAGCACCACTAGCCCCTTTCTCTATTGCAGTCTGTATAATGGTATCTATGGTATCTGTTGTTGCCTCTGGTAAGCGTTTACATTTTGCAGCCCAATGACGGCGTAAAATGTCACCAAACATTTCTCCATCTTTTAATAAAATTGCTTTTTCAACTTCTTCGACTGAAGCTGGACGAGAATCATCGGTTCCATCCACATAAGAAGCTCCTAGGCTTTTTAATATTTTGCTTGCGTTTCTGCGAATACCCGTTTCAACCAATACAAAATTGTGCTCAAAAAGATACGCTAGACCATCCAACAAATCATTGCGTTTTTTTACGCTTATCTCACCATTGGAATTCGCTACCATTTCAACACAGCCCCCCACTGCTGACGCTAATTGATCCTGAAAGCCAACGGGTTGATTTAATATTTCTCGTTCCCACTTGTAGGCCTTCAATCCAATATCAAGAGGCGTTTCTATTTTTCCCTTTTTTAAAAAATTACTTGCTGCTACCAGAGCCACAGCCACAGCCCCACTCCCTCCTAAACCAGCGCCTGGGCTTACTTCTGATTTAATATTCACATTAAAATTGGGATGTTCTTTTTTAAATAAATCATTTAACTGCGTAGAGTCATGTTTTATATCTGTTCCTACCGAAACTTTGACTTTTAATTTTAGAGATACAGCCAAAAGATGCGCTCCTGATTTTAGATAACATTCAGGCAGGTCAGTCCCTCCTCCAGCTAGAGAAAGTCTCAGAGGAGCATAAAATTCTAAATTCATGGTTTAATTTTTAATCGTTAATCATCAACTGTGCAGCACTCATGCCATAATCAACAGAGTGTCATAATAGCGTAAGCCAATTAAATGTATCCTCCTTTCTACCTTCACATATACCTAAATAAGTTGTTTGTAGTTTTTGGGTAATCGGTCCAACTGCCCCATTTCCAATATCAATTTTATCAATACTAAGCACAGGAGTCAACTCCGCCAATGTTCCTGTAAGAAATATTTCATCTGCCCAGTAAAGTTCTGTTCTAGGAATATCTCTTTCAACTACCTGAATCTTGAAATGAGATCTTAAGAGATTAATACAATTACTTCTGGTAATACTTTCTAGAATTCCAGCAGAAATTGGAGGAGTAATCACTTGACCATTTCTAACCATAAAAATAGTAGCTCCAGTAGTTTCAGCTACCAAACCTTTATCGTTCAACAAAATTGCTTCATCATAACCGCCATTAAGTGCATCAATCATTGGTAGTTTAAAGGATTGATAAGCAGCTCCTGCTTTTAGCAAAGGCGACATACTCAAATCATTCATTCTTCTCCATGAGCTAACACAACACTTAATTCCCTCTTGAATCGAGGGACTACGTTCAACAGGAAAAGCAACAATATAAGCTCCATTCTTCACCTCGCCATAGCCCTCACCATATCTACCTTTTTCAACATATACAGTAGGACGTACATAAATATGCCCTTCTAATTTTAGCGCATTAATTAAATCTATGATTCCAGCCTTAAGCTCTTCTTTAGTAAAAGGACTAGCAATGCGTAGGATTTTAAGCGCAGAAAATAACCTATTTAGATGTTGTTCAAGAGAGATCAAAGCATGAGATCCATCTTTTTGTTGATAACAACGTATCCCCTCAAATATATTCGCTCCACGTGTCGCTAATTCTGACCAAACATGAACCGTAGCATTTTCCCAAGGTTCTACGTTTCCATTAAACCAAATTAGAGAAGGCTGTTCCTGTTTTTTCATAATCAATTGGGTTTATTTTAATTCTACATTCTTTTTTTGCGGCTAAATAAGCCATTTCAACAAACTGACTCGCTCGAACACCATCTATGCCCGTTCCCAATAATTCTCCTCCATTTAGCAGAAAATCTACAAAATGATTCCATTCATTTTTCCAAGATTTATCCCCTCCTCTATAATCAATAACTTCTTCTTTGAATGGTCCATTCGGGTCCCGTTTTCCAATTCTGAGTCGTTGCACATCATAGCTTCCACCAAGACCATTTATCTCAACATAACCCATTGTTCCATACAACTCCAATCGGAATCGATTTCGCCATTGCGTTATAGAAGAATTAACGGTAACTGAAACGCCATCTGAGCGGTGGAACAATGCTGTTGCAGTATCTTCTAGAGGAGCGATTGGGAAAACAAGCGTTGCAACATTGGCAGAAACAGCCTCAAATTCTCCAACAAACCACCTAAAAAGGTCAATACAGTGAATCCCCTGCTCCATTAGTTGTCCACCTGCTGTTATTTCTACATCTGAACGCCACTCTTTTTCGCAATTTTCTCTTCCGCAGATGCCATACAAAGCTCTTCCTGTAATCGGTTTTCCAATTGCGCCACTTTTTATTAATTCATTCGCCTTTATCATAGCAGGATGGTGTCTATGATTAAAGCCACATTTTAGGATGACCTTATTTTCTGCTGCCAATTGCACTAATTTTTGAGCATCACTTGACTTTCTTGTTAGTGGTTTTTCACAAAGGATGTGTTTCTTATTCTTTATAGCCGCTTGAGCTATTTCAAAATGCACATTAGGGGGGGTACAAATAACCACAATATCTATTTCTTCATCTTCAATGATATTTTTCCAATGTGGTACTGCTATTGCGTTTGCCTTTTGTGCAACTATCTTTACCTGCGTTTCGTCAACTCCTGCTATTGACTTTATTTCCGTATATGGATTTTCTTGAATAGATAGCAGCCTACGATTAGCTTGTAATCCTGAACCTACAATACCTATTTTCATTATTTGTTTATTCACAGCCTGGTTTTAAATAGATTAAGTTTGTGTTTTTCACTTCATTTTGTTCATACAAATGCCATAGATCCATCAAAATGTTTCCATTCATTGCCTCTGATATATCCTGAACACTTATTCCCTTCGCACATCCTGATTTTAGAATAAGAACGACATCTGCATTTTGGATCGCTCCGATTGCGGTATCAAAGAGTTCTATATTTAGCGCTGTTTCTTTGACCATTGGATCAAAGGCCGTTATCGCTGCCTTGTACTGATTTAAATATTGAATCACTTGCAAGCCTGGAGATCTTCTAAGCGTATCAGTGCCTTCTGTATATACAAGCCCTAATAGTGCAACCCGCTTATTCTCTAAAGAAGTAAATGCTTCTATTCTCTTAAAAAGGGTATCAATTCGATCCTCATTAATAGCAATTACAGTGTCAAATAAGGAGGTTTTTTTATTGGTCTTGCGCCCTATTTCCTGCAAAGAACGAATATCTCTGGCAAGCGTCCCTCCACTAAACCATGGTCCAGGAAGAAGTGGCATTCTATTGCTAATTCTTTGATCCTTTTTCATGATTTCAACCACCTGATAAGCATCTGCTTGCATCGCTACTGCTATATCCGACAATTGATTTGAAAAACTAATTGATGTTGCTAAAAAAGAATTTATGGCATGCTTTGCCAATTCAGCTGTCCTGAGGTCACACAAAATTGGATTCTTATCAATCGAGGAAAGTAAATCTGCAATTTCTTTGGTATACGATCTGTCATTGGCTCCAATAACCGTCATATCTGGATTTTGAAATTTCTCTATTGCTTTTCCAAGTTGCAAATTTTCAGGTATATATGCGATTTTACTTCCATTCCTAATTTGCGCATCAGTTAATAACTTTTCGGTTGTTCCAATTGGAACTTGAGAACTAATCATATAATTCTTTATCGGCAAATCAGATAGCTTTTGCATAATTGCCTCAATAGAATCTAAACTACATACATCATTTTCATCAATGGGGGTATCAATTGTTATCCATACATAATCCGCCTTTGCCAAGGCTTCTATGTCCGAAACAAATTCCAACCTATTTGCTGAAATTCCTTTAGTGATTAGCTCATTTAAATTGGGTTCAAATAAGGGCGCTTTTCCCAAATTTAATTGATCGACCTTTTCTCTATCTTCATCAAAACCAATAATATGTTGAAAACTTTCGGACAGGGCAGCAGCCGTAACACAACCTAAGTGCCATAAACCAACAATAGCTATAGTTTTATTTATCATTCTTTTAGGTAATTTATCATTCTTTCTACTGCGATTTCAACCGCTTTATCTGAATTATTGGGAGGATTCCAACCTATTTTTTCAACTTTAGAGACATCTAACTGAACAACGGGTTGATCTCCAGGCCAGCCTATTTTACCACCAGTATAATTATAATCAACCCCTGATAAGCCCAAGGCTTTTGTGACATAATTTGCAATGGTAATAATAGATGTCACTTTTGTATTTCCTAGATTAAAAATCTCTACTTGATGATCGTTTGGAATTTCATAATTATCTAATAACCACAAGATTCCTTTGATGCAATCCTCGACCAAAAAATAACTTTTTGCCTGCTTCCCATCTCCTAGAATAGTGAGTTGAGTTGGATCCTCCTTCAACCTTGTAATAAAGTCCCTTATTGCTCCACGAGACATACGATTTCCCAATACATTTCCAAATCGAAAAATCCAGCCCCTTATCCCAAATAGATTGGCATAAGAAGAAATAAAAGCTTCAGCAGATATTTTGCCAGCGCCATACATAGATAATGGATACAAAGGAGCACTACTTTCCGTAACCTTTTGTTGCGACAAATTTCCATAGACAGCCCCAGTACTAGAAAAAACGATGTCCTTTATTCCTTCCGCAACCATTGCATCAAGGATATTTCGAGTACCATAAACAGCAGAGTCAATATCAATTCGTGTATTCTTAATGCCAATAGGGATATTTGCATTCCCCGCTAAATGCCAAACTTGTTGCTGGGACACCATTGCTTTACGAACAATATTTTCATCTTGAATATCTCCTTCAATAAAGTTAAACCGTTCTCTTTTTTTTGCCTTTTCTAACCATGCCTGATTAGCATTTGATAGATTATCCAAAACTGTAATTGTTCGTCCTGAATCTAATAAAGCATCTACTAAATGGCTGCCTATAAAACCTGCTCCTCCTGTAACAATTACATTGTTAGGAATTGACTTAGGAATTGGTATCATACATTTATCTTTGTTGCTGCATTATCAAATTCTGCCGCAGTATGTTTGGACATTTCATGTACCGTGCATTTTTGGAGAATAGCTGGCGTAACAGTACAAATATGGGGTCTTCCGATCGCTGCACTTGTAATAGCAAACACCGTTCGTATACTCCCCACAATAATTTCGGTATCACTTCCTACTTCATCAATCCAATTTCTGACGCTAGCTATTTGCTCAACAGGATCAGCTCCTTGGTCACTAATTCTACCAAAAAACAAAGAAACATACCTAGCGCCAGCTTTTGCTGCCATAATTGCTTGAGGTGCCATCATACAAGCGGTTGCATTAATAGCATACCCCTCGTCACTTAATTCCTTAATGATCGGAAGCAGTGATTTTCCATCTGCATCAACAACAGGTACCTTTATTACTATATTCTCTCCTAAACTTGCAAACTTCTTTGCTTGCTTTAGAATACTCTCTCGATCTTTCCCACTAACTTGAATAGAAACGGGTGCTCCATTTGCTGCTGCAACCATTTTAATAAGATGAGAATCCACATCACTAATACCTTGTTTTTTTATAATCAAAGGATTCGTTGTAATCCCCTCTCCAACTCCAATATTGAACCAATATTTAATGCTTTCAATATCACAACTATCTACAAAAAATTTCATATTATATTGTTTTTATAATACTCCTTGGATTAGTTACACACTGCATTTTTGAGCCCATAAAATAGTTTTCAATTTTTATGAACTAAAGCATGAACGCAGTAAAAGGCAAACTATGAGCAAAAGGTGTTCAATAATTATTCACAGTCAACCAACTAAGTCCTACGCAGTCTCTTACGGAGTAATCTTTTATTAATTAATTTTTATTTGCGGCTTGTATTATTTCCCTAAAATCTGGCACTACTAAATCATCACCATCCTCATTCATTAGTTTCAGACATTCCCGTGTAGCAAATTCAAAATATGCCAAAGCAACTTTAGGGTTTCGATCTATTTTGTGCGATGCAGATTCTACAGGAATTAACTGCACTTCTTTTTCTAAATTTTTGGCAAAAGAGATTGCCTTTTTAACCTGATTAAATGAAACCCAAGGATCACTGGTTCCCGCAATAAAAGAAAGTTTGCCTTTTATTCCTTTGACATCATCAAGGGTAGTTTCAAATGTTTCAAAGTTATTTTTGATACAATCCTCTATAAAACTTGCATTGATAGAATAGCCCAATACTTCAGCAGATGGATTTCCAGCAAAATATGCCTCGAATACATTTTCGTCAGATGCTTCTGTAAGGGTATGTCTTACATCTACCACTGGAGCAATAAATACAGTATTTAATTCTTTGTCCAATGCTCCCAATGCTCTTAGAGTTGCTCTTGCCGACAAACTCATGGAAACAATGACATTACACTTTGTGAAATTAACTGCACTTATGACATCTTCAACCTGCTTAGATAAACTTGAATCTGAAATCTTCCCTGAACTTTCCCCCACATGGTTTCTAAAATCCATACGGTAAACCTTAAACCCATTCTGAGTTAGAAAATAACTTAAAGAAAAAATACGTTTGGCAGTAATACCAAAAGCTGGGGTAATCAAGACACTCCCCTTACAATCCCCCTCATTTGGCTTGTCCACTGTAAGACTGATAACTTCCCCATTAACTTCTATTATTTCTTTTTTACTGATCATTTAATTTAAATCTTTTATACACGCTAATTAGGTTTTAAAATATTGACGTTGTAAAAAAAACATTTTAATACCTGTATTATTTAGCCATAGTTTAATAGCAAACATAAGCCTATCTGCTCATGGATTAAGGCAACTTAACCAATGACACTTTTAAAATAACTTCACTTTAAAGTCCTTCTTTATTCTATTGTTTAAAAAACCTTCAGGTTCATTTAACATGCTTATTCATTTCAAGACATACCTCTCCCTCAAGCACAACCAACCTTAGGCTATACTTCAATCTAGAGCAGAGGGTGCCCTAACAAAAAAATTTTTATTTTTTTAGTTCATTAGATATTAGTAGGTAAATAACCAACCTAAGTTAGTTGCTTACCAGCAATGCTTTCCTATTCTGTAAATTTCACAACAACAGTTGCCTGATAGCCTGCAAAATCAGTTGATTATGCACACAAAGACGCTTACCCGTTTAATTATTTAATTTAACCAAACAGATTAAAAACCATTGAAAATCAAATAGGTTTACCAATTTTTTTAGATAACTCTAAATACATAAGTAGGACGCAAGTATTTTCTAAAAAATACTTCATCTTCATCAAACACCTTTAACTTTATTATCAATAATTGTTGATTTGGGGTAAAAATCTATTATTACTTGATGATAATATTATGAATGAATGTAACGCCGTTTCTTATAAAAAAAGTTGAATATAACTTAATGAAATGGATAGAGGTTCTTCTATATAGATTATATATTTTGGAAGGTTTGGGAATAATGGATTTTAAATGTTTCTTTTTACAACAAAACAAATTTAGTCTAATTTATAACAAAATGCAAGGACTATATGAATATTTTTTATTCCAATATATTAATGTAATATTCAATAAAATCAACTATAGTCTTCTAATAGCTTTCCACTTAAGTATAGAAATATTATACAATCCCTACCAGCACGCTATCCTAGACCTTGACCTAAAGAAAATTCTAATTAATTAAAATCCTTTCCCCATGACTCCGCAATAAATTCAAGATAATGTAAATTAGTTGGATACTCCCAAAGCTCAATAAGTCGGTGCCCTTTGTTCTCAATAATTTTAAATTTATGCTGAATACCATGCATTCTCAAATAATCACTCATGATTGGACTCCCCTTTCGGTTGTTATTCTGAACATATTGATCCTGATCCCCTATCAACAGCTCAATCTTTATATTGCTTTTTAGAATTTCATCCAAATTTTTATCTACCGCCTGTTTTAGACGTTTGATTGCATAATCACTTACAAATGCACTAGAAACCACTGAAGCAAATTTAGTAGGAAAGTAAAGCGCAAAATTCAAAGCCCCTGTTGCCCCTCTAGAATGTCCAATAACAGAAATTTGGGTACTTTCCATTGTTGTATGAAAATTTTCAGCACAAAATCGCCTGAGTTCTTGTTTTTTATCACTGGTGATCATTTCTTCATTGGGGTTGGTATACCACTGCATTTCATTTGTATTTGTCCCACCTCTTACTGCAACAATAACCATTTCAGGAATAAGTTGATTCTTCATCCAATGATTTAGACTTGATACAGGGAATGCCTGAATAAATGTATTTTCATCTTCACCTTGACCATGCAATAGAATCAGAAGAGGATACTTTTTAGCCCTTTCTTGAGACCAATTTGAAGGAAGATAAACGTTGAAATCAACCTGCCCTCTACTCTTACTTGTAAAAGAAGAATGGGTATAATTACCTGTTTTAAAAACTTTGGTTATGGCTTGATTATGTTGGCTTATACGGTCTCCAGTACAAGCCAACAATGCTATGGTTACGAATAAGCACCAATAAATATTTTTTCCCATTTTGACGGTAGGTAAAATCAAAGATTAAAATATTCTTTTTGTTGAACTACTTCCAGCATCACATCAGTAATATACGTCAAATCTTTTTCATTGATAATATAAGGCGGCATAATGTAAATCATGTTTTTAAAGGGACGTATCCAAACTCCTTGTTGCACAAAAAATGCCTGAATGGCTCCTACCTCAACAGGATAATGAGTTTCTATTACTCCAATTGCGCCTAGGACACGTACAGACTTCACCAACTCATAGTTTAGCGCTTTTTGCAATTTATAGGTCAAAATTTGCTCTATTTTCGCAATTCGCTGTTCCCAATTGGATGCTATTAACAACGCTAAACTAGCATTAGCAACCGCACAAGCCAAAGGATTACCCATAAAAGTAGGTCCATGCATCATTACCCCTGCTTCTCCATTACAAATGGTATTGGCAACGGTTCGGCTACAAATAGTAGCGGCTAAGGTCATGTAACCTCCCGTCAATGCCTTTCCAACACAGATAATATCGGGAATAATATCGGCATGTTCTACCGCAAACATCTTTCCTGTACGCCCAAATCCTGTTGCAATTTCATCAGCAATTAACAAAAGTTGGTATTGATCGCACAGACGTCGAATTTCTTTTAAATATTGCGGCGAATAAATGCGCATTCCTCCCGCTCCTTGCACGATGGGCTCTAAAATAAAAGCTGCGGCATCCCCAGCATTTTGTTCAAAAAAATCTTCGATCTCTAATAATTCAGCCGCACTCATTTTTCGATCAAACCCTAAGGTGGGTGCTTCTAGATAATAATGTTGGGGCATAAAATCTTGAAATAAATGATGCATTCCTGTCACGGGGTCACAAACAGACATCGCACCAGTTGTATCGCCATGATAGCCCTTTTTTAACGTCAAAAATTTAGATTTATGCTTCTTCCCTAGGGCGTGTTGATATTGAACGGCCATTTTCATAGCTACCTCAACCGCAATAGATCCACTGTCGCACAAAAACACAGCATCTAAGCCTTTGGGCGTTAAATCAACTAGCTTTTTCCCTAAATCAATTGCTGGTTGATGGGTCAAGCCCCCAAACATAACATGTGCCATTTGATCCGTCTGTGCTTTTGCTGCCTCATTCAAGAGGGGCTCATTATAACCGTGAATTGCCGACCACCAACTCGCTGTCCCATCAATTAGAACTTCTCCTGTTGTTAGATAAATCCTAACCCCTTCTACCGACTCAACAGGGTAAACAGGTAAAGGCTTTGTCAAAGAGGTGTAAGGATGCCACAAATGGTGTCGATCAAACGCCAAATCTTCTTGGCTTATTGTTTTATCTATCGTTTTCATTGTTTTTGTTTTCATTGAATACCTTTCCAATTTTGTTTCATTAATTAGCTACAATTTATAGCCAATTTCTTCTGTCAGTGCTACTCTACTTTTGGCAAAATGCCCTGTTCCAAAGGCAATTACTCGCTCTTTTTCATCGAACAAGGTAGATTCTGCAATCCAAAGATTTCTAGATGCAAATTTAACCGTTCCTACTGCTTTTATCAGTCCTTTGCTAATTGGGCGAACGATATTAATGTTATAGTTTGTCGTTAATACAAAAGCATCCATTACAATAGAATTTACGGCAAAAAAGGCAGCATCGTCTAGGACTTTAAAATAAACACTACCATGCATTGCTCCCAAAGCATGAAAATATTTGGGGCTTACTTCTAATGTTATAATTGCGCTTTCTTTTTTAATATTTAGACTTGTAGTTTCATAAAAACTACTGTTGATATTGGCTCCGTCCAAATACATCCGCTCTAATTTTCGATAATGTGTTTCTGCTGTTGTCCTTGTCATAGTTGTTAATTTGGGCAGCAAGATAAGCATTGCCAACAAGAATAAGAATTTCACAAATACTTCAATCCAATAAAGTCTCCATTTAAGTAAATTAACTACCTTTACCTTCATTGATAAACAACTGGCAAAGAGCGATTAAACGATTTTTCTTATTATTAAAAGTCAATCTATTTTTATAACAAATACCCTAAGTCGCCAAATCTTTCATTAAATATTGGTATTTTAGCGCACTAAAACGATTTAGCCATAGAAACCTAAAACTCATCTTGGTCATTATTTTTGCGTTTACAAACATCTCATTTTGAACACTATGAACAAATACAGCCTGCTCATTTTCATCCTTTTCTGTATTGGGTGTACGCCCACCAATACAGAGCAAAACAAGCAACAAGAATCCCTAAGCCAATATGTTAATCCTTTTATTGGTACAGGCGGCCACGGGCATACTTATCCAGGGGCTACGCTTCCTTTTGGGATGATGCAACTCAGCCCAGATACTCGCTTGACAGGCTGGGACGGTTGCTCTGGCTACCATTATACAGACTCTACTATTTATGGTTTTAGTCATACCCATCTTAGTGGAACAGGCGTTTCGGATTATGGAGATTTGTTATTGATGCCCCACAGCAAATCCAAAGCTGCTGATCTAGATTACACCCAATTTCTCGCTACATTTGACAAGAAAAAAGAAAAGGCTAGCCCAGGATATTATGAAGTAGTTCTTTCAGAAGATGCTATAAAAGTTGCCTTATCAACGACTGCTCGTTGTGGGATGCACCAATACACCTTCCCTTCCAATGCCGTGCAAAAAATAATGTTAGACTTGCAACATAGAGATCAATTATTGGAGGCTAAATTGGAAGTAATTGACGCACAAACCATACGTGGAATGCGCCGTTCTAACGCTTGGGCCACCGATCAACATTTTTATTTTTACCTTCAATTTTCCAAACCTTTTACCGATCAAAGCATTCTCCAAAATGAACAAAAGGAAAATGTACATGCTCAATTTACCTTTGATAATAACGAGGAAGCCCTTTATGTCAAGGTTGGCATGTCTAGTGTATCAATGGAAGGGGCACAAAAAAATCTTGAAAAAGAAATTCCCCACTGGGATTTTAAGGCTGTCAAAGAGGCTGCTCAAGAGGCTTGGGAGGAGGAATTGCAAAAAGTAATGGTAAAAAGTGCTGATTTAGACAAAAAGACAATTTTTTATACCGCCTTGTATCATTCTTTCTTAGCGCCCAATCTATTTATGGATGTAGATGGTCAATATAGGGGGACTGATCTTAAGGTTCATCAGGCCAAAAACTTTTCTAATTATACCATTTTTTCTCTTTGGGACACCTTTCGAGGGACACATCCGCTATATACCATTTTGCAACGGAAACGAACACTCGATTTCATCCAAACTTTTCTAGCACAGTACCAACAAGGAGGGCAACTTCCTGTTTGGGAATTAGCGAGTAATTATACAGGTTGCATGATTGGTTATCACTCCGTTTCGGTTATAGCCGATGCTTATGCCAAAGGCATTCGAGATTTTGATACCCAACTGGCACTAGAAGCAATGAATCATAGCGCTATGCAGGATCATTTAGGGCTATCTTTTTATAAAGAAAAGGGCTTTATCGCTTGCGATGATGAAGCGGAGTCCGTTTCTAAAACCTTGGAATATGCCTATGACGACTGGTGTATTGCAGAATTTGCCAAAGCAATCGGAAATGATTCGATGTATCAATATTATATCCAACGTGCCCAATCTTACAAAAACTTGTACGATCCCAACACTAATTTTTTAAGGGGTAGAATTCACGGGGGGTGGTTTACTCCTTTTGAGCCTAGCGAAGTTAATTTTAATTATACAGAGGCCAATGGCTGGCAGTATACCCTTTTTGCCCCTCAAGATATCGCAGGGTTGATTGATTTGATGGGAGGAACGAGTTCTTTTGAAAAGATGTTAGATGAACTTTTTGAAACCGAAAGTAAGCTAGAAGGACGCCACCAAGTAGATATTACGGGTTTGATTGGTCAATATGCACACGGCAATGAACCAAGTCATCACGTTGCTTATCTATATAATTATATTCACAAACCATGGAAAACACAAGAGCGTGTTCAACAAATCATGGAAGAAATGTACCAAAATGCGCCTGATGGGCTCTCTGGAAATGAAGATTGTGGTCAAATGTCTTCTTGGTATAATCTATCCGCTATGGGTTTTTATTCTGTAAGTCCTGGCACCAATTATTATACCATTGGAAGTCCCGCTTTTGAAGCCATTACCATCAACCTAGAAAATGGAAAGCAATTTCGTATCAAAGCACCAAAACTTAGTGCAACCAACCTTTATATTCAATCGATAAAACTCAATGGAAATAATTACAACAAGACTTATCTCTTGCACGAAGATATTTTGGCTGGTGGAGAATTAGTTTTTGAAATGGGAAATACGCCCAACAAAAAGTGGGGCATTGCTAGTCAATCGATCCCTCCTTCAAGCATCCAAGATCAACTAATTGTTACGGCTCCTTATTTGGTTACCACTGGTAAAACATTTACGGACAGTACAACGATCCAAATGGGTACAGCTTGTACCAACTGCTCGCTTCATTATACAACAGATGGCAGCATCCCTACCTCAGAAAGTCCTGTTTATGAAAATCCCATTACGATAAAAGAAACAACTGCTTTTAACTTAATTTCTATCGATAAAACAGGCAAAAAAAGTACGCTCATTCACGAAGACATTATAAAGGTTGACGACAGTAGAACAATCCAAATCAACACTAAATATGCCAATCAATATGCAGCAGGCGGAGACCAAGCCTTGATTGACCATCTGCGTGGTGGCGCTAATTTTAGAACAGGATCTTGGCAAGGTTACCGAGAGAATTTAGAATGTGTGATTGATTTGAGCGAAAACCGATCCTTTTCGAGCATTACGGTTGGTTTTCTGCAAGATATTCAAGCTTGGATTTTTTATCCAAAGAAAGTTACTTATTACGGCTCTCAAGATGGGCAAAATTTCTCCTTAATGGGAGAAGTTCTTTGTGACTTCCCAGACAACGAATATGGAGCCTTCACTAAAGATTTTAGTTTTAAACCGTCTCAAAATATGCATACTCGCTATATAAAAATTGTAGCTGAGAATTATGGCAATTGCCCCGACTGGCATTTAGGAGCTGGTGGAAAAACATGGGTTTTTGCCGATGAAATTTTAGTTCAATAAGTGTATTTATCTAATTGTATCCCACTCTAAAGTCGAGTGCTGCAATAATTTTATTGTGGCACTCTTTTTTTGTTTATGCTCCATAGAATTGGGTTCATCCATTTGCTAAAAAAGAACGCCACTAAAAAAATATCCTTAAGAATTTAGAATTCAAAACTAGTAACTAATCAAAAATGCCTATCTTTGCCCCGATAACGAGTTGCAGTGCGTTTGGGGCACTAAAATTTGGTTCTATTTAGAAATTAGAATAGTTCATTGAACTTTTGTAATAAACACAAAAAACACACTTATAGCACACTGATTATTACAGCCCAATGAACAGCATTAGCGGCATAGCACTTTGTGCATTTCTGAGGTTTTAGTGAACTATTAAAATTAATCAAGTTTAGTAATGAGAGAATTTCCAAAAATTACAGACCCTATCTTTGTTAAGAAAGAATTAAAAGGCATGGACAAATTTTTTGCCACCAAAATTAGGGATGAGCGTGATTTGCCTTTTATCTATTTAATCATAAAAATAACTTTTATTCTAATTCCCTCTGCCATTTTATTGTATAGCCCCTTATTGCAAGGAAATTTGTGGTGGGGCGGGGCTGCCTTCCATTTGTTTTTGTGCATTATTGTCTTTTTAGGTCCTTATACCTTAATGTTACACAACACGAGTCATCGTCCATTTTTTAAGAAAGAAAATGAAATTTGGAATAAATATATTCCTTGGATTTTAGGTCCTTTTATGGGACAATCGCCAGAGTTGTATTTTATTCACCACATGGGAATGCATCACAACGAAGGGAATATGCCAGAAGATAAGAGTTCTACCATGCCCTTTCAAAGAGATAGCTTTTTTAACTTTTTACACTATTATTTGCGCTTTTTGTTTATCGGAATCATAGAATTAACACAGTATTTTTTCAGTAAGAAAAAAAATGCCCTTGGTATAAAAGCAGCTAGAGCCGAATTTCTTTATTTGTCGTTCTTAGCATTGCTTTGCGTATTTGTCAATTGGGGAGCAACCATGGCCGTATTTATTATTCCTTTGTTGATTATTCGCTTGGCAATGATGTCAGGAAACTGGGGGCAACATGCATTTGTAGACCCAGACGAACCAGACAATGATTATACCAGCAGTATTACTTGCATCAATTCAGGTTACAATCAAAAATGTTTTAATGATGGTTATCATATTGGTCATCATTTGGTTCCTAATATGCATTGGACGGACATGCCAGTTGAGTTGCAAAATAATCTTCAAAAATACTCTGATAACAAGTCATTAATTTTTGAAGGGCTAGATTTCCAAATTGTATGGATTTTATTGATGCTTAAGCGTTATAACACTTTGGCAAATCACTTGGTTAATATCAATGGCAATACCTTTGCTTCTAAAGAAGAAGCTATCCAAATTATGAAACATCGCACCAAGCGTTTTTCTAAAGAAAAGCTACAATTTTATACGCAATAGTTTTTATATCAGTGCTTATATCACCTATATAAAAAAACGGATTAGCTAAGAGCTAATCCGTTTTTTTTATGTAATTTATTACTCTCAATCAACTCATTATTATAACACTCCAATCAAAACGCTGTAATTTTTCGTGTAAAAAAATAACAAAACTAATTAATCTAATCTAATTCGTTTTGTACTTTTATAGTCTTAATTTTTAAATTACAAATAAATCTAACCCAAAATGAAAAAATTGATCTCCCCCACTTGCTTATTAAGCTGTTTGTTTGCTGCCCTTTTCCTCCTGTCTAGCTTTTCTGTTGACTATTCTAGATCAGATAGTAGAGATGATAACCCTCCCATTACTAAAAAAGAAAATCGCCGCAAAAATAGATTAGAAAAACGCCAAGCAAAACTCACCAAACGCCTAAAAAAAAGCAAATCTACGGCTCAACGCCAAGCCATCCAGAAAAAAATTAGAGGCATTCAAAAAAAGCAAAATGATGGCGGCACACCAGCAATTGGTATTGTAGGAATGGTACTTTCGTGCATTTCATTTGTTTTGCTATTAGTCTTATTATTTTCTGCCTTGATACTTCTTTTTATTACGGTGTTGGGAGGAACTGCTGCCTCCACTGGGTTCCCTTACTTATTTTTAATTGTACTAGGTTTGGGAGTTGCCTTTGCAGGACTAGTAATTTCTATTATATCTCTTATCCTCAATAAAAATAATCCTGAACGATTCACAAGAAGAGGCTTTGGTATTGCAGGAATGATTATAGGTTCAATTGCCTTAGGTATCTTTCTTATTGCTGCGCTTATCTTCTTTTTTGCTTAACATCAAGCATTTCAAATTATAACGATAGAATGGATCTATTCCCCTCTACTGGAGAATAGATCCATTTTTGTCCTTATCTAATTAGGGGTTTAAAATTTATCAGCAACTTTGTGGCTTTTGGGGAACGAAAAAGGCAAAATTGTTGTTGTCCCCTCATCTATATTGTTCATATACTACAAAATTCAACCTATTATATCTTTTCACGTTTATAATAAACTAAAAAGATTTAAGTAATCGTTCACAATAATTTACAGGAAAAAATAAATCTTTTTGCACTACTCTTCCTCTAAAAGTTTTGTTTTAGCTCGCTAAAACTTCAACTTTTTTCTTTGATTAGCACTAAAAATAATTATTTTTTTTACCTATACTTTTTTATGCCCGCTTACTTACCTATGAAAAACTAAATTCAAACCCATTATGAAAACAACCTTGTATCCTGAAAACCCTAGCCTTAGCACCAAAAAACTAACGGCATTAACTCCTTCTTATCAATTTAGAGCCATTCTTGCCATCTTAGCCATCTTTGTATTTTTTGCCTTATACACTGCTATGGTTATTGCCCTAGGTTATCTAATTTATTATGCCTTTATGTACAATATGGGCATTATCAACCAACTAACTATTTTATTAAAAATTGGAGCCATTGCTGCTTCAATTATGTTATTTGTTTTTACGCTAAAGTTTGTCTTTAAATTAAAAAATCCAAAGCCTAATAATCGAATAAAGCTTCAAAAGAAAGATTATCCTGAGCTTTGGGATTTTATTGACAAAATATGTAGCGATACTGGCGCTCCTAAACCCAAAGCTATCTATGCTGATCCAGATGTTAATGCCTACGTTTCGTACACCAACGTATGGCTAAGTCTCCTATTTCCAGTCAAAAAAGAGTTGACCATTGGGCTAGGCTTGGTTAGTACTCTAAATTTATCTGAATTTAAGGCTGTTATTAGTCATGAATTTGGTCATTTTGCACAGCGAAGCATGAAAATTGGTAGTTATATCAATTCTGCCAACACCATTATTTTTGATATGATTTATGCTAGAGACAAATGGGATGATATGTTGGATCAATGGCGAAATGCAGATCTTCGTTTATCCGCAGCAGCTTGGGCAATAACGCCTGTTATTTGGGGAATTCGACAGATCTTAGGAGGATTTTATCAATTTTTGAATATTATGTACTCCTCCCTCTCTCGAGAAATGGAATTTAATGCCGATAAAATTGCTGTTAGTACTTCTGGTAGTGATGCTATTATTGCCGCTCTTTGGAAACTGGACAAAGGGTTTATCAACTGGAATGAAACCGTAAATCATGCTTATTTGGCAACTCAAAAGAACATTTTTGTACAAAATCTTTATGTGCACAATAACTTTGCTATTGAGCGTTCTTCCGCTCAGCAAAAAGAATTGCTTCACAGCTTGCCAATGGATGAACGAGGAGGCAAATTGTATTTTGAAGGTTCCGAAAACTCTAAGGTTAGCATGTACGCTAGTCATCCTCCTAACGACCAACGAGAGCAAAATGCTAAAAGCCCTTATATTCCTTGTCAAATGGACGATCGCCAGCCTTGGTTGTTGTTTAGAAATAAAGAAGCTTTACAAGAAGAAATGACGACCTTGCTCTATCAACTTTACTTCAATCTAAAACCCTCTTCTTATGTAGATACTCAAGCCTTTGAAGATTTTATTCGTGCAGAATCTAAAGGAAATGAATTGCTAGAAGAATATCACCATACCTTCCAAGATCGCTTTTTATCCGTTTCAGACATGACAGCCCTAAAAGAAGCTGCTCAAACTATTCAAGCCCCTAATAAAAAACAACTAGAGCAAATAAAATTGGATTTGCAAGAGCTAATGAAGCCTGTACAGGAGATTGAGGGCTTGATGCGCAAAGCACAAGAAATTGCCCAAGGCACCACCAAAGATAAATCCTTTGTTTTTCAGGGGCAAACTTACCAGAAAAAGACCGTACAAAAAGGCTATCTAAACTTGTCCGAAGAACGAGAAAAGCTATTCAGTGAAAGTTTTAAGGAGTGGGATATGAACTTTTGTGCCTTCCATTTATCCTTGGCGCAACAAGTAGGCAAAGAACAAACCTTGCTTGATTTATACCAACAGCATTTAGCGATTATTGATATTTTTAAAACCCTTATTAATGTCAAAAACTATGTCCATCAAGAACTTCATAACATTCAATCTAGAGATGATGTTTCACAATTTGAGATTGATGAATTTGGCGCTCAAATTAATAAAGGCTTAGATCAACTTAATGCCGTTCTAGACGATTTAGAGCAGCTTAATTTTGCTGCATTGCCTAATATTGATACCACCCAAGAGCTAAAAGAAGCAATTGTACAAAATGGTTACTTTAAGAAAGAAAATCATAAACGTATGTTTGAGAATGGGGGCTTTGATCGAATTATGCAAACGATAGAAACAGCATTAAGCCATTGTCAGCGCATTGATCAAAAAAGCATTGGCTTTATTTTACTGTCTCATCACGAATTGCAAGAAGAGAACAAGATTAAACATTCTTTTTAATGTTAAATTTATTCTATTTTTAGCAGAGAATATTTTATCGGAGTAAAGAATCTATCCTAGCCTAAGATAGGTTCTTTACAATTCAACGTTGAGAGATGAGCAGTTTCTTTTCTTTAGTTAAACGCCATAAATTGCCTTTGGTGCATCTTATAAGATAGCTCCCTTACTTTCGCAAGCTCATTACAGACAATTTAAATTACAATAGTTCCTATATAAATTAATAGATGAAACGCTACCAATTATTTATACTATTTATAACTTGCTTTTTTTTATTTTATAAAAACGCTACAGCTCAAAACAAACCCAATAAAACACTAACTGAGGAAAATAAAAAATCAAAAAAGTATTTAAATTCCATTGACTTTTTGTCTATTTCTTCTTTGCTCCAAGAGATCCAACAATTGCACCATCAAAAAAATATAGCGGCAGCAAAGGATTCTTTAACAGCAGTTCATCAACTTATAAAGCAACAAAAAACAAAACTATTAGCTCCCAGCCTCAAACGAATCCAAGAAGATTCTATTGAACAGCTAAAACAAATCAATCGTTACCTTTCCGACTATTACTTGGCTTCATGGTTACAACTGGTTCTAGAAGAAAAGCCATCTATTGGGCAAGATTTTCTGAGGAAAAATAAGTGGTTTAAGTTGTCTATAGAAGTGGGCAAATTTTCCAATATATTCCAACTTCTAAAATTATCCGACCAGTACTATGGTAGCACTTCTGAGATTTATTTAAAAAACTGGAAAGCAGCTTATATAAACTGTGCTTTGGAACCACTCTATTATAAACAAGCCGAGGAATTATGGCTGCAATTAATTGCCTGTCGTGTTCAAAAATTTGGCATGGAAAGCAAGGAACACCTAGACGTTCTTTTTGGTTTGTCTAATTTTTACAACCGAATCAAAAACGCTACAGCTTATCAGCAAATAAGAACTCAAGTTGAACAGCAGTGGCCTGCCGCTTATGAACTAGAAAAAGTGAAAAATACGACCACAGCAGCCCCTTTGCCCCCCATTGAAGAAGCCCCTATCATTACGACTTGTGAAGTGGAAATGGATGAGGAAAAGGAAATCGAAGACGTAGAAATAAAAAATATAGAAGAAACTGCCACCACCACAGATCATTTACCACCAGTATTTGTTGTGGTGGAACAAATGCCACGATTCCCTGGTTGTGAGTCTGAAACGAGCCTTCTGATGGAAAAAAAACGCTGTTCTGACCAAACCTTGTTGTCTTATATGTATACCCACTTTAACTATTCAGATATTCCTCGAAAAGATGGCATGGGTGGTATAAGTATAATTAACTTTATTGTAACGGAACATGGAACAATTGTCAATGCCCAAATTATCCGTAATACAGGAGGAGATCCCATAGGCGAAGAATCCCTACGCATTATCCAATTTATGAATGAATTGCCACGTAGGTGGACTCCTGGCAAAGACAAAGGGAAACCTGTACGAGTAAAACTCAATCTTCCCTTTCGAATTAATTTAAAATAATTGTTTTTATTTCATTCATTGCTCCGCTAGAAACCTGAATAACCTAGCAACACAGTTAATCAGCGAAGTATTATCCATTAACTCCCCTAATTTTTTAGATCATTGCACGTTAATATTTTAGCTCCTATCAAGGAGCTAAAATATTACCCATAGCTATCTAACTTTATTAGAAGGCTTTCTTTTAGATTTCTTTTTGCTAGCACTGGTATAAATATAAGATAAGGCTATAATATGGCTTGTGTCAGGGAAGTAGTACTTTACTTCTTGTTCAAAAATATATTTTAATCTTAGTGCGTGTTGCTTATTAAACTTATACTTTGTCCCAGCCCCCAATCGATACTTGGTAAAACCATCCAAGGCTCCTATCTCATCGTGTATAAAGATCTCGCACCAAAGCTCTGGATCTAGTTTCCATTTTTTAAAATTATAAGCCAATTTAATTCGGCACCTAATATCTTGTGCCCAGTCATTTTTTACAATTTTCTTTTTGGTATCTAGCCCAGCTCGGTTCTGATACAAAACTCTCCCTTCTACCATAAATCGCTTAATCTCCACTTTATAATTTAGGGCAGCAAAAAGCCTAACATAGTTATCATCTAATTCTATTCCATCCTCATCGTTTTCAAAAAAATACCGACAACCAATCGTAAGACTAAGCGGTTTGACAAAATCATGAAATTTAGGATTGTAAGTTCCTCTTAATTCTAGAAGCATGCGGTCAAACTCCACTAGTTTAAATCTACCTTCTGTTTTTACTCCAATACTCCAACGTTTATTAAATTTATGTTTAAAATAAAGACCTGTCCATAATTTACCATCAACGTCATTTTTTCGCTTATGCTCTTGGGCAAAAAGTACAGCATTAAAACAACATATATATAGAAAAAATAAAAACCATTTTTTAGAAACAATCATTTATACTATTATTTTCGTTACCGTTTTAGTTTACTCAAAATGACAAACTTCATTAGGTATATGCGTTCCTCTGGGCAACCCCTCCTCACATACATCTTCTATCATTTCTCTTCTATCCCGCACCCACTTTTTTAGTTCATGTACAGAATAACTATAATAAGGATCTTCTTGCCCACTTTCTACCTGCAATTTAAAATGATCGATAAGGTTGAGCAATTTATTTTCATTCCAAACATGCTCTAATAAGGACTCCATTTCTTGCTTAAAAAGAGCAGCTGCCACAGAAGTTCTAGACAGTCGTCTTGGCAATTCAGCCGTTACATATTCACGAATATCAACCTCCTCGTCACTTTCTTCTGGGTCAAAATAATTCATCCCCCAAGGAATAAAAGTTGCTCTATCGTTATCATTAGGGTCAAAATAAATATATACGTTATTGCTATTTCGAGTATAACCGTCCATATGTCCTAATAATACTTCCAAAGCCCAAAATCGGATAAATTTTCGTACGTTGATATATTTATTTAACTCGTAAAACAAGTCCTTTGTTCGGGTTCCTTCTATAATTCTAGCAATTTTATGCAGTTGCCTTTTATTTTTGTCGGTAGAAGAATTTTTAGGCTCCCATCTCAGCAGCCAATTCACCTTAAAATCAGTAAGCTGTCCTTCGTACAAATCTCCAGAGTTGTTGCCAAAATTTCGCTGCAAAAAATGACGATCAATAGCTTCTATGTGGCTGTAAACGCCTAATGCCTCATCATTAATACTTACATTAGCCAAATTGCATCTAGGAGCAGGATAGTTTGCCCATTCAAACACCTTATACATCAAGCACTGAATAATTCTAGAAGGATCTTCTGAGTTGTTGTTGAGGGTAATGTAAGAAGACCCACCATCACCAACAAACTGTCCCTGCTCGTATTTGTCAATTTTAATTTTCAAAGAAGGAGCAGACGAAAAGATAGAGCCCAAAAAGCCTTTTTTTCGAAGCCCAACTTTGGGTAAATAGACCTCATCAATTATTAAATCGGCTTTATACCAATTATAATAAGAAGGAAAAGCAACATCACATTCGTTTAAGTATTCATAAGCGGCAGCTTTAGCAGCATCGCCCTCTCTTAATTGAATGGACGGCCCAAATCTAGATTCATTTCTCATTCTTTTGAAATGATCAGGGTGCATCTGAATCATAATACAATGCATATGATTCGCATTAAAACTCAACTCTCCATTTTCTAGGGTAGTGTTTTTGGGTTCGGGCCAACACATAATTCCTTCGGGACGATCCTCCCATTCTGCGGAATTATAAGCAAGCTTATCTAATAAATCTTTTTTACAAGAAGAACAGTGCAATACTATTGATAAAATAATAGCAGCAACAATTAGGTTCATGGTTCTTAACATAAGTGTTAAAACTAAATTGAAATAACAGTTTTTTAATTTTTTAGAAGAATAGAGTTGTCCCCCTATGTTTTATTACTAAACACTAACGGGAAACTAATGTGGTGTAAAATAAGCTCAAAAAGGTAGAGTTAATCTCAATAAAATACTGATTAGAAAGGTTTGATAGTAATTTCATTAATATAGAAGTTGGTCTCCTTCTAAGAGGGGCGAGTGCCCTATGTTTATCAAGAACGAAATAATAGCCTTTAGCGTTGGCAATTCTACGACTTTTTTTTAAAACTATGACAATTCTAGGGAATGACTTTAGATCTTTTTTTTTCTAAAGCGAAGTAAATTAACCTTTATCAATGGTTAATGTATTTTTATTTCTTCAATTGTTCGATTCGCTTAATATTTCCCTGAATGGGTGAGATAGAAATTTCTGTTTGTTGGTCTAAAATGTAAAATAGATATTGACTATTTTGACCTATAATCTTAACCTTTAGCTTTTCCTTATCCATAAATGTAATCTGGTGGCTCATCTTTTGTTCTTTATTGGCTATTTTTTTCTGCAAAGCGTATCCTCCTATAACAGCATCGCTCAAAAAGATCCCCAACAACAAGCCATGCGTCATAAATACAAGCAATATTGGCAGGCTATTTTTATTCCCAAAACTCTCTTCCATTCCCGCTACATCAATTCTTTTTTTGTACCATTCTTTTGTTTTGTGCTTATGGTGAAACTTGCCAATTTGACGTAGTATCCAATAAAATAAAATGGGAATTACAACAACAAAAACAGCAATGGCTAAATCCGTGGTCAAAATGATAATTGGGCTTAATAAAATATCAAGTACACTAGAATAATACATGATGTTAATTCCCAAAATGCCATAGGTAATGCTCTCCCTTATGATGCCAAAAACCAATAAGGATAGATACCCAATGGAGATTAATTCTTGAAGGTTTTTGATCTCAAATTTAAAGGTCGATTTTTCTTTCATATCTAATAAGCACTAATTCTAAGGGATCTATAATAGGTTTGCCAAAATAGCATTTTGTTTTTATAAATTAAGTTGAAAGACAAAAATAACTAACAATAAATTACTCGCAGTACTCGTGAGATCAGTTAGCTGCGTTGCGCCCAGGTGGTGAGCGTCTTTTTTCCACTTAACTGGGCATTTTCTTTGGTGCTATTAACATACCACTCATTTGAAAAGCCTTGCTTAGTCCGCTAAAACTACATTTTTTAACCTACTCTTTTGTCCTTCAACTTAATTATTATAGGAATTTCATTGATTTAGAGACAATAAATTTTATACATCAATTTAATTAGCATTAAATAAATTGCCTGAACCATTAATTGCCTGAGTTATAGTTGGGTTCCCTCTATAGTAAACATTTCCGCTTCCGTTGATAGTAAGATTTAATGTATTTTGGGCTGTAATATTAATATTACCTGACCCTGCAATAATAGCAGTGCAATCATTCGTAGATGTACTAAATAGGTCCATATTCCCACTCCCCTGTATATCTAATAATAATTGATTGGTTACAAAGGCAGTTGATGTATTAAAATTACCGCTGCCTCGTATTTCTAAATGATCAAAAGTAGGCACCGTAACTTCTGCACGCAAATTGAAATTATTTAAACATATATCATCTTGTAATTTAAATGACAATAGACCATTTATTACTTCTAATTTTACAAAGGGAATAATATTTTCATCACCAAAGAGGACAACTTCTTGAGTATTCCCTCGTTTACATTCTATATTGATAGATGTGTAATTCGCAATCCCCGTGAAATTTGATAAGTTAACCGCCTTAGTTGACGAAATCCCATTACCATCAACTGTAAGCGTACAATTGTGCCCGTTCTGCCCATTCTGTCCGTTCTGTCCGTTCTGACCATGGAAGTTATTTTTCTTACAAGCACAAATTCCTAACATTAATATCAGTATTAATAAATAGGATTTTTCAATGATGTTTTTCATTTTACTACTTTTTATTATTTAACTTAAGTGACTAAATACATTTACCAAGTACTCACATTTAATTCTGATTCACAAATTTAGTAAGCCTTTTACATCTAAAACTTGACCTAAGATCAAGAAATAATACGTTTTTGTATTCGACTTAATGTTTCAGGAAGAACACCAAAGTAGTTTGCAATTTTTTAAAAGGGATTTTTTGCTGTACTTCTGATTACCCAGTTCCCATTCAAAAAAAAAGCCCCTATAAGAACTTCTTATAAAGGCTTTTTGATATTATTCTGAACGGAGTAATCTTTTTATAGCATCCAATTATTTTCCATCTACTTGACGCAACAACTCTTTAACGGCTGCCTCTATTTGCTGGTCTTCCCCATTGGTAACTCGAGCAGGATCATTGGCAACTTTGATGTCTGGCTCCAATTGAGTGTTCTCCATAAAAGCACCATCATTGCCAACCATTCCAACTTGTGGTATACCAAATACATAACCACCAGGCAAGCGCTCCCACCAAACTGCCGTTCCTGTTCCAGGCACAGGCATTCCGATCAATTTACCTACATTTAGTGCTTTATAAACATAAGGAAAAATATGCGCATCCGAATAATTGCCTTCGCTCATCAAAACACAAGAAGGTTTGTACCATTTAAACATTGGTTCTCTACCAATATCTTGCCCACGAGGCTGAACTTTCATATAAATTTTACCACTCAAAAAGGTCGCCAAATCATCGTGCAGCCAGCCGCCACCATTAAAACGAGTATCAACAATAACCGCATCCATACCAGCATTTCTGCCCAATACTTCCTCATAAACTGTTTTATAACTTCCTGTATTCATGCCACGAACATGCACATAACCAATACGACCATTAGAAGCTTTTTCGGCAATTGCTCTACAATTCTCAACCCAACGCTTATAACGAAGATTAAACTCTGCACCACGGCTAATTGGTTTAATGGTTTCTTCCCAACGTTCGTTGGTTGCAGGATCGAACAAAGTGACCAAAGTATATTTTCTTGCTTTTCGATTGAGTAAAGGATAAAAATTCATTTCAGGTAAAATTTCTACCCCATCAATTTTTTCAATGATTACCCCAGCTTTTGCTTTAGAAGCTTTTTTATCGAAAGGTCCTTTTTTCATGACTTCAGCAATCAACAAACCTTTTCCAGTATGTGTTTCATCATAAAAAACACCTAAGCTTGCTGTAGCATCAGCACCTGCTTGATAAGGAGAACGATAGCGACAACCCGTATGAGAAGCATTTAACTCTCCCAATAATTCACTCATCATTTCAGCAAAATCAAATCCATTGTTGATGTGGGGTAAAAAGCGAGCGTATTCTTTTTTGTAAAAATCCCAGTCCACGCCGTGCAAATCTTCTTTGTAGAATTTTTTCACGACTTGTCTCCAAGCATGTTCAAATAAATAGGCACGTTCCTCTCCTTCTTTCAACAACATTTCACCTTGGATGTTAATTGACTTTTTCTTTTTAGTTGCCAATTCAATACGAGCTATTTTCCCTGCATTGACCACAAAAAGGTATTTTCCATCCTTAGACAATTCCATTCCGCCACCTCTAGCACCTAATTTCATCAAGATTTTTGTTTCTCTTGTTCTCAAATTAGTCTCCCAAAGATCAAATCCTTTTTCAAAACGAGTCATGTAATACAACTTCTCGCCCTCTTTAGAAACAATCGCTCCCATGATAGAAGAAGAGTGGATTGTCAATCGTTTTTTACGATCATAAATTCCATCAAAATCAATGGTCATAGGTTCTAACTTAATTTTCTCTTTGTCTTTGTCCGCTTTTTCCTTCTCTTTATCTTCCTTCTCGTCTTTGTCTTCTTTTTTGTCCTCTTTTTTCTTCTTCTTATCCTCTTTTTCTCGCTCTTTTAACAATGCAAATTCTTCTTTCGTTAGATTAAAACGATCCCAACCTTCTTCGGTTAGAAACATACCATAAATATCAGACTGTCCTCCCCAGCTTGCTTGAGCTTTCATTCCATCACGTCCAGAAGCCCAGATAATCATTTTGCCGTTCATAGCAAATTTGGGCGCATAATCCCCATAACCGCTTCTTGTTAAATTAATAACAGACTCCTTGCCATCTGCCTTGATTAAGCCCACCTCTTCAATCCACTGCTGAGGTTGCAAAAAGGTCACTAAAAACCATTTTCCATCTGGAGACCAAGAGTAAGTTTGATCGCCATCTTGATAAGAATAGTTTTTGTCTCCTGCTAGAATTTCTCTAACCTTTTTGGATTCGAGATTAATGACTTTTAATGCGGTACGTTCTTCCAAGAATGCAACTTCTTTTCCATCTGGAGAAAAAGCAGGTTGAAAAGTTTCGTTTTTACTTTCTAGAATGGCTTCTTCTTTTAAAATCGTAGCATTAAAAAAATACTTCTCTTCTTCCCTAGCTAATTTGGTTTGATATAAATTCCAACTTCCATTTCGTTCGGCAGCATATAGGATAGCACGCCCATCTGGGCTAAAACTAGCTGTGCGTTCTCTTTCTGGTGTATTGGTAATTCTTTTGGTCATGCCACTTTCTACAGAAGTAACAAACACTTCCCCTCTATTAACAAAAACAATCTCTTTTCCATTAGGAGATACATCCATTTCTTGCGCCGACTTCACAGCAATTGTTCGTTCTGCATTGTAACGATCATCTGCAATAATAGTGATGGCAACTTTTTTAGGTTTTCCTCCATCTGTAAGCGTGTAAATCTCTCCATTGTAATTAAAACACATCAGCCCAGTATTAGAAATCGAAAGATTTCGAACAGGGTGATTTTTTAATTGCGTAACTTTTCGAGTACTGCTCGTATTACTAAGATCTACAGCATGAACATTAAATGTTCCGCTGGCTTCACTCAAGTAAAACAATTCTTTTCCGTTGGGAGCAAAAACAGGGTTTCTGTCTTCACCATTAAAAGTAGTAATTTGTGTGTATTTTTTTGTGGTAACATTATAAGTCCAAAGATCACGAGTTACCGAAGAAGTATGGTGCTTTCTAAACTCATCTTCATACCCCTTTCTATCGTGATAAGCAATTGTTTTTCCATCTTTAGAATACTTGGCTTCGTCAGCAGGAATGGTCAAAATTTGCGTTACACGTCCCCCTGTTACAGGAACTTGATACAATTCTTCCATACGCCCAGAAGGGAACATTCTGTTTTGAGCATTATCTAAACGCAAAGAACTAAACAAAACCCCTTTACTATCGGGTGTAAAATCAGAGGGATAGTCATTGGAAGAATGATAAGTTAAACGAGTTGGTTTCCCGCCCTCAGCAGACATTACATACACATCAAAATTGCCATAACGGTTAGAAGCAAACGCTATTTGTTTGCCATCTTTTGACCACACTGGCTTGTAATCATGTGCTTGGTGCAAGGTTAGAGCCCTAGCGGTTCCCCCTTGACTGGGTACTTTGTACAAGTCACCTTTGTAACTAAATACAATTTCTTTCCCATCTGGGGAAATGGCAGAATAGCGCATCCACAATGGCGTATTCTGTGCTGATAATTGAGTTATAGCTAAAAGCAAGCAGCTTGTTAAGCATAGTTTCCAATTCATCATAATTTGAGCGTTATTTTTGGTTAATAGTTTGGATCTGAGTACAGGACAAAACAGGTAAAGGATACTTATAAAGTACAGTTTAAACTAAAACTATGTTTCGATCTTAGATGCTAGATCGCTTTGCTTTTAGATTCTAGACCCTATAACAGCCTAATAGGGTCTAGATATCTAAACGTATGAATGTAATGATCGAGCAGGCTTGATGTAATACATCAACGGTATAGCTTGATCTAATATCTGAAAAATAGTTCCATTAATCCCTTACTTTATTTAAGTCCAATTGTTTTGTCCTGTACTCAGAGTTTGGATAAAAAGACAAAACAACTGTGCATTCAACAAACAATTGCTCAATAGAAAGTTTTTGGTTTTCTAAAAAAGTGTCTCAAAATGCTTCCATTGCAAGTTAAAAAATATCTAGTACAATAAAATGTTTGTTTAGGTCAGTTCTTCCATTTATCAGACGAACGGTACATTCCTTACGATTAAGGAAAGTAAAACAAAAAGAGATCTATGGAATAAAAGACGATTTATGACTAGCAGCTCATCGAATTTAATGAAATAGGCAACTAAAAAGAACCTTTGCTTTCGCACTTCCACAAATAATTGTATTTTTGCAGCAACTTTTGGCTTAAAAGAATTGCTAACATTTAATTAATTAAGAATAACATGGCATTAAAATGTGGAATTGTTGGGCTTCCTAATGTTGGAAAATCAACGCTTTTCAATGCACTTTCCTCTGCTAAAGCTTTGGCAGCGAACTATCCTTTTGCAACTAAAGAACCTAATATCGGAACCATTACTGTTCCTGATAATAGATTGACCGAATTAGAGGCTATTATCAACCCTCAAAAGGTAGTTCCTACAACAATTGATATTGTAGATATTGCAGGTTTGATTCGTGGAGCGAGCAAGGGAGAAGGATTAGGAAATCAATTTTTGGGGAATATTCGTGAAGTAAATGCAATTGTACATGTTGTTCGTTGTTTTGAAGATGGCAATATTGTCCATGTTGATGGTGCTGTAGATCCTGTTCGAGATAAAGAAACCATTGATTTGGAACTAATTTTCAAGGATATGGAAACCATTGAAAAGCAGATTCAGAAGCAAAAGAAAATGGCTAAAGGAGGAGACAAAGCGCTACTTAAATTGGTCACTATATTTGAGAATTTATTGCAGCATTTGGAAGATGGAAAACCTGCTCGTAGTTTTGATGATTATGAAACAGAAGAAGCAGAAATTATTGTTCGTCAACTACAATTACTAACTGCTAAACCAATCATCTATGTTTGTAATGTAGATGAAGATTCTGTGGTAAACGGAAACGAACATACAGCTGCCTTTAGAGAGGCTGTAAAAGATGAAAATGCTGAAATCATATTGGTTAGTGCTGCTATTGAAGCGGATATTGCCGAATTGGATACCTACGAAGAACGCATGGAATTTTTATCTGATTTGGGACTAAAAGAACCAGGTGTTAACAAGTTGATTCATGCTTGTTATAATATCTTGAATTTAATTACTTACTTCACTGCTGGTGTAAAGGAAGTTAGAGCTTGGACAATTACCGTTGGAACAAAGGCTCCTGGCGCAGCAGGGGTTATTCACTCTGATTTTGAACGAGGTTTTATCAAGTCCAAAACCGTTTCTTATAATGATTTTATTGCCAATAATGGCTGGAAAGGTGCTCAAGAAACAGGTACCTTGCGTCAAGAAGGCAAAGAATATGTTGTTCAAGATGGGGATTTGTTAGAGTTTATGTTTAATGTCTAATTATTTCTCAACTTAAGCAGTTAAAGATTTGAAAAAGTATGAATTGCCTATTATCGGCTTATACTTTTTCAAATCTTTTTTTATCCCTTTATTTTTACAATCAAAGCTTGGGTCTCTTCTAAATACTCTCCTGATTTTTGGCTTAAGATCAATTGTTTTTGGGCAACTTCTAAAGCTGCTTGTTTTTGATCTAGCGCCAATAGAATCATTGCTTTAGTCTCTAAAGTATAAATATTTTCATCCAATAAGATAGCACGATCTACCCACTCTAAGGCAGTTTCTAAATGTGTTTTGCTTTTGCCATAAATATCTAGCATGTAACGAGCAATAGCATTTAGGCTTTGGGAATCCTTGCAATGTTTTTCATACTTTTTAGCTAGGCGATAACTTTGCCGTTCGTTTCCCTTTTTGGCATAAAAATCCATCCTAGTTTTGAAATAATCAACACGATTAGGCAAAATTTGCTTTACCTCTTGTAAAAATGCTCGAACAGTTGATTTATCAGATCTATTCTCAATCAACTTATAACATCGAATTTTAAAAGCTGCATCCAAGTAATTTTCAACTCGTTCGATTCCCAACGAAAGAATAAAATCAGCTTTATTGGCTGCCACATAAAGATAAGCTTCGTGTTTATAATCATTGACATAGTACTCTAGGAACTCAAAATTAGCCTCTTCGATCAATGCTTCTAAGCTCACTTCACTAATATAGGCGTCAATTACCTTTTGGTAATTTTCTCCAACACGCATCAGAGCATGAGCGTATTTTTTTAAGAATTTTGGCTGCTTTTCTCCTGCTTTAAATTTTTTTTGCAAGGTATAAATTTGATGTTCAGGCAATAGAGCCTCCTTGCTTTTATCAAGCAAATCTTCTGCCTCAAAAGCTCCAATAATTCGATGCACCAGCTCCCCCTCTGTATTAAAATATAATAAAGTGGGATAGGCTGTCACTTGGTACTTTGCAGCAAAACTAGCGCCTTCTTCTCCTTCTACATCCAATTTGTAACTAATATAGTGTTCGTTAAAAAATGCTCCAACCTCTTCTTTTGAAAAAACATTATGATTCATCCACTTACAAGGTTCACACCAAGAAGCATAAGTATCAACAAAGATTGGCAAATTAGAACTTTTGGCCTTGGCTTTTACCGCCGACCAATCTCCTTGTTCAAAATGGATACCTTGTGCATTAGAAAATAGAGGGAATAATAGTATAAGTGGGAGTAACAGTAGGGAAAAAAGATAGAACTTTATCATTTAACTTACTTTTAATACATGTATAAACATCTAATTAGGAATATAACAGCCTGTTCCCTATTTTGTTTTAAGATTCTCGTTTATTTAAAAGATAAACTGAAGTAGTTAAGCAGAACGAATGCTTGCCAATCTAAAGCGTCTTTTTGCTCCTAATAGTGATGTAAATCAATTCCTTTAGTCCCTTCTACTTATAACCATAAAGTAGTAAAACCGTTAAACAAAATGAGCTAAAAATATTGACTATATTTAATCTGCTTAATAGCTATAAACCTCATAAAGTATTCAATAAAACAGGGAAAGAAATTATTGATTGTTGAATTATTTATTCTGAAAAGGTTAACCTTCGATAACTTAATTCCACACATTTAATAGGTAAAAAGTATGAATTGAAAAATTATTTGAATAATTTTAAAATTAGAATGGCAGTACTAGTAATTCTGTAATCTCAATTACTAAAATTACTATTTCAATATAATATAAAACTACGAATGAAAATAGACAAGTTATACCTCAAAAATTTTAGAAATATTGAAGAAACTCATTATGAATTTCCAACTAATTTTACAGGTATTATTGGAATGAATGGTTCTGGGAAATCTACTATTTTACATGCACTTAGAGTAGCTGCTGGGGCTTATTTTATGGGTATACCTAACTCCCTAGCAAAAAACAGGCACATTTCTAAGGATGAGGTTAGAATGACTAATAATAAAATCGAATTATTTCATCACCCTGTTATTGTTGAAGCAGAAGGACAATTTCCTGAGAATAACGCTCCTATTACTTGGCGTAGAAGAATACTAAAAGAAGGAGGTAGTAATACATCTTCTGTAGAAGATGTTGGTGCGATTAGAAATCTAGGGAGTGTGAAATATAATAAAATGAAACGAGAGGGAACAGATGAACTTGATTTACCTGTAATCGCATATTTTGGAACGAATAGGGTATTTGGATCAGCAAGAAAACGGCAAAAAGCGAGAACTGGTCGTCAAATATTTAAAGAAGGGTACTACGATTGGCTAGATATGCGTTCATCTACCTATCAATATGCCCAGTGGTTGACAAGCTATGATGCCTTAGTAAAAAATGGGAAAGAGTATTCTGAATCAAAGGAAACATTCTTTCAAACGATTAAAACAGCTTGCCCCTATGTTACAGACGTTGATTTTATTAGTGATCGTTTGTGGTTGCGTACTCAAATGAAGAGTCAAATCTCTGATTTACTCCCCTTGGAATTAAAAAGTGATGGGATTATTACTTTTGTTCAAATGATTGCAGAACTAGCCTACCGCTGTATTATTTTAAATGGTTACCTAAAAGAAAAAGCCATTCTACAATCTAAAGGGATTGTCTTAATTGATGAAATTGATTTGCATTTGCATCCCAAATGGCAAGAACATGTTGTAAAAGATCTAAAAAAGGCTTTTCCTAATATTCAATTTATTGTTACAACTCATTCTCCCATAATTGTACAAAGCTTGAAAGCTAATGAATTAATTAATTTGGATTCGATAGCAGATGTCAATCCCAGCGACTTAACTTTAGGGGAAGTTGTTACTCACATCATGGGAAAAGACAGTGAACATAGTGAATCTAGTAATCAACAAGAACAATTAAGCAAAGAATATCTAACCCTCTTAAAACATCATTCTCTAGATGCTATTTCTGAACATTTAAATCAGATTGAGTTTAAGATTATAGATCCTTCTGTGAGGGCATTCTTAAAAATGCAGCGATTAGAAAAAAGAAGCAATAAATAACCCTATAAAACTCATAAATATTATTTTATGCGACCTATAGAAAGAGGAAACATCCCCAGAGATGATAATGATCAAATTATTACTGTTAGCAACCATCGTCAATGGAGAAAACATCTTATTGATAGAATTGGAAAGTATTGTTCTTACTGCGAAATGGCTCTCTATGACAGCCCCCAAGTAGAGCATGTTATAGCACAAAACATAGATTCCTCTCGCAATCTTGATTGGGACAATTTGGTTCTAGCTTGTGGTCCTTGTAACAGAACAAAAAGTAATACTCCTTGTCCTCCTGAAACGCATTATTTACCTGATATTCACAATACATATCTAGCTTTTGGGCATTATCTAGGCAACAATACAAAAACTGGTGAGCCTGCTGCTTATATAACTACAAAATCATCATCCCATTCCCTAATGCAAATCGATAAGGCTATTAATACTATTAATTTATGTGGTCTTAACAAAGATACTAGTTCAGATGTGAGAACAGCATGTGACTTTAGGTGGAAATATCGCCTTGAAGCGATTACTTCTGCCCTATTATGGAAACAAAAATGGGATGACTGGGGATCTCACAGTCATAGTCAAGATTTTATAAATCTATTATGTGATGCTGCTTTAGGAAAAGGCTTCTTTTCTATTTGGTTTTATATTTTTGAAGCAGAACCTAGTATTAAAAAATCTTTAATTGAAGCTTTCCCTAATACAGCATTAGATTGTTTTGATTCTAGTAATGACTACAACCCAGTGGCAAGAAATGCACCTGATGATATCTAAAACTACAATTTATATCCTAAAATTGTTTAAAACTATACCTATCCGTCATTCCTCCATCAATCATCATTTCACATACTTGACAAACTAATAGCTTTCTTAAAAGCCCTCTCATATAACTATACTATATTTTCTTTCACTTTAAAACGTTAACAAAAAGTTAAAAACAGACAAGTCTGTTCTAATTGCAATCAAATTATATACATTTACAATATGAAAAAAACAAGTGTAAAAAATAGAATTATAGAAACAGCCTCCACACTGTTCTATCACAATGGATACAATCAAACAGGAATCAACCAAATCATTGCAGAAGCTGGCGTTTCCAAGTCTGGTATGTACCAACACTTCCGATCAAAAGAAGATATTGCGGTTGCCTATTTGATTCGAAGACATAGCCTGTGGTTTGGCGACTTGTTTGATTTTATTGCTGACCAAAAATCCATAAAAGCCAAAATCCTAGCCGCTTTTGACTATTTAGATAGCTGGCTCAGTCAGGTTAGTTTTAGAGGCTGTGGCTTTCAAAATATTTTTATTGATTTGCCCAAAGACCAACAAAAAATCAAAGATCAAGTTTTATTACACAAAAACGAATTGCGTGCTTGGCTCCATGGTTTATTAAATACAGAAGCACTGTATACCACAGAGGAAGCTATTAAATTGGGTGATGAAATCTTAGTATTAATAGAGGGCGCCATCATCCTTTCTCAAATACAACATAATAATTGGCCCATTATTACAGCCAAAAATACGTGTAAAAAATTACTACTCTAATTGTGTAATTTTTTTTCGTCAAAAAAAGAACAGACTTGTCTGTACTATTTTTTTTTAATGTCACAATATATTTTTCACTCAAAACAAACAGACTTCTCTGTACAATATTTAATTATGAAAAATCTAATACCACCTTTTACCAAAGAAACAGCAACAGCAAAAGTTCAAGCAGCAGAAGATGCTTGGAACAGTAAAGACCCTCATAAGGTTTCTTTGGCTTACACCGTTGACTCTCAATGGAGAAATAGAGGGCAGTTTTTTACAGGTAGAACGGCCATTGTAGAATTTCTAACAGACAAATGGAAAAAAGAACAACATTACAAATTAAAAAAGCACCTATGGTCCTATACCGACAATAGAATTTCGGTTCGCTTTGAATATGAATGGCAAAACCCAGAAACAGGACAATGGATGCGTACCCATGGAAATGAACACTGGGAATTTGATAAGGCAGGGAAAATGCAGGTCAGAGACATGAGTGCCAATGACATTAGAATAAAGGAATCTGACAGAAAATTTAAATCATCATCTTTTTAATAAAACAAAATGACAACATCTATCCAAACTCAAGCCACACTCCACCAAACAATTGAGGTAAGTGGCATCAATTTATTTTATAGAGAAGCAGGAAATCCCGATAAGCCAACTCTTGTATTGTTACACGGTTATCCTACCTCCTCCCATATGTTTCGCAATTTAATTGATCGGTTGGCCAACCAATATCATATCCTCGCTCCCGATTATCCTGGTTTTGGGAGAAGTGAACAACCTCCAATCAAAGATTTTGACTATAGCTTTGAGCATATGGCAATTATAATTGAAGATTTTTTAGCAAAAAAAGCGATAAACCAATACAGTTTATACCTAATGGATTATGGTGCTCCAATCGGGTTTAGAATTGCCTCAAAATATCCAGATCGAATTGAGTCTTTGATTATTCAAAATGGAAATGCCTATGAAGAAGGTTTAGCTGACTTTTGGGTTCCCATCAAAAAATATTGGGCTGATTATACCTTAGCCAATGGAAAACCCTTAGAAGCCTTCCATGCTCTAGACGGCTTAATATGGCAATACACACATGGCGTACAAGATGTTTCTAAAATTAGCCCAGACAACTGGCACCTAGATTTACAACACTTGAGCAGACCAGAGAATAATGAAATTCAGCTCGCCATGTTTTATGATTATAGAACCAATGTTCCATTATACCCCAAATGGCAGCAATATTTTAGAGAGCATCAACCCCCAACCTTGATTGTCTGGGGAAAAAATGATTATATATTTCCGCCTGAAGGAGCACATCCCTATAAAAGAGACTTAGAAAAGGCTGAAATTCACCTATTAGACACAGGGCATTTCGCTCTAGAAGAAAAAGGCCATGAAATAGCAAACTACATTTTGACGTTTTTAAAAAAGCATAAAATTAGCTAAACTAAGCATAAAAATAGCATCGTTTAAACAATCAAAGAGAGGCATCGGATTATTCCGCTTGTCTCTTTCTGTTAATTAGAAACTTACTAAGCCATTTAGAATGAACATTTAAAGCGAGTCTCTGTTGAAGAAGTGAAATAATTTTATAGTTTTACCATCCACAATAACCAACATCACTATATATTTATGCATTCCAATGAGTTAGGTACCGAAAAAATCGACAAACTTATTGCTCAACAAGGCATTCCTGCTGCAATTGGCTTTTTAGTTATGTCTATTTATATGATTGTAGATACTATATTTATAGGACATTGGGTAGGCTCTTTGGGCATTGCAGCCATCACTGTTGTTCTACCAATTACATTTTTAATTGCCTCTTTTGGAATGTCAATTGGAATTGGGGGAGCATCTGTGATTTCAAGAGCATTGGGTGCAAATGACGAGCCGCATGCTCAAAAAGTTTTTGGCAATCAGATTACGCTAACGATGGCGATTGCCTTGTTTTTTGTTTTGGTAGGGCTGTTTTTTGAGGAAGAATTATTGCTCCTATTTGGTGCCCAAGGAGCAATTATGCCCCACGCCAAAGCCTATTTTAAGATCATTTTACTAGGAGTTCCCTTTTTGTCTTGGGCAATGATGAGCAACCATGTAATCCGAGCACAAGGTTTTCCCAAAATAGCAATGAATGTAATGTTACTTCCTGCTATTCTAAATCTAATCTTGGACCCTATTTTTATTTATATACTAGACTGGGGTTTGGAGGGGGCAGCCTTAGCAACAATTATTTCCTATTTTGCTAGTGCCCTTTATACCTTGTGGTTCTTTATCAAAGGCGAAAGTGATTTAAAAATCAGACGCCAAATCCTGCATTTAGAGTTTTCTACCGTCAAAGAAATTGCAGCATTAGGTTTTGTTTCCTTGGCACGCCAAGGAGTTATTAGCCTTCTATCAATTATTCTAAATCATTCGCTTTATACCTACGGCAGTGAGGTTTATATTTCTGTTTATGGAATCATCAATCGAGTAATGATGTTTAGTATGTTTCCAATTACAGGCATTACACAAGGTTTTTTGCCAATCACTAGTTATAATTTTGGAGCCAACCAATACGATCGAGTCAAAGAAACCATCCGAAAATCCATTGGTTATGGAAGTGTAATTGCCATTTCTATTTATGCCATAATTCTATTTTTCCGAACACCAATTGTTCAAATTTTTTCTTCAGAAGAACAAATTTTAGCCGTTACACCAGAAGCCATGACAATTGTTTTTATGGCAACTCCCTTCATCTTAATTCAATTGATTGGTTCCTCTTATTATCAAGCCATTGGCAAAGCCATGCCAGCTTTGCTATTAACGCTAACCAAACAAGGTTTTTTCTTGATTCCATTGGTGTATATTCTGCCCAAATTTTGGGGCATCTATGGCATTTGGTATGCGTTTCCGATTGCTGATATATTGTCTACAATTGTGACCTTTGTATTTCTTCGACGGGCCTATCGCTCACTAGGCAAAAGCCCTCAATAATGCATCAATCAAATTTGTTGAAAATCCATGCTATAGTGCGTTCCTTTTTTAGAGTTGTCTCGTTTAATTTCTCCCAATAACTGGATCGATAAATTTTTAATAATTTTTAACCCAAGGGAATTGCTAGTTCTAAAATTTATAGTTGGAGAATAACCAGTACCATAGTCGCCAATTTCTAAGCTTAAGTTAGGGGGCGTCAACTTCTTGATTTTTACATATAAGATCCCTTTGTTTTTATCTTTGTAGCCATATTTTAATGAATTGGTAAAACATTCATTAATCAGTAAGCCCAAAGGGATAATAGTATCAATATTTAGCTCGATATTTTGGGTCTCTATTCTCAATTCAAAATCACAATCTTTTCCTTTCATAGAATCCAGCAATAACCCTAAAAGCTTTTCGAGGTAATTTTGTAGATTAATCGTTGCCAAATTATCATCCTGATATAAAATTTCATGAACAATGGCCATTGAATTAATCCTATATTGGCAATGCTGAAATAACTCTTTGATATGCTCATCAGGAATAAAACTAGACTGCAACCCCAATAAACTTGTTATAATTTGAAGGTTATTTTTAACTCTATGATGGACTTCTTTCAGCAAGATTTCTTTTTCTCTTAGTGAAAGACTAACTCGTTCCTTTTCTTTTAAATATTCTTGATTTAGAATGGTATTTTTGGTGATTAAAAAGGCAATTAAAATACCTAAAAAAGTTGGTAAGATAAAAAAGCTAAAACTGATACTTTGCTTGATAAAAAAAAGTACATTTATTGCCCCAATGACATAAAAGGTCCCCAATACAATAAGGACATTCCTTAAGAAAAGATTATTGTAGTTTTTCAAGAATTTCATCAGGTTCAGTACATACGTTTTCCAAATAATATAATCTTTTTATCAAAAAAAAGCTAATATAATGCTGTATTATTTCCTATAATTTGAAAAAAGAACCGAGCAGGACGTATTTCTTGCCCTTCTTGATATAAGTATTGTTCACCATTTAAATCAATCATAGGAATATGAGGATCTGTCAATAAAAACGAATCGTGAATCAGTTTGTTTTGAAATGTGTTTCTAATTTGATCGGCATCAATACCTATAGAAGCTCCTAAGTATTGCCCGTATCCTAATGATTGTTCTACTTGAACGGCTAAAACGCCTGCACTATTGGCTTGATATAATACTCCATCCATCAAACGATAGCCATATTTTGCGGGAAATTGCTTTGACTTCATGGTTTTACTTTTTGGTCCATAGGGATCTGCTGTCCAAGCAATATTAACTAGTCCTATCTGTGTATTTTTTATTCTATAATAAAGCCCCATTGCACCTGTTCGGTGTTTGTCCTCTTGCAAAAATGCCAGAAAGTCATTTTCCATCAATAAGCTAAATCCATAAATTCCAAACCCAAAGGTTCCTGTCAATTGAGAAGTTTTGACGTTATCCAAATAAAAATTGTAACTATATCCTATTGAATAAGGGCGACTAGTTTGGTTACTCACTTCATTGATAAATGGACTATAATAGCTGGAATCCTTTATGCCAAAAGTAGCAACAAGCCCCAAACGTAGTTGTCCCTCCCAAGAAGGGATTCCCATAGGAAAGGTGCGAGCATTGTAATAGGCACTAAACTGAACATTCGTTTGAATATGTTCATAATGATAAAACAACTTGGCAATAAGCCCAATTCGATTAAAATGACTCCCTAAGTTAAACGATAAACCAATCTGCCCCCCAAAGCCCTCCGCAAAATTTAATTGAGCGGTTGTTATAGTACTCGTAAAGCAAATTGTAAGCAATAAAAAAAACTGTTTCATGGGGCATTAATCGATAATAGTCGTTTGAAAGTTCGTAGCGGTTGTAAATTGCTGGTAGTAATCAACTGTACGTTCTAACACTTCTTGCAAATTATCGTGCTTGCCAAAATTAAGAAAGATCATCAAAAAATGTGTTGTTTCAGCAGTTACCATCGTTCGAGTAGAATCACTAGTGGGGGAACCAAATGCGCCCTGAGCATCTCTAAAAATAGGAAGATTGCTTATATTTAAATCTCCTCTCCCAATTGCCTGATAGGGTTCTCCTTCCTCTCCTATTCCCAATACAATATCTCCATCAATTTTATCTAAATCATATCCGCCTATAGAGTATCCCGTTTGAATCGAAATAAGGTTGAGCGTATCGACAATGGTATTAATTTCATACAGCCCTTTGCCCTTTACAACTCTCCTTAACAAGGCCTCTGCTGATAAGCGATAACGACTGGGGTCTTTGCCCAGTGCTTTGTAAGCTGTTCTAGAAGATGCTATGGTAGCGATCTTGCTGATAGCAGGAGTTTCAAGCTTTTTTGAGAAATCAGTACAGGTTTGTTGAATAGCAGCAGCAAGTGCTGTTGATTTTTCTTCCCAAACCACTGTACAAGAAAGACAACCCAACGTCAATTGGGGGCATTTTTCTTTAAGAAGGGGATCTATAACAATCTTTTTTTGCATTTAATAGAATATAAATTTGAGTTATAACAAGTTTGCAATTTAAGGATAAAAAAACGAAGTCAAAACAAAATTTAGAAAATACCACTATTGGAGCGTTAAAAAGCTAGGTGACTGTAGTAATTTAGTTTGATAATTTGATAAATTGCCGATTTCTCAAAATATAACGATGTTCCCCGATTTCAACAATTTCCCCTTCTTTTTTTTCACTTAGGTTTAATATGTCTTGCCTTAAAGTATGGATAGAGCCCTTCGTTCTATGAGCAATGGTAAGGTACTCTTCATTAATATCTGATTTGAGACCTTGATAAAAACCATTGGTTTCGTCGGCACCACAAAGGATAATTCGAATAGGAATATTAATTTCCGAAAGCAAGGCCATATCTCGCACTCGACTATAGCTATCAGCAATCAAAACCAGTTCTTCTACGTCTTCTTTTTTATCCATTCCAGCCAAGACAGCCTCCAAATCATTTTCTGGCGGTTCTCCTCCTCCCAAACCACTTTCGATCGCAAGATGCATTGTATTAATGACCAAGCCCAGTTCATCCCAAGCACCTTCACAATTATAAATTCCTCCTGTAGTTCCTATTTTTTTGGCACTGGCCATTTTTTTATTTCCATCATTAAAAAATAGGTATTTGGTATGTTCTCCTTGCTTTAGATTTAGCAAATGCCAAATTAAAACCTCCTCTAAATAAGGATTCATACTTTGTGTAATATCCGTTACAACTACCTTTCCTTTCCATGACTCCTTAAACCGCTGTAAGGTTGCTAAAATAGGTTGTTTTTTATCTTCAAAATAATTGGGATTTAGCTTTAATTGCTGTTCTATTATTTTGGCTTTTGCCTTTACGGCCTTTCTAATTTTAAACGTTCGCTTGATTGGAATCGGTTGATTTCTTCTAACCAGCTCTTCGATCAATTCGTCCTCTAGATTTAGGGCTTTGAGAGAATCTACCATAGCAATTTGTTTGATTTCTTCAACCTTGGCTAATGAGTCTCGCTTAGCAGCAATTCTAGCCTGTTTTTTTTGTCGATGCCCCCACTCTTCAGAAGTAACCGATTCATAGATAATGGTTTCAACTACAATGTCACTTCCTGCGGTTAAAAAAATTTTTTGTTGCCCAAAATTAAGATTATAGGCTGCATTCAAGGAATAAACATCATTGAGCGGCACCAAAATTTGAGCAATTCCTTGTTTATTGGTTATTCCTTCATATTTTTTTCCATCTTTTTGAGCAACCACCCAAAAACGTTCGTTCTCTATTAGTTTTCCATTTAGGTCATAAAAAATAAAATTAAACAACGCTTTATTGATAGAAGGATATTTATCCATTCCCTCCACTCGTTCAAACAAAACATCCTCTGTCCAAGCAGCATAAGGTTTATTGGGAATTTCAAACTTATAATAATTGGGTGCCCCCTTAAGGTTCAACATATACTCACAGCCAATTGGCAGTTTTATATTAGCCATCCCGTCTTTATTCGTCATTGTTTGGTATACTTTCCCATTGGCTCCACTCCTAATTGTCAACTCTTCTACTAAGTGGGATGCCTTTCCCTTATCGTCAACCAATCGAATATGCACAGGAATTTCTACGAATAAAGGGCTTCCGTCTTTTGGGGCTTCATAAAAAGGGACAGGAATTTCATGCCTTTGATAAGCTCCTTTAGGAATCGTAACCGAAGCAAAATTTTGCCAAGTTGCTAAATGAATGGCATAAACATCATTGGTAGGCACCAAGACAAAGGCCTTGCCTTCTTTATCTGTAATTAGGTCAAATTGCTTTTTATTTTCTTGCCCTTCTATTCTAAATTTTTTACCAACAACTGGATTTTGATTGATTGGATTGGCAAAAATAAACGTTACAACAGCCTGCTTTTGGGTAGGTTTTATTTGGGCGGTTAATGGACCAGTTATACTAACTATTAACCATAAAATAAGATAAAAATAACACTGTTTGTAAATGGGCATAGACTTAAGGTTATTGAAGGTACTGTTAGCTCAAAAAAATAATATTTAGGCGCATAGAATGGCGTACTTTACAACATAGTGTGTTGTCATTAATCAGCGCAAAAATTCAATAATTGGCAATTGACAGCCCGAACAAAAAAGATAAATAATAAAAATATGTAATACTTTAACTATCCAATAATTACAAGAAAATATTTTAGTTGTTTTTTTTAACTAACTCCTTCTTTTTGTAACCTTTATAAAGTATTATACGTAGATATAGTCCAATAGTTAACGAACCTAATACCTTATCTAGTATTTAAATTTTCTATAATTAACTGTACAGTTATTAAAATTATAACATAGTCTTAAAAAAAAGAAATTTCATATTTTTTATTTGGTATTTTCTACAAAAATCCTTACTATTGATAGCTGTAACAAACAAAAAAGTAATAAAAAGTAAATCTTGACAAAATCGTTTTAAACAAAAAAAAACTTAAAACCAGTGTTTTAGATTACTTGCCTCAAAAGAAAATCTCGCTACGTTTCTAAAAAAAAAAAAATGAAGGCCTTAACTTGTATTACACTTGTTCTTTTCTTATTTCAATTTGCTATAGGACAAAACCAAACTGCTTCTATTTCTAATAATCATACAACAACTGCTTCAACTAATTCTACTCCATCAGAAATTGATTGGGCTAATTTTGAAAATGAATTGACGGATGAAAATTGGTCTTTTCACACCAACCAAGAAGGAAAATTGTTGTACATTGACTTTGAGTCTCTAGGAGGAAAAATGAATCGCCTAGTTCTAAAATCAGTTGAAAAAACAATTATTATAGAAGATAATCATCTTTTTGACCTGCCAATCAATACTATTTATGAAGTAAATTTGGAAAAATTAAAAAGAGGTAGTTATTTTGTAGAGTTATATACTTACGACAATAAAATAATTCGTGAAGAAATAACCATTCAATAGATTTTAAACCGATAAATGTTTCTTTTAATTTGGATCTATCCCATCATATAGAAGAGTTACTTTACTCCAACGACTGTGTTATTATTCCAACCATTGGTGGTTTTATAGTAAACTATACTGCTTCCTCTATCGATTTTGTAGAACAACGTTTGTTGCCTCCTCAGAAATCGGTGTCGTTTAATGCCAAATTAGTGAATAATGATGGGTTATTAGCCAACCATATTGCTCAAAAAGAACATTTAACGTACAAACAAGCGACTTCAAAAGTAGAAGAATTTAGCCGCCAAATTGAAATTGATTTATTTAATAATAAGATTGTTCATTTTAACAAAATTGGTAAATTGTATTTCAACTCAGATTCTAAATTAGAATTTGTTCCATTTAATACCAATTTCTTAAAAGACGCTTATGGTTTGCCAGATATACCCTGTGTTCCTATCTTGCGAAGTAAAGATTATTTAATCAAAAATAAGAGTGAAGAAAAAGCTGTTGCCATTCAATCCAAAGGTAAACCTGCTGCTCTTATAACAGCTTTAGTTGCTAAACCTAGGGTGATTGCTGCTGTTGCTGCAATTTTTCTTTTTGCTTTGGCTAGTCCATACATCTATAATGCCCTATTTCATTCTGCTCCAACAGAAACAAGCATAGCGCAAGATAAGGATACAACAACTACTGCTCCCAATAAAAAATCACAAGCTTCTCTGATTCCATCTATTAGTGCGACCAACAGCAGTGATACGGTTGCAACAGAGCAAGACAGTACTCCTATTCAAGAACAAGAAGTGCCAGAGATACCTCAGGTAGATCCTAGTCAAGATTATGTTATTGTGTTAGGTGCTTTTGGCAAAAAAAGAAATGCTCGCCGTTTAGCTAAAAAATTAGAAAAAGACAATTACCTTCCTGATGTTACTTACAAAAATGGGTTAAATCGAGTTGGGGTTCAAATCACTTGTTCGCCAGAAGAATTAAAGCAGCACCTCAAATTCCTACAAGAAAACTATAACAAAAAAGCTTGGGTTGTAGAGTAATATCTATTCTTTTATTTTTCCTTTTCTTCTACCAATGCAGCTATTGTTTTCACCATTAAGTCAAGGTCTATTTTTTCAATTGGATGAGGAAAATCATCAAAAACTTTCAACCGCCCATTGGGTAAAGCATCCGCAATCCTTGTTGTTTCTTCTTCACTAACCATCTTGTCCTTTCTCCCTACACTAATAATTGCTTCTTGATTAATAGATAAAAAATCGTCTGTAGAAAGCCCAGCTCCTGCACCTAAGTTTATCATTAAATCTGCGGTTAATTTTAGGTGTTCTTTCCAATCTTGAGGAGCATGTCGCTTGGCTAATAATTGGGCAAAAGCAGGCACTTTGGCTTCAATAATAGAAGGATCAAGCATTTTAATTTCTTTTGCTGCTGTTGCTGGCGACCAATCAAATTTAGTAGCTAAAGTTATAATTTTACCGACCTTATCAGGGTACAATTTGGCTAAATTCAAAGCAACATAGCCTCCCATAGAATAGCCAAAAATATCGACCTGTTCTAGCTCTTGTTCAGCCATATAATTCACTACATCTTGGGTAAATAAGTCAATTGAAAAAGGATGCCCATTCGATGCACGCCCACCGTGTCCTGTAAAATTGAGTACCCTAACATCAGCCCCCTTGCTCTTTAATTCTTCTTCCATAGGTTTCAACTGATCTTTGCTACCTAAAGCACCATGCAATAATAAAAGTGGCTTTTGTTGAATCATAACTTTGATTTTAGAAATGATAGGATCATTTTCTTCAATAATATAATTAGCTTGCTTATAAAAAAAAGTGCGCTCTTCTAGTTTTTTTGCAATAAATTGCGCCAAACGTTCTTTTGACATTCCCATCAGTAAAGGACGTTGATCGGTTTCCTTCTGAAGTCGTTGTAATAAGGTCGATTGAGATGGATTTAAGAAAATACTTATTCCATTATTCAAAATCCAAGACATATTGTCTCCAAAACAAGGGGTTCCACCTCCCAATGCAATAATGGTTGGTTCTTTGATGCTTGCGGTCTCTCTTAAGCTTGCTGATTCCAAGCTTCTAAAGTATTCCTCCCCTCTAGCTTCAAATATTTGCCGAATGGAACAACCTTCTTGTGCCTCTATTTTGGCATCTAAATCTAAAAATTGCCACCCTAAATCATTTGCCAATTTTTGCCCCCAGTAAGATTTTCCAGAGCCCATAAATCCCAACAAATAAATATTCCTATTGAACATAATCTTCTATAATATTTACTAAGTTAGCTTCCTTCTCTTCATGAAAGATGGGATTATGAAAATAATTCAACTTATTCAATAAATCTACCAATTGCTGCTTTTCTAAATCTGTTAATTGCCCCGTCGCAATTGTTCCTATTTTTTGCAAAATTGGCAAAGCTTGTAAAAAAGCTCCTCGTCCTTTGTCTGTGATCCGAACTCGTCTAGCACGCTTATCATTCTCGTCCAAAAATGTCTCAATTAATTCGTTGCGTTCCAAACGCCGAATGACTTCCATCCCCGATGTAAACTCACTTGTATTTTTTTGGATCAACTCATTCTTTCTTAAGTCTCCCACCGTCGCTAGGGTTGCTAAAAACCCAAAATCTTCTGTCGTCTGTATATAAGACTCCTTAAAGCCTTTTCTGTAATAAAAACGAACATACTTGTGCAACAAGGATATTAATTGGCAAATTTGAGCATTAATTCCTCCCTGCAATGGAATAGATTTTAAGGACTTTTGGGGAGCTTGCTGCTCTAGCTTAGGCGCTCCATTCATCCATATCAAAAAATCATTAATATTTGTTTCTTTTTGCTTATTTTTTTTTTCAAACTGATCTAAATAAGGCAATAATTCTGTAAGCAATTTATATTTCATATTTGGCAAACCTTTTATTTATAAGAAGTTATCTACTTAAATAGAACTTTATCGAGTAAGAATTCGTCAAAAATAGCTAACTATTTAAACTTATTTCAAAATACTATGTTATAACAACAAAATATCTATTAATTACAACAATAAAATAGAAAAATGAATTCCAACTTTGTACAAAAATATATTATTTTAATCACTTTTGTTATAATTCCGTACTTTATCAAAGCGCAAACAGGGATTATAAAAGGAAAAGTAGTTGAAGCAAGCAACAACCAACCTGTTCCATTCGCCAATGTAATCATAGACGGTACAAGTATAGGTGTTGTTACGGATATTGATGGCAACTATAAATTAACGAGTCTAGAGCCAGGTTTATACAATCTCTCTGCAAGCTTTCTAGGGTTTAAAACAGCTGCAAAAAGGGAAATTCAAGTAACCAACTCTAAACCTGCCAACATTGATTTTTTGTTAGAGGAAGATAAAGAAAACATAAAAGAAGTAGTTGTAAAAGCTTCTCCATTTAAGCAGCCAGCAGATGCACCACTATCTTTACAAACAATTGGAACCGCAGAAATTCAACGCAACCCTGGAGGCAATCGTGATATTTCAAAAGTTGTCCGTTCTTTACCAGGTGTTACCAGTGCTTCTAGTTTTAGAAATGATTTATTAATTAGAGGAGGAGGCCCTAGTGAAAATAGATTTTATTTAGATGATATTGAAATCCCCAATATTAATCATTTTGCAACTCAAGGATCTTCTGGTGGCCCTAATGGTCTAATTAATGTTGATTTTATTCGAGAAGTAGATTTTTATAGCAGTGCATTTCCTGCCAATCGAGGCAACTCAATGAGTTCTGTTTTTAATTTTAAACAAAAAAATGGTCGTGACGATCGTCTAGGTTTCACCGCTACAGTAGGTTCTAGCGATTTGGCGGCTACACTCGAAGGTCCCATTGGCAAAAAGACCACTTTCCTATTTTCCATTCGTCAATCTTATCTTCAATTTTTATTTCAAGCATTAGATTTGCCATTTTTGCCGATTTATAATGACTTTCAATTTAAGTTTAGAACAAGATTCGACAACAAAAATGAATTTTATGTTGTGGGTTTGGGGGCTTGCGATCGTTTTAAATTAAACCTAAATGCCAATAAAACCGAAGAACAACGCTACCAATTGGCACGTCTTCCTGTTTATTTTCAATGGAATTATACGCTTGGAGCCGTATACAAACACTATATGGATAAAGGAGTCTTTACGGCTGTTTTGAGTAGAAGTATGCTAAATAACGACATTTACAAACACCTTGATAATGACGAAAGCCAAAAAAGAATCATTGATTATACTTCTCAAGAAGCAGAAAACAAATTGCGTTTAGAACATAAGGTAAACCTTCCCAAAGGCTTTATCCTTAATTATGGTTTTGGTTATGAATATGCTCGTTACACCAATCTAACTAAAATTAATGCCACCAACTATCAAGAGATTAGAACCAAACTAAGCCTTAATAAATATGGTTTGTTCGCTCAACTTAGCAAAAAGCTAATCTCTGATCGGCTGGTCTTGTCAACAGGAGTTCGCATGGACGGCAATGATTACAACCAAAATATGCTCAATCCTCTCAATCAAGTTTCACCAAGATTCTCGGCTTCTTTTGCTATTTTACCAGGTCTAACCTTAAACGCCAATACAGGACTTTATTATCAATTGCCTTCTTATACCACCTTAGGCTATCAAGAAGATGGTGAGTTTGTCAATAGAGATCGACTCCAATACACTCGCTCTTTTCATGTCGTTGGAGGCTTGGCTTATGTCACTAAAAGTAGTACCAAATTTAGTTTAGAAGCCTATTATAAATTGTACGATAATTATCCATTTTTATTAAATGAGCAGGTTTCATTAGCCAATTTCGGGGCAGATTTTGGAGTGATTGGCGATGCTCCCATTTCCTCTACTGGAAAAGGACGAACTTATGGATTAGAATTACTGGTACAACAACGACTCTATAAAGGATTTTACGGAATATTAGCCTATACCTTGGGCTGGTCAGAATATACCGATGGAGAGGGGCAATTTATTCCTTCGGCTTGGGACAGTCGCCATATTGTCAACTTGGCTGTTGGCAAAACATTCAAAATTATGAATAAAGACATTCGAGCAAAAATAAATGCCAAACGATCGGCCAAAGGAAAAGCAATCAATACTCGAACGATAACAACACAAACACTAGATGTTGGCACCAATGTCCGCTTCCAAACGGGTTTGCCTTACACTCCCTATGACGAAGAGCAATCTGCCTTAGTAAGCAATTGGAATCGTTTTAGACAAGGAATTTTAGATTATGACCAACTCAACAGCCAACGATTAGGGCTCAATTACAGCATTGACCTTAGGATTGATTACAAGTGGTTTTTCCCCAAATGGAGTCTTAATCTATACTTAGACCTTCAAAATATTCCTGGGGTAGTCACGGGTACTTCTTCTTTAATTCTGGAGGAGGATGCAGATGGAAATCCACAAATTCAAAATCCTGGAATGCCTAATCAATCCTACCAACTTAAAACCATTGAAGCCAGTAGAGGTACTGTAGTGCCTACGCTTGGGATTATTGTGCAATATTAAGCCTTTGGGGCTGCATTCACGGATTTTGTGAAGCATTTAACTTTGATAATTTGGAGGTAAAACGACATGGATTATCTCCAAATTATCAATAGGTAAAGCCACCGTATTTATAAATGCTTCTCTTGTTCTAACCACTCGCTTTTTAAAATGCCATAACTAACCGAGTCATAGTATTTTCCAGCAACAATTCTAGCTTTTCTATATTCAGCTTCTTTTTTCATGCCTAATTTTTCGGCAAGCTTCATCATCCCAATATTTCCAGACCAAGTTGTTAACCCCAATCGGACGATATTTTCTTTTTCAGCAAAAATTTCTGCTATCCACAATCGAAGTGCGCTAAAGCCAATCCCCTGTCCCCAATATTGCTCATCAAAAATTATGATTCCTATTTCTAACCAAAACGTTTCTTGGGATTTCCAATACCAACTTACTTCGCCAATCACTGCATCAAATTCATTTGATATAATTTTTTTATGGGCTATATTCGTTCCATTTAACAAAGCTTCTCTTAATTGAGTCATTCGAACCTCCACCTCCACAGCAGATTCTTTCACAAAATAAGGGCCATTTAGTGTATGGTATTTATGATGTGGTAATTGCCAGTATTGATAGGCTTCTAAATCCTTTAAGGTTAACGTTCTAAGTCTAATCATTTTCTTTTTGTACGTTCTGTTTCTGCTGGGGTACGTTTTTGCACCCAAGAATTATCGTAAGCTTCAAAAAAACCTGTTTTATGTGCTTCCTTTTGGTTAATCTTGCCATCTGCATATTTAGCAAAGGCTTCAAAAGCCTTTGGCTTTTGCTCCTTCATAACAATTAGCGCAGCATTAGCCGCAGATTTTACAGCAATTGGTACGCCTCCTCCCAAATCAGCCCAATGCCCTCCCAAAAGCAAATTCTTAACGGGGGTTTTATAATGGGCAATTTTTGCCTCCATATTGGCACGACCAGGACGAGCTCCCATGATAGAGCCTCCACGATTGTAGCTATACCTCCAATGAGTGATGGGAGAAGCAACATCCAAAAATAAAATATGGCTTTTTAGGTCTACCCCTAAACGTTCCTCTATTCTATCAATGATAATAGCTGCGAACTCCTCTTTAAGTTGGTAATATTCATCGGTTCTAACATAGTTGCCCTTTTCATCTAGGGTGCAGCCCCAATAGTTTTTATAGTCGATGTGAGCCGCAGAATAGACGGTCAATGTCCCTTTGCCATCAGGAGCCAAACTTTTGTCTCTCAAACTAGGAGGAATAATCGAAATTGCCGTAGTATGAGGATCACCAGAGTCATGAGCGGTTCTACTAATTCCCTCTTTTTGAATCATAATTAATTCTTCTCCAAATCCTAAATCCTCAGTGGGACAATCCAATGCCATAGAAATGGCAACCGCAGAACTGTATAATTCTGCTGATTTGAGATTATCTTTTAACTTTTGAGGAATGCTCTCTTTGGGGAGTAATTTTTCATACAACATTTCTACATCACAAGCAGCAATCACCTGTTTGCTTTTTACCTTATGCAAGCTTCCCTTTCGTTCAAAAACAAGCCCTTTGCAGATTCCATTTTCTAATAAAATTTCTTGGACAGTTGCCCCATAAACAATATCATTTCGATAATACTCTGTAACGTGCACCAACCATTCGATAAATACTTGGCTCCCCCCTGCTGGCGGCAACTGATAATCGCCCAAATAAGCCCACGCAATTGGCAATAAGCAGGACAATAGATCATGCTCAGAAGCCCAATAACGGTGTAATTCAGGGTCTTTAAAAAAGAGGTTTAGTCCTTTGGGCACCCCTTCTTCTCCATGATACCAAATATAACGAAACAAAGGTCGAATAAAAGAAAGCTTTTTTAGACCATTTGATATTTTATCCATCCATGACATGGTATCTGTTGCTCGAAAATTTTCAGCGTGCAAATCCCATGTACGGGCTATTTTTTTAGCAGCATCAAAAAATTGCTCTATTCCAGCCTTTTCATGTGGAAAATCAGCAATAAGCTGTTCTTTTAATTCATCAGGATTATCAGTTAATACATAATCGAATTTTTCCGTTTTATTTCGATAGATTCGCTTCATAGGCTGTGCTTGAGGTCTATCCTCTCCTATAAACTGAAACACCCTTGTTACAATTCCTTTTTTGCCACACTGATTCAACCAATGAATTGCAGAATCGAATCGAAATTCCTTGCGTCTAAACCCCGCTAAGTAGCCTCCTGCATGTGGCTCCTTTTCTACAACACAGACAGACAAACCAGTACGACTCAATAAAGCCGCTGCTGTCATTCCTGAAACTCCTGCCCCAATAATCACTACATCATATTCAGATTTCGCCACAATTTCGTTCATAATTTCTTTATTAGTAATACCCTATTGATTTTTTCATAGAGTAATGTTATTCGTTGATTTGTGTTTTATTTAAAAACAATTCAGGCATTTAACTCATATATTCTCAAAAAATACAAAACTAGCAAATAAATTCAACTTCCTCAACTCTTTTTAGAGAGTTCTTAAATCATCGTTTTCGAACCCTAAATCCTCCATTATTCCATTGATAAACGTTGATTTTGCTTGGGCATAATCGTTGACGGATTCCCAATCCAAACCAGCCAAATGCAGTTTTAACGCTTCGTAGGCTTTTCTGTCCGTTGCATTTTTTCTCAGATGATTTCTAAAAGCCAGATGACGCCTATAAAACAACGTATTTTCTTGCACAACATGTACATTAAACAGCCGCTTAAAAGTTCTATCTGAAGGCATAAGATCATCAGAAGCTATTTCTTTATTGGTCCACTTTACTAGAGGATTTTTAGATTTTACTCGAATAAAAAAACGCCGAAAAGGCATTATATCATTATATTTAGAAACATAAATATAACCGAGTTGTTGAAACACAGCAATACAGTCTTCTAATGCTTCCTCTGTCCTTAGTCCCAACATAATATCCACAATAGGCTTAGCGGCTAATTGAGGAATCGAAGTACTCCCTATATGCGCTATTTTTGTAGCGATATTTGCTATCTTTAATGCCGCTAAAATGCGCTGTTCTTCCTTTTGGTAAGTTAGCTTCCAATAAGGGCTATATTCAACGATTTCTATCTTCATTGGTTTGATTCTATAATTTTATGTCTAAATTCGTCTTATTTTTTATTACCATTATAAGTAGTCTTACTTTATACGGAACAACACACAATAATAGTAAGTTAACTTTTATAAATCATAAGATAACTATGTCGCAAGATTCCAATAAAGTAATTGTTTATTTGCTCTCAGGCTTGGGCTTAGATCCTGCCGTATTCAAACGACTAGAACTCAAAGCAGATGAGATTCATCATTTGCATTGGTTAGAGCCCCAGAAAAAAGAAACCCTAGCCGCTTACGCACAACGAATGGCCTCAGGTATTCCGTCTACCAACGATTCATTAATTCTAATTGGTCATTCCTTTGGCGGAGTGCTAATGCAAGAAATTTCAACGTTAGTCCCTACCAAAAAAGTCATTTTAATTTCTAGCATCAAAACAAAAAAAGAAAAAGGAGCAGGTATGAATTTTTGGATGCGAGCCTTTCCTTTTCATCGACTGGTTACGCAAAAAATGGTCATTGGTTCTTTCAAATCTTGGGGTAAAAAACACGGTTATACTAGTCCAGAAGCACAAGAATTGTTTCTGAATGCGGCTGCTCAACACAGTAGTTATTATTTCAGATGGGCAACTTCTAAAATTTGCGCTTGGGCTCCTCAACAGATTAGCGTTCCTATTGTCCACTTGCATGGCACAAAAGACAAAACTTTCTCCTACAAAAGATTAGAAGAACCCGTATTGTTAATTGAAGGTGGCAGCCATCTAATGGTTTTTAACCAAGCCGAAAAAGTAAGCTCCTTAATCAATAAGGAATTGGTTCCGTAACGTTTAATATTCAAAATCCATATTGGGGCCAGGAAAACCAAAGAGGTGTTTTTCTCGAATGTACTTGGCAACTTTAGGTGAAACCAATTTGTCCCAACCATTTTCGTCTTTTCTCAACATTTGCAAGACTTTCATAGAATAAATGTGCAACAAACTTTCATCAAACCCTTCAATATCCACTACATGTCTATTTTCTACAATATGCTTGTACAAATAACGAATGCCACTTGGAATTGGCAAATTTCGGCAAGTCATCAACTCACCTCCTCCTTCGCTTGGTGCAGGATAAACATAAGCTCGAACATTTCTAGTAAAAATCTCGCCATAAGATGCAATTAAGCGCCCGTCCCTATTTCTATAATATTTGCTATTGACAATATCAAGTAAGCCCCTTGCACTAATGACGATACCCAATTTTGCGACCCGATAATCTGCCAAGTAATTAATCAAGCGTTTGTACTGGTCACAATTGGTAATCATTACATTCTGCCCCAAATGGTTCAACAAAGTAACCCGATCTAGATAATCCTGTTCATCTACTTTTCCTGTATCTCTACGCAAATCTTTTAAGGTAATTTCGGCTAAGGTATGCGTACCTCTTGGGGATAAATCCTCTTCTAAACTAAACTGTTTTTCTGCCGATCGTAAACGATCTAGTGTTCTAAGACTTGCAGGTCTAAAGCTTCCTCTTACCACTAGTGCATTATGTTTGTACATAAACTCCGAAGGATGCATAGGAATTCCCTTGGCATCAAACATGGCAACGTCCGTCATATTTCGCTTGACGAGTTCCAAGGTGACCAATCGATTATCAACGTTCAAAAATTGAGGGCCATTAATCCTCATCATATCGATCTTTATTCGGTTTTGAATCCCCTCTAATAAAGAAGCTAAGAGTTTGGTATAATCGCCATAGTAATAATAGCAGGCATAAATTAAATTGACCCCCAACATACCTATGGCTTGCTGTTGTAAGGCAATATCATTATCCAATAACTCAATATGCAAAACAATATCATTGGGCTCACCTTGAGGATGGAGTTGAAAACGAATGCCTACCCACCCTTGTCCTTTATTTGTTTTGTGATAATTGATGGTTTCTACTGTATCTGCAAAAGCAAATAGGCGGCATTCTGGCCGTTCGGCACTCAAGCGATCCAACATCAAATCATACTCGTGATCCAACATTTTATACAATCTAGATTCACAGACATAACGACCCAATTTTTCAACACCATAAATATCGTCACTTACCACTTTGTCGTAAGCAGAAATAGTTTTGGCAATTGTTCCTGAAGAAGCGCCAGCTTTAAAGAAATATTGAGCAACTTCCTGCCCCGCACCAATCTCGGCAAAAGAGCCATAAATATTGCTATCTAAATTAATTTCAAGTGCTTTTTGTTGGGGTTCAAGAATTTGTATTGGCATATTTTTATCTTCTAATGTGTTGAAAGCGTTTCTATGATCGGATTAAGCCCGAATATAACAAAATAAAATAGCTTCTAAAAGTTGTTTAGGCTAAGAAAATCAAAAGTTTATTAAATCGTATTGTGATCTAGTCGTTCATTTATTCTGGCTTAAAAAAAGATCGAGGAATAATTTCCATTTTACGCATTAAAAAGGTCGCATTTTTGTTTTTAGCAATTCCTCGGTTTAGTTGATAATCAAAACTCAACTCTTCGTTCTCAATGATGCTCTCAAAACAAAGATTTTCAACTTTAGTGGGCAACTCATCCTGCATATTCCCTAGTTCCAAATCGTGTGTAGCCACCATTGCCAAACAATTAAATTCGATAAAGTGACGCACCAAAAGCTGTGAGCCCAAAAGCTTATCTTCTGAGTTGGTTCCCTTTAATATTTCATCTAAAATAATAAAAGAAGGTTTTCCTTTTTTTAGCGTATTAATGATATACTGCAAGCGCAATAATTCTGCTTGAAAATAAGAAGTTTGTTGGCTTATAGAGTCTTGCACTCGCATGGAGGTCATAATATCCATTATTGAACACCTAAATTTAGTGGCACAAACAGGAGCGCCACACTTTGCCAACAGCAAATTAATAGCCACACAACGCAAAAAGGTACTCTTTCCTGCCATATTAGAACCTGTAACCACAAAAACCCGATGTTGAGCTCCTAGTTTTGTATCGTTACAAACTCTTTCAGCTCTAGGGATTAAAGGATGCCCCAAGGCAGAAGCTTCAATAAAAAGCTCGTCAGTTTTTTCTAACTGAGGAAAATTAAGTTCTGGATTATTATAGTTAAAAGTAGCCAAACTAACCAAGGTATCTAATGCAGCAACACTTTCTAGCCAATTGGTCAAAAAAGCTTTGTGTTTTTGTTTCCAGCCTTCTAATGCAAACAAACAATGTACATCATATAAAATGAGCAAGTTGAGCCCCAAGCCCACAAAGATGTTCAAACGTTGATCAAAATAATTGACAATGGTAGACAAGCGCCCAAATCCTGATTGGGCAGCTTCGGCAACTTCTTTTATTTCATTTAGCACCGCTGAATCTTCAAATTCTTGCTGATTAGCTAGATTTAATAAAGACACATACATTTTCAGGATTTCCTGCCGTTGTCCTATTGCCGTATGTTCCTTCCCTACATATTTGCTTTTGATTCCCAGCAAACCAAAATTAAAAAGCCCAACAATCAGTAAGGGTACGTGGTTTAGGCTTACGATAAAGTAGCCCAATGCACTGAGCGCAATTAGTGGCATCAATACTCGAATGATTCTCCAAAAAGGAGCATTCAAAAAAGCCATAGGTGCTTCTGCCCATTCTTTCAAATAACTAATATCTTCTAAGGTATCTTCTGTAATCCTCCCATTTGCCATAAATTCTTGGCGAAAATCAATTTTGGGCGCTAGAACCTGAACGGCTTTTTGTTGTTGATAAATTTGTGTTGGCTCTTCCAAAGGAGCTTTTAATAAATTTGCCAAACGCTGTTTCCCTTTAGATGTTGAGGTTCTATTTAGAAAAGCAAAAATTCCCGAAGGTCCAAATAGATCCAAATCCGAACAATAGTCATGCATTGGGTCATCGTATTCTTTGCCACCGTCAAATTGTGGTCGGTTATTCTGTACGATGTCTAATTCTTTTTGGTTGATAATAACCAATTCATCAATTCTCCGCTTCTCATCAAAATGACGCTGGTGCAAACGCACAAAAAAGATAAAAATTGGTAAGGTTGCTAAAAAGCCCCACCACCAATACATATCCTGAAACTCTGATCCAAAAAACTTCACCAATAGATAAACCATTAGCACAAATAAACCTACCCGAACATTGCCAATCTGCCACATTCTTTGAGCCTTCTCTTTTTGTTGAACAACAAAATTATCCAAACGTTCCTGGTATATTTTTTCTAAATTCATCTTAATTTATTATCATCTTTATCCATCAAGTATTCTGCCTATAACTTCAATAACAAGCATAAAGTCAGAATCTCATTACTCCGTTTAAAAATCGTATTCTACTGATTATCAAAATGATGTGATTTTACCACTCAAAACATTAGTTGTTTAATAACCTAGCTTTGCTAGCTCATGTAATAATCAATCGAATACAAGATGTTTTTTTGCTTTTTTTTGTAAAAATCAAAAAATTAACGGAGTATTAAGAATCTATTACCTTGAATTTTTCATTTCAAAATTTACAAGCACGCAATATCTCAAATCATGTTAATACCTACAAATATTATTCAAGAAACTATTCAAATACGCAGACATATCCATCAATATCCAGAACTTGGTGCAGAAGTTCACCAAACGGTAAAACTGGTAGCCCAAGAACTCCAAGCATTAGGTCTCGAAGTACATGCTAACATTGGCAAAAATGGCTTGTATGCAGATCTAAATGTTCCTAATGCCAACAAACGAATCGCTTTACGTGCCGATATGGATGCCTTGCCCATTCAAGAATTAGGAAATAAAGAATTTCAGTCTACCATAGATGGTGTTTCGCATATGTGTGGACACGATGCTCATACGGCTATGTTGTTGGGCGCAGCCAAATGGATCGTAAAAAACAAAGCACAACTCAAGCACAACATTCGGTTTATCTTTCAGCCCGATGAAGAAAATGTACCTGGTGGAGCGATTCCTATGATAGAAGATGGAGTGCTGAATGGTGTAGACGAAATATATGGGCAGCATGTTTGGCCGACCATCGAAACTGGAAAAATTGGCATTTGCGAAGGTCCCGCAATGGGGCAACCTGATATTTTGGAAATTCAAATCAAAGGCAAAGGAGGGCATGCTGCCTACCCACACATAACCATTGACCCCATTATAATTGCAGCTCAATACATCAATGCTGTCCAAACTATTGTTTCTAGAAATACCCCTGCACTAGAAGCCGCCGTTATCTCTTTTACGATCATAGAGGCAGGAACTGCTCATAATATCATTCCCGAAACCGTCAAACTAACTGCTTCTATCCGCACCTTATCAATGGCTACTAAAACTAAAGTAAAACAACGCCTATACAAGCTTCTGGAGCATACTTGTCAAGCTCATGGTGCAGCATTCACCTTCAATTATATTAACGGGCATACCATTACTTATAATGATCCCATTGTTGCTCAAAAAATTGCTCAATTACTTCCTAAAGACAATACCTTATTTCCATATCCTCCATCTATGGCAGGAGAAGACTTTGGGTATTATTCTCAACAAATCCCAGCTTGCTTTATCTTTCTGGGTTGCCGCAACGAAGAAAAAGGAATCACTGCAATGTTGCACAATCCTTATTTTGATATAGACGAAAATTGCCTAGAAATTGGTCTGCAACTCTGGTATACGATTGCTATGCAATAAAATTTTAGGGTGTTTTGTACTATCAAAACACCATTTTTTCTCTAATCCTAAAGAACTTTATCCCTCATTTGGGGTATAAAAAATCGCAAAATAAAAAGTTATCCACATTTTAAAACAATAAGATTTTCTTTACAAAAAAAAGTTTTCAAAAAACATCAAACAAATTTGTTTATTTCTGATTTTTTTTGCATAAACAAAAAAAGAGAATAATGCTTTTAAAATGCTCAAAATCTAGCTTTTTAGGCTGTGCAAGTCAGTTATTCACAAAAAAGCTGTTAATAAGTTCAATTTACGCTCCATGATTTCTTTAATTTAATATATTAAACCACAAACCATTGACTTTCAATCAATAACAAACCACAAAATGCATTTACTCACAAAGATTATTTGTGCATTTGGAATAAAAACTCTAACTTTGAATAGCATAAAAATTAACACGGATAAGAACGAGTTAGATAGGTTCTATTAACACACCAAAATACATCTTTTCACTAAACTTATCCACAACAAATTGTTTTAAACTAAATGAATAATAAAGAATTAATTCTTACGGAGAGTGATGATCGTTTTGTTTTATTCCCAATTCAGCACGATGCAGTGTGGGAAATGCGAAAAAAAGCTTTAGCTTGTTTTTGGACAACAGATGAAATCGACTTAGAAGCAGACATTATTGATTGGAACAATAAATTGAATGACAATGAGCGTCATTTTATCAAACATGTTCTTGCTTTTTTTGCAGCAAGTGATGGCATCGTTAATGAGAATTTGGTCCTAAATTTTTATAAAGATGTTCAAATCGCTGAAGCACGATCTTTTTACTCGACACAAATACAAATCGAGGATATTCATGCTGAGACATATAGCCTTCTGATTGACACTTACATCAGAGACACTGAAGAAAAAAATAGACTTTTTAAAGCAATGGATACCCTGCCTTGCGTACAGAAAAAAGCTAAATGGGCACTAAAATGGATCGACGAAGCGCCTTCTTTTGCGCACCGATTAATTGCCTTTGCTGCTGTAGAAGGTATCTTCTTCTCTGGTAGTTTTTGTGCAATTTATTGGCTCAAAAAACGAGGTTTAATGCCTGGCTTAACCTTCTCTAATGAATTGATCAGTAGAGACGAAGGAATGCATTGTGACTTTGCTTGTTTGCTTTATTCTATGCTAGAAAACAAATTGGACAAACAAGTGGTTCAAGATATTATCACAGAGGCTGTTTTATTCGAAAAAGAATTTGTAACAGATGCCTTGCCTGTTTCTCTAATTGGTATGAATGCTGGATTGATGACCGAATACATTGAGTTTGTTGCAGATCGTCTTTTGGTCTCTTTAGGCAATGAAAAGGTTTATGGGACTGCTAACCCCTTTTCTTGGATGGATTTAATTTCTTTGCAAGGAAAAACAAACTTCTTTGAAAAACGTGTTGGAGATTATCAAAAGGCTGGCGTTATGGCCGACCGTGATAAACAAACGTTTTCTTTGGATGAAGATTTCTAATTTCATCCCACTTTATCACTAGAATAAAACTAAAAACACACAAAACTTGATAAGTGGCTATCGGGGCAATCGTTAGGTTCTCTAGGGTAGTCACTCGCTAATCCTTTGACCTTAATCAAAAGATTCTGCGCCCTAAAGTATCACTAGTATTCATACTAGTAATTCTTCCATCATTCTAAATGCGTTTAATGCGCATTTTATTAAAACAAAGAAAATGCAAGTAGTAAAAAGAAATGGACAAACAGAAGATGTATCTTTTGACAAAATCAAAAGACGAATTGAACACCTTTGTAATGGGCTTGATCTACGTTATGTAGACTCCATTGAAATTTGCAAAAAGGTTATCCAAGGTTTATATGATGGTGTAAGTACCACTATTCTTGACAACTTAGCCTCAGAGACTGCTGCTACAATGGCAACCCAGCATCCTGATTATGCAATTTTGGCTGCCCGTATCTCCGTTTCCAATCTCCATAAAAACTCCAATAAGTCTTTCTCTAAAACCATGAAAGCACTTCATGAGTATATTGATCCTAAAACAGGAGAAAATGCTCAGTTGATTTCTAACGATACCTTTGCTATCATTTGGAAAAACCGCAAAGTATTTGATACTGCAATCAAACATGAGAACGATTATGAATTTGATTATTTTGGATTCAAAACCTTAGAGCGTTCTTATCTATTGCGCATGGACGGAAAAATTGTAGAACGTCCTCAATATATGTTAATGCGTGCTGCTATTGGCATCCATGGAACGGATATTGTTTCAGCTATCCAGACCTATAGCCTAATGTCTGAGAAGTGGTTTATTCACGCTACTCCAACGCTATTTAATGCAGGAACGCCCAAACCACAGTTGTCTTCTTGCTTCTTGTTGAGTGCTACAGAAGACTCTATTTCTGGGATTTTTGAAACCTTGACTCGTTGTGCCAAAATATCACAATCTGCGGGAGGTATTGGTTTGAGCATTCACAATGTTCGTGCCCAAGGAAGTTATATCAAAGGTACTGGTGGTACCTCTAATGGTATTGTTCCCATGTTGAGAGTTTATAACGATACAGCTCGTTATGTAGATCAAGGTGGAGGAAAACGAAAAGGAGCTTTTGCTATTTATTTGGAGCCTTGGCATGCTGATATTTTTGAGTTTTTGGATTTAAAGAAAAATCACGGTAAAGAAGAAAAACGTGCTAGAGACTTATTCTACGCCATGTGGATTTCTGATTTATTTATGAAACGGGTGGAAGAAGATGTTGAATGGACGCTGATGTGCCCGAATGAATGCCCTGACTTATACAATACCTATGGTGAAGAGTTTGAGCAACTATACTTAAAATATGAAGCAGAAGGTAAAGGTAGAAAAACGATAAAAGCACGTGAACTGTGGACCAAGATCCTAGAATCTCAAATTGAGACGGGTACCCCCTATATGCTTTATAAAGATCACGCCAACCACAAATCTAATCAGAAAAACTTAGGAGTTATCCGTTCTAGTAATCTTTGTACAGAGATTATGGAGTATACTTCTAAAGATGAAGTTGCCGTTTGTAACTTGGCTTCTATCTCTTTGCCTAAATTTGTTATTAATGGCAAATTCGATTTTGAAAAGCTTTATGAAATCACTCGAATTGTCACTCGCAACCTCAATAAAGTAATTGACATCAACTATTATCCAGTTGAGGAAGCTCGCAACTCTAACCTACGCCACCGTCCTATCGGAATTGGTGTTCAAGGTTTGGCAGATGCGTTAATTTTGATGCGTTATCCATTTGATAGCACAGAGGGAAAAATGCTCAATAGAGCAATTTTTGAAACCATGTATTATGCTGCGGTAACAGAATCTTGTGAATTGGCGAAAGAGGAAGGAACCTACCAATCTTACGAAGGCTCACCAATCAGCCAAGGTTTGTTGCAGTTTGATTTATGGGATCAAGCTCCATCTTCTAAATGGGATTGGGACAAGCTACGTGCCAACATCAAAGAGCACGGTATGCGCAACAGTTTATTATTGGCTCCTATGCCAACAGCGTCTACTTCTCAAATCTTAGGGAATAATGAATGTTTCGAGCCTTATACTTCTAATATTTATACCCGTAGAACACTTTCAGGAGAATACATTATCGTCAATAAGCACTTGCTAAAGGATTTGATCGAAGAAGGGCTTTGGACTGAAGAAATCAAAGAGCAATTAATGGCTGCCAATGGTTCTGTTCAGAACATCAAGGACATTCCTGATCATCTCAAAGAATTGTACAAAACAGCTTACGAGATCAAACAGCGTCATATTATTGATATGTCAGCAGATAGAGGAGCCTTTATTTGTCAATCACAGAGTTTGAATTTGTTTGTTGAAAATCCAACCTTTGCGAAACTAACTTCTATGCATTTTTATGCTTGGAAAAAAGGACTAAAAACAGGTATGTATTACCTTAGAAGTAAAGCGGCTGTTGATCCTATTAAATTTACACTTTCTGCCAAACATCAACAAAAATTTGTAAAAGCAGAAGCCGAAAACCCTGCGAATACACAAGAAGGAATTTCTTGTAGCTTAGACAATCCAGACGATTGTTTGATGTGTGGTTCTTAGGAAACTTAATCGCTTTTTGAGTTCGTTTGAAACTCAATAGTAACCATAAAATGAAGCCAATCTAAAGATGAGGAACGTTTTCCGCTCTTTAGATTGGCTCATAAAAAATAGGCTGAGTAAAATTATTTCAGTCCATGCTGAAATAGGATATGTCCCATTTTATCTCGTTTGGTTTTTAAGTAAAAATTATTGTATTCATTGGCTTCAATTTCCAATGTTACATTTTCTACTACCTCCAAACCATATTTCTCTAATTCTTTTTGTTTTAATGGGTTGTTAGACATCAAACGCAATTTTTGAACGCCTAATAATTGCAATGCTTGAGTTGCTGCAATATATTCTCTTTGATCTGCCTCAAAGCCTAAATGTAGGTTTGCCTCAACAGTATCGAGTCCCTCTTCCTGAAGTTTGTAGGCTTTCATTTTATTCAAAAAGCCAATTCCTCTCCCTTCTTGTTCAATATAAACAATCACTCCTTTTCCTTCTGCCTCTACTCGTTTCATAGCAGCTTGTAGTTGAGGACCACAATCACAGCGCAAAGACCCTACAATATCTCCAGTAATGCACGAAGAATGTACCCGAACCAAGATAGGTTCTTCTTTGTTCCAAGTTCCTTTAGTCAAGGCAAATAATGTTTTACCCTTTAGTTTATCCTCAAAGCCCACCAGTTCAAACGTCCCATACTCTGTTGGCATGTTAATTCTGACTACTTCTTCGACAACCATTTTAATATCCTTAGTTTTATACTGATTCATCTAAAATTTTATACTACTAGTCAATAAAAATATTGTTCTAAACTAAAATTTACTCCAACTCGATGGTTGATTCGTCACCAAACCATTTTTAGTTCTCATAAACGCTTAGCAAGATAATACCTCTTCATAGAAAACAACAGTATTCTATTCAAGATGGTTTAATTAAACTATAAATCAATGCAAATCTCAAATGAAATAAGCGCTTCAAAAATACACATAGGGGGGTTATTTGCACCTACCTAATACAACAAATCAATTTGATGATTTGAAATTTGGCGATTAAGACACACAACCAAAAATTCAAATCTCCAAATTGATTCATTGCGGCTTAATTCTTACAATTAAAACCATTTAATGTACTATACCAATAAGAAACCTATGTTAGATTTTAATAGGCTGCTCATCTTTAGTTGTTGCTTCCGTTGATGTACCAGTAGTGTTTAAGGCGACATTTTCGACAATTTCAAGACCATATCCAATCAAGCCAATGCGCTTTTTAGGATTATTGGTCATCAAACGCAATTTGCTAACGCCTAACTGTCTCAATACCTGAGCGCCAATACCGTACTCTCTTTGGTCTGTTTTTGTTCTCAAACGAGTTTTAACATCAGAAGTATTCAAGCCTTCCTCTTGGAGTTTTTTGAATGCTTTTAGTTTATTCATAAGATCAACACCACCTCCATCTTGTTCGATGTAAAGCACCACTCCTTTTCCTTCTTCATTGACTTGTTTCATGGCAGCATGCAATTGAGAACCTGAATCTCCTAATAATGCTCCAAAAACGTCTGTCGTTGTAAAAGAGGAATGCACTCGAACTAAAATAGGCTCGTCTTTCTTCCAAGTACCTTTTGTTAAGGCAAAAAGATTTTTTTCTGTCGTTTTATCCTCAAATCCAATTACATCAAACTCTCCATATTCAGTAGGAGCAGTTAATCGTACCACCTCCTCTATCAAAGTTTCTTTCTCTAAGCGATACTTGATTAAATCCTCAATAGATATAATTTTTAGATCGTGTTTGTCTGCGATTTCAAACAAGTCAGGCAAACGAGCCATTGTACCATCTTCGTTAAGAATTTCTACCAAAACACCAGCAGGCTTTAAGCCAGCTAATCTTGCCAAATCTACTGCTGCCTCTGTGTGCCCTGCACGGCGCAATACGCCACCATCTTTAGCAATCAATGGAAAGATATGCCCAGGTCGTGCATAATCACTAGATACAGTAGCTGAGTCGGTTAATTTTTGAATACCAGTAGCACGATCGTAAGCAGAAATACCAGTAGAACAACCAAAGTTCAATAAGTCAATTGAAATGGTAAATGCCGTTTCGTGTACGGCTGTATTTTGTTGCTGCATAGGACGAAGTTCCAACTCATCACAACGTTGCGCTGTCAGGGGGGTACAAATAAGTCCTCGACCATGCGTAGCCATGAAGTTAATAAGTTGTGGAGTAATTAGCTCCGCCGCGCAAATAAAATCACCTTCATTTTCTCTATCTTCATCATCTACAACAATGATAATTTTGCCTGCTTTGATTTCTGCCAAAGCATCTTCAATGTTGTCAAGTTTGCGTTTAGGCGTCTCGTTTTGTAGGTTGCCAGATACCATTTTGAACTCCTTTTAAGTATTTAAAAAATCCATTAAATAATGCCAAATTCATAGCATTAAAATAGGTTATATATCGTATAATAACTATGTTTAAATTTATTTTTTTGAACAGCCAATCCAGTAAAGGAATGCCAAATAAACCAAACGTTTCTATAATAAACAACACTAAATAAAATTGGTTGTGATAAACAAAGGCTAATGCAATCAAGCAAAGGTAAGAGATAAGAATAAAGAAGGGACCATACCAGCGCAATACCTTGTGTGACAAAAAGGTAAAACTCATAGATCCAGGTGGCCACAACAAATGTTTAAAAGCTGCTAAATTAGCAAAGTTGCCTGCTGAAATACGTGTTTTACGCCGAAACTCTTCGTTAATATCACTAGGCACAGCTTCATAACAAACCGCCTCCAACTCATTAATTGCGAGTTTTCCTTTCTCAAAAACTTTCATAGCAATATAAAAATCATCCACCAAAAAGTTAGCAGGCACAGGTTCAAACAATTCTGCTCGAATCGCATAACAGCCCCCTAAGGGTCCCATGGTGCGCCCCCAAGCCCTTCCTTCCAAATTTTTGATGTGTACCTCTCTAGAGATATACGATTTTTCAGAAGCTGCAATTCCCTTTGTTGTTAAGGTTTTTAATTTCGGGTTTTTGATATTGGAGTCTACCAAACCGATTTGCGAGTTTTTGAAGTGTTTCGCCAATTCATAAACGGTTGTTGGTTCTAACATTACATTAGCATCCGAAATAATAACAATATGTTCCTCTGTTGAAGGGCAATCTGCAATTGCCTGGCTGATAATGTCATTGATGACACTAGGCTTGCCTCTGCGCTGAGTGAAAGGGAAAAAATGAAATTGACTGTGCCCTTCTATAAATTGCTGAACCATAGCATTGGTTGCATCAGAAGAGCAGTCTGAACCGATGTATATACTAAACTTATCGCTTGGATAATCCGTTGTTAATAGGGTTTCTAGTTTTTCTAGAATAACAGCCTCTTCATTGTACAATGACATAACAAAAGAGACATGAGGGAGTGACTCCTTAGGCGCATAGAACTCTTGATTGTTAGCTTTTGAGGAAGCTACAAGTTTAAGTATGATTGGGTATAATACATAAGAATGAAACAACCCAAACACACAGAGCCAGAAAATGATGGCACCTATTAGCATATACAATTAAGCCTTAAAAATAAAGAATGGAGCTCCAAAACAGCATGCTCCATTCTCCATTTTATTTTTACGATAAAATTAAACAGTAACTGCATCCAAAACGGCACAGATACGTTCAAATATTTCTTCAATAGAACCAATACCATCAATACGCTTTGTTTTATCAACTTGCGCATAATAATTCGCAACAGGTGAAGTTTGGCTCTTGTAAATGTCAATTCGATTTTGAATAATTGCAGTATCTTGATCGTCAACTCGTCCTTCAATCTTTCCTCTACTAGCTAGGCGCTGAATAATTTCTTCATCCGCAACCATCAACTCTACCAATAGGTTTACGGCTGTTCCTTCTTCTTTTAGGAAAGCATCAAGTGTTTCTGCCTGATTGATATTACGAGGAAAACCATCCAAAATATATCCTACAGCATCTGGCGTTTTTGCCATCTCTGCTCTTAGCAAGCTAATTGTTATAGAATCTGGCACTAAGTTTCCATTATCCATATAACTTTGGGCCTCTTGCCAAATAGCACTATTGCTTTTTTTCTCTCTTCTAAACAAATCTCCAGTAGAGATGTGTACTAGATTGTATTTTTCTACCAATTTAGCTGCTTGGGTGCCTTTACCACTCCCAGGAGGGCCAAAAAGAATTAGATTCAACATATTTATTTATGGTTTGATTGATGATTAATGCTATGCCCTGTGGAAGGAATAAATTAAGGTGATTTTTGCAAAAAACGTTTATTTAGTAATCTAAAAAATCGTTTATCATCCATTCTCACAGACAAAAACAAGGAAATAATCCCTATTATGCTGCAAAGGTACGCATTTTATATTTCAAATACTAGTTCTAACAAGAATTATATGAGATGAAGGTTTAGCCTAAGGCTTCTCTATGAATTATAGTAGCAATTTCAGCCGCTCGATCCATTACCATATTGTGCGTTCCATTTTTTATGGTGTGCGTAATTTGTTCTTGTCTTAAGTTAAAAATGTGGTCCTTGGTTCCGTTGATGTGAATAAAATTGGAGGGGTAAGTTTCGTTGTCCCAAGCAACAATTGCACGCCTTCCCCACGCAAAATGACTTGCTGTACAAGCATAAAGCATTGCTCGAAGGGTTTGGGTATCTTCCCGATTACAAATCCCTAAAATTCTAGCAAAAAAAGGAATGACAATCCGAATAAACCAAGCTGGCACAAGAAGATGAAGGGGCAAAATTCGGGCTATTTTAAAAAGAAAAGGAACTTCGCTTTTATGTTTAAAAGTAGAAATAAGAATCAATTTTTGGAGGGGCATCAATTTGGACATTTCTGTTGCAATGGTTCCCCCCAAAGACATTCCAATTAAAACAGGCGGTTCTGCTGTCTTGGGGATGCACTCAACCATTCGTTTGGCATAGGCTGGAATTGTTTCATTTAAGCTTAAGGGTTCTTTATGTTCTAAGCACACAATTTCTTTTCCCTCCCCTTCTAGCAAAGGAATTAATTTGGAAAAAATGCGCACATCATTCCCTAAACCAGGCACCAAATATATTTTTGTCATAAACCTTAAACCTCATTTTTTAAACTAGGATCTGTATTAGCTCCTTTTCTTCTGTAACAGTACCACAAAAATAGCGGTATACCTCCATGCACTAAACGATATAATGTTTCATAAACATGCTGATGCAAGGATTCAAAGATCATAGTGACATAAAAATTACCTACAATACGAGCAAAAGAAGTCATTGTCCCCCAAATTATACAATACCAAATGGCCACCCAACTAAATGTTTTAATCGGCACAAAAAGCAAAATAGCGACCGCAAAATCGATCCACCCAATCCAAATCAGAAATTGCCGAGCTGTTAGGTCGTCTCTAAATCCAAATACATCCATACACCACTGTATCCAAATTCCTGGCTGTGGATAATACGCACAAGCATACAAACCATGACAGAAAAAAGTAATAGCAATAATTAACTTCACTCCTCTTCTAAAATAAAATGTATTTTTTCCGCCATAAAGTACATGAACAAAGATAAGAGGTGCGGTAACCTGTGTGGCATATTCAAAAAATTGACCTACTTGCCAAAATTTATCTTTAAAGTATAGCAGTGCTAGTAAAAAAAAGGATAAAGATCCTGCATACATTAACCATTTTCCAAATTTCCATTCTTTCTTGACCAATAATACAAAAATAGCACAAAACGCCCAGAAAAAACCAAGAGAGCAACCCAATACATTTATGATTTTATCAATGTTTATACTTTCGTTGGTCACATAATGTTGCCATGTATCTCCTGTTAATGTTGTTACAACACCTTCTAATAGAGACTGATCCCAAAAAAAAGTTCTCAATGGTAAATCCCAAAAAATTCCTTGCCAAGCTCTTCCTAAAAATAAGAGACAAACTAATATCCTAAGCAAACGCAACTCTCCCAACTCAAAGTCTCTACTAAATTTTGGTTCTCCTAACTTCATGACCGATTATTTTAATGATTTTATCTGCAAATATAAAATAAAATTGCACTTGAACAAGCGGCTTTTTAGTTCCCAATATATTTTACGTTCCCACTCAATTACTCTTAGAAAAAAACTTTCTTTCTCTTTACTAGTGGTAAGAAAATGATTTTACTTTAGGAGTATTTCTGTTTTTCATCGACTTATAAATACATAGATATACAACCTTTTTTTGGCAAAGTGCATCTTTTTTAGTAAATTAGGCTTGCATTTTAAATCCTAAAATGGTTCCACACATGAAAAAACGACTACAGTTAGAAATTCAGAACATCGCTCCTATCAAAAATAATCCTCGCCCTATGCAGGTTAATACTTGGGTTAATACGGCTCTACGAGCTAAAAACAACCCTAAAGAAACGCCTTCTAATTCACCTAGGCGCATGCTTGCACTCAATATGACTTTTTGCAAAAGCATATTAGGTCGCCGCTAAGCAATTTTTTTAGCACTACTACTGTAACACAACTCCATTTTTCTCCTTTAAAAGCTCAGGTAGCAATCACGAGCTACGCTCATGTATTATTAGAATAGATGTAAAAAATCAACATAGGCTAGTCCACTGCATTTTTATTCTTGATAAGAACTAATATTGCAAAACTATTCATAAGGGTTTCTATTGTTTTTTAGAACATCTGATTAACTTCTCTACAATTCATAAGTAAAAAATTTAGTGTTCAATTCAAAAATGTATACATTTGGATTTATTATTTCTTTTCGCCTAGAAATAATCCCAAATTATGTACGGTTCTTCTAATCCTTTTTATCACTATTTATAGTTATTGTATGAAGTTTTCTGACGATTTGTATCAATTAATCAGCTCTCTTAATCAATCTGAAAAACGCTATATAAAACTAGTTGCAAAGGCATTTACCAGTAAAGGAACAGACAATCAACTAGCTCTTTTTGATGCATTTGATCGCCAACAACAATATAATGAAGATAAAATTCGAAAAGATTTTGAGGATAAAATCCCTGCCAAAAATTTTCATGTTGCCAAAAACAGGTTGTACAATCTAATCTTAAAAGCACTTTACCTCTACCATCTAAAAAGTTCTGATTATCAAAAAATCAATCAACTCATTTATCAATCTGAAATATTGCAAAAAAAAGGCTTGTACAAGCAAGCAGATGCACTAAATGAGAAAGCTGTTCAAACGGCTGTAAAAATGGAGCTTTTTCCTTTAGCCATAACGGGGCTCTCTACGCAGGCTCGCTCCTTTATGAATCAACGAAATTTAACCAAAATCAAACACTATTTGGATCGTAACTTGGAGGAAGAATACCAATTGTTAGAACAATATAAAACGGATCTCACTTACCAATTTTTGCAACTAAAAACACTTTTTATTACTCACAAACAGCAGGTTGTTCGCAGTGAAGAGGAAATGGCAGAGATTCAGCAATTAAAAGAACATCCTTTGCTCAAAAATTCCCAATTGGCAACTTCCAAAAATGCTTTGGATATGTATCGTTTTTTAAATGGTTTTATCTATCGCTATGAAGGAAACTATGAGCAAGCAGCCGAATATTGGCAAGAATTTGTAGACGAAATAGAAGGGTTAAAATCAATTCCCAAAAGCAAAATAGAGGACTATATTACAGATTTGAACAACTTAATGTTTTTGCAATTAGAGGCTTTGTTATTTGATAAGGCTTGGGGAAATTGCCAAAAAATGGTTGGCTTATTGTCTCACGAACGGGTTAAAAACAACCCACACCTTATTATTAAAATAAAAGAGCGAGTGATCGAATTCAAACTAGAATATTACTTGCTTTCTTACCAATACAAAGCAGCCTTGCATTACCAAACAACCAACAACCCCGAAATTGTTGGAATCTATGATAAAGTTGGTGATTTCCGACGTTTGGTGATTGATTATATTCGAGCGTCAATTTATTTGTGCAATCAAATGCCTAAAGAAGCAGGGCATCAGATCGAACAAGTTTTTTCAAACAAAGTACTCAAACAACATCAATATATTTATGCTGGTGCAATGATTCTTAATTTACTCATTCATTTTGAGTTGGGCAACTATCAACTATTAGAATCGCTCTTGCTAAATACCTATAGAATGATGTACAAACGTAAGTTGCTTTATAAAAGTGAAAAGATCATTTTTAAATACCTAAAAAAGTATTTACGAATGTTAACCAATCAGGAGATTATGGAATCCTTTAAATCGCTCAAACAAGAATTACAAGCTGTTCGTGTAGATAAATTTGAACGCAATTTTTTGCCTAATTTTGATTTGGTGGTTTGGATTGAAAGTAAAATTCAGGAGAAAAGTATGTCTAAGATTATCTCTGATGGAGGGCTAACTTTATAATCTTATTCTAACCTTGTTAAAATTAGGCTCCATGCTTTCCATTTTAATCCCTTGCTATAATTTTGATGTTCGAAAACTAGTCTATCAATTGCACGACCAAGGCAGTGGTTTGAGTATTCCGTTTGAAATTTTGTGCGTAGAAGATGCCTCTTCTGCTCAATTTGTCCAACTTAATCAAGAACTTCAGCAACTTCCCTTTGTTCGTTATCAAGTTTTAAAACAAAATATGGGGCGTTCCAAAATTAGGAATTATCTCGCCACACAAGCTCGTTACAATTATTTGCTTTTTATGGATTGCGATGCCATGCCTGTTGATGCCCATTATTTGCAAAACTACACTCAGCATCTAGCCCCCAATCAGCTACTTTATGGAGGGCGTTGTTATCAAAATACTCCTCCCAATGATCCTCTGCTTTACTTTCATTGGTTTTATGGGCTAAATCGAGAACAAAGTACTGCTGCTACAAGGCAACAATTGCCTTATCGTTCTTTCATGACCAATAATTTTTTGATTCCTAAGCCTATTTTTGAAGAAATCCGATTTGAAGAAACGCTTACTCAGTATGGTCATGAAGATACCCTATTTGGCTTAGCACTAAAAAAGAGACAGATTCCCATCCTTCATTTGGACAATCCCCTTAAACATATTGGGATAGAAATAAATCATGTTTTTATCAAAAAAAGCGAACAAGCCATCCAAAATCTACATTTTCTGTATTCAAATCATCATTTGGACGCAGATATTAAACTCCTTACTTTCTTTATTCGAACAAAAAAGTTATATTTACATAAGGTCATTTTAATGTTATATTGTTTTTTTAAGTCTAAAATATTAAACAACCTTTACTCTAATCATCCTCAACTTAAGTTATTTGATTTTTATAAATTGGGTTATCTCATTCATTGGCATCAACAACAAAAAGATTAACATTCCCTATAACAATTCATGCCTTCAAATTAGATAATTCTAGATTCCTTCTTTCCCCTTTTAATTCCTTCATATAGAAAATCCCCTCCCTTTTATTTAATGCTTAATCAATAAAATTATATCATTAATTAGAAGTTACTATATGTACAACTCTTTCCTTTTTTCTTACTGCATTTTATGCTTTTTAGGGGCAAGTGTTCCCTCTAAAGCCCAACTTATCAATTGGGTTACCGAAACAGGGCTCCCCTTAGGGTCTACTTTCGTAGATGGGCAGATCATTACTAATATAGCAGGCACTGGATTAGATGCTAGAATAAACGTAACTATAGTAGGAACAGATCCTAAGATAGATGCAACTGATCCTGCTAAAATATTTATTCGAGATCGAACCAACTGTTCCTTCACCCTTACATTCCTAAATGGATCTACCAATATCCAACTAGGCAATTCTCAAAATTTACTATCAGGTGAAACAATAACCATCTCAAACCCAAACCAACAGAACATTACCCTCCAACAGACCTCTAACAATAGCGGTGGGTTGATGACAATAGACGGGATTGCTGTTCCTGCCCTTAATACTCCTGTTGTTCAAGATAATCATGCTGTTATCAAAGAAGTAAATGACGGAGCTGGCACTGATTGGCTAGTAACAATGGATAGCATCACTTCCTTCACTTGGTTATACAATAAGACAACGGGAACGAGCGCAACAGAAGGTTTCCGATTAACGCTATCTTCCCCTATTTTGCTTCCTATCCAATTAATCAACTTTTCGGTTGAAAAGCAATCTAATCAATCTGTAGTATTACATTGGCAAACCGAAACGGAAACCAATAATGATTATTTTATGATAGAACGATCCCTTGATGGTTTTTCTTGGGAACAATTAGCAACGATTAAAGGGAATGGAACTTCGTCAACCCTTTCAACTTATCGCACCATTGATTCTACACCTTATTGTGGCGTTTCTTATTATAGGCTATTGCAAACGGATTTTGATGGCAACATTTTCTATTCTCCCATCAAAGCTATTCGTATTAAAAAAGGCAAAAATTTAAAACTTTACCCCAACCCTACAAATGGTCAAGTCACACTTGAAGGAAATGACATCACACAACATCCAATCAAAATTTATGATGCAATGGGCAAAGACATCACTCCTTTTGTCCAACCAATTGCTCCCTCTCGCATCAAAAACACAATAGATTTATCTAATCTAGATACAGGGCTTTACTATATAAAAACACCTTACAAAACCTATACAATTTATAAAAAATAATCACTCAATCACCAAACAGTTTTGTTTTCAATAAAAAAGCCTACATACAAAACTAAAGAAATAAAGTTAAATAAG